>DATFGT010000104.1:0-16408 GCA_035249175.1 Rhodanobacteraceae bacterium
GCACCAGCGGTCCACGTCGGCCGTGATCTGACGCGATCGTGGACGCGGCGGGTCCGCGACTGAAGCAAGCAGCATGCATCGCACGACCCTGCCCGACGGAACCCGCATCGTCGTCAAGCAGCGGCACGACGTGCCCTCCGATTTTTTCGAGGCCGAGGCGCGCGGTCTCGAGGCATTGCGCAACGCCCATGCACTACGCATACCTGAAGTGTTCGACGTCGACGCCGAGCGCATCGTGCTCGAAGACCTGGGCCATGCGCGGCCGGCGGCCGACTACTGGCAACGCGCAGGCGCGGGACTGGCCAGGCAACACGCCGTCACCGTTGCGCGGTTCGGTTTCACGCACGCGGGATATTGCGGCGACTCGCCACAGGACAACACACCCGACGACGATGGTTGGCGGTTCTTCGCAGAACGCCGCCTGCTGCCGCAGATGCGTCGCGCGTGCGACGGCGGATTGATCGAAGCTCGCGACACGAAGGTCTTCGACTCCCTGTGCACGCACCTGCGCGAACGCGTGCCCGAAATGCCCGCGGTGTTGCTGCACGGTGACCTGTGGTCGGGCAACCTGCACGTGTGCGCGAACGGCGAACCGGCGCTGATCGATGCCGCCGCGGTGCACTACGGTTGGGCCGAGGCCGAGATGGCGATGCTGACGTTGTTCGGTTCGCCGCCGCGTGAATTCTTCGACGCCTACGCAGCACACGTAAGTTTGCGCCGCGACTGGCGCGAACGGGCGCCGCTGTACAACCTTTACCATCTGTTGAACCACGTGAACCTGTTCGGCGCGGGTTACCTGCCGTCGTTGCGCCACGCGCTTTCTGTGTGCGGCTGAGACGAAGCTTCGCTACAGGTCCCGAACCACCCGGAATCCCACACGCCCGCTGCGTGAGTCGGATGCGGCGCCCAAGCGAAACGAGGAGCGGTCCTGGTCGGGCGCGCTGCCCCATGAACCGCCCCGAATCACGCGTTCGGCACAACCGGGATTCACCCAGGCACTGCCGTCGGTCGGCGCGCGCACATAATTCTCGTGCCAGCAGTCGGCGACCCATTCGGACACGTTGCCGCTGATGTCGTACAAACCGAACGCATTGGGCAGGAAGCTCATCACTGGCGCCGGCCCCCAGTAATTGTCAGTGTAATTCCTGAACGCATTGGCCCAGCTCCGATGCGCGGGCGAGCGATCACCGCTGCCGGTGAGATTTTCGACTGTCTGCGTGGGCGTACCGTCACCCCACCAGTACGGCGTGGTGGTGCCGGCACGCTCGGCATATTCGTACTCGGCTTCGGTAGGCAGGCGGTAATGCTTGCCGGTGCGCTTGGACAGCCACTGGGCATAGGCGTGCGCATCGTCCCACGACACGTTGACGACCGGATCGTTGCTCTGCGCGCGCTGGCCGGCATAGTCGTCCTGCCAATCCACGCCCGAGCGTAACTGCATGCGCCCGTTCGCTTCGTCGTACACGGACGCTCCGCCCAGCCGGTTGGAGTCCGGCACGTAACCGGATTGGCGCACGAACGCGCGGAACTCCGCGACGGTGACTTCCGCGCGTCCCATCGCAAAACCCTTGCTGATCGTCACAGCGTGTTGTGGCTGCTCGGCGCCACCCTGCGCGCGACTGCGTTGCGGCTCGCCCATCAGGAAGGCGCCGCGTGGAATCACTACCATCGCGGGCGCCTGTCCGACGATGTCCAGGAAATGATCGGAGAACACCTGCCCCGGGTGGTAATTGGCATACTCGCGGGCGTTCTCCACCTTCGCCATGAACGCACCGGTTGACGCGCCCAGCGTGGCGGCCTGGCCGGCGATGCGCTGCGCGAGATCGAGATTGCCGGCATCCAGCGCGGATTCCGCTTGCGCCATCAGGTTATCGGCCCGACCACCGCGCATCGCGGCGATGCGCGTGCGGGTATCGGACAGCGCCGGTGAGGACGGCAGGATCATCGACGCCTCTGCAAGCACCGCGTCGGCCTTGGCATCGTCGTTTTGCGCGGCGGCGCTCAACGCGCGGTCAAGCGTCGCCTGCTGCACGCGCTGCAGACCCTGTCTCGCCACCACGTTCTCGGGATCAAGCGACAATATCTTGCGATAAACCGCAAGCGCGGTGTCTTCGCCCTGGCCCTCCAGCTTGCCCTTCTGCACCAGTTCGCTGGCATGCTCCAGCAACGGCTGCACCTTGGCCGCGGCCTCGATGCGTACGGCCAGCGATGCCACATCGTCCTGCGAACCTGGCAATTGTTTGAGGGCGTCCAGATTCGTTTGCGCGGCGTCGGCATCGCCGGTGGCGAGAGACTGCTGCGCGTTCGCGATCAGACGCGCGTGCAGCAGCGAGATCGCAGACTTGACGTGCGGATCGTCCGGTGCCTGCTTGGCTGCTTGCAGCACCAGCGCCAAGGCACTGCCCTTGTCGGGCCCGGTCAGGTTGCCGGCGCGCGCGGCTTTGCCGGCCTCGCTCAACAACTCTGCCACCTTGCCCTTGCCGCCATGGCTGCCAAAGGCCCCCTCGCGGGCACGCGCCGCGATCACCGCCGACGGCGCCAGCGAAATGGGCGGTCCCGCATCGAGTTCGGATTCCGCTGACGTCAGTTTGCGCAGCGTCGTACCTGTCCTGGTGGGCGCGCTGGAAACCACCGCGGTGTGCGAGCGCAACATCGCCGGCTCGACCTTCAGCGCCTGCGGGAAAAAGCGATACACCAGCGCGAACGCCAGCAATATCACGCCGATCGCGCCGCCGATCGCGTGTTGTCGGGTAAGGGTTTGCGGCTTCGGCATGCGGCGGCGACGACTGGCTGCTATCGTGTGTGGTTCACGATAGCAAACCTCATTGCAATGGAACACCAATCAGTTGGCGGTCGCGCACAATGAGCGCCGCATGGATCGATCAGGCGAGCCGGCTACCTGCGCTGGCGGATCGCGCACCGATTGGACTCGATACCGAGTTCATGCGCCGCAACACCTTCCATCCTCAGCTGGCATTGGTGCAAGCCGCGCATGCCAGCGAATGCTGGTTGCTCGACCCGCTGGCGTACGACGCTGGCGCGGACGTGCGTGCGCTTGTCGCCGACCGTGCATGCGTGATGCACAGCGCCAGCGAGGACCTGGAGGCCCTGATGCCGCTGCTGGGCGACACGCCGCTCCAGCTGTTCGACACCCAGATCGCCGCAGCGCTGTGCGGGATGGGCGCGGGCCTCAGCTATCAGAAGTTGGTGGCCGCCGTGCTGGGTATCGCGATACCCAAGGACGAGACGCGCTCGGACTGGCTGCAGCGTCCGCTGACGAGCAGCCAACTCGATTACGCGGAACAGGATGTCGTGCATTTGGCTGAAGTGCACGAAACACTGACGGCGGATCTGAAACGACACGGGCGCGATGCCTGGCACGCGGAGGATTGCGCGCGCATGGTGCAACGCGCGCGCCGCCATCAGACCGAAATCGATCCGCAACCGCAGCGCGGGTTTCCGGGCGCGGCGGATTGGCACCCCGACGCCCAGCTGCGCCTGAAGCGCGTGTTGCTGTGGCGTGACATTGCCGCGCGCAAGCTTGATCGTCCACGCCCGTGGATCCTGGACGACCCCCACGCGCTGTCGCTCGCGCAGCAACCCCCGGCAACGGCACAGGCCCTGTTCGACCGCGTGAAGGGGCTGCGCGCCCTGCGAGGCCCGCAACGCGCGGAACTGCTGGCGCTGCTTCAAGCGACCTCCACGCCGGAGGAACTTGAAGCCTTGCAGCCCATCCCTCCGGCGCCAAAGGGCGAAACGAAACGCGCCATCGACGCGATGCGGACCGTGGTGCAAGCCGCCGCCGAAAAACTCGCCCTGCCCGCGGGCCTGCTGTGCCCGCGCCGCCTGATCGAGGAATTCGCGGTCACCCGCGCCTGGCCGCGGGGCCTCCAAGGTTGGCGCGCGTCGGTACTGGAAACCGAACTGACGCCGTTGCTGCCGGGCTGAACCGCGCCTCGAAGAGCTTGGCGCGCGGCCGCATACCGGCTACCATACGCGGCTCGCTGGCGTGCAATGCGCCGGCGCGGTGGCGCCGCCGGAATCCCTGCAGGCGCCCCTGAAAATCCAAACGTGGGGCGGTAGCTCAGCTGGGAGAGCGTCGCGTTCGCAATGCGAAGGTCGTGGGTTCGATCCCCATCCGCTCCACCAATTCCAACTGCTTGCGAAGGGCCGGTTCGGGCAGCGCCGGGCTTTGGCCGTCCATCCTTTGCAGCGGCGGACGGCCTGCGACGGGCGCGGTAACGGCAAGCTCTCCCAGACCTGTCATCGCGGCGACCCACCGAATCGCGGGTGTTCCAACTCCATCTCGCCGTCGTGCGGTACCTCGGGCCGCCCTTCCAGTTGTTCCGTGACCCGCTCGCCGCGCAGGCGCAGCGCGTGCGCCAGCGCCATGATCGCCGCCGAGAAGATCACGATCACGACCAATCCCGACACCATGTCCAGGTAGCCGAGATTGCCGGCGTGCTTGTCGACGGAGGGATAGCGGCCCAACCAACTGATCAGCGTGACGCCACCGAGCCACGGCAACATCCAGAAGCCCGCACGCATGTCCAGCTTGGGGGTGTGTTTGCCCCAGCCGGTTTCGTGGATCGCCAGCAATGCGAGTCCGACCAGCACCGCCAGCATCAGTTTCCAGACCACGTCCCAGCCCGACCAGAACACGATCAGGTTGGACGACAGGAATGCCAGATACGGAATGATCCAGCCGCCGCCCAGCCGGAACGGACGTTTGTAGTCCGGCAGCTCGCGGCGCAGCGCCATCATCGTCAATGGTCCGGAACCGAACGACATCACCATCGCGGAGGTGTGGAAGCCCACGAGTTTCTGCCACCCCGGAAACGGCAGGAAGAACAACAGCCCCACGAAGAAAGCCAGCACCACGCTGACCCACGGCACACCCTTGTCGTTGACGTGCGACAGGGCTTTCGGGGCGTTGCCGTTGCGGCCCATCGCGTAGGTGAGCCGCGCCGACAGGATGGTGTAGATCAGGCCCGTGTCCGACGGCGACACGAACGCATCGACGTAGAGCAGGATCGCGAGCCAGGTGAGCCCGAGCGCCGTCGCCAGGGCCGCCAGCGGACCGAATGCCATCGAATGCTCGCCGAGGCCGGCAATGAACGTGGTGCCGATGTTGGCCCAGCCATGCGCCAGCGCCGATTCCGGCAGCGCCGCGATGAAGGCGACCTGCAAGCCGACATAGATGATCGTGCACAACGCCAGTGAACCCAGGATCGCGATCGGCACGTTGCGTTGCGGGTTGCTCGTCTCGCCCGCAAGTTCCACGCCCTGCCGGAAACCGAGGTAAGAGAACACCACGCCCGCGGTGGCCACCGCCGAAAACACGCCGTGCCAGCCCATCGGCATGAAGCCGCCGTACTGCGGCTGGAAGAAATGCCCGGGATGGAATTGCACCGCGAAGAACGCCACGATCGCGATGATGATGATCCCGACCTTCCACACCACCAGCGTGTTGTTGATGCGCGCGAACCAGCGCACGCCCAGCATGTTGATGAAAACGAAACACAGCAGAAGCGCACAGGCAACACCGAGGCCCGGCGTGGTCAGCACCGGCGACCCATCCTTCAGGGTCTGCAGCCATGGAATGTAGTTGGCCGCGTACTGCAGCACCGCCAGCACCTCCAGCGGCGCGACCGCCACGGTCGCGATCCAGGTGATCCAGCCCGAGATGTAACTCGCGAACGATCCAAACGCGAACTGCGGGAACCGCACCACCCCGCCGGACACCGGAAACATCGTGCCGAGTTCCGCGTAGGTGAGGCCGATGAAAAGGATCATCACCGCGCCCACCAGCCACGAGAGGATCGACGCCGGGCCAGCCTGCTGCGCGGCATTCATCGCGCCGAACAACCAGCCGGAACCGATGATGGACCCGATTGCGGTGAACAGCAGCCCGACGGTGCCGATGTGGCGCTTCAGGCGGTGGTCGTCACCGGCGGCTTGTATCGTCGTTGGCGGCATGGCGGCCCTCCCGTCGTGAATGGTGCGCGCTACGTGGTCATCCCGAAACCGCAAAACCACTGGTGGCGTCGTGCCTGCCCAGGGGTGTTTGCCCGCGACGCCACCGATATCTCGAAATATCCAGACCCTCGCTGCTGATGTGCGGCATCACGCCCGCCATCAGGTCGGCGAGATAACGCCCCGACCCGCACGCCATCGTCCAGCCCAGCGTACCGTGGCCGGTGTTGAGCCAAAGATTCCTGAAACGCGTGCCGCCGACAACGGGCGTGCCATCCGGCGTTGCCGGCCGCAAGCCCGCCCAGAATTCACCCTGCTTCACGTCGCCGCCTTGCGGGTACAGACCGGCGACGACCTTTTCCAGCATCACGCGGCGTCGCGCGGATTTCGACAAATCGAAGCCGCATACACCCGCGGTGCCGCCGACGCGGATGCGCTGAGCAAAGCGCGTCACCGCGACCTTGTACGTTTCGTCGAGCACCGTGGACACGGGCGCCATCGCCGCATTGCTGATAGGCACGGTCAACGAATAGCCCTTGAGCGGATAGACGGGAAGATCGATGCCCAGCGGCGCCAGCAGCCGCGGCGTGTAGCTGCCCAATGCCAGTACGTATTTGTCGGCGCGCACGACGTCCCCATTGATGCGCGCACGAATGACGCGTTCGCCGGACGTTTCGAGCGCCTCCACCGTCGCGCCGAAACGAAATTCCACGCCCGCCGCTTTCGCACGTTCGGCCAGCAGGCGCGTGAACAGCGCGCAATCGCCGGTCTGGTCCTCGGGCAAACGCAGCGCGCCGGTGAACTGGTCGGCGACTTCAGCCAGCGCGGGTTCGACCTTCACGATGCCGATGCGATCGAGCAGTTCGAAGGGCACGCCGTATTGCTCGAGCACCGCGATGTCGCTGCCCGCGGCATCCAGTTGTGCCTGCGTGCGGAACAGTTGCAGCGTGCCGAGCTTGCGGCCCTCGTAATCGATGCCGAGTTCGTCTGCGAGTTCGTTGAGGCATCCCGCGCTGTAGCGCGCCAACCGCAACATGCGCGCCTTGTTGATCGCGTAGCGTTTGGCCGTGCAGTTGCGCAACATCTGCAGCAGCCAGATGTACTGGCGCGGATCGAGTCCCGGCTTGATCACCAATGCCGCATTGCGTGAAAACAACCACTTCAGCGCCTTCAGCGGCACGCCGGGCGCTGCCCACGGCGCCGCGTAGCCGGGCGAGATTTGCCCGGCGTTGGCGAAGCTGGTTTCCAGCGCCGGGCCGGGTTCACGATCCACCACCGTCACTTCGAAGCCCGCACGCGACAGATACCAGGCGCTGCTTACGCCAATGACACCGCCACCCAGAACCAGCACATGCATGGGATCGTCGTCACTCGGCGTGATCGAATTCGGGCATCGCGTCGAACTGCTGGCCCTTGCGCCACCTCGAAGCACCCGGCCGTGTGTACACGACCTTGCCGCCGATGATGGTGTACAGCACCCGCGTACGCAGGATGTCGTTTGACGGCAGCGTCAACAGGTCGCCGGAAAACACGTCGATGTCGGCCAGCTTGCCGGGGCTGAGCGAACCCAGTTCGTGCTCCTGGAACATCGCATAGGCGTTGTTCCAGGTGTAGGACTTCAGTTCCTGCACCGGCGTCTTGGCCTCGGCCGGGAAGAACGTCTTGTTGCCGTGGTCGTAGGCGCGGGTGACGCCGCAATAGAACACCGGGATCGGATTGGTGTCTTCGACCGGCGTGTCGGTGCCGTCCAGCACGATCGCGCCGCTGTCGATCAGCTTTTTCCAGACGTACGCACCCTCTTTCGCGCGCTGCTCGCCGAGCCGCGGCACCACCATCGGCGCGTCGGAACAGGTATGGATGGACTGCATCGACGCGATCACGCCCATCTCTGCAAGGCGCGGGATGTCGGCGGGATTCAAATGCTGCGCGTGCTCGATGCGCCAGCGCAATGCATGCACGGCCGGGTCTTCCTCGAAGATCTTCTGGTACATGTCCAGCACTTCGCGGTTGGCGCGGTCGCCGATCGCATGGATCGAAACCTGGAAACCGTCGCGCGCGGCGATGCGCGCGATCTGCGCGAGGTCGCTCATCGGCGTGACGTTCTTGCCGGTGATGTTCGGCGCATCGCTGTAGGGCTTCAGGAACCACGCGCTGCGCGTGCCCAGCGCACCGTCGGAAACATCCTCGCCCACGCCGCGCACGGTGAAATGATTGTCGGCGTAACCGATGGTCTTGTACTTCGCGAGGTTCTTGTCGAGGCTCGCGACATCCAGCACGCCGACGTTGACGTACAGCCGCAGCGGGAAGCTTCCGTCCGCAACGCCTTTCGCAACCTGCTGCTTCAGCCAGTCGATGGTCTCGAAATCCTCGCCCTGGTCAACGAAACTGGTGATGCCCTTGCTGACCTCGTTCTGCACCGCAAGCTGCAGCGCCTTCTCGCGGCGCGCCGCTTGTTCGGCCGGCGGCAATCCCTTGAGGTATTTCCGATACGCGGCATACACCGGGTCCGCCGCGGTGTCCTTCAGCATGCCAATCGCATGGCCGTGCGCATCGCGCACGATGGTGCCGCCCACCGGGTCCGGCGTGTTGTCGTTGATGCCCGCAAGCTTCAGCGCCAGCGCGTTGGCGTACAGACCGTGGAAACTCGCGGTGTTCAACAACACCGGGTTGTTCGGCGATGCGGCATTCAAACTTGCCGGCAGCGGCAGGCCATCCAGGTTCGGCTGCGGCGGGCGATCCCATTTGCTCTCCAGCCAGCCGAACCCCACGATCCACTCGCCGGGCCTGGCCTTGGCGACCGCGGCTTTCACCATCGCGACCACGCCGTCCCAATTGGCCGCCTTGCCGACGTTGATCTGCATCAGCGATTCGCCGGTATCCAGCAAATGGCCATGACCCTCGATGAAACCGGGGGTCACGAACGCACCGTGCAGGTCCAGCACCCTGGTCTGTTTGCCGATGTAACGGGAGATCGCTTCATTGCCGCCCACGGCCAGGATCTTGCCGTCGCGGATCGCAAGCGCCTGCGCTTGCGGTTGCAGCGGATCGAGCGTCGCGATGGTGGCATCGCGCAGCACCAGCTCGGCCGGCTGCAATGCGGGCGGGAAACCCTCGACCGGCGCACCGGATGCGAACGCGGTTGCCACGAAGGCAAGCGCGACGCACGGGAACAACACTCGAATCGGCTTCATCGAATCCTCCCTATCCGCAACCCGCACGGCAGCGCAGGCCCGCCAACATACAACGAACGCGCCTACCAGCGATACGTGACCTTGCCGTAGAAGTACGCGCCGCTGAATCCGAACGGCGAGAGCTGCGAATACGGGAATACGCCATTGGTGTTCTGGCCCTCGCGAACCCTGTCCGGATAGTTGTTCAGCACGTTGTCGCCACCCAGCGTGAACGTCCACTTGTCCAGGAAGTAACTCGTGTTGAGATCAAGGGTCCACTCTGGCGAATAGACCTGGTCGAAGAGGTAGCTGGTCGAGCTGTAACTGGTGACGCTGCCATAGCGCGTCAGCGTGGCGCCGACTTCCCAGTTGCCGACGTCGTAACGCTCGTCGAGGATCAGCTTGCTGCGCGGCGCGGCGTCGGCCATCAGCCCCTTGATCGCGTTGCGATTCAGGCGCTGGAAATTGACGCCCAGCGAATCGAGGATTGCGGGATTCGGCTCGACCTTGGTGACCTTGTTCTTGTGGTAGTCGGCGCTGATCGTGGTGTTGAGCGTCCCGGCATTGCCAAGGTCGGCGCGGTAAGTGGTGACGATATCGATGCCCTGCGAGCGCACCGTGCCCGCGTTGGTGAAATAGTTGAAACCACTGTAGCCCGGGGCCGTGACGCCATGGCTCGCGAGGTAGCCCAGCACCTCGGGCGTGGTCAGCGGAATGGTGCTGGACAGCGCGATGCGGTTATCGACGACGACCTGGTACAGGTCGAGGGTGGCGGTGAAGGCGTTGTTCGGCGTCCACACCGCGCCGATGGTGTAGTTCTTGGCCTTCTCCGGCTTCAGCGGTTCACCGCCCAGCAGGCGCGCAAGCGGCATGGTCGAGGGCACGATGCCGCGCAGGTAGATGCCTTCCGGCAAGCCGAGATTGTTGCCGGCGCCGAATGAGGTCGAGGAGGTTTCGAAGTAGTGTTCCTGCCCCAGCGTCGGCGCGCGGAAGCCCGTCGATACGGTGCCGCGAATCGCGAACGCCTGCGAAAATTGATAGCGGCCGGAAAGCGCGTACGAGGTGTTGCTGCCGAAATCCGAATAGTTCGAATGGCGTGCCGCCAACGACATGTCGAAGGCGTCGGTGAGGTTCGATTCGAGCTGCACGTACTCGGCGAGGCTGTGGCGCGCAACCGAAATGGCATCCGACGGCGACCAGCCGGCGAAGCCCTGCGCGCCGCCGGTCGCGTCATTGTGGGTGGTGCTGATGTAGTAGGAACCGAGGTCGCCCGCTGCGACGCTGTAGCTCTGCCGCAGCCATTGCGTGCCGAACGCGACGTTCAGCGGATGCGAAAGCCAGCTCACGTCCAGCGGCTTGGAAATGTCGACGTCGAACGTCTGCTGCTTGGCGCGCAGGATGCCATCGTGGAACTCGGTCGGGCTGGTGCCGAAATCCGCCAGCATCGCGAAGTTGGTGGTGTTTTCCGTCGCATACGAAACGCGATTGCCGCCGGTATTCGCGCTGACGTCCCAATTCCAGCCGTCGAGCACGCCGCGCAATCCGGCGACCAGCGCGCTGTCGGTCGAGACGCCGCGTTCGTGCGGAAGAAACCCGTTCGGGAAAGGACTGATGGCCAACCATGGGCTTTTCGGATATGGCGTATTCAGGCCGTAACGATAAAAGTCGTACGGCGTGCCCTCACGCCGGCCGAAGTGGCCGTACGCGTAGAACTGCACGTTGGGCGTGAGGTCGTACTGCCCGTTGATCAACGCGTTGGAATCCCTGAACGGCACCACGCCGGTGTGGAACAGCGTGCCGTACTGCGGAAGCCCGGGCCTGACATCCGGCTCGGCACGGTTGGTTTCATCCTGGTTGCCATCCTCGAGACTGAACCGCATCCAGCCCTTGTCGCCGAGCGATACGCCGAAGTTGCCGGCCCCACGCCACGTCCTGCCATCGCCCGCGGCATACTGTCCGACGGTCGCGGTGACGTTGCCGCCCTGCGCGCCTTTTTTCAGGATCACGTTGATGACGCCCGCGATCGCGTCGGAACCGTACTGGGCCGATGCGCCGTCGCGCAGCACTTCGATGTGGTCGACTGCAGACAGCGGAATCGTGTTGAGGTCGTAGCCCTGCGAGCCCACGCCGATGTTGGCGAGCGTCATCACCAGCGCGCCAGGATGCCAGCGCTTGCCGTCGACCAGCACCAGCACTTCATCGGGCGGCATGCTGCGCAACTGGAAAGGACGCTGGAACGCTTCGAGGTCCGAAGCCGGCGACATCGGGAAGTTCAGCGAGGGAATCGCGCGCGACAGTGCCGTGCCGAAATCGAACGCGCCGGTCTGCCTGAGTGCGTCGCCCGACACCACGTCGACCGGCTGCAGCGAATCCTTGAGCGTTCGGCCGAGCACGCGCGTGCCCGTCACCACCACGGTCGACAAGGTCGCGGCCTGTCGGGATTGGTTCGATGATTGCGTGGATTGTTGCTGATCGGAACTGCCTGTGGCCTGCGTGTCCTGGGCAGCAGCCGTGCCTGCCAGCGCCAGCAGCACCGAAGTCGCCAGCAAGGTCGGAACAACTCGTTTGACACGCCAGTTCATTGCATTCCCTCCGCGCTTTTGCCCGCCGCGCGATTGCAGCGGATCCAGTTGTGAAATTCCCCGACACCCGTTGATCGTCGAGCGTAGCCACGAATGCGCCGGCACCGCCAATGAAAAGATGGGCATGTGGCATAACTGAACGTTGTGGCGCCGACCGCCACGGCGAGTCGCGCCGGAAGCCGATCCCGTTGGCAGCGCCTAACCCTGCGCGAGCATCCGCTGCGCGAGCTGCCGCACCAAATCGAGAAACCGCTTCTGGACCGGATTCAATGGACTTTCGGGGCGGAACATCGCGTACAGCACCACGTCGAGGTGCGGCTTGAGCGGACGCATCTGCACGTCCTTCGCGCCGGCACGCGCAGTGAATGGATCGACCAGCGCCAGCCCTTCGCCCTTCGAAACCAACGAGTGCGCCAACTGGTACGTCTGCACCGAAACGAGCGTCTGCGGCGCCGGCGCTACCTGGGCCAAGTGGCTTTGCAACATGTTCCCCAGCGCGTCGCGGACCATGATGCCGATCATGGGCTGGTTGGCCAGCGCACCGATTGGCAGCGGGCGCGCCAATTCCGGTTCCGACCACCAACCCGGCGGCGCGATCACCATTACCCGGCCGCGACACAGCGCTTTCTGGCGCAAGGTCTGGTGCCCGATGTCCTGCAAGGTCAGCCCGATGTCGGTGTCGCGCAATGTCAGCGACTGGCACATTTCCACGGAATGCTGGGTGGACAGCTCCACGATCGTGTGCGGAAACGCCTTGCGCAGCATCGCGGTTGCGGCGGGCAACAGGCCGACCGCCAGCGTGGGCGTGCACGTCACCCGCAACGGACTGCTTTCCGGCTGGCTCATGTTGGTGGTGAGCCGCTGCAGGTCGTGCACGTCCTGGATGATTTTTTCGATGCGGTCGCGCAGCAACATCGCCTGCTGGGTCGGCTGCAGACGCCCGCGCACGCGGCTGAAAAGCTCGAAGCCCAGCTGGTCTTCGGCGTGCTGCAGGGCCTTGCTGGCAGCCGGTTGCGAAATGTTCAATAGTTTCGCCGCCCCCGTCAGGCTGCCGGTGGTGAGCACGGCGTGGAACAGTTCGATGTAACGCAAACGCATGTCGAGTTCGCCCCTCGGTCGGACAAGCGACGGATCGCATCATCGCACGTACACGCTGCAAAGACCCGGGCCGAAAGCTGGGGAGGCCGGTACACTGCAAGGAACCTCCGAACAACCCTGCGCCATTCCGCCGATAAGGGTCAACCATGCCTGTGCGTCTCGCCGCCGCCGCTGTCCTGCTACTGGCCTGCCTGCCGGCCCACGCAGGGCACAGCAACCTGCGCGACTACGGCATCCGCATCGGCGTGTTGCCGCCGGGCAAGTGGAACGCGATCACCGATGTGCCGGGCGTGCTGGTCGGACAAACGACCCTGGTGAAAGGCGAAGACGTGCGCACCGGCGTGACGGCCATCCTTCCTTACGCGGGCAACGTCTTCCAGAACAAGGTTCCCGCCGCGGTGTACGTCGGCAATGGTTTCGGCAAGTTGACAGGCACCACGCAGATCGCCGAACTCGGCAACATCGAGACGCCGATCGTGCTGACCAACACGCTCAGCGTGCCGACCGCGGCCGACGCGCTGATCGATTACACCTTTTCATTTCCTGCCAACGCCGACGTGTTGTCGGTGAATCCCGTGGTGGGTGAAACCAACGACGGCTATCTGAATGACATCCGCGGCCGTCATGTGACGAAACAACACGTGCTGGACGCCATCGAGTCGGCGAAAAGCGGCCCGGTGGCGCAGGGCGACGTAGGCGCCGGGACGGGCACGGTCGCCTTCGGCTTCAAGGGCGGCATCGGCACCGCATCCCGGAAATTGCCGGCCTCGCTTGGCGGCTACACGCTGGGCGTGCTGGTGCAAACCAACTTCGGCGGCGTCCTCAACATCGATGGCGTGCCCGTCGGCAAGCTGCTGCACCGCTATTACCTCAGCGACAAGTTGAACGATTCACCCGACGGTTCCTGCATGATCGTGGTCGCGACGGACGCGCCGTTGGGTTCGCGGAACCTGGAGCGGCTCGCGAAACGGGCGGTCCTGGGACTGGGGAAAACAGGCGGCATCGAATCGAACGGCAGCGGCGACTACGCAATCGCGTTTTCCACCGAGAAGAACGTGCGGGTGCCGTACGAGTCGAAGCGCCCCTTGCAGCAGATGACGGTGGTCCGCAACGACGACATGTCGCCCTTGTTCATGGCCGCGATCGAAGCGACCGAGGAAGCCATCCTCAATTCGCTGTTCCACGCCGAGACCATGACCGGTCGCGATCACCACCGAATCGAGGCACTGCCGGTCGACAAGGTGCTGCGGATCATGCGCCAGAGCGGCTACGAACGGGCCGACCCCGCGAATGCCGTTCCGGCCGACGCCGATCGTCACTGACGCCTTCAGCTGGTTCGGCCCGCGACGATTCGGCACCCACCACCTCGCCGTCTGGCGCGCCGCGTGCCGCGATTTGGCGACGTCGTCGTTCACAACTCCCAGTTATGCCACATGCCAGTCTTTTCATTGGTCGGCGACGTGTGCCCACGAGTAACCTCCTGCAGGCACTGTTGGCGCACATCCGAAGGAAGGATTGCATGTCTGACCATGGCGAAGTGGCTGGCGACGGCCGGTGGGGTCCGCCTTACCTTTTGTATCTTGGCAAGGCTGCCGACGATCTGGCCATCAAGACGGCCAGAGGGCTGGCCTTCTGGCGGCCCGAGTGGTGCGTCGGCCAGCATCGGCATCCCGATTGCCAATATACGCTGGGCTTGCCCGACATGAGCTTCGCGCAGGCGCGCGACGAGGGCGCCGACACCATGGTGATCGGCACCGCGAACGCCGGCGGCGTAATGGCGCCCGAAACCGTAATCGACACCATCCACGCGCTCGACGCGGGCCTCAACGTGATCGCCGGTCTGCACCAGAAGCTGCGCGACAATTCCAACATCGTGGCCGCGGCGCAGCGCAATGGCCGCGCGTTGTATGACGCACGCGATTTCGCCCGCAATATCCCGGTCGGCAACGGGCGCAAGCGCGCGGGACACCGGCTGCTCACCGTCGGCACCGACTGCTCCGTCGGCAAGATGTACACCACGCTCGCGCTCGAGCGCAGCATGCGCAAGCGCGGTTTGACCGCGGATTTCCGCGCCACCGGCCAGACCGGCATCTTCGTGGCGGGCGGCGGCATTCCCGTGGATTCGGTGATCGCGGATTTCATTTCCGGCGCGGCCGAGTGGATTTCGCCCGCGCGCGAAGACGGCGGCTGGGACCTGATCGAAGGCCAAGGCTCGTTGTTCCATCCGTCCTACGCCGGGGTGTCGCTCGGGTTGCTGCACGGCTCGCAACCCGACGCACTGGTGCTGTGCCACGAACCCACCCGCCGGCACATGCGTGGATTGCCGGGTTCCCCGGTCCCTGATCTCAAGCGCTGCCTCGATGCGAACATCGAGGCCGCACGCCTGACCAATCCCGCGGTCAAGGCCGTCGGCATAGCGCTCAACACTTCCAACCTTTCCGCGCACGAAGCGCAGGCGATGTGCCGGGAAATCAGCGGGCGGCTGCAGCTTCCCTGCGAAGATCCGGTCACGATGGGCGTCGAAGGCATCGTCGACAACTTGCTTGCATGCTGCGCGAACTGATCATTCGGCATCGCGGCCTGCCGCTGCACTCGCCGTTTCGCATCTCGCGTGGCGTGAAGCATGCGGCGGACGTGGTCACGGTCGAACTCAAGCAAGGCGATTGTGTCGGGCGCGGGGAATCCGTGCCCTACGCGCGTTACGGCGAATCCGTGGCCTCGGCGCTCGATGAAATGGAGGCGCTGCGAAAGGAACTTTGCGCCGGGATGGGCCGCGACGAACTGCAGGCGCGGCTGCATGCCGGTGCAGCCCGCAATGCCATCGACGCCGCACTGTGGGACCTCGAATCGAAGCTCACCGGGGTGCCCGTCTGGGCGCGACTGGCGAGGGCGCCGGGTGCGCCTGTCGTCACCGCGCTCACCGTCAGCCTCGATACACCGGAAGCGATGGAACAAGCTGCGTCGCGGATCGCGGAGGCCAAGCTCATCAAGATCAAGCTTGATGCCGACGATCCGGCTTCGCGCATCGCAGCGGTGCGGCGCGCGGCGCCATCCGCGCGACTCATCGTCGATCCCAACGAAAGCTGGACGCTCGACATCCTGCACGACACCCTACCCGCGCTCGAACGCGCCGGCGTGGACCTGATCGAACAACCCTTGCCGGCGGTCGGCGATGCCGACCTCGCGGGGTTTTCCAGCCGCATCCCGATTTGCGCCGACGAGGCTTGCCACACCAGCGCGGATCTGCCGCGCCTGCTCGACCGTTATCAGGCCATCAACATCAAGCTCGACAAGACCGGCGGCCTGACCGAAGCGTGGCGGCTGCTGCGCACTGCGCGCACGCAGGGATTCCGGATCATGGTCGGCTGCATGGTGGGATCGTCGCTGGGCATCGCGCCGGCGCTGGAGATCGCGCGCGAAGCGGAGTTCGTCGATCTGGATGGACCCTTGTGGCTGGAGAACGATCACGCCGACGGCGTGAAGCTGCAGGACGGTTTACTTGCTCCGCCCGCGCCAGCGTTTTGGGGTGCGTAAGTAACGGAAGGTCTGATTTTTCTCGTCATTCCGAGAATGGCGCGAGCC
>DATFGT010000105.1:0-2328 GCA_035249175.1 Rhodanobacteraceae bacterium
GCCCAGCATGCCGAGGCAATCGCCGCGGTTGGGCGTCAGTTCGACTTCGATGGACGCGTCGGGCAAGCGGAGATATTCGGCCAGCGGCTTGCCGACGGGCGCATCGTCGGGCAGCTCCATCAAGCCGGATGCATCGGCGTCGATGCCGAGTTCCTTCGCCGAACACAGCATGCCCTGCGATTCGACGCCGCGCAGCTTCGCGGTCTTGATCGTGACGCTGTTCGGCAACTTGGCACCTACCGTCGCCAGCGGCGCGACCAGACCCGCGCGCGCGTTGGGTGCGCCACACACGATCTGCACCTCGCCCGTGCCCGTGTCGACGCGACACACACGCAACTTGTCGGCATCCGGATGGGGCGTGCACGCAACGATGCGGGCGACCACGACATCGTCCAGCGAATCGCCGATGGATGCGACCTCGGCCACTTCCAGCCCGCTCATGGTCAGCCGCTTGGACAGCGTGGCGCTGTCGGCGCGGATGTCGACGAGAGAGCGAAGCCAGTTTTCGGAAAATTTCATGGACTTTGGTTTTGTAGGGCGGTTGACAACCCGCCGGTCGATGAAACGGGATTAGGAATTGGCGGGATTGCTCGCATCGTCCCTGATGCTCACCCCTCGCTTACGCTCGGGGCCTGCCTTCGGCCTTCCAAATTCGTTCCAGACGAATTTGTCGCTGCGCTTCTCCCGCCCTACGCAAACTGCTTCAAAAACCGCACGTCGTTCTCGAAGAACGCGCGCAGGTCGGTGACGCCGTAACGCAGCATCGCGAGGCGTTCCACGCCCATGCCGAACGCGAAGCCGGTGTACCGCTCTGGGTCGATGCCGCAATTCTTCAATACATTCGGATGCACCATGCCGCAGCCCAGCACCTCCAGCCAGCGCGTGCCGCCATCGTCGCGTTGCCAGCGGATGTCCACCTCCGCCGACGGCTCGGTGAACGGGAAATAGCTCGGCCGGAAACGCATCTCGAGCGCCTGCCCGAAAAACGCCGCCACGAATGCTTCGAGCGTTCCCTTCAAATCCGCAAAGGTGGCCGAATCATCCACCAGCAGGCCCTCGACCTGATGGAACATCGGCGAGTGCGTCTGGTCGGAATCGCTGCGGTACACCTTGCCCGGCGCGATGATGCGGACCGGCGGCTGCTTGCCGCGCATCGCACGGATCTGCACCGGGGAGGTGTGGGTGCGCAGCAGCCGTCCGTTGCCGCCGATTCCGGAGGAAATGTAGAAGGTGTCGTGCATCGCCCGCGCGGGATGATGCGCGGGAAAGTTGAGCGCCTCGAAGTTGTGCCAGTCGTCCTCGATCTCCGGACCTTCGGCCACCGAATAGCCGAGCTGCGCGAAGATCGCCTCGATGCGCGCGCGGGTGCGGGTGAGCGGATGGATCGTGCCGCGCACGCCGTCGCGACCCGGCTGGGTGACATCGATGCTTTCCGATGCCAGCCGTTGCTCCAGCGCCGCGCGTTCCAGCGTCTCCTTGCGCGCCGCGATCGCGGCGGAGATTTTCTCCTTCGCGGCGTTGACTTCCGCACCCCGCGCCTTGCGCTCGTCCGGCGACAACTTGCCGAGCGCCTTCAGTTCCGCGGTGATCGCGCCGTTCTTGCCAAGCAGCCCGACGCGCTGCGCCTCCAGGGCGTCCAGCGTCACGGTCGCGTCAATCGCGGCAAGCGAATCGTGGATACGTTGCCCCAAGGTGTCCATCGCAACCCCAATGCACAAAAGAAAAGCGGAGAGAAGGCAAGGCCTTCTCCCCGCTCGCTTGCATCATAACGTCCGGCGTTCGACGCCAGAACGATCCGCTCAAGCAGCCAGGCTGGCCTTCGCCTTCTCGGCGATCGCACCAAACGCCGCGATGTCGTGCACGGCGAGATCCGCCAGCACCTTGCGATCGATGGTGATGCCGGCCTTGCCGAGGCCGTCGATCAGGCGGCTGTAGGACAGCCCGAACTGGCGCGCGGCCGCGTTGATGCGCACGATCCACAACGCGCGGAACTGGCGCTTCTTCTGCTTGCGGCCGATGTAGGCGTACTGCTGGGCCTTGGTGACGGCCTGCTTGGCAACGCGGTAGACCTTGCGTCGGGCGTTGTAATAGCCCTTGGCGGCCTTCAGGGTTTTCTTGTGACGCGCACGCGCGGTGACGCCACGTTTGACTCGTGCCATGGTGGTGTCCTCCGCTTAGACGTACGGCAGCATGCGCGCGACACGCTTGGTGTCGGACTCATGCACGTGGTTGGGGGCGCGCAGGCCGCGTTTGCGCTTGGTCGACTTCTTGGTGAGGATGTGCGACTTGAACGCGTGACCGGCCTTGAACTTGCCGGACGCGGTCTTG
>DATFGT010000106.1:0-40280 GCA_035249175.1 Rhodanobacteraceae bacterium
CGCATACGCGACCTTGAAATTCGCGGGGCTCGTGACCGGAATCGCGAGCAATTCGTCCTGCACCGCGCGCGCGTCCCGATACCGCGCGAGTTGCAGATACGCGTATTCAAGGTAGTCCATCGCGTGCAACTGCTCGTCCCACGCTCCGGGCAGGCGCATTTCCGCGGCAAAGCGTTTGGCCGCGCTTTCGGCTCTGCGATTCGAAGCAACCGACTCGTCCCACAACCCCAGCCGCGTGAAGATGTGCGAGGGCATGTGCTGCGCATGCGGCACCGCCGGTGCAACGTGCGCATAGCTGCGCGCCGCGCCCAATGCGTATTTCGCCAGCGGCGGCGAATCGTAGGCGTGGATCAGGTAATGCAGCGCACCTGGATGATTCGGCTCGACGGCCAGCACGTGATTCAACAAGTCAGCCGCCTCGCGTTCGCGGACATGCGATTTGTCCGGGGGTTCAGCTTGCGCGCTGGCCAGCAGTGCAAGCGCGTAGAACGCCGCGGCCTCGGGTTCGCGCGGCGAACCGGCGTGGACCCTCGCCATCGCCTGCTCGTAAGCCAGCACGCGTTCCCGATAGTCGGCCGAACCGTCGGCCCCGTAAAACGCCGCGAGCGCACCCAGCCACGCCGCTTCCTGTTGCGTCTGTTGTTTCGCGGCGCGGGCTTGCGCAAGCAGCGCACGGCCACGTGCCAGCACTTCGCTGTCGGGACGGTCCGGCCACAGCGGATGCCAGAGGCTGAGGGCCTGCCCCCACCGCGCCATCGCACAATCGGGATCGCGCGTGGCGATCCCGGCAAACGCGGCTTCCGCTTTTTCATACCAGAACGAATGCAACAGCGTCGTGGCCTGATCGAACGCCCGCTGCTCTCCACGGCAGGAGACCGGGAAGTGCACGTGGCCGATCATGCCCTCCCGCGCCGTCGCCACGGGATGTTCGTGCTGCAGCGCGGCCGAGGCTGCCGACGTGCCCATCAAGCACAACGCAACCAGGATGACCCGATATGTCCGGAACATGGCTACCTCCCGGCAGCCGCACGCATTGGCGCCGGTCATGATCGAGACCAGAATAATCGTTCTGCGCCGGCGGGCAAGTGCCGGTTTGGTTGGCGTGAAGAGGGCGCAGGCGGCTCCTCCCGGGGGGACCGCCCTGATCGATCTCAGCGCTTGTGGAACACCAGCTTGCCGTGCTCCGCATCGACGCGGATGGTGTCGCCACCGACAAATTCTCCGGCAAGGATCTTCGTCGCCAGCGGGTTCTCGAGTTGGCTCTGGATCGCACGTTTCAGCGGGCGTGCGCCGTACACGGGATCGAAGCCGACGTTGCCGAGCAGCACCAGCGCGCCGTCGGAAATTTCCAGGTCGATCTGGCGTTCCTGCAGACGCTTGGCGAGATACTGCGTCTGCAGCCGGGCGATCTCGCGGATCTGCGCCTTGTCGAGCGGGTGGAAGACCACGATCTCGTCGAGGCGGTTGATGAACTCGGGCCGGAAGTGCGCCTGCACCACGCCCATCACCGCGGCCTTCATCTGCGTGTAGGCTTCCGGCGAATCCTCGTCGATGCCACTGGATGCGATTTCCTGGATCTGCTGCGAGCCGAGATTGGAGGTCATCACGATCACGGTGTTGCGGAAATCGACCGTGCGGCCTTGTCCATCGGTGAGGCGCCCGTCGTCCAGCACCTGCAGCAGAATGTTGAACACGTCCGGGTGTGCCTTCTCGACTTCGTCCAGCAGGATCACGCTGTACGGACGCCGGCGCACGGCCTCGGTGAGATAACCGCCCTCCTCGTAACCGACATAGCCTGGCGGTGCGCCGATCAGCCGCGCGACCGAATGCTTCTCCATGAACTCCGACATGTCGATCCGCACCATCGCCTCGGTGGTGTCGAACAGGAAGCCCGCGAGCGCCTTGCACAATTCCGTCTTGCCGACGCCGGTCGGACCGAGGAACAGGAATGAGCCGTAGGGACGATTCGGATCGGACAGGCCCGCGCGCGCGCGCCGGATCGCGTCGGACACCGCGCGCACCGCTTCGTCCTGGCCGACCACGTTCTTGTGCAGCGCCTCTTCCATGTGCAGCAGTTTTTCACGCTCGCCTTCGAGCATCTTCGAGACCGGAATGCCGGTCCAGCGCGATACGACTTCGGCGATTTCCTCGGCGGTGACCTTGTCCTTGACCAGCTTGAACTCGCGCTGGTCGGCGGTCTGCGCGGCGGCGAGCTGTTTTTCCAGCGCGGGCAACTGGCCATACTGGATTTCGCTCATGCGCGCGTAGTCCTGCCGGCGTTGCGCGGCCTCGAGTTCGTGGTGCGCCTTCTCGATGTCTTCCTTGATCTTGGCATCGCCCTGGAGCGTCGCCTTTTCCGATTTCCAAACCTCGTTCAAATCCGAAAATTCACGCTCGAGTTTTTCGATGTCGGTTTCCAGATCGGCGAGGCGCCTTTTCGACTCCGGATCCTTTTCCTTCTTCAGCATCTCGCGCTGGATCTTCAACTGGATCAGCCGGCGTTCCAGGCGATCCAGTTCCTCCGGCTTGGAATCGATTTCCATGCGGATGCGGCTGGCAGCCTCGTCCATCAGGTCGATGGCCTTGTCGGGCAACTGCCGGTCGGTGATGTAGCGATTCGACAACGTGGCCGCCGCCACGATCGCGGGATCGGTGATCTCGACGCCGTGGTGTACCGCGTAACGTTCCTTGAGGCCGCGCAGGATCGCGATGGTGTCCTCGACATTGGGTTCGCCCACGAACACCTTCTGGAAGCGCCGCTCGAGTGCGGCGTCCTTCTCGATGTACTTGCGGTATTCGTCCAGCGTGGTCGCGCCGATGCAGTGCAACTCGCCGCGCGCCAGCGCGGGTTTCAGCATGTTGCCGGCATCCATCGCGCCCTCGGCCTTGCCCGCGCCGACCATGGTGTGCAATTCGTCGATGAACAGGATGATCTGGCCTTCCTGCTTGGCGAGGTCGTTGAGCACGCCCTTCAGGCGTTCCTCGAACTCGCCGCGGAACTTGGCGCCCGCGATCAGCGCGCCCAGGTCGAGCGCCAGCAGTCGCTTGTTCTTCAGGCCCTCCGGCACTTCGTCCTTGACAATGCGCTGGGCGAGGCCTTCGGCGATCGCGGTCTTGCCGACACCCGGCTCGCCGATCAGCACCGGGTTGTTCTTGGTGCGGCGGCTCAAGACCTGCACCACGCGGCGGATTTCCTCGTCGCGCCCGATCACCGGGTCCAGCTTGCCGGCCTCGGCGCGCGCGGTGAGGTCGATGGTGTATTTCTCCAGTGCCTGGCGCTGGTCCTCGGCACCTTCCGACTGCACTTTCTCGCCACCGCGCAACTTGTCGATCGCGGCTTCGAGGTTCTGCTTGCTGGCGCCGGCGGCCTTCAGCGCACGACCGACGTCACCGCGATCCTCGAGGCAGGCCAGCACGAACAATTCGCTCGCGATGAACTGATCACCACGCTGCTGCGCCAGTTTGTCGGTGAGGTTGAGCAGTCGGTTGAGCTCGTTGGAGATATTGATGTTGCCTTCCTGTCCCTTGACACTCGGCAACTTGTCCAGGATTTCGCCCACCCGCTGGCGCAGCAGCGGCACGTTGACGCCGGCCTGCGCCAGCATCGGCGCGGTCGAGCCACCCTGCTGGTCCAGAAGCGCCGCGAATAGATGCGCGGGCTCCAGCATGTTGTGGTCGCGCCCGACCGCGATGGATTGAGCGTCGGCCAGGGCCTGCTGGAAGCGGGAAGTGAGTTTGTCGGTGCGCATGGTGGCGGGCCTTTGAGGGGTGAGCCGAGGTCCAAAGATGCGGCCGCAAAGAGCAGGCTTCAAGCCATTTTTCGCAGGCCCGGCCACGCTTTGGCGATCCAATTCCCACCGCGGGATCGCATTCCGCCGACCGTCACGCGCTGGCGCAACGCGCGCACGACGCCGTCGCCGCGATGCATGCGGCGATGCGCCGCCCTGCGCAGACGTGATGTGAATGGGGCGTTCACGTCGGGTCCGTCACAATACGCCGGTGTTTCGCCGATGCTGAGTCGAGGTGTCCACTGTCAGCGCCGACATTGCAACGGATTTGCCTGCGCCGCCTGAAACCGGCGCCGATGTCGGCTGGGCGCTGTTCCTGGATGTCGATGGCACCCTGCTGGACTTCGCGCACCCTCCCGACAACGTGCAGGTCGATGCGCGCCTGCACGACGACCTCGCCCGACTGCATGATCGCCTGCGCGGCGCGCTAGCACTTCTGAGCGGGCGCCCGCTGTCGCAACTCGACGCGCTGTTCGACTGGAATCGTCACGCCGCCGCCGGCCTGCACGGCGCGGAATTGCGCACGCCGGACGGTCGCGAGCGCATCACGGGCGACAGCCAACTTTTCGCGCAGGTGCGATCGCGCGCCGTGGCACTCGTGGCTGCGACACGAGGCGTCATCCTGGAAGACAAACGTCTGGCGCTGGCGCTGCACTATCGTCAGGCACCGGCCGCGCGGGAGGCCGCGGAACGCATCGCGCACGCGCTGCTGCAGGACGCGGGCGATCAATTCGTCCTGCAACGCGGCGACCACGTCTTCGAGCTGAAACCGGCGGGCGTCGACAAGGGCCGCGCGCTCGCGGCGCTGATGGATGATGCGCCGTTTCGCGACCGTACGCCGTGGATGCTGGGCGACGACCTGACGGACGAAGATGCATTCCGCCACGTCAACGCGAACGGCGGCATCAGCGTGATCGTCGGCACGCGTCGGCCCACCGAAGCGCGCTACATGCTGGGCGATCCCGCCGCGGTGCGCGCGTGGCTGCACGGCCTGGCAACGGCGAAATGAACCCGGCGACGTCCACGAATCGGTCGAACCGAACTGGTCTTCGCCCCCTCGTCCGATCCTCTTTTCGAAGTGTGTTCGCGGACGAGAGCAGGGCGAGAGAAAACGAAGGCCAACGACGAGGAGGCAACCGTTGACTGCGAAAACCACCAATGCGAAAAAACCAAAACCGGGAACGTCGCGGGTGCAGCCGGCAAGGCCGGCGCGCGGCCCGGCCAGCCGCGCGCCCAAGCGCGAGCCGACCGATCCCGACCGGCGCGCCAGCCTCGATCTCGGCATCATCGGCAACGGCACCATCAATGCGCTGATCGATGCGCGCGGACGCATCGTGTGGCACTGCGTGCCGGCGTTCGATGGCGATCCGGTGTTCTGCTCGCTGTTGTCGCCGCGGTTTTCGGACGCCGGTTTTTTCGACGTGCTGCTGGAAAACGAGGCCGGCTTCCACCAGCGTTACGCCGACAACAGCGCGGTGTTGGTGACCACATTGACCGCGAAGGACGGCTCCAGGGTCGAGATCACCGATTTTGCGCCGCGCTACAAGCAGCACGGGCGCACCTTCCACCCGATGCAGATCCTGCGGCGCGTGCGGCCGCTGTCGGGCGCACCACGGATCGCGCTGCGGCTGAAGCCGCTGACCGGCTACGGCGCACGCAAGCCGGAGATGACTTTCGGCTCCAATCACGTGCGCTACCTGCTCGACCCGCTGGTGCTGCGCGCCACCACCGACACGCAACTGCCGATGCTGCGGGACGGCCTGCCTTTCCTGCTCGATCGCGACGTGCACATCGTGTTGGGCACCGACGAGACGCTGCACGAATCGGCCGCGCGGTTCTACAACGAGGCCCTGGATTCGACCCTCGATTACTGGCACGAGTGGTCGCGCTATCTCTCGATTCCAGCCGAGTGGCAGGAAGCGGTGATCCGCGCCGCGATCACGCTGAAGTTGTGCCAGTACGAGGGCACCGGCGCGATCACCGCGGCGATGACGACCTCGATTCCGGAAGCGTCCGGCACCGTGCGCACCTGGGATTACCGCTATTGCTGGCCGCGCGACGCCGCGCTGTCGGTGCGCGCGCTGAACCGCCTGAGCGCCACGCGCACGATGGAAGAGTACGTGCGCTACATCTTCAATCTTGCGGTCAAGGAAGAGGGCAAGATGACGCCGGTGTACGGCATCCATTTCCAGGACGAACTGCCGGAGCGCGAGGAAGCCACGCTGGCCGGCTACCGCGGCATGGGCCCGGTGCGGGTCGGCAACGAAGCCTGGAAACAGCAGCAGAACGACATCTACGGCAGCGTGGTGCTGGCGGCTACGCAGATGTTCTGCGACCAGCGGCTGGTGCGGATCGCCGGCGAGGTCGAGTACCGGCGGCTGGAACGTTGCGGCGACGCCGCGTGGCGCCTGCACGACAAACCCGATGCGGGGCTATGGGAATTGCGCGGGCGCACCTCCATCCATACCTATTCGGCGGTGATGTGCTGGGTGGCGTGCGACCGCCTTGCCAACATCGGCACGTGGCTGGGACTCGACGATCGCGTCAGGTTCTGGCGCAAGCGTGCCGACGCCATCAAGCGGAAGATCCTGCGGCATGCGGTGCACAAGGACGGCCACTTCGTGGAATCGTTCGACAGCGATCAGCTCGATGCCAGCCTTTTGCTGCTGGAAGGCCTGCGCTTCATCAGCGCCGACGATCCGCGCTTCGTCAAGACCGTGGACGCGGTCGGCAAGACCCTGATGCGCGACGGCTTCCTGATGCGCTATGCGCACCCGGACGATTTCGGCGCCCCCCAGACCAGCTTCCTGGTCTGCAATTTCTGGTACGTCGAGGCGTTGATCGCGATCGGGCGCACCGACGAAGCCCGCAAGCTGTTCGAGAAACTGTTGGCGATCCGCAATCCGCTCGGGTTGCTGTCGGAAGACTTCGATCCGAAAACCGGCGAGCTGTGGGGCAACTTCCCGCAGACGTATTCGATGGTGGGGCTTATCAACGCCGCGCGCGGGCTCTCCACCAAATGGAGCGACGTGGTATGACCCGCCCCGCCGTGAATCGGCTTGTTGTCGTGTCCAACCGGGTGGCGCAGCCGCGGGAAACGCGCGCCGGTGGTCTGGCCGCGGCAATGCGCTCGGCATTGAAGGAACACGGCGGCCTGTGGTTCGGCTGGAGCGGCAAGCGCGTGGCGCCGGACGAACGCGCCCTCCACCGCGAACGCGCGGGCAACATCGACTACGCGCTGCTCGACCTGACCCGCGAGGAATATGAAGGCTATTACCTCGGCTTCGCCAACCGCACGCTGTGGCCGCTGCTGCATTTCCAGCCGACCGTGATGCAATACAGCCGCGCGCAGTACACGGGCTATCGCGAGGTCAACAAGCTGTTCGCGGAAAAACTCGCGCCGCTGCTGCGCGACGACGACCGCATCTGGATCCACGATTATCACCTGATCCCGCTGGCCGCCGAGTTGCGCGAACGCGGCATCGGCGCGCGCATCGGTTTCTTCCTGCACATTCCGCTGCCACCGCCGGAATTGCTGATCAACCTGCCCTGCCACAGGGAACTGATCGCCACGTTGAGCGCGTGCGACCTGATCGGCGTCCAGAACCGCGACGATGCGCGCGCATTGTTCGATTATTTCGCGATCGTGCTGGGCGCGACGCGCTCGCGCGACGATGTCGAGCTGCACGGCCACCGCACCCACATCGCGCCATTCCCGATCAGCATCGACACCGCCGAGGTCGCGCGCCAGTCGCGGTTCGCGGCCAACAACGCCGCCGTGCGCAAACTGCACGCCAGCTTGAACGAGCGCCAGCTCGCGATCGGCGTGGACCGGCTGGATTATTCCAAGGGCCTGCCGCGGCGCTTCGAGGCATTCGGGCGTTTCCTCGCGGAACACCGCGAATGGCGGTCGCGCGTGTCGTTCCTGCAAATCGCGCCGCCCTCCCGCGAGGAAGTGCCGGAGTACCGCGAACTGCGCTCCAAGCTGGAGCGCTCCGCCGGCGCCACCAACGGTCGCTACGCCGACCCGGACTGGGTGCCGATCCGCTACGTCAATCGCAGTTTTGCGCAGGCCACGCTCGCGGGTTTCTACCGCATCGCGCAACTCGGACTGGTGACGCCGCTGCGCGACGGGATGAACCTGGTGGCCAAGGAATTCGTGGCCGCGCAACCTGTCGACGATCCCGGCGTGCTGGTGCTGTCGCAATTCGCGGGCGCCGCGGGGGAATTGCCGCAGGCCATACTGGTGAATCCGTACGATCCCGAAGGGCTGGTCGAAGGTATCGAACAAGGCCTCACCATGCCGCTGGAAGAGCGCCGCGAACGCTGGGCCGCGATGTTCGAGCATTTGTCGAAACACGACATCAGCGCGTGGCGGCGGAAGTTTCTGGCTGCACTGGCGGGCTGATCGACCCGGCCAGCACCGGCTATTTTCCCGTTGCCAGCATCGGCGCCAACTTCGCCCAGACATTCGCCAGAACCCGCGGTTGCGCCACGGACGTCGGGTGCAGGCCATCCGGCTGCATCAGTTTTGGATCGAGCGCCACACCATCGAGCAGGAACGGCACCAGCGAAGCATGGTCGTCGTGCGCAAGATCGGCGTAGATCGTACGCAGCCCGGAACGGTATTGCGGGCCGTAATTGAGCGGCAGTTCGATGCCGAGCAGCAGCACACGCGCACCGCTGCCCTGCGTTTCGCGCACCATCTGCGAAAGATTGGAGCGGATTTCGTACAGCGGCAGCCCGCGCAAGCCATCATTGCCACCAAGCTCCAGGATCACGACGCCGGGCTGGTAACGTTTCAGCAATCCCGGCAATCGCGTGAGCCCGGACGCGGTGGTCTCGCCGCTGATGCTGGCATTGACGAGCGCGTGTGGCGGACGCATATCGGCCAGGCGTTTCTGCAACAGCGCGGGCCAGGATGCGCCGACTTCGATGTTGTGGGCGGCGGACAACGAATCGCCCAGCAGCAGGATCGTGCGCGGCTGCGCGGCCTGCGCCGGCAACGCCACCCACAGAACAAGGCACCACAAGATGGACAACGGCAGGATGGATGACGGTCGGGCAAACATGGCGCTCATTTCCGCACGGGGAATCGGCAAGCACGTCGACGGGCCGACGGGCCGGCTCGGCATTCTTGACGATGTCAGCCTGGATGTGAATGCCGGGGAAACCGTGGCGATCACCGGCGCATCGGGTTCCGGCAAGACGACCTTGCTCGGATTGCTGGCTGGGCTCGATCTTCCCAGCGGCGGCAGCGTGCGGCTGGATGGCCACGCGCTGGAAACCATGGACGAAGAGGCCAGGGCACGGCTGCGGCTGGAGCTGGTCGGCTTCGTGTTCCAGTCCTTCCACTTGTTGCCGGCGCTGACGGCGGAAGAAAACGTGATGCTGCCGCTCGAACTCGATGCCACGCCGGATGCAGGTGGCCGGGCACGCAAGGCACTGGCCGCCGTGGGGCTTGCGCCGCGCCGCGCGCATTACCCGCGACAGTTGTCCGGAGGCGAACAGCAGCGCGTGGCGATCGCGCGCGCATTCGTGCACGAACCGCGCATCCTGTTCGCCGACGAACCTACCGGCAACCTCGATCACGCCAGCCGCGACGCGATCGCCGACCTGCTGTTCGCGCTGAATCGCGAACACCACACCACGCTGATCGTCGTCACCCACGACCCGGCGCTGGCCGGGCGCTGCGCACGCATCCATGACCTCGTCGACGGGCGACTGCGGATGCACGCGACATGATCACGGCACGCTTTGCATTTCGCACCCTGCGACGCGAATGGCGGCTGCCGGAGTTGCGCACGCTGCTCGCGGCACTGCTGTTGTCGGTGGTCGTGCTGGGCGCGGTCGCCACCCTCGCCGTCCGCGTGCAACGCGCCGTGCTTATGAGCGCGGCCGAATTGATCGGCGGGGACCTCGGCATCAACGCGGCGGCGCCATTGCCGGCGGAATTCTTCCGGCACGCGCACGCGCTCGATCTGCGCACCAGCACGTTGGCCGAATTTCCGAGCGTCGCGTTCGCGAACGACCGCAGCCAATTGCTGCAGGTCATCGCGGCCGACGCGGCGTGGCCGCTGCGCGGCAAGTTCGTGGTCGAAGGCCGCGATGGCATCGACCGATCGATGCACGCGCCGGCCGCCGGCCAAATCTATCTCGACCATCGCGCGCTCGTGGCGCTGGGGCTCGGACCCGGGCAACGCGTGCAGGTCGGTGGCATGGATCTCGTGATCGCCGGACAGATCCAGCAACAGCCGGGCGGTGGGGACCTCGTGGCCTTGGCGCCGCGCGCGGTGATGGCACTGGCCGATGCAAAAAGCGCGGGCCTGCTCGGCGTCGGCAGCCGCGCCCGGCATCGCTTGTTGGTGGCGGGCGCGGTAGTGCCTGTGGAAACGTACCGCGCCTGGGCGAAGGCGCATCTGCCGGCCGACGCGCAAATGGTGACGCCGGAAGACGTACAGCAGCGCCTCGCCGTGGCCTTCGATCGTGCCGGCACGTTCCTGAGCCTGGCGGCATTGCTGGCGGCGCTGCTGGCCGGCATCGCGGTGGCGCTGTCGGCACAGCGCTATGCGCGCCGCAAGACCGACGAGATCGCGCTGCTGCGCGCGCTCGGCGCACCATCGCGATTTGCGTTCGGCAGCCTCGCCTGGACGCTCGCGGTACCCGCCGTTTTCGTGGCGCTCGCGGGCGTGGGCATCGCGCTGGCGCTCGCCGCGGTCGCCTTCGCGTACGCACACGATCTGCTGCCGCCGGCCGCGCAACAGGCGCCGTTGCCGCCCGGTCCCGCTTTCGCTTCCGCCGCCATGGGACTCGCGGTGCTCATCGGATTCGCGCTGCCGCCGCTGGCGAAACTGAAATCGATTCCACCCGTTGCGGTATTCCGCCAGAGCGCCGCCCGTGTGCCGCGCCGCTTCGACCTGCTGTACCTCGTGCCAGCGCTGGTCGCGCTCGGCCTGATTGCCCTGCAGACGGGAAGCTGGAAACTGACGGGCGTGCTGGCGGCATCGATGGCGGGCGCCGCGGTCTTCACTTCGATATTGACACTCGCGACGCTGTGGCTGGTGCGACGCTACGTTGCACGGTTGCACCCTGCGCTGCGGCTTGGCGCGAGCGCGCTGGCGCGACGCCGCGGCTTGAGCCTGGTGCAATCGTGTGCGATCACACTGGGCCTGACCGCGCTGTTGCTGCTTGCGGTGGTCGCGCCCGCGTTGCTCGACAACTGGCGACGCGAACTCCCGCCCGACACGCCGAACTGGTTCGTGGTGAACGTGCAGGATGCGCAGCTGGCCAACGTCCTCGAGGCCTTGTCAGGGCTTGGCGCGGCGCGCCTTAACGACATGCCGGTCGCGGTCGGCAAGCTAGTGGCGATCAACGGCATCGACGTGGACCGCATTCCATTCCACGACCGCGACAGCCGCCACGAAGCGGACCAGCAGGTGCGGTTCTCGTGGAGTGCGGCGCTGCCGCCGGCCAACCGCATCATCGCGGGGCAATGGTTCACACCGGATGCGCGTGTCGCGCAAGTGTCGCTGGATGTCGTGTGGGTGCGGCGATTCGATCTGCATCTCGGTGACCGGCTCGCCTTCCTGATCGGCGATACGCGGATCAATGCCACGCTGACCAGCATTCGCGAAGTGGACTGGAGCCGCTTCAACGTCAACTTCTTTGTGATGCTCGACCCGGTGCACGGATCGGCGCTGCCGCATACATGGATCGCGAGCTTTTACCTGCCGCCCGGCCACGCGCGCGACCTCGCGGCCTTCTCGCGCGACTTCCCGAACCTGTCGTTGATCGACGTGGAAGCATTGCTCGACCGCGCCCGCCAGATCGTGGCGCAGGTGACTGCCGCCGCGCGCTGGGTGCTGGCCTTCAGCCTGCTGGCTGGTGCGCTGGTGCTGGCCGCGGCGTTGACCATGAGCGCCGCGGAACGCCGGCACGAAGCGGCACTGCTGCGCACGTTGGGCGCACGCCGCGGTCAATTGCGGATGGCCGCGCTGTGCGAATTCGGATTGCTGGGCGCGATCTCAGGCCTCGCCGCGCTGCTGGCGTCGGCATTCGCCGGCGTTTGGCTCGCGCACTCGGTGTTCCACATCCGCGCGTTCGAGCCGCCGTGGAGTCAATTGCTCATCGCGGCAATCCTTTCCACCGCCATCGTCGCAATGCTTGGACTCGCCGGAACCCACAGCGTGCTGCGCACCTCGCCCCTGCAATTGCTGCGAAGGTAACCGTTGTATCCGCGGATCTGCTGTCACTTACCCGTTCAACCGGCTTTCCAACCACGCCCGGAAAGCCCCGATGCCGACAAGCAATCCGACTTGCGTGGAAAGCCACAGCACCAAACCTCCATGGAAAAGGGCGAAGACGATGCCGGAAACCAGCACCGACAAACCCGCCCACAACACTCCGTGGTGCAGTTCGCCATGGCGGGCTTCATAGTCGCCCGCTCCGTAAAAGCCGACCATGCCAACAAAGGCCAGGACGATTTCCAGTTCAATGGTCACGCAGCCCCCAACTCATTCCAGGCATCCACGCCGGGAAGCAATCAAACATCTTCAGTCCGTCCCCGGCAACTTCCACACCAGGCTAACCATCCGCCCACTGCTCGCGCCGTCGCGGCGATACGAATGCAGGCGCGGATCGGTGAAAGTATCCAGGCCACCGCCAAAAATGCGGGTGACCCCGGCGGCGCGCAGGCGTTGGCGGGCGAGTTCGTACAAGTCGCACAGCCAATGCCCCGGTCGCGTGGCGGTGAATGCGGACGCGGCGGCAGGATCGTGTGCGAGAAAGGCCTCGCTTACTTCACCGCCGACTTCGTAGGACTGCGCGGCGATTGCAGGCCCGAGCCACGCGATGATGTTTGCGCGCGGGCCTTGCATCGCAGCCAGCGTGTTTTCCAGCACCCCGGCCGACAACCCACGCCAGCCCGCGTGCGCGGCGCCGATTTCGTTGCCATCGTCGTTGCAGAACAGCACCGGCAGGCAGTCGGCGGTCTGGATCGCCAGCACTGTGCCGGGCTCGCGGGTGACGGCGGCGTCGGCTTCAGGCTCCTCCTGCGCAGCCTTCCCTTCGCCCGTCCGCGCTGCGCGCAGATTGCCCTCTCCCGCCACCGGCCGAGGGAGGAAATGTGCAACCGTCGTGCCGTGCACCTGTCGCAACCAGCGCGGTTCCGACGGCAGCGACAAGGCGTCGCGGAGCATTGCACGATTTTCGGCGACCCTCGCGGGATCATCGCCGCAGCGGGTGCCGATGTTGAATCCGAAGAGCGATCTCGATGCATCCCCCAGCCCTTCGCGCACGGTCGTGATCGCGCGCACGCTCGACGGTGCGGGCCAATCCGGCATCAGCCACGGCGCAGGCGCGTCAGGCACGCTCGCCTTCCGATCCCGCGGCATCCTCGCGCAATGCCTCCAGCAAGTCGAGAAAATCGCGCGGCGGCTCGGCGTCGAATGCCAGCACCTCACCCGAAGTCGGATGCGCAAAGGCCAGGTGTTCGGCATGCAGCGCCTGGCGCTTGAACCCGCGCAACATATCCGCCAATCGGGGCGTCGCGCCACGCGGCAATTTCAGGCCACGGCCGTACAGTGGATCGCCGACCAGCGGCCAACCCACATGCGCCATGTGCACGCGAATCTGGTGGGTGCGGCCGGTTTCCAGTTCACATTGCAACAATGCGTGCGCGCGAAACTTTTCGCGCACGCGGTAATGTGTGACGGCCGGTCGGCCGTCCCCGCGCACCGCGCGGCGGAGGCGGTCGGTCGGATGGCGATCCATCGGCGCATCCACGGTGCCGCCCGCCACCGGCACGCCAGTGACGACCGCGGCATAGCGGCGATGGACATCTCGCGCAGCCAGCATGCGGGTCAACATGGTATGCGCGGGCAGCGAGCGCGCCACCACCAGCAAGCCCGAGGTGTCCTTGTCCAGCCGGTGCACGATGCCCGCGCGTGGGATCTGCGCCAGATTCGGATCGTGGTAAAGCAACGCATTCAAAAGCGTACCTGCAGGATTGCCTGCGCCGGGGTGCACCACCAGACCCGCCGGCTTGTCGATCACCAACAGGTCCGCATCCTCGAAGACGATCCTGAGATCGATGGCCTCGGGCTGGTCGCCCAGCACGGGTTCATCGACACGCTCCCATGCAACAGTCTCACCGCCATGGACAAGCGTGCGCGGCGGCACTTCGCGGCTGTCCAGCCGGATGCGCCCGGCCTTGATCTCCCCGGCCAGGTGCGCCCGCGAATATCCACGGAACAACCTGGGCAGGATCTGGTCGAAGCGTTGCCCGGCCAGTTCGGGCGGAACTTCCGCGCGGAATTGCTGTTCAGCCACGCCGACGGCCTCGCCGGCTGGGCGATACGGATTCCGCTATCATGCCCGTTCGCGTTCGCAAAGACTTGCCCGATGCCATCCCGACGCTCCGCACCGCTGCTGAAATTCGCCCTGTTGCTGCCGCTGCTGGTCGCCCTGGGCGCCTGTTCGCTGTTCCACCACGGCAAGCGCGACACGTTGAACAACATGACCGTCGAACAGCTGTACCAGCGCGCGCACACGCTTTCCGGTGACGGCAACTGGGGCACGGCCGAAACCGTGTACCAGAAGCTGATCGCGCGCTTCCCGTACGGCGCCTACAACGAGCAGTCGCAGATCGAGTTGGCCTACGCGCAATACAAGGACGACAAACCGGAAGACGCGTATTCCACCATCAACGAATTCATCAAGACCTATCCTACCCACAAGCATATTGCCTACGCGTTCTACCTGCGCGGCCTGATCAACTTCGACCGCACGGAAACCGCGCTGCAGCGCATGGCCGGGATCAGCCCGTCGCGTTTCGACCAGGGCTACGCGTTGCAGTCGTTCGATGACTTCAACACGCTGATTGCCCGCTTCCCGAACACCCGCTACGCGGTCGACGCGCGCCAGCGCATGATCTACCTGCGCAACCAGCTGGCCCAGGCGGAATTGAACGTCGCCGAATTCTACCTGCAGCGCAAGGCCTACATTGCCTCGGCTGACCGCGCGAAATACGTCGTTTCGCATTACCAGCAGTCGCCACAGGTTGCCGATGCGCTGGCGGTGATGGCCAAGAGCTACCAGCTGCTTGGCCAGCAGAAAATGGCCGACCAGACCACCGACGTGCTGAAGCTCAATTACCCGGATCACCCGTACCTGCGCAACCCCAATCGCTGGCCGAAACACCATAGCTGGGCGTGGCGCTTGATTCCGCTGACGAGCGCGCACTGACCTCGGAAAGTTTCGTTCGCTACGCGAGCGAGCTGTTTTCGTTCCGGCGAAAGTAGCCAAAGCCATGCACCGGGCATGACGGTTCAATGGGGCGCCACGTCCCGGCTGGGGCGCACATTGCAAATGCAGCTGCGCGTCACTTGGCGCCGTGCGAGGTCTTCGCGGCCGTGCTCGATTGGGCGGAAGCCGACGCACCCGGCGCCGTCCAGCGCTTCAGCCAATCGATCACGGTCTCATGCCACATCACGCTGTTCTGCGGCTTCAGCACCAAGTGGTTCTCGTCCGGGAAATTCAGGAATTCGCTGGGGATCCCGCGCCGCTGCAGCGCGGTGAATGCGCCGAGGCCCTGCGATTCCGGAATGCGGTAATCGCGACTGTCGTGGATCACCAGCATCGGCACGCGCCAGTCCTTGACGTGGTTCAGCGGATTGAACTTTTCGTAGTTCTCAGGGTGCTCGAATTGCGTGCCGCCGTTTTCATGTTCCTCGAACCACAGTTCCTCGGTGGCGTAATACATCATGCGTGCATCGAACACGCCGTCGTGATCGACCATGCACTTCCACGGCTGATTCCACACGCCGGCCATCCAATAGACCATATAGCCGCCGTAGCTTGCGCCCAGCGCACAGGCGTCGTTGCCGTCAAGATACGGAAACTGCTTCAGTGCTGCAGTCCAACCCTTTTGCAGGTCTTCCAGCGGACGATCGCCCCAGTGCTGCGAGATCGCGTCGGTGAACGCCTGTCCGTAACCGACCGATCCGTGGAAATTGATCGCGACCACCGCAAAGCCCGCACCCGCGTAGGTTTGCGGATTCCAGCGGTAGTGGAATTCATCCGGCCACGCACCCTGCGGACCGCCGTGCACCAGGAATGCAACCGGATATTTCTGGCCAGGCTTGGCGCCCACCGGCGGCATCACGTAACCGTGCACGGTGTCGCCGTTCCAGCCCTTGAAGGTGAACCATGTCGCCTTGGAAAACTCGATGCCGCCGAGGCGCGCAGCGTTGAAATGCGTGACCTGCGCCAGGTTTCTGGCGCGCGCATTCAACGTATAGAGGTCGCTCGGATGCGTGAAGTCCTGACGCGCGGCGACGATCGTTCCGCCCGCCACGTCGAAGCCCAGCACGCTACCGTCACTCAGCAACTTCGTCGGCTTGCCGGTGCCGACGTCAACCGCGTACAGCGCGACATTACCCTCGTCCGCGACAGTGGTGTAGAGCGTCTTGCCATCAACCGACAATACAAGCGGGCTCGCCGAGCGGTCCCAATGCGGATCGATTTCGCGCGTCGCGCCACTCGCCAAGTCCAGCGCCATGATCCCGAAGCGATCGGCTTCGAAACCCGGCACCTTCATCGCAAGGTAGTAGAGCGTCTTGCCATCGTGCGAGGGCAGCGGGAATGCGTCCCACGCCTTGTTTGCGCTGGTCAGGTTTTTCGGCGCGGCGGAGCCGTCGATCGGCACCGAATACACGTCGAAATTGGTGGACCATGGCTCGGTCTTGCCGGCGATGCGCACGTCGAAGTACACGGTCTTGCCATCCGGCGAGAATGCGTACTCGGCATTGCTGCCGTCCGGTTTCGATGGCACGTCGCCGTCGATGCCCCGGGTCAGCAGGACGGGCTTGGACGATCCATCCAGCGGCATCACGAACAGCTGCCCGCGCCGATGGTCGGACCACTCATCCCAATGCCGCACAAACAAGCGGTGGTACAGGCGCCCGGTGGCCTTGACCTTCTTCTGCGTGTCCAGCTTTTCGCGCGTACACTCGAGCGTGGTGCAATCCTCAAACATCTGCGAAGAGAACAGCAGGGACTTGCCGTCCGGCGACAACTTGAAGTTGTCGATATCGAGCGGCAGGTGCGTGACCTGCACGGGTTCGCCGCCCGCGACGGGCGCGGACCACAATTGCGTCGAATCCTTGTCGGTGGCGAGGAAATAAAGTGTCTTGCCATCCGGCGAAAACGCCGGACCGTTGGCATTCAATTTCAGGTCGGTGATGCGCCGCGGTTCCGCGCCCCTGCTCGACAAATCGAGCAGCCACACGCTGTTGACGCCCTTGTTGGCGTCCCAATCGGTGCTGCGCACCGCGAACGCAGCTTCGTTGCCGTTGGGCGACAGGTGCGGATCGGATACCCGATCCATCATCGCGAGGTCGTGCGCGTTGAACGGATGCTGCGCGGCCATGGCGGCTCCCGATGCGGTGGCCAGCGCGAGCGCGCAGGCGACAAGGCGAATGTTCATCGTTGTTCCCCGGCAGCCACGGAAGTGACAACGTTAGCGTGCGCGCGCACGGCCCTCAAGCATGCATACAAGCGCCCCCGCGGGGCCTTGTAACCGACCACCGTCGCTTCAGCACGCGAAGCGAACGATCAATACGCAGTCTGCGAATACGGCTGATCGGCAGGTCGTGTCGCCCAGGTCTTGTTCGGCTGCACCTGCATCGTGAAATGCAGGGTGCCACCGTGCGTGATTTCCGCATGGGTCAGGTAATCGCGGGCGAGCGGCTTGCCATCGAGCGTGACCGAACCGACATAGGGATGATCCTTGCCCAAACCATCCGTGGTGATGGTGAAGGTCTTGCCGTTGGGCAGGTGCATCACGGCACGCTGCACGAACGGGCGCCCGATCACGTACTGGTTGCTCGCGGGTGCGACCGGATAGAAACCAAGCGCGGTGAAGATGTACCATGCCGACATCTGGCCGAGATCGTCATTGCCGGCAAGACCGGTCGGCGTCGGTGCATATTGCGTGTGCATGATTTCAGCGAGACGCTCCTGCGTCTTCCACGGCTGGCCGGCGTAGTCGTACAGATACGCAATGTGGTGGCTGGGCTCGTTGCCGTGCGCGTACCAGCCGATCAGGCCGGTGACATCCTCGATGCCGGCGAACGCCTTGGGGTCGATCCTGGCATCGAAAACCTCGTCCAGTTTTTTCACCAGACCTGCATCGCCGCCAAGTTCATGGATCAGGCCTGCGATGTCCTGCGGTTCGTACCATGAGTACTGCCACGAATTGCCCTCGGTGAAGCCGCTTCCGGCACCCGCCTTCGCGGGATTGAACGGTTCCTCGAACTTGCCGTCGGCAAGCCGCGGCTGCGCGAAGCCCGTTTCCGGATTGAACACATTGCGCCAGTTCTGCGCACGCTTGAAGAACTTCGCCGCGACGTCCTTGCGCCCCATCGCCTCGGCCATCCGCGCAATCGACCAGTCGTCGAAAGCATATTCCAGCGTCTTGGAAACCGATTCGGGTTCGTGGTCGCTCGGCACGTAGCCGAGTTTCATGTAATCGGCGAGATCGCCGTAGGGGGCGTAGGTCGCGCTCGCGACCATTGCCTTCAGCGCGGCATCGGCGTCGAAGCCTCGGAAGCCCTGCATGTAGAAGTTCGCGATCACAGGCACCGCGTGGTAGCCGATCATGCACCAGGTTTCGAGTCCCTGGTACGCCCATACCGGCAGGATTCCGAATGGACTCGCCTGCTGCGCGACGATCAGCGAATTCACGAAATCGTTGATGCGTCGCGGTGGCTGGATGAATGCCATCAATGGCATCTCCGCGCGATAAACGTCCCACAACGACCAGCTCGAATAAAAGGTGAAATCCTTGGCCGTGTGCACCGCATGGTCGGGGCCGCGGTATTCGCCGTTCACGTCCATCGCGAGGTTGGGTGCGATCAGCGCGTGGTACATCGCGGTGTAGAAACCCTTCTCGACATCCGGCGGCGCGTCCACCTCGATCGCGGACAGCGCCTTGGCCCACGCGTCGCGCGCCTCCGCGCGGCGCGCATCGAAATCCCAGCCCTTCCCGTCTTGATCGAGATTGGCGATCGCGTTGTCGGCACTCACGGTCGAAATCGCCACCTTCACCAGCAGCGGCTTCGTGAGCTTGCCGAACTCGAACGCACCTTCCAGTTGCTTGCCCGCGATGGCGTCATTGCCAGTCGGATTCGCGGCCGGACCCTTGAAGCCCTTGTAGGGAATGTCGGTTTCGCGATTGACCAGTTGGTGCGATGTCATCGGCTGCGAAAACCGGATCGCGAAATAGAGCTGCCGCCCCGGCGCCCAACCGCGCGTTTCTCGGTAGCCGGTCACGGTGCCGTCCGCGCGCATGCGCAGGCGCGCCCACGACACCTTGCCGGGGTAGTCGTAGATGCTGGGGCGCAGGTCCAGCAGCACGTGCGCGTCCTGATCTTTGGGAAACGTGTAGCGGTGCCAACCGACGCGCTTGCCCGCGGTCAGCTCCACGCGCACGCCGGGGCTCGCCAGCGTCACCGCGTAATAACCCGGCTGCGAGACCTCGGTCCTGTGGCTGAAGCAGGAACGATAGCCGCTGCCTGGCTGGTCGGGATCGCCCGGATCCCATTGCACCTTCCCGGCGCCCGGCATCAGCAGCACGTCGCCAAGATCGGAATGGCCACTACCCGAGAAATGTGTTTCGGAAAACCCGAGGATGCTGTAGTCGCCGTACTGGTAGCCCGCTGCCCACGGGTACGCGTGCTTGAAATCCGGCATCGCGGTATCGGGACTCAACTGGATCATCCCGAACGGCACCGTGGCGCCGGGAAAGGTATGCCCGTTGCCGCCGGTGCCGATCATGGGATCGACCTGCGCCAGCGCGTCGGTGGCTGCTGCGCCCGGCGACGCAACCGTCAATGCCAACAAAGCGACCAGGGCCACAGAAACGATCGACGACACTCGGGCGACATGCATGTTGGCGGCCTCGATGACGGAATGGGAGCGGAATATCACGCCGATCGTATCGCGCCTCCATTCGGATCACCCGTGCCGATCGGCACGACGGCGAGGCATCGCGATGGGTCAAGCTCCGGCGAGCTTGGTCGCGCTTGAAATCGGCGCCGGCGCGAGTCGATGCAGCTCCAGCAACAGTAATTCGTTGTCGCCGCGTTTCCAGAACGATGCAGGGCAGAACAGCCGCTGCTGCGGGCCGATGCGCCAGTAGCGGCCCAATAGGTGGCCGTTCACCCACAGGTAGCCTTTGTCCCATCCCCCCACGTCGATGTAGCAGTCCCCCACCTCGTCCAGATGCAGCACTGCGCCGAAGAACACGCCCGGTCGCGCCGGCTCACCCTGCAATGGACGCAGCGACGCCAGCCATGCACCGTCCAGCGGCAGGCCATGGACTCGCCAGTCACGCAGCCCTTCGCCATCGAGCCGCACGTCGCCCACGATGCCCTTGCGATCGGCCATTGCGTGGCCGTAACCCACATGGCCGAAGCTGTCGACCAGGATATCCAGCAGCGCATCCTTGCCGCTGGCGCTTTGCGGCAATGCGATACGCGAATTCGAATGCAACGACGGATGCCGGACGCGCGACACGCAGTCCACGTAGTGCTCGTCCACGAATACCTGCGCGTAATCGCGTGCACCCTCGATTTCGAGTTCGCCGCCGCCGCGAATGGGCCGGCGATACAAAACCATCCCGTGATCCTGGCCAAACAGCAGCTCGTTGGCATGCGGACGTTCCACCCGCTTCGCTGGCGGCAGGTTGTCCCACAGCGAAGCGAATGGCGTCGGCGTGACCGGCGCGAAATGCATGGCCGGTGGCGGCGCCGGCACCTCGGGCAATATCCGTTTCGTATGGGTCGCCAGCATCGCGCGGAACATGTGATAGTCCGGTGTCGCGACGCCGCGCTCGTCGATCGGCGCACCGTAGTCGTAGCTGGTGATCACCGGCTGGAAATGCGAATAATCGTCGTGCGCATTGGCGCCCGCACCGAACCCGAAATTGGTGCCGCCATGCACCACGTACAAATTGAACGAGCGATTTTCATCGAGCAGTTTGCGCAACGTCGCCGCGAAATCGCCGCGCGCGAAATCCTGGTCGCCCCAGTGGGTCAGCCAGCCGGGATAGCCTTCGCCCATCCACACCGGCATCTCGCCCGCGACGCCCCGCGCCGCCGCAAAATCGATGTCTCCGTCGAGCCCGAGCGCCGCGTCCGGAAGATACGTGCGCGCCTTGCGAACCTGATCCAGGCCATCGGAAATCGAGAACGGTCCGCGCACGCCGTGCGCTTCCCACAGCGAACGCAATGCTTCCAGATAGGCGAGATCATGGCCGAACGACGCGTATTCGTTTTCGATCTGCAACATCAACACCGGACCGCCGTTCGCGACCATCAACGGCTGCACCACCGGCGCGATCGTCGCGATATAACGGCGTACCGCGGCCATGTAATCCGGATCGTCCTTGTCGCGCACCCGGATGTGCGGGTGGCGCAGCAGATAGGGTGGCAAACCGCCGAAATCCCATTCGCCGCAGATGTACGGACCGGGCCGCAAATACACCCACATGGCCTCTTCCGCGCAAATGCGGATGAAGCGCGCGAAGTCGCGGTGGTCGCTCGTAAGGTCGAACACGCCGGACTCGGATTCCAGCGCGTTCCACATCAGATACAGCGAGAGGGTGTTGAGGCCCATCGCCTTGGCCATCCGGATGCGGTGCCGCCAGTATTCGCGCGGAATCCGGACGGGATGCATTTCGCCGCTTCGGATCACGAACGGCTTGCCGTCCAGCAGGAATTGCCGATCGGAAAGTTCGAACCGATGCGCTCCGCCATCGGGCAAGGGCTCGACACGGATGCCTTGCGCCGACGGCATCGCACCCAAGCGCGTGGCGAACGCCGACAGCGGTGCGAGCACGCTCAGGCGCAGAAAAGTCCGGCGTCGCATACCATTACCGGCTGGCGGCGAAACCATGTCGCGCTGTTCATCACCCATGCAATGCGTCGCCCCGTCGTTCCGACGTCATTATGCCTTCGTTCGTATATGCATATAAACTTCACAAATGAAACTCGATGAAACGGCCACGCTACGTGGTGAGCCCCTTGCGATGACCCGGACCCATTCGTTGCGCCGCGACGGCACGGAACGAACGTCGCTCGTGCTGGCGGCCGACGTGGGTGGCACGCACGCGCGGATCGGTTTGCTGCAGGCCCGTGCGGGCGCACAGCCGCCGCTGGAGATGCTGGCCCGGCACGTGTACGAATGCGCGAAGTGGCCCGGCCTTGGCGAAATCCTGGAGGATTTCCTTGCGCGGCACGCCAACCATCGCGGCGGCATTGCGCGCTGCGCGCTGGCGGTGGCCGGTTATCTGCGCGGCGACGAGTTGGTGGCCGAAAACCTGCGGTGGCCGGTACGGATTTCCGAGCTGCGCGCGCATCTCAAGCTGGATCGCCTCGACATCATCAACGATTTCGAGGCGCTGGCTTGCGGCACCCGGTTCCTGTCCGCGCGCGACAGCATCGCGGTGATCGACGCGAAGGGCACACCGGGCCCGACCGTGGTGGTGGGGCCGGGCACGGGACTCGGCTGTGCGGTGTTGCTGTCGAATGGCGACGGTTCCATCGTGATGCCGAGCGAGGCCGGCCACGTCGCGCTCGCACCCGGCAACGACCGTGAGATCGAGGTGCTGCGCCGGCTCGGCCGCGACCGCGGCTATGTGCACACCGGCCACGCACTTTCCGGGCCGGGGCTCGTGAACCTGTACCGAGCCTTGGCGGACATCGACGGCGTAGCGGCCGCCCACGAAGCACCTGCGGCGGTCAGTGCGGCTGCGATGAGCGGCAATGATCTTCTCGCGCGCGAGGCCTTGTCGATGTTCTGCGCGATGCTCGGCAGTTTCACCGGCGACCTCGCGGTCATGTTCAAGGCCGGTGGCGGCGTGTATCTCGCCGGCGGCATCGTGCCGTACATCCGCGACTTCCTGCTTGCCAGCGAATTCCGCGCGCGCTTCTTCAACAAGGGCGTGATGCGCGAATTCCTGATCGCGGTGCCTGTGCGATTGATCGAGCACGGACAACTCGGCGTGATGGGTGCGGCGGCGATGGAGATCGAAAAGACTGCCTGACGGCACTACCCGAACCCTGATTGCGACAAAATCAGTCGGGCTCCCGCCATTCGTCCAGAGCGTAGGCCCGAAGGTCCGAAGTCGAAGGACTGTCGTGTGCAAGGCGCTTCGACTTCGCTTGCTGTCGCAAGCTACGCTCAGCGCGAACGGAATTTGAAGCTGACGCCTTCAGGCAGTGCTCGAAGTGGGTGCGGATTCGCCAAACGACGGCGGCCTGTCTTCCGGCGCAGCACCGAATTGCTTGTTCGGCTTGTCACCCATCTCGAATACGAACGTTCCGCCCTTGGCCACCTCGGCGTGCTCAATCCAGCTTTTGGTCCATGGCTTGCCGTTCCACGTCACCGACTGGATGTACGGCCGATCCTTGCCATTGTTTCGCGCTTCCACAATCAATTTCCTGCCGGCGCCGACGTCAATTTCGGCATGGTCGATCAACGGACTGCCGAACACCCAGGTCGCGCTGACCGGATCGACCGCGTACAGGCCCAGTGCGCCCAGCACGTACCACGCGCTCATCTGTCCGCAATCCTCGTTGCCGGCAAGGCCGTCGGGCGCCGCGCGGTACATGGTTTCAAGCAGCATGCGCACGCGCGCCTGGGCCTTCCAGTGCGAACCCGAATACGCGTACAGGTACGCAATGTGATGGCTCGGTTCGTTGCCGTGCGCGTACTGGCCGACCATGCCGGCGATGTCGGGCGGCGCATTCGGCGGCAACGTCGAAGCGGTGGTGAACAGTTCGTCCAGCTTGCGCTCGAACGCCGCCTCGCCGCCGAACATCGCCATGTAGTGATACAGGTCGTGCTGGTTGAGGAACGTCGCGACCCAGGGATTGGACTCGGTGTAGTCGCGCCACGTGTCCGAATGCCCCATCTCGATCGGATTGAACGGCTCCAGCCACTTCCCATCGGCGCCGCGCGGACGCATGAAGGTGAGCTTGCGGTCGAACACGTTGTGGTAGTTGCGCGAACGTTCGCGCAAGGTTTTTGCATCGGCGTGTTCGCCGACGCTTTCGGCGAAATGCGCCATCGCCCAGTCGTCGTAGGCGTATTCCAGCGTCTTGCTGACGGCCTCGCCCTCCTTGTCGCCTGGGATGAAGCCCAACTTGCGATACCACTTGAGGCCGCGATAGTCATCGCTCATCGCGCGCTTGCGATAGACCGGCCACGCTTGCGCGTAATCGATGCCGGTGAAGCCCTTCGCCTGCGCCTCGGCGATCACAGCGATCGAGTGATAGCCGATCATGGTGCCCGTTTCGACACCCTGCAGCGGCCACACCGTCGGCCCCTGTGGGCTTTCGCTGGCCTTGCGCACGAGGCCCTGCACGAGGTCCGGCACCTTGTCGGGCTGGAACAACGTGTACAGCGGGTGCAGCGCGCGGTAAGTGTCCCACAGCGAGTAGGTGCTGTAGTTGTGCTGGCCCCCGGGCAGAGTGCGCACCCTCAGGTCCATGCCGCGATAGCGACTGTCGACGTCGCTGAAGAGGGTCGGCGCCAACAGCGTGTGATAAAGCCCGCTGTAGAACGTCTTCAGCACGTCTTCGGATTTGCTTTCGATCTTGATGCGCGAAAGTTCGCGCTCCCACGCGACCGCGGCATCGAGTTGCACGCGTTCGAAATCCCAGTTCGGCAATTCCGCCTGGAGATTGCGCATGGCGCCATCGATGTCCACCGCGGAAATGCCGACCTTGACCAGCAGTGGCGTTTTCGAGGCATCGTCGAAATGCAATGCGGCCTTGAGATGATCGCCGTGCGCCTGCGCTGCACCGGCAGCCAGCGGCTTGTCTTCCGAATACAGTTCAGCGCGCGCAAACGGCCGCGACAATTTCATCGCGAAGAAGATGTAACGCCCGTTCGCCCACTGGTGCACGCGTCGGCTTCCGACCAGCGTGTCGCCGCCGATCACTTTCAATGTGGCATCGGACACCTTGCACGGCACCTTGGCTTCATCGTGATAGCCGTGCGCGAGGTCGACCAAAAGATGCGCCGGGCCTTTCCTGTTGAACGTGTAGCGATGCAGCCCGACGCGCGCGGTCGCTGTGAGCTCCGCAAGGATATCGTGGTCGGTGAGACGCACCTTGTAATAGCCAGGCACCGCGTGCTCGGACGCCTTGTCGAAGCGCGAGCGATAACCTTTGCCGGGATGCGCCACCACACCGGGCGCAAGACGCTTTTTGTTTTCCGCAGCGTCGTAGCGCGAGTAATAGAGTTCATCCGGCAATCCGCGCGCGCCGGGATCGAGCAGCACCGGTCCCTGCGCGGGCATCACCAGCACGTCGAGCATGTCGCTGGCACCGGTGCCGGACAGGTGCGTGTGCGAGAACCCCATGATCGAACCGTCGGCCTCGTGGTAGCCCGAGCACGCATCCCAGCCAAAATCGTTGGTATCGGGCGAAAGCTGCACCATGCCCCAGGGCACCGTCGCGCCCGGGAATGTGTGGCCATGGCCGCCGGTGCCGACGAGCACGTCGACGTAAGTGGACATGGGAACCGGGCACGATTCCGGCGTGCAGTTCTGCGTGACCGCCCAGGCCGCGGGCGGCTCAATGCGGCCCAGCAACGCCGCCGTCACCGCGCCTTGCAGAAAACGTCTGCGTGTCACCATGTTCGTGCTCCTGGAGATCGAAGGGAATGGCGCGCTTACGCGTGCCGCAACAGTTCGGGATGCCGCACGGCCACGTCGACGATCATCTCACCGAACAGCGAATTGGCCCAGGCGAACCACGCGCGGGTGTAGTGCGAAGGATCATCCTGATCGAAAGCCTCGTGCATGAAACCGGTACCGGCATCGGTGGTTCTGAGCCAGTGAAGGCATTCGCGAATCTCGCTCGCATCGTCACTGGTCAAGGCCCGAATCATGATCGACATCGGCCAGATCATGCGCAAACCTTCATGCGGACCACCGATGCCTTCGGCGGCCTTGCCGGAGAAGAAATATGGATTGCGATAGCTCCACGCCCGCGCACGTGTCCTGAAGTAGCGCGGATCGTCGCGCTTGCAGCAACCAAGATATGGAAGGCCCAAAAGGCTCGGCACGTTGGCATCGTCCATAAATAGTCCGTTGCCGTAACCGTCCAGTTCGTACGCCCAGGATGTGATTCCGTCGTCGTCCCGCATCAGCGCGTACCGTTGCAAGGCCGTTTCCACTTCGTTCGCCAACGCCTCGCAATCGCGCGCGAACGACTCGTCGGCGAACAGCGCCCGCGTCATTCCGGCCAGTTGCCGCAGCGAAACTACCGCAAACCAGTTGCCCGGCACGAACAGCGGATATTTGCAGGCATCGTCGGAAGGCCGGAACGTCGAGAAGATCAGGCCGATCGGCTTCGCCGGCCAGCCGTAACCACCCAATGCCAGAGTGTCAGTGGATGACGCGGCCGCACGCTGGAAACGATACGGTCCCGGGCCGTGCTTGCGCTGTTGGGTACGGAACGTTTCCAGTATCAACCGCATCGCACCGCGCCAATCGTCGTCGAATGGCGCACGGTCGCCCGTCGCTTTCCAATAACCGTGCGCCAGACGAATCGTCCAGCACAGCGAATCGACTTCCCATTTACGTTCGGCCACGCCCGGCTTCATGTCGGTGTCGTCGCGCTGCGCCCAGGACAAGTCCGTCTTGGCGTGGGGATCGGCCATGAACGCGTTCGCGTACGGGTCGATCGCGATGCAGCGCGCGTGCCGATGGATCAAACCGCGATACAACCACCGCAATGCATTGTCCTGTGCGGCAAGCGGTAGGTACGGCCACACCTGCGCCGAGGAATCGCGCAGCCACATTGCGTCGATGTCGCCGGTAACGATGAAGGTGTCGGGCTTGCCGCCGAGCGTGCCGATGTGCACGGTCGTGTCGAGCGTGTTCGGGTAGCAGTTCTCGAACAGCCATGCAAGTTTCGGGGCACCGATTTTCGCTTTCACCCGCGCAAGCTCAGCTTCCACAGCTGGACTCGTGAACTTGCGTTGCGAAAGCGGTGGACGCCTGCTCGGGAAACGCGTCGATGTTCCCGCGGCAATGCCGGGCGCGGACACGGCCAGCGAGCCGTACGCCGCGGCGGCACCCATCAGTTTCAGAAAATCGCGGCGATCGTTCATGGCCTTGTTCGAGTGCTCAGTGCGGCAAGGCATCGCGACCGATGATCGTAAACGAAGCGCTGGCGCCCGGCGCATCGCCGGGTTGTCCGCCGCCGACGAAAACACGATAGCGCCCTGCGACCACGGCGCGATCGCCCGCGGCATCGACCGCACTCAACTGACGCGGCGCCAATTTGAATTCCACGCGGCGGCTCTCGCCCGGTTCAAGGTGCACGCGCTCGAACCCCACCAGCGCATGCCGCGGCGCCATGGGGACATCCGGCGCATCCAGATAGACCTCGACGACTTCATCGCCTGCACGCACGCCGCTGTTGCGTACTTCCGCGTCCACCTTCAACGTCGCACCCGCCTTCAATCGTGCCGTCGACAGATTCGGGTTCGCGTATTCGAAATGCGTATAGCTCAATCCGAAACCGAACGGATACAGCGGCGTGCCGTCGAAATAGCGGTACGTGCGCCCCTGCATCGAATAACTGACATACGGCGGCAAGGCGCGCGTCGAACGGTAGAACGTTACCGGCAGGCGGCCGCCCGGGTTGTAGTCACCCGCCAGCACTTGCGCGATCGCGGTTCCTCCCGATTCGCCTGGATACCACGCATCGAGAATCGCGCTTGCATGCCGCTGCGCCCAATCGACGGCCACGGCGCCACCCGCCATCAGCACGACGACCACGGGTTTGCCGGTGGCCGCCATGCGTTCCAGCAGCGCGCGCTGCGCTGCCGGTAGCGCGATGTCGGTGCGATCGCCATGGTCGAAACCGGGCACGTCAATCGGCAATTCTTCGCCTTCGACATCCGGCGACAGCCCGACAAAGGCGACCACCACGTCGGCGGCGTGGGCGGTGGCTTCGGCCTTTGCGAGCTGCGCCGCCGGCGGCGCCAGCCATTGCAGGCGGATGCCCTGGTCCTGTCCGCTGTGCACCATTTCCAGTTTGATGGCATGCGGCGAAGCATCTTCGAAGTGCACGATCGCCTGCATGTGTTTTCCGCTGCCGTCGTCAGCGATGAGCTTCTTGCCGTCCAGATACAGGCGTACCGGATCGTGGCCTCGGCAATCGAAACAACGATCGACGTGCACGACCAGCGTGTAGTCGTCGGCGTCGGGCGGAATCAATTCGCCCGTCCAGCGCACCGCGTAATGGTTCGGGTCGAGTGTTTTATCCGGCGCCACATGATCCCAGTCGAAGTCGATGGTGCGATCGATGCGCGTGACGAGCGGCGTACCGCTGAAATCGGCATGATCGAAATACTCGCCCGTCAACCCCGGCTTGCCGTCGCTGCGCAACGCGGTTTCCGGGATCGGGATCGGCACGCCCGCCGCTACGGGTGAACCTTGCGCATAAGTGACGTGATCGGCACCGAAGCGCTGGCGCAGCCCTTCCAGTGGCGTAACAGGGCCACGCGCGGTGCCGTGGTAGTTGGCCTCGAGCGTTTCGACGGTGTCGGCGTTCGGGCCGACGATCGCGAGCTTGACGCCCGCAGGCAACGGCAACGCGTCATGCACGTTCTTCAGCAGCACCATGGATTCCAGCGCCGCCTTCAGCGCGAGCTTGCGGTGCGCGGCACTGTCAATCTGGTCGATACCGATCCGCGCATACGGATCGTCGTTGCCGCCGCCCATGATTCCGAGTCGATAGCGCGCGGCGAACAGGCGCACCAGTGCGCTATCCAAGGTGGATTCCCTGATGTAACCCTTGCGCACCGCGTCGCCGAGCGACGCATAGGCGCTGCCGCAATCGAGATCGGCGCCGGCATCGATGGCAGCGGCCGATGATTGCGCATCATCGGGTTTGTAGTGATGGAACTGGGTCATGTCGTCGATCGCGTCGCAATCGGACACGACATAACCGTCAAAACCCCAATCGTCGCGCAAGGTCGTGGTGAGCAAGCCCTTATCCGCGCAAACTGGCGTGCCATGCAGCGCGTTGTACGCACACATCACCGAACCCGCGTGCCCTTCGGTCACTGCCGCACGAAACGCAGGCAGATACGTTGCCTCCAGATCGTGCGGCGAGACATCGACGTCGAAGCCGTGACGGCCGAATTCGGGACCACTGTGTACCGCGAAGTGCTTGGGCGTGGCGATCGCGCGCGGATGTGTGGGGTCGTCTCCCTGGATGCCGCGCACGAACGCCACGGCGAGGCGGCCGCTGAGATACGGATCCTCGCCGTATGTTTCCTGGCCGCGGCCCCAGCGCGGATCGCGATCGATGTTGATGTTGGGCGACCAGATGGTCAGGCCCTGGTAGCGCCCGTGATCGCGGTCCGGGCCGATCGCGTCGAATCTCGCACGCGCTTCGACGGACACCGTTGTCCCGACCTTTTGCAGCAGATCGCGATCCCAACTCGCCGCCAAACCGATCGCTTGCGGAAAGACGGTGGCATAACCACCGCGCGCCAAGCCATGCAGACCTTCGTTCCACCAGTTGTAACCGGGGACGCCGAGCCGCGGGATCGCCGGTGCATCGGCCTGGAGCTGCGCCACCTTCTCCGGCAAAGTCATCTTCGCAACCAACAACCGCGCGCGCGCCGCGGCTTCGCCGGGCGCCGCTTGCACGCCCGCCACAAGCACGATCATCCCGATCACCGTGCACGCGGACGCCGCTGTTTTCATTGCGCGTGGCCTTGCATCACGCCCGCCAGGTCCTGCACCTTGAGCGCCTTGTGCAAGGCATCCAGACCCGCGTCGCTGCGTATCGTCACGGTCACGCGTTGGCCGGGGATGATGTCGAACGCGTTGTCCGAAATGCTCACGTCGATGTCGCCGAACGACACCCACACTTCGCGCGTAAGCTTGGCGCTGTCGAGCGTCAGCGTGTAACTGCCATCTGTTCCTGCGAGCCGCGCATTGATGTGTGGTTCGGGCAGCGCAAGATTCTTCGCCGCATCGAAAAACACCAGGTTGCGCGACACACGCTTGCTGCCGACGAACAACTCGAACACGGCGACGGACTCGTGCGGATCGGCGCCGTGCAGCAACTGCGCGTCCGCGAATGTGCCGGCGCGGGTCGACGACAACGGCGGCAAGGTGACCTCGGCCTGCTTCTGCCCGATCACCCTTCCGGAAAAATCCATCACCCGCAAACGCCAGCGCGCGTGGACCGGCGTCGTCCGATCGGAAACCAGTGACACGCTCGTGACGCCGTGGTTGCGCAAGGCCGCGATCAGCAACGGCGCATAGAAGCGCCGCGCGTGGAATTGCAGTGCCTTCCAGCGCCCGTACCCATCGATGCTGGACCAGGTAATGCCCGGCCACGCATCGTCGAGCTGCCAGTACAACGATCCCATGCTTTGCGGGCGCGATGCGCGCAGGTGTTCCGCCGCCAACTGGATGCCTTCGGCCTGCATCACCTGACTCAAATACACGAACGCAGCAAGATCCTTCGGTTTGCCGAATTCGCGCTCGACATATGCCAGCAAACGCTTGTTGCCATTGCCCCTGTCGAATTTCTGGTGCGCGCGCATCACGTCTGAATCGATCGAACGATCCGACGGCTCGGTGAACGCATCGATAGTCGCCATCGCCGGCATCGACTGTAAGCCGAATTCCGACATGAAGCGCGGCGTCACGTCGAGGTACGCAGTGACCGGCAGCGCATCGCCCGACCACACGTTCCAGTAGTGGTAGTCGCCGTCATCCGTGACATTGACGGGACCGTCGTAGCCGGTGCCGGGCGTGCTGGGCCAGTACGGGACGTTCGGCGCGTAGGTCGCGACCACGTCGCGCAGCGTGTGGTCGAACAACGCGCGCATGCCACGCTCGATGTGCTGGCGCTGCGCCGCGGTGAGTGTTTTCTTGAACGCCTTGCGATCGTCCCAGGATTCCCAGCCGGTTTCGACTTCGTTGTTGCCGCACCACAACACGATGCTCGGGTGATCGCGCAGGCGCCGCACCTGCTGCGTGGCCTCGACGCTCACGTTGTCGCGGAACGCCTCGTCGGCAGGCGGAATCGCGCCACCGAACATGAAGTCCTCCCAGACCATCAGGCCCAGCTTGTCGGCCGTCGCGTAGAAATCGTCCGGCAGGTAATAGCCACCGCCCCACACGCGCAGCATGTTCATGTTGACGTCGCGCGTGGATTCGAGCAGGTGCCGGATCTGCGTGGGCGTGACGCGCGTCGGAAAAATGTCGGGCGGAATGAAATTGGCGCCTTTGGCGAAAATCGGCACGCCGTTGACGACGAATTCGAAACTCTTTCCCCATTGGTCCTTGCGACGACGGAGTTCGATACTGCGTAGGCCCGTCTCCTTGTCATCACTCGCCAGCATCTTGCCGCCGATCGTGACCTCGACATGGAAGTCGTACAGATTCGGCTTGCCATAGCCAACAGGCCACCAACGCTCCGGATGCGCGATCTCGACGGGAATCGCGACATGGTTGTCCCCGGCCTTCAATCCGACATCGTGCCGCAGCGATTGCTTTTTGCCGTCCGGCGCACGCCAGCGCACCACAACCTGCGCCGTCGTCGCTGCATCGGCACGCATGTCGAGTTGCGCACCCAATTTCGCGACATTGGTGGTCACCGATTTCTGCGCGACATGAAAATCCACCAGCCGCAGCGCGTCCCAGCCTTCCAGTTTGACGTCCTGCCAGATACCTTCGGTGACGATTCGCGGTCCCCAGTCCCAGCCGTACTGGTAGGCAGCCTTGCGCACGTAGTTGGCAGTTTGCTTGCCTTTGGGCTCGTCGCCGAACGCCGAATCGAATTCGCCCGGCAGCGCGTACGGCTGCTTCAGCAGCCACGGCTGCAGGCGTTCGATCGGCGAATGCAGCTTCACTTCCAGCGTGTTTGCACCGGCGCGCAGCAACGATTTCACCGGCACGCGCCAGCGCCGGAACATGTTGCCGGCGGCAAGGATCTCGTGGCCGTTCAAAAAAACATCGGCGAACGTGTCGAGTCCGTCGAACACCAGATCGACATGCGCGCGCGCAAGCGTCGCCGCATCGACCTCGAAAGTTTTCCTGTATTGCCAATTCGACAATCCCACCCACTGGACCTTCGCTTCGTCGTCGCGCCAGTACGGATCTGGAATCAGCTTCAGCGCCATCAGATCGGTCTGCACCGAACCCGGCACCGTCGCGGGTAGCCACTGCACCATGCGCGGATGGTCCTTCGCGTGCGTATCACCTGGCGCAATCCGGAATTGCCAGCCTGCATCCAGCGACTGCGTCGTGAGTGCGCTTGCCAACGATGGCAACAACGCGATCCACGCCAGCATGACCGACCGCCACAACCCACGCCTCGCGTGCGGCCCGGTCATTTCACGATGATCTCGTCGGAGAAAATCCACGTGTCGATGCCGTTGACTGGTTGCCCATAACGCGTCGCCACCACGCGCAGGTAGTGCGCCATGACGGGCGCCTGCACGTTGCACGCAACGTCGCGGATCGACGGGCGCATGTCGTTGGGATCGACCGTGAGCGGCGTCGTCTGCAACGTCGTCCAGGTCTTGCCGTCGTTCGACGTCTCGAAACTCACGCTGCTCGGCAACAGGATCCACGCCTGTGCGTTCTGCAGGAAACGGGCATCGATCGCATGCAGTTCAGTCGGTTGGCCGAGGTCGACCGTGGCATCCATGTCCGCGCCCTGCCAGCCGGCCCATGCGCCATCGTGGTATTGGCCGCCCAGGATGCCGTCGGTGAGACCCGCCGAATAACGTCCGGCGGGCGGTGTCGCGAAGGTCACGGAATCGCCAAGCGCGAGGTTCGGTACCATCTGGAACGTCTGGCTGGCCTGGTATTGCACGCTGCCGCGGAACGGCGCGAACGTGAGTGTGGCCGGCGCGTACAGGTCCAGCACGTCTTCGAAGGAAGGCGACGCGGCGGTGGGTTCGCTTCCGTTCGTGGTGTAGTGCAGGCGCAGGTCATCGAAGCCGCGCGCGGCGCGGATGCGCCAGCGCTTGTAGGTCGGATTGAAACTCACGCGCGCATCGACGATGTCCTTGTCCCCGGGGCCGTAGGCGACGTGCTGCGATGCAAGCCACGCTTCCTGGCCGCGCGCGCGCAGCAGGAAGCCGTGCCAGTCGGGCGCGGCCGCGCTCCACAGATGCTCGGCGACCGCAAACAGCCGCGGATACAGGCGGGCATCGCCATTCAGCGGCGTGGCGCGTTCGCTCCACAGCGGCGCCTCGCCGCCCAGAACCTGTTTCGGATGTTTCGCGAGGATCGGGTTGTCGAACGGATCGGTGCGATACAGATCCTGCAGCGTCATGCGGTCGATCGGCGTGTCGAGATAGAACGGACTGGCGACGATGATGCGGTTGCCGTTCGCAAGTGCCTTCTTCGCCTCGTCGGGTCCGCGCCAGACCTCCACGATCGCACTCGGATCGAGCTGGCCTTCCAGGATTTCGTCCCAGCCGACCATGACCTTGCCCTTGCCCGAGAGGTATTGCCGGATCCGGTTGACGAAATAACCGTGCAGCCCCTGCTCGCCATTCAAGCCTTGCGTGTGCGCCAACTCCTGGCAGGCCGCGCAGTCCGCCCACACGCCTTCCGGTACCTCGTCGCCACCGATGTGGAGGTAGGGCGACGGGAACAGCGCAATCACCTCGTCCAGCACGTTCTGCAGGAACGCGAAAGTCGCACCCTTGCCTACGCAATCCACATCGCGGAACACGCCCCATGTGGTCGGCACCGTGATCGGCTTGCCGCTGCACGACAGTTCGGGATAAGCCGCGATCGCCGCGCTGGTGTGCCCCGGCATCTCGATCTCGGGCACCACCATCACGTTGCGTTCGCGGGCGTATTCCACTACCTCGCGAATCTGGCTCTGCGTGTAGAACCCGCCGTCGCGATTGCCGTCGGCATCGGTGCGCCACGCGCCCACGCTGGTCAATTTGGGATAGCGCTTGACCTGGATGCGCCAGCCCTGGTCGTCGGTGAGGTGCCAGTGGAAGACGTCGAACTTGTAATACGACATCAAGTCGATCTGCTGCTTGATGAAGCTCACCGGATAGAAATGCCGTGCGGTGTCCAGCATCACGCCGCGCCACGCATAACGGGGTGCGTCCTCGACGTGCACCGCCGGGATCGCCGGCGGCTCTTCGTGCTGCAACGGCAACAACTGCCGGAAGGTCTGCACGCCCCAGAACAGCCCCCGCTCGTCGGCGGCCGCGATGGTGACTCGGCCGGGCTTTACATCCAGCCGGTAGGCCTCGTCGCCGTGGACCGACGGATCGATCCGCAGGGTGATGCGGCCCCGCTCCGGCGCTGAAATCACCCGCAGGCCGACGCCGGTTTGCGCGTGAATGGCGTCGCGCAGGAAATCCGCAATCCACTGCGCGCGTGCGTCGGCGGGCGCCGCAATCGAACCGCCATCGCGCAGTTCGAATGCACCCTGCCCTTGGCTCAAGTGCAGGGGCTTCGGCAGGATGTCGAATTGCGCCCGCGCCGCAGGCATGTACGACATCATCGCGATGCAAAACAGGACGCCAGCGATCACACGTGGCACGTTTCGTCTCCCCCTCAACCTCGGATACCGTAAACCCCAACGGCGTTGCCGCCAAATAGCCCCGCGCGGGCACCGCCCTGGAGGTGCGTGAGGTCGTCGACCAGCCCAAACCAGCTCGAATACCCGGCCGCGAGATTGACGACCGGCCAATCACTGCCCCACAACAAACGATCCGGGCCGAACGTCGTGAGCAAATGCTCGATGTACGGCCGCAGATCATCGGGTCGCCATGCCTCGGAGGCTTCGGTCACGAGGCCGGACAGCTTGCACGTCACGTTCGGAAGTTCCGCCAGCGCCGCGATGCGTGCGCGCCACGGATCGAGAACGCGGCTCGCAATGTCCGGCTTCGCGGCGTGGTCGATCACGATGCGCAACGCCGGATGCCGTTCGGCGAAGCGCAACAAATGAGGAAGGTGGCGCGGACGCACCAGCGCGTCGAAACACAAGCCGTGCGCGACCATCACCTCGATGGCCGGTGCGACTGCAGGCTGCAGTATCCAGTCCTCGGACAGGTCCTGCAGCATCGGCCGCAAGCCGCGCAATTTCGGATTCCGCGCCACCGCGGCGATACGATCGGGCGCGTTGCGCGCGACCAAATCCACCCACCCAACCACGCCCGCAATGCGCATGTCGTCACGCGCCAGTTGCAGCAGCCATTCGGTATCGCGATCACTGGGCTGCGATTGCACCGCAATCGCGGCATCGATGCCCACGGCCTTCGCTTCGCCCTGCCAACCATCCGGAAGGAAGTCGCGATGGATCGCGGCCAACGCCGGCGGCGGCCACGTGCAATCGTTGTGGTTCAGGCGCCAGAAGTGGCAATGCGCATCAATCATTGCCACGCCCGGCCCGCGGCATCGAGAAAGGCCCCGGCACTGGCCGGGGCAACATCTCGACGCTGGAGGGCGTCAATCAAGTTTGTAGTTGATCTGCAGGAAAACCTCGCGCCCGTCGTAGGTATCACCCTGCTGGGTCGGGATGAACTCGAATCCACCCGCGTAATAGGGAATGTTGCCCACCCGGTCGAAGATGTTGTGCACGATGAGCGTCATCTTGATGCGCTTGTCGAACTGGTAGCCGACCGAACCGCTCCACGTGATCCACGGCTTGATCATGCCGTAATAGAGCACACAAGCCGAATCTCCCTGTGATGGCATGATTCCATTCGACAGCACTTCGCAACCACCGAAATTGTTGTCACGCAGGGAACCGTAGCGCAGGCCTGAAATCGACGCATCCCACGCTCCCCGGTTCCAATTGATGATGCCGGTCACCCTGCTTGCCACGTTCTGGTAACGCGTGTTGAGCAACGGATCGGTGGGAAGCGTGCGCTCCTTGTACGACAAATTGTCGGTGTAGTTGATCGAGAGGCTGAAATTGCCCCAGTTGTTCGTCGTCCAGCGATAGTCGAGCGAGGCATCGATACCGCTGACATACAGCGACGATTCGTTGATCGGACCGGTGTGGATGGCGGTGATGTTGCCATTCGCGTCCCTGATGACGTCCGCAATCGCCAGTTGGCAATACGGCGAACCGGGAGCGTGCGTCGTGTAGGGCGCGCCAGTGATGGTCAGGCCGGTGATGCAACCCGCCTCGTCTGCCAGCAGGGTGCCCTCGTCGATGTAGTTGATCGCGTTGTTGACACCGGTGTGCCAGTAGTCGGCGGAGACCGACAGCCCATCGACCCAGGGGACGTCCCACACCAAACCATAAGTCCAGCCATGGCCCGACTCCGGTAGCAGGTTGGGGCTGCCGCCCTGGAATTGGGTGAAGTAGGTGGAATGCTGCGTTGCTTGACAATTGAAATCCTTGGCCTGGATGCACTGGAGGTCATCGCGATAAATGCCGACCGTCGACGCCGACTGCGTCTGGTAGATCGCCTGCATGTCCGGCGCCTTGAAATTCGTGCCGTAGCTGCCACGCAGCAGGAGGCTCTTGATCGGGCGCCACTCGATGCTGAAGCCCCAGGTTTTCGCGATATCGGCGATGCTGGCGTCCACGTATTTGTCGGCACGCCCGGACACGTCGATGTCCAGCGTCGGCAGTACCGGTATCCGGAACTCGGTCGCGAAGGAATAGCGGTTGCGGCTGCCGCCGCCGGTGTTGTAGTCCTGGAACGGATCGCCGAAATCGAGCGTGTTGCCGCGCGGATCCGGCGCCAGCTTGTAACCGTTGTGGTAGGCCTCCAGGACCGCGGCCCAGCCGATCGGCTTGTCATCCCACGGCACGTTGAACAGGTTTCCGTTGACGTTCAACGTGGCGTTCTGCATCCAGGACCATGCGTTGTTTTCGCCGGCCACGCCGAACGTGGAGTACTGCGCGGGCGTGATCGGATACCAGAAACGTTGCTGGTTGATGTCGTACACCGGATACGTCGTGCCGTTGATCGTCGTGGTGCCGAGCTGTGGGCCGAAGAAGTAATCGAACATGCCCTGCTCGTTCAGGCCGGTGTAGTTCTCGTGCACGATGTATTTCTGGTAGCCGAGATTCAAATCCCAGTTGAAGCGGTTGTCGAAGATCGCGCCGCGCAATCCAGCATGGATGTTCCAGTACTGTTCGTTGTCGTAGGTGTTGGCCTGGGTGCCCATTTCGGCATAGGTCAACTGGCGCAGGTAATTGGTGATGACCTGGCCCGTGCCCTGGTCATAGAAGGGCACCGGCAACCCGCCCATCGGGTACGCGAAGGGCCGCTGGGTCTGCGAGACACCGTGCGTATCCCACAACCCGATCGAGCCGTAGGCCTGCAGGTTGTCGTTCAAGTCGTACTCGCCCGAAATCGCGGCGTCGTTGCTTTGCAAGCCCGGCGTCAGCACCCAGTTGCGGAACAGGTTGGGCTGTGTGCAGTACTGGCCGTAGTCGGTGACCGGCCCCGTCACCTCATCGCCATTCGTTCCAATGGTCTTCTTGTCGCGCCGCGCGAAATTCTGGAACGACTCGCACGAGCCCGGCGGCGGCGTGATGTAGTTGCCATTGATGTCATACAGCGAAAGGGCGTCGTAAGTCTGGTAGCCGAACATCCGCGCACTGGGATTCCAGGTGCCATAGCCGGCATCTGCCTCGGAATCCGTGTAGGGGCGATCCTTCGCCCACAGCGGCGAGCGATTGGTGTGCTCGAGGTTGTAGATGATGTGCCAACGGTCTCCCGATCGGCCGCCCGTCCAGCCGAAATCCCCGTACTGGCGCGCGCCTCGGGTCGCACCACCGACCGTGAGCTGCAGGTCGTCGCCCTGGTACTGCTTCTTCAGGATCACGTTGACCACGCCGGCCACGGCGTCGGCGCCATAGATCGACGATGCGCCGGACGCGAGGATTTCCACGTGGTCGATCATCCCCGTCGGAATGTTGTTGTAGTTCTGGAAGTTGGTCTTGCCATTGTTGGACTGCGGATAATCGACGACGCGATAACCGTCGATCATCAACTGGGTGAATTGGGCCCCCATGTTGCGCAAGTTGAGCTGACGGGCGTTCACCGAGGTGGCGCCCCAACTCGGCGGCGTCTGCGCACGGCCGACCTGCGGCAGCGAATTCATGAACTCCCAGAGCGTCGTGAAACCTTCCTTCTTCATCTGCACGCCGGTGACGGTCATCACCGGTTTGGCGCCCTCGATCTCGGTGCGCGGAATGCGCGAGCCGAGAACCACGACTTCCTTGAGGGTCTTCTTCGGCTTGGACGAATCGGGCGCAGACTGAGGCGATGCGGTACCTGCGTCCTGCCCCGCAGCAGTCTGCGCAAAGGCCCCCAACGGCAGCAACAACGCCGCCGACAGGGCCAGTGCCAAGGCATTGCGATGGAATGTGGCGTGTTGCATGGACGAGCCTCCCGGGAACGACCGCAGCCTTGCGGTTCAGTTGTGAGCCAGTGATGCACCCATGAAACCATGTCGGCAGGATGTTAAAACCTTCGGGTCGCAATGGGAAGTCCCCGTGCGCACCGAAAAGCTGCTGCAGCGCAGCGAACGAGAAGGGATCAGGTGCGGATGGCGGAAATCCGCAAGGTCCACGCCAGCGCGCCGGCCAGGCGGCGAAGCACGGTTTCGGGCAGTTCGACCCGGAAGCCCGAGCCGTGCAGCTGCCACGCAACCGATTCCGGCCCGTCCAGCACATGCAGGCGTGCATCGGACGCAGGCCGGAAGTTTTGCAATTCGATGATCGCCGGAGGCGCGTGCTCGCCCGTATCGGCGAGATAGATCGCGTTGACACTGCCGTCCTTCAACTGGGTGAAGCGGAACTTGCCCTCTTCGTAAGGCGCGATGGCATGGCTCGCGTGAATGGCGGAACCGTTCACCTGCATCCATGCACCGATCGCCTTCAGTCGCTCCAGCGCGGTCGCAGGCAGTTCGCCATTGCCCTGCGGGCCGACGCCCAGCAACAGGTTGCCGCCCTTGGCCACGACGTTCACGAGCGTATGCACCAGTTCGCGCGGCGACTTGTATTGGTCATGCGGATCCCATGACCACGACTTGCCCATGGTCATGCAGGTTTCCCACGGATACGGCAACGGATGCTTCGGCACGGTTTGCTCGGGCGTGCGGTAATCCTCGTACGGCCCGCCGTCGGCGCGATTGACCAGGATGAGGCCCGGCTGGTTGCGGCGCGCGGTGGCCGCAAGGCGCGGCATGTCGATGTCCTGCGCCCACGGCACTTCCATGCCGTACGCCTTGGCGGCGGGATGGTCCTGCGCATTCACCCAACCGGCGTCCAGCCACATCAGGTCGATGCGGCCGTACTGCGAGGTGATCTCGTCGATCTGCTTGTGGGTGAAGTCGACGAAGCGCTTCCACATCTCGGGATACTTGGCGGTGTCGTAGTTGTTGTTGCGGGTCGGCGTGGCCCAGCGCGGCGACCAGTAATCCGGCGTGTGCCAGTCGGCCTTGGAGAAATACGCGCCGATGCCGAAGTCGCGCGCGCGGAACGCATCGAACAGCACTTTCGCGATGTTCGCCTTCGGGTTGGTGCGGAACGGCACCTCCGGTGCAGTAATGCGGTAATCGGTCGTCGCCGTGTCGAACATGCAGAAGCCGTCGTGATGCTTGGTGGTGAACACCACGTAGCGCATCCCGGCCGCGTGCGCCGCGTTCGCCCATTGCGCCGGATCGAACTTGACCGGGTTGAACGTCTTCGGCAATTGTTCGTAACGTCGTTTCCATTCGACGTAGCCGACGCCGTCGGGACGCTTGCACCACGGCTCGTCTTCGGAGCAGATCGACCACGACTCGACGATACCGAGCTGGCTGTAGGTGCCCCAGTGCAGGATCAGGCCGAATTTCCAGTCCGACCATTGCCCGAGCTTCTTGATGACAAGCGGATCGGTTTCCGGAATGTAGGCGTCGGCCGTTTTTTTCGGTGCCGCAGCCAGCGCGGTACACGGATTTAGACGCCCCAGCAATGCCAGCGCGGCGGCGCCTTGCAGAATTTCGCGACGTGTGGGCATTCGCTAACCGCCGGACTTCTTTTCCGGATCGAACAACTCGATGGGCCCATCCAGTTCCAGCGCGATTACGGTGACATCGGGATCGAGCGCGTAATCGGGTACATCGATCGCGAGCAGCGCTGGCGCGCCGCCGAGCGTGGCGCCAAGGCGCTTGGGACTCAGCATCGTGCCATTGCCGACCACGCGCGCGACGAGCACGCGGTTCGCGAGCGCCTTCAGCAACACGGCGCCGCCCGGCTTGCCGTCCACGAACAGGTACAGCGTCTTGCGGTCCTTCGACAGCGTGCTGTCGCCGAGGAAATAATCGTGCGGGATGCCGGCTTGGCTGCCGTAGATCGCTTCCTGGTTCTTCTTCACCCAGCGCCCGACCTGGCGCAGCGTGGCGGCTTCGGTGTCCGGAATCGTGCCGTCCGCCCGCGG
>DATFGT010000107.1:0-24145 GCA_035249175.1 Rhodanobacteraceae bacterium
GCGAGGCGATAGCGCGCAAGGTGTTGCAGGTGCGGAAGCGATGGCGAAAACACCAGCCGATGCGGATCGATGCCCTGCGCGCGCGCCGCGTCGCGCAGGCGTGCATCGGCTTCGCGGTCGGTGTTCAGCAGCCACAGCACGCCCTTCGGCACCCTGCGCAGCACCGCGCACATGCGCGCGAAGCTCGCGCGGTTGAGCTTCCAGGAATTGTTGAAGCTTGCGAACACCACGGCGTCATGGGGCAATCCGAATGAGGCGCGCGGCGGGGTATCGAACAACAACCGCGAGGTGTCGGAGGGTTGGTAGCAGCGCGGCAGCCACGCGACCGCTTCGGAATAAAACCGGCGCGAGGCTTCCGGGATGATGAAGCGGTCCGCGATCAGGTAATCCATGTACGGCGCGCCGGACGTGCCCGGGTAGGCGAGCCAGTTGACCTGCAGCGGCGCGGGTTTCAGCGCGAACATGCCGGGCACGGCACCCGCGCACCAACCGTCCACGTCGATCAGGATGTCGATGCTCGCCCCGTGCACCAGGCGCGCGATGTCCGGCACCGAAAGTTCGTCGGCGTCGTGGAATGCATCGGCGGCATTGCGCAGGCGTTGCCGGATGGGGCTGCCGCGGTCGGGCGTGGTGGCGATGAGGTGCAGTTCGATGTCGTCGAGCTTGCCCAGTTCCTCGAACATCTGCGCGGTCAGCACCGCGGTCGCGTGTGGGACGCCCATCGGCGCGCCGAAACCCGCGGACACGAAACCGATCTTCAGCGGGGCGCCGGGCGCACGGGGTGAATGTTCGAAGTTCAGGCGTTCCTTGAGCGACTGCTGCTCGCGTACGGTGCGTGCGGCCACGGCGCGGGCGCATGCCAGTTGTTCGGCCGGTGTCGAATCTTCGGCCAGGAACGCGAATGGGTCGACGTCGTCCGCACCGGCCATCACCCGCGCACGCGTTCTGGCGCCGAGCGGTTCGGCGCCGGCCCAGTCGTACACGCGCCTCAACGCGAACAACAACTGGCCTTCGGCCAAGTGCAGGTTCGGATCGAGCTGCAGCGCGCGCCGGTAAAACCGCGCCGCTTCCGCATAGTGATGCTGTTCATCCGCCATCAGGCCGGCCTGATAGGGGAACTCCGCCGCGCCGGGCGCGAGCTGCGCGGCCTGCAGGTACACGGCCTGCGCATCGGCGAACTTGCGGCGCCGGTGCAGCAGGTTGCCGAGCAGAAGCAGGGCCTGCGGATGCCGCTGTCGCGCCAGCAACGCACGCAGCCGCTGTTCGGCCGCGTCCAGCATGCCCAGCGAAACCTCGACCGCCGCCAGGTTGAGCAGCGCGCCGGGATGATCGGGGGCGACCTTGAGCGCGGCGAGATATTCGTCGCGCGCGCGCGCGTCGTCGCCGGTGGCGCGCAATGCATTGGCGAGATTGTTGCGGATACCCGGATCATCCGGGTGTTCGCGCGCGACCTTTTGCAGGATTTCGACGGCCGCGTCGGCCTCGCCGCACGCCATCAGCGCCGCGGCATAGTTGCAGCGCGCGAGGTAATCGTCGGGCGCGAGCCGCACTGCTTCGGCCAGGGCTGCGCGGGCTGCGGTGGTGCGGTTCAACATCAGCAACGCGACGCCCTGCAGACGCGCGGCTTCGGGGGAATCGGGAAACGCGACGCACGCCGCTTGCGCGAGCCGCTCGGCTGCGGCGGGATCGCGCTGGTCGAGCAGCTCGAGAATCCGGGTGATGTGTTGTTGAAGCGCGGGTGACATGGGCGGCGCCGTTGTTGCGGTCGATGCCGTCGCGCCTTGGGCAGGCTGCTCGCTCGGCGTATCGGGTTGCGCAACCTTACTGAGGATGCGGGTCAGGCGCGCGCCGAGATCGGAACGCGGCGCGTTCATGGCGCATCGCCCAACGCGGCCATCGCCTCGGCGTGCGATTCGCGCGCGAGCGCCCCGATCAAATCGTCGAGATCGCCATCCAGGATTTGCGGCAATTGGTGCAAGGTCAGGTTGATGCGATGGTCGGTCACGCGGCCTTGCGGAAAATTGTACGTGCGGATGCGCTGGCTGCGGTCACCCGAACCGACCTGCAATTTGCGCGTGGCGGCCTGCTTCGCGGCCTGCTCGGCGCGTTGCGAATCCAGCAGTCGCGCCTTCAACAGCGACAAGGCCCGTGCACGGTTCTTGTGCTGGCTGCGTTCGTCCTGGCATTCGACCACGATGCCGGTCGGAAGATGGGTGATCCGGATTGCCGAGTCGGTTTTGTTGACATGCTGGCCGCCCGCGCCGGAGGCGCGGAAAGTGTCGACCTTCAAATCGGCGTCGCGCAACTCGACGTTTTCGATCTCTTCCATTTCCGGCAGGATCGCGACCGTCGCGGCCGAAGTGTGGATACGTCCCGACGCTTCGGTGACGGGCACGCGCTGCACGCGATGCGTGCCCGATTCGAACTTCAGCGCCGCATAGGCGCCGGTGCCTTCGACGCGCGCGACCGCTTCCTTGTAGCCGCCATGTTCGCCTTCGTGCGCGGACATCAATTCGGTGCGCCAGCCATGGCGCTCGGCATAGCGCAAGTACATACGCAGCAAGTCACCCGCGAACAGCGCGGCCTCGTCGCCACCGGTGCCGGCGCGCACTTCCAGGAACAGGTTGGCGTCGTCCAGCGGATCGCGCGGGATCAGCAGTGTCTGCAGGCGCCCGTCCAGCTCGGCATGGACGCTTTCAAGCCGTGCGATTTCCTCGCGCGCCAGTTCGTGCAGGTCGGGATCGGTCAGCATCTCGCGCGCGTGCGCCAACTCGTCGTTTGCCCTGCGGGAAGCGGCGAACGTGTCGGCGAGTTCCTGGGTTTGCGCATATTCGCGCGACAACGCGCGGAAGCGCGCGGAATCGTTGGCGGCATCGGGCTCGGCCAGCAGCAGGCCGACCTCGTGGTGGCGTTCCAGCAATTGTTCCAGACGGCGCTGCAGTTGCGGGGTCACGCATCGTGCCCGCGCGTGCCGAACAGGCGCGTCGCCGCGTCGAGCAACGCCTGATCGCCGTGTTCGGCGGCCTCGTGCAGCCGCACGCTCGGGGTGTGCAGCAGCTTGCCGGTGAGGGTGTTGGCGAGGAAATCCAGCGCCTCGTCGGGATCGCGGCCGTTGGCCAGCATCTCCCGCGCGCGTGCCAGCACTTCGTCGCGCTGGGCTTCGGCATTGGCGCGATACACGCGCAGCGGACGGTCGAATTCCGCCCCGCGCCGCCATGCGAGGTAGCGCTCGACCTGCAGGTCGATGATGGCCTCGGCTTCGCGCACCGACGCCTCGCGCGAGCGGCGGCCGCTGTCGATGGCCTGCTGCAGGTCATCGATGGTGTACAGGAACACGTCGGGCAATTCGGCTGCGGCGGGATCGATGTCCCGGGGCACAGCAAGATCGATCAGCAGCATCGGGCGCCGGCGCCGCTGGTGCAGCGCCTCGCGCAACATCGGCACGTCCAGGATCGGTTCGCGGCTGGCGGTGGCCGAGATCACGATGTCGGCTTCGGCGAGGTGCCTGGGCAGATCGGCCAGCGCGATCGCGTAGCCGCCCACCGGATTCACCAGCGCCTGCGCGGTTTCGATGGTGCGGTTGGCGACGATCAGGCGCTTGACGCCGCGCTCGATCAGATGTCGCACCGCAAGTTCGATGGTGTCTCCCGCGCCGATCAACAGCACGCACGATTCGCGCAGGTCCGCAAAGGCCTGCTCCACCAGCCGGACCGCGGTGAATGCCACCGAAACGGGACCGGTGCCGATGCGGGTTTCGGTGCGCACGCGCTTGGCCACCGCGAAAGCGTTCTGCAGCAGGCGGTCCATCGGCGCGTGCAAGGTGTTGGCCGAACGCGCGGCGCGCCAAGCGTCCTTCACCTGGCCCAGGATTTGCGGTTCCCCCAGGATCATCGATTCCAGGCCCGTCGCCACGCGAAACACGTGGCGCACCGCGTCGCCATCGGTGTGTCGGTACAGGAACTCATCCAGCCGGCCCGGGGTCATCTGATTGCGGGCGTGCAGCCATGCCGCGGGCGCGCGCTCGGCGCCATCGCGCACGCTGCAGTACAGCTCGGTGCGGTTGCAGGTGGAAAGGATCATGGCCTCGTCCACCCCCGGCTGCGCGGCCAGTTCCGCCAGTGCCGGCGGGGTCGCATCCGCATCGATGGCCACCTGTTCACGCAGGGTGACCGGCGCGGTGAGATGGTTGAGCCCGAGTGCGATCAGCGGCATGGGAACGGGGGCGGCAACAGGTTAAGCTGTCGTCTTGCGACAAGAGAAGAGGACCGGAATACCGGTGCGGAGTGTGCGGACCCAACCCGACAAGTTCAAGACGCGGCCCAGGATGCACACACATTTTAGCGCGTTTGCGGCCGTACTCACCGTGTTGGTGTTGCTTGGTGGCTGCGCGCAGGTGCCCACCCGTGGCCGTGCCGGCACGGCCCCAGAACAACCCCTGGCGCGGCTCGACCTGCCGGTCGGCAACGCCGGCGGCAAGACATCCGCGCTGGTGATCGCGGCCGAGTTCGCGTTGCAGAACAATCAGGTGGACGAGGCCGCGGCCGATTACGCGCAGGCTGCACGAATTTCGAGCGATCCGGCCGTGGCCAAGCGTGCGCTGCAGCTTGCGCTGGCCAGGCGCGATGCCGGAGGTGCCTGGGAACTGCTGGATCGTTGGCAAGCCTTGGGCGCGGAACCGCACGACCTTGCCGGCGCGCGGGCGCAGCTCGCGATGCTGCACGGCGATCGCGCCGACGCGGAACGCCAGTTCCGCATGCTGCTTGCATCCGGCAAAACCGAAGATTGGAAGACCTTCGCCGCGACATTGCTGACCGCACGCGATACCGCACTGGCCGGGCGGGTGCTGGAAGACCTCGCGACACCCGAACGCCTGCCCGGAAGCGAAAGCATCTGGGTTGCATTGAGCCAGTTGGGCGAGCATCTCGGGCGCCACGCATTCGCGCGCAAGCTGGCGGATGCCGCGGTGCAGCGCTTCGGCGCGCCGGACAGCATCCGCTGGGCTGCCAGCCTGCGCCTCAGCACCGGTGATCGCGCCGGTGCGCTGGCGCTGTACGCGCGAGGTGTCGAGGCGCATCCCCGCAACACCGAGCTGCAACTCGGTTATGCGGCGCTGCTGGCCGAGTCCGACAATTACCGGCAGGCCATGAAGATACTGGCGCGTGGCCCGCAGACCGAGGCGACCTGGTCGGCGCGGGTTGCGTATGCTGCACGCGCCAAGGATGACGACGCGCTGCGCGCCTTGTATGCGGAGCTTGCCCGTGCGCCCCAAGCGCAGCGATTCGACAATGCCTTTCTATTGGGCCAGCTTGCCGAGTTGTTGAAGCACGATCATCAAGCGCTCACGTGGTACGGCGAAGTCGATCCCGACAGTCAGCACGCCTTCGATGCCAAGGTGCGCAGCGCGGTGCTGCTGGACAAGTCCGGCCAATCGGTGCAGGCGCATGCGCTGGCCGCGGAACTCCAGCAGGATTACGCCGATGATCCCGACAGCCTGCGCACCGCGTACGAACTTGACGCGCAGATGTATTCGCAGCACGGCGAACATGCCAAGGCCATCGCGGTCTACAACCGCGGTTTGAGCGCGCTGCCCGATGATCCAGCGCTGATCTATGATCGCGGCATCGAGGAGGCCAACGCCGGCAACACCGATGCGGCGCTTAGCGATTTCCGCAAGGTACTGGCGCAGAACCCCGACAACGTCGAAGCGATGAATGCACTCGGCTTCACATTGGCCGATGCCGATCGCGACCTGCCCGAAGCGACGAAGTTGCTGCGCAAGGCACTGGCGGCCAAGCCTGACGCGGTGGCGATCATGGATTCGTGGGGATGGCTGCAATATCGCCTCGGCCACCTCGATCAGGCGGAAAGCTATCTGCAGCGCGCCTGGGGCCAGCAGCAGGATCCCGACATCGGCGTGCACCTGGGCGAAGTGCTGTGGAGGCTCGGACAACACCAGCACGCGCGCGAAGTGTTCGGCAAGGTGCGCAAGCTCGACCCCCGCAATCCGGCGCTGCTGCAAGCCGAGCGGAGATTGAAACCTTGACCCGCTTCGCGCGTTTCGCAATCGCCGCGTCTTCGGCGACATTGGTCCTGGCGGCCTGCGCGCCGGTGCCAGTGCGCACGCCGGGCACCGCGCAGCAACTCGCGGCGCAGGACGCGCGCGAGCAGATGCTGGGTACGCAACAGGACTGGATCCTCGAAGGGCGCTTCGCGGCGTCCGATGGACATCGCGGCGGCAGCGGCGGCATCACCTGGCGACAAAGCGGCCAGCACTATCAATTCACGTTACGCGCGCCCGTCACTGGCAAGACGGTGCAATTGAACGGCGGTCCCGACGGCGCCACGCTGACCGGCGTCGGCAAGCAGCCATTGGCCGGTGCCGACGCGCGTCAGGTGCTGAGCGCGGAATTCGGTTGGGACGTACCCGTGGCCGATCTGGCGTGGTGGGTGCGCGGCTTGCGCGCGCCGGGCCGTCCGGCCATTCTCACCTTCGGCGCCAACGGGCTGCCGGCCACGCTGAACCAGGACGGCTGGCATGTCGATTACCGCGACTGGTATTCGGAACGCAATCCGCCACTGCCGCGCAAGGTGTATGCGAGCCGCGATCCGTATACGGTGCGGGTTTTCATCGAACAGTGGAGTGGCATCGGCTCGACGCAGCCCTGAGGCGCTGATCCTTCGAAGTCGCGACTCGGCATCCAACCGCCTGAATTGACACGGATTGCGCCGGCCGCGACAATATGCGGCTTTTCATCGCGCCGGGCAGGATGCCCGGTCACGATCAATGGTGGGGCGTCGCCAAGTGGTAAGGCACCGGGTTTTGATCCCGGCATTCGCAGGTTCGAATCCTGCCGCCCCAGCCACATCGGCGTTGCGGCGAGAGACCGGAAACATGCACAACACATCCAGCCTGATGTTGTTCTCGGGAAATGCCAATCGCAAGCTGGCCGAGGACGTCGCGCACACGCTCGGCGAACCGCTGGGCAAGGCGGTGGTCGGCAAGTTCTCCGACGGCGAAGTGCAGGTGGAGATCGACGAGAACGTCCGCAATCAGGACGTCTTCGTGATGCAATCCACCTGCGCGCCGTCGGCTGAAAACCTGATGGAACTGCTGGTGCTGGTGGACGCGCTGAAGCGCGCCTCGGCCGCCAGCGTCACCGCGGTGATTCCATACTTCGGCTACGCGCGCCAGGATCGCCGTCTGCGCGCAGCGCGGGTGCCGATCACCGCGAAGGTCGCCGCGCAGTTGATCGACGCGGTAGGCACCGACCGGGTGCTGACGGTGGACATCCACGCCGATCAGATCCAGGGCTTTTTCGAAGCACCGCTGGACAACGTGTACGCCTCGCCGGTGCTGCTGGCCGACATCTGGCGCAAGCACGGCACCGAGGGCATCACGGTGGTCAGCCCGGACGTCGGCGGCGTGGTGCGCGCCCGTGCGGTCGCGAAGCGATTGGACGACGCGGACCTCGCGATCATCGACAAGCGCCGCCCGCGCCCCAACGAGGCGACGGTGATGAACATCATCGGCGAGGTCGTCGGCAAGACCTGCGTACTGGTGGACGACATCGTGGACACGGCGGGCACCTTGTGTGCCGCGTCGAAGGCGCTGAAGGATCGCGGCGCCAAGGAAGTGGTCGCGTACTGCACCCACGCGGTGCTGTCGGGGCCGGCGATCAGCAATATCGAAAAATCGCAGATGGACGAACTGGTGGTCACCGATACCATCCCGCTGAGCGAGCAAGGTGCCGCGTGCCAGAAGATCCGCCAGTTGTCCGTTGCGCAGTTGCTGGCCGAAACCGTCCGCCGCATGGCGTATGGTGAATCGGTCAGCAGTTTGTACGTGGATTGACAAGAATACGGAAAATTCTTTGTCGTCATTCCGGCGAAAGCCGGAACCCAGGGACTTCTGCGCTGAAAACAAGGACACTGGATCCCGGATATCGCTGCGCGACTGTGTTTGCAGGATTGCAAACGCGAACGCCGAAGGCGGCGCGTAGCGCGAGCGCCATGGATGGCACGAGTATTCCGGGATGACGAACCAAATCAGATGTTCCTATCGGCTTCCCTGGTCGCGGGGAAGTCATTCCAAGTCGCCGCGAGGCGGCATCATGCAACCCGAGGTAACAGAAAATGGCAACCATCCATGAAATCACGGCCGAACGCCGCAACGACCAGGGCAAAGGTGCGAGCCGCCGCCTGCGTCGCGACGGCAAGGTTCCCGCCGTCATCTACGGTGCGGGCGCGCCCGCGGAAAACATCCAGTTCGATCACCTGAAACTGTCGCTGGCTGCGAAGCACGACTGGTTCTCGTCGGCCATCCTCGACCTGCTGGTCGACGGCAACCGCCAGAAGGTGCTGCTGCGCGATGTGCAGAAGCATCCGGTCAAGCCGCAGCTGCTGCACCTGGACTTCCTGCGCGTCGACGAATCCAAGCCGGTTCGCGTGTACGTGACGATCCGCTTCCTCAACAAGGAAAAGTCACCGGCCGCCAAGACTTCCGGCGTGGTGATCTCTCACAACATCACCGAAGTCGAAGTGTCGTGCTTGCCGAAGGACCTGCCCGAGCACCTCGACATCGACCTCAGCGAATTGGCGCTGGGTGATGTCATGCACGTGTCGGACCTGAAGCTCCCGGCGGGTGTCGAGATCCCCGAGTTGAAGCTTGGCAAGGAGTACGACCACACCGTCGTGTCTACGCAGGCGGTCCGCGAGGAAGTCGAGGAGGCTCCGGCCGAAGCGGGTACCGCCGAAGGTGCGCCAGCCGAAGGCGCGGCCGCACCGGCAGCGGGTGGCGATGCGGCCAAGGCCGCGGCACCTGCCGCCGGCGAAAAGAAGCCAGCCGAGAAGAAGTAATCCTTGCGCGACGGCGATCCGGGCCGGTAACGGCGCCGGATCGCCCGAGCGCACACCCGAATGCATGGCATCCGACTCCGCTTCATTCAATGGCGATGTCGCGCGCAGCGCGACGATCACTCCCCCTCGCCCGCTTGCGGAAGAGGGCAAGGGGTGAGGGCGTGGTGCGAGTGACATGGCGGGAATTCGACTCATTGCGGGCCTTGGCAACCCCGGACCCGAATACCTGCGCAACCGGCACAATGCCGGCTTCTGGTTCGCCGATGTGCTGGCGACGGGCGCCGGTGCGCGCTTCGGTTTCGAGAATCGCCTGCACGCCGAAGCGTGCCGCGTGTCGATCGACGGCGAGCAGGTTCGGGTGATCAAACCCGATACGTTCATGAACGAAAGCGGCCGCGCAATCGTGGCTGCGCTGAACTACTGGAAGCTCGCGCCCGAAGAATTGCTGGTGGTGCACGATGATCTGGATCTGCCGCCCGGCGCCGCGCGCCTGAAGTTCGATGGTGGCCACGGCGGCCAGAACGGCATTCGCGACATCATCGCGCAGCTTGGCCACGGCAAGTTTCATCGGTTGCGCGTCGGCATCGGACATCCGGGCGACCGTAATCGCGTGACGCCGTGGGTGCTCGGCAATCCCTCTGCCGCGGACGAGGATGCGATGCTGGGCGCGATCGCGCGTGCGCGGGACGCGTTGCCGCTGGCGATTGCGGGCAATTTCAACGAGGCGATGAAGCGGTTGAACACGAAGGATACGCTGCGGCAGGACCCGCCAAAGTCCGGCTGAAACCATTTCGCTCGTCATCCGGGCGAAGGCCGGGATCCCTTTATTTTTGTCCGGTATCCGCAAAAAAGTGGATTCCGACCTTCGCTGGAATACGGCGTGGAGTTTTTCGAATGGCCATCCAATGCGGCATCGTCGGCCTGCCCAATGTCGGCAAGTCCACGCTCTTCAACGCGCTGACCAAGGCGGGCATCGCTGCGGCAAATTTCCCGTTCTGCACGATCGATCCGAACGTCGGCGTGGTGCCGGTGCCCGATCCGCGTTTGCAGCAACTCGCGGACATCGTGCGCCCACAGAAGATCATTCCGGCATCGGTGGAATTTGTGGACATCGCCGGTCTCGTTGCAGGCGCGTCACAAGGCGAGGGCCTCGGCAACAAGTTCCTCGCACACATCCGCGAGGTCGACGCGATCGCGCACGTGGTGCGTTGCTTCGAGCATCCCGACATCGTGCACGTCACTGGCAAGATCGATCCGATCGCCGACATCGAAACTATCGATACCGAGCTGGCGCTGGCGGATCTGGAATCCGTGGACAAGGCCCTGGCGCGCGCGGAAAAGGCGGCCAAGGCCAACGACAAGGAAGCGATGGCCAAGCACCCTGTGCTGGAAAAATTGCGCGCCGCGTTGAACGAAGGTAAGTCTGCGCGATCGGTAGAACTGGACGACGAGGAGCGCGCCGCGGTCCGCGACTTGTTCCTGCTGACGATGAAGCCGCTGATGTATGTCGCCAACGTGCGCGAGGACGGTTTCGAGAACAACCCGCATCTCGATGCGGTGCGCCAGCGCGCTGAAGCCGAAGGCGCGGTGGTGGTGCCGGTGTGCGCGGCCATCGAAGAAGAACTTGCGCAATTGGATGAATGCGATCGCGGCGAATTCCTCGCATCGATGGGGCTGCATGAGCCCGGCCTCGATCGAGTGGTCCGCGCAGCGTACACGCTGCTCGGCCTGCAGACTTATTTCACCGCGGGCGAAAAGGAAGTGCGCGCGTGGACAGTCAAGCGCGGCGCCACCGCGCCGCAGGCCGCGGGCGTGATCCACACCGATTTCGAAAAAGGCTTCATCCGCGCCGAGACGGTGTCGTTCGATGATTACGTGAAGTACCGCGGGGAAGCCGGCGCGCGCGATGCGGGCCGGCTGCGTCTGGAAGGCAAGGAATACCGCGTGCAGGAAGGCGATGTCTTGCACTTCCGCTTCAACGTTTGATGCGATCGTCCCTGATCGCTGCGTCGCGAAAGGTGTCGTGGATTGCGGTGCCCGGTGGTCCCGGACACCAGAACGGCCTTCCCTGGCCTGACTTTTCACCAAAGCCGCCCGCACACTGCTTGCGGGTTTTCGCTCGCGCCCTGGTCCGGCTCAAATGCCGCTCTTGCCGCCGAACCTGATGCTCAAGTCCACGAAGTACGCACGTCCGACGGCGCTGAACCAGTTGCGCGAGTAGTACGGATAGCTGGTCCAGGTGGTGTCGCGCGGCGGCCGCGAGTCGAACACGTTGTCCACGATCAGCGAGACGTTGATGTCGGGCGTCACGCGGTAACCGAATGTCGCGTTGTACAGGAACGTCGGTCCCATGCGCTGGGTGCCGTCGTAGTTCGGTATGCCGCCGAGGCGCGCCCCATACAGCGTCGCGGTGAAATCGTGGAAGTTCCAGGTTACCGAGGCGTTGGCCTTGGTGCGCGGGATCAGGTAGTAGTAGATGTCTGTCATCTCGTTGTCGACGGGCGAGTCAGGGCTCAGTTGGGTCGTATGCCTGATGACGTAGGTGGCGCCGAGATTGAAGTCGAAGGTGCCGAAGCGCTGCGCGTTCAAGCGATAGTGCGCATTGAAGTCGACGCCCGAGGTCTGGTCGATCGCGGCATTGATTGGCAACACCAGCACCGAGGTAATGCCGTTGGGGTTGTAGGACGCGTTCGGCGCGTTGCGCACCACCTGGCTTTCGACCTGCTGGCAGAACGATGAACCCCCATCCACGGGAGTGCCGTTGACGTCCATGCCGAGCCGGCAATCCGCTTCGCGACGCAGGATTTCATCGCTGCTCTGGTACTCCACTTCGTTGTTGAGCTTGATGCGGTAGTAGTCGGCGCTGATGTCAAAGTTCGGGGTCGGTGCAAACACGAAACCGTAGGTGAACGATTTGCTGGTCTCGTCCTTCAGTGCGGTGCTGCCGTGGCTGCGGCCGTTGTAGCTGGCGTCGAAATCGGAATCACCCACGCAGTCGTAGCCGGGCTCGGGATTGGCAAGTCGGCACTGGTAGTAATCGGTGCCGCCGGAACTGGACCCGCTCATGCCGGCGTAGAGATACGACAAGTCCGGTGCGCGAAAACCGGTGGACAGCGACCCGCGCAACAACAGGCTCTGGAACGGACGGTATTCGAGGCCGAGCGCGTACGTGAACTTGCCCGCGCTCGTGTCGCTGTATTCGTAGCGATCGTAGCGGCCGGCGGTGGTGACCGTCAGGTTCGAAAATACCGGGATACTGAATTCGTAGCCGACGGCTTCATGGCTGCGCGAACCTACTGCATCGGTATTGTGCAGGCCGTAGTAACTGCCATCGAGCGACAGCGGGTCGGCCTTGAGGCCGAAGTACGAAGTGCCGTATTCGGCAATGCCCGCGAATCCGACCGGACCGGCTGGCAGCTTGAACAGATTGGTGTTGGTCAGCGTGAGCGACCAGTTTTCGGCACGGCTCTTGTCGCGGTCGATGGAATCCTGGGTGATGGAACGGAATTGCGCCACCGTCAGCGGCGTGTACAGGCGACTGGTCGGTGCGTTGTACATCTGGTAGCCGGTATCGTTGCCGTCTTCGTCGATGTATGGTCCCAGCGAAGGGCCGAGATACAGCGCCTGCGCCTTGGCGGCGATCAGCGCCGGCCACTTCCCTTCCAGTTTGTTCTGCGAATGTTCGAAATTCGCCTCGTAGTTCCAGTCGCTGTCGTGGCCGAGCGTGCCCTTGATGCCGGTGTTGAGCGAAAGGGTGTTGTTGATGTTGCGGATCATCCCCGGTTTGAAGCCGCCGTTTTCCTCGATCGTGAAATAGCGGCGGCCCCATTGTTCCACCTGTCCGGTCGCGGTGTTGTAGAAGGGCGTGTCGGCGCAGTCGCCGTTCAGGGGTTCGCAGTTGTACCACTGCAATGGTGTGTTGTAGCTGTCCTGGTGCGAAGTGCCGGCGAGCACGTCGAGGTACACATCGGTGTAGTCGTTGAAGTGGAACGTGGCGGACGCAAACAGGTTGGCCATCTTGCGGCCGTTCTCCAGCGTGCCGTAGGCCACATCGGCGTTGCTGCCGCAGTAGTAGCCGTAGTTCCTGCGGTGTGCGTAGATAATGCTGCCTTGGTCATAGCCCGCCAGCGCATCGCAGGTGGCCTTGCCGGGGTCGAGATAGTTGTCGTCGATGTCCGAGCGCACCCACACCTGGCTGGGGTAATTGCGCGATGGCGTGATCGGGCTGTCGAGGCGCGAATCGGTATAGCTGCGCTGGAACGCCCACAGCGGGTGTTTGTCGACCAGCTCGAGGCCGAACACCGCATCGAACTTGCCCTTGGAAAAGCCGCTGGTGATGTCCAGCCGCTGCGACGCGCCGCCACCGTGCTGGGTGCCGCCGGCGCGGTACTCGACCGTGGTCCCGTCCACTTTCTTCTTCAGGATGAAGTTGATGACGCCCGACATCGCGTCCGAGCCGTATACCGCCGAAGCACTGCCGGACAGGATCTCCACGCGGTCGATCAATGCTGTCGGGATGTTGGAAATGTCGGTGAAGTTGCTGTTGCCGCCGTACGACTGCGGGTAGTCGGCGATGCGCCGGCCGTTCACCAGCACCAGCGTGTGATTGGGGCCAAGGCCGCGCAAGTCCACTGCTTGCGCGCCGGGCGAGAAGCCGTCGGTGTACTGGTTGTTGTCCAGCGCACCCAGGTTCTGGGTCAGCGAAGTCATGAGATCAGGAACGCTGGCGAAGCCGCGGCGCTGGATGTCTTGGGCGGTGATCGCCACCACCGGCGCAGGTCCCTCGATCTGCGAGCGCGGGATGCGCGAGCCCGTCACCACGACTTCCTGCAGTGTTTTGGGTGCGGGCTCGGCGCGCGATGTCGGCGAACTCGCGGCAGGTGCGGACGGTTTGGCCGCATCCTTCACGATCACCATCGCACCGGAGGCATCACGGTGCGCGCTGTAGCCGGTTCCGGCGAGCAGGTCCGCAAGCGCCTCTTGCGCTGACAGGTTGCCGCGGGCGCCGCGGGTCGTGAGTCCCGTCAACTGGTCGGCGCTGTAAACGAACTGCATGCCGGTTTGACGTGCCAGCGTGTCCAGCGCGGTGACGAGACTGCCGGCCGGAATGTCGATCTCGGCTGTTTGCTGCTGGGCCACGCCGAGTGCAGGCAGCATGCAGGCGAGTACCAGCAGGCAACGGATGAACGGTTTGAACATATTCCCCTCCCGGATGGCGCCGGCCGGCGCCTTCCAAGCCAAGACGAACCAGCTCGCGCAATCCCCCGCTTTCCCGACGGAAATTTCAGTCGGCAGCTTTTCCGGCTGCCCGGCGCGCCAGCACGATGCGGTCGCCGCGTTGTTGCGCCTGGACAGGGAAGACGGCCTGCACCAGCCGCACGAAGGCCGCGCTGTTGTCGAGGCGGAAATGCCCGCCCACCCGCAATGCATTCAGCGAAGGATCGGCGATCACGATCTTGTGCGGGTTGTAGTGATTGAATTCCTCGATCGCTTCGGCCAGAGGCGTGCCATGGAATATCGCGTAGCCACCGCGCCAGCTCAGGCGCTCGCGCGCTTCGTCCACCGCAAGGTGCTGCACCAGCACGTTGCCGCCAGCGACCGTGGCGATGCTTCCGGCCGGCAGCATTGTGGCCGCTTCCTCCGGATCGCGCATCGATTGCAGGCGCACCAGTCCGCGCGTCACCACGACCCGCAACTTTTCGTCGGAGCCGCGGCGCACGTCGAAACGCGTACCGACGGCCGTCACCCGGTAGCCCTCGGCCTGCACCACGAACGGGCGCGCAGCGTCATGCGCGACATCGAAAAATGCCTCGCCCTGCGCAAGATCCAGATCCCGCTCCGCGCGTGAAAATGCCATGCGCAGGCCGGTATCGCTGCCCAGCGTCGCGGTGGACCCGTCCGGAAGCTGTACGACCTGCTGCGCGCCAAGCACGGTGCGCCATGCATCGCGCTCGACGTGCGTGTAATCGCGCCAGGCCAATCCCCCCGCAATCACAGCGACGACCAGCAGGCTCGCAGCGATGCCTGCGAAAAGGGGCCAGTGACGGTGCGTGCCTGACGTAGTGTGCCGGGTGCGACCGCGCCCGGCCGCGACATTGTCGCTGCCGGGCGGCGACGCGAAATAGGGAGAACGGGCCCATTCGCCGCGGGCGGGAATGCGCCCGCCCGTGTCGCCGGCCGCGAACGTCTTCAGCCGCGCGGCTTCTTCCCATGCCGCTTCGAGGCGCAGGAATGCCACCCGGTGCGCGACGGATTCGCCCAGCCATGCATCCAGCGCGATTTGCTGGCGCTCCGACCAGCCGCCGGCATCGCGGCGTGCCAGCCACATCGAGGCGGTGCGTTCGATTTCGCGATGACCGTTCGTCATGTCGGTTTGCGGATCCGTGCGAGCGCACCTCGCGTCTCATCGCGCGTGGCGCCTGTCTCCAGTTCCCCGTGGAAATGATCCGCCATCATGCGCGAGCCCTTGGCTATGTGCTTTTCGACGGTTTTCTCACTGATGCCCAGCCGTCGGGCGATTTCCTTTTGCGGCAGATCCTCGACCCGGCGCAGCCAGACCACCTCGCGACAACGATCCGGCAGGCGATCCAGTGCCCGGGCCAGGCGTGCCAGCGCCTCCCGTCCGCCCAGCCAGCGGGAAGGTTCCAGCTCATCCTGCAAGACGTTCAACTGCTCCAGATCACCCACTGCCGTGATGGAAACGATGCGCTGGCGGCGTACCCGGTCGGCGAGAAGGTTGCGCGCCGTCGCGAACAGGAAGGACTTCGGTGAATCCGGCGGCTGCCGCATCGCGGCCTCGTACACGCGCACGTAGATTTCCTGCCGCAAGTCGCCGACCTCGTCATGGTCGCGCCAATTGCGATGCAGGAAACGCGTCAAGGCTTGTTCGTGGGCCAGTACTTCACGCACGAACCACTTGTCTACCACCGATTCTCCCATCGGCCGATCTTGGAACAGCCGTGGCACGTTGTCGAGTACATCGCGCGGATGGGGGAACGGGTGATCCGTTTCGTCCCGTTGCTTGTCGAGAGGCGCGGCGTCGCGCCGCGAAAACGTTCTGGGAGGGCGGCATGTTTGCAGGCAGGCGGAACTTCAATTTGTTGGTGGTGTGTTGGCTGGCGGCGAGTTTGGCGTGGCCGTGCGCTGCGGCGTTCGCACAATCTTCAACGCACACGGACTCGCCTCGCGCGGGCTATGAATACTTCGCTGTCGGCGATGTCGCGGCCAAAACCCCGGACAAGACCTCGCCCGGCCTGTTGCTGATGGGCGGCGGCCGCGAGATCGAAGAATCATTCAAGTGGTTCGCGAAGCAAGCCGGGCACGGCCACATCGTGATCCTGCGCGCGTCGGGCGACGACGAACTGCAGAACTGGATTTATCGCGATGTCGGCGGCGTCGCTTCGGTGCAGACGCTGATCTTTCATTCGCGTGTGCCGGCCAGCGATCCGCACGTGCTGGCGATCGTCGAACACGCCGACGGCATCTTCATCGCGGGCGGCGACCAGGCCAACTACGTGCGCTTCTGGAAGGGCACGCCGCTCAACAAGCTGATCGATGCGCACGTGCGTGCGGGCAAGCCGATCGGTGGAACCAGCGCGGGACTCGCGATCCTCGGCGAATGGGGCTACGGCGCGATGGATGGCGGCAGCATCACGTCCCCGGAGGCGTTGCATGATCCCGCCGGCCCGGCGGTGACGCTGGTCGACCAGTTCATCACGTTGCCACTTCTGCGCGGAACCGTTACCGACACGCATTTTGCGCAGCGCGATCGCTTGGGGCGCTTGCTGGCGTTCGTGGCCCGCCTGGCAAAGGATCATTACAGTGCCGCGATCACCGGTCTGGGCGTGGACCAGGACAGTGCGTTGCTGGTGGATGCGAACGGCGATGCGCGTTTGCTGAGTTGGCATCCTGATGGCCACGCCTGGATCGTGGTATCGAAGGTGTTGCGCGATGTCGAAAAAGCGGGCGGTCGCAAGGGGCTGGAGGCTTTTTTGAAAGATCGGGTCACCGCCGGAAAACCGTTGAATCTCGATGGCTTCATCGTCACCGGCATCGGCACGGAGAGCCATCTGAAGCTGCCCGGCTATGAAGTGCGCGATCCATCGTTCGAGAAGCGCATCGATGTTGTCGATGGAAAGCTGGTTGAACGTGGTCGCGCTTCGCGCGTCAGCCGGGTCGATGCCAACGCTGCACAACCCTGATTCAGCATCCTGGGCGTAGGGTGGAATGACTCGTCGCGAGGAGGTTGCTCGATGCGCCAAGTCGTGCTCGCGCTGGTGGCGGCGTTGGTGATCGCGGGTAGTGCAGCACAGGCCCTCCGCGATCCGGTTGACGCGCAGGACTCTTCGGCTGCTGCATCGAGCGGCGCCACGCCAAGCGATCTTCGCGGCTCCGATTGGCGTTTCGTCGAGGTCAACGGTGTGCCAGTGCCGAACGGCGTCGATGCGACGCTGCGCCTGCGGGATGGACGCGCGTCCGGCAAGGCGGGCTGCAACGCCTACGGCGCGTCGTGGGAAATGTCCGCGAACGGCCATACGAAATTTGGCGACGCCATGTCCACCAAGATGGCGTGCCTCGAACCCGCCGGCACGATGGAGGTGGAGCGCAGCGTTTTCGGTGCCCTGCGGCACGCGGCGCGTATGCATCGTGATGGCGAAACGCTGGTACTGCTGGATGGCTCGGGCAAACCGTTGGCAAAGCTGGTACCCGACGATACGCCGTGAGCCTTACTGATAGGTGATCGTGTAGGTGGCGGTGGCGTTGACATCGCCACCCGACACGGGCGTGCCGGTCTGGTAATAGCGTGCGAAGAACGGAATGCTGAATGGGCCGTTTGTGCTCGGGCCAACTTCAAGTGTATTGCTGAAGGTTACCGGGGTTGTGCCGTCGCTTTGGAGAATTTGTACGGCCACGTTTTGCGCGAAGCCAAGACCGCTTTTGTTCGCTATGACACCGGAATTCTTGCCGAACCCCACGGGCTGGGATGCGGCGGTCAATGTAACAGCAAGGTTGTTGACCACACCAGAGCAGGTCAGTTGCACCGCGAACGGTGTCTGCCCTGAAGTGGAGTTGCCACCGGTGAAGGCTGTCGTGAGTACCGTGGGCAGCGTCACCACGGTGGGGTCGACGGCAGCTTTGCAGGTCGGCAGGACAAATATCACACTCGAAGTGACGAAGGTGGCGAGTGGAAGCACGGCTTTTGCCCATCGAGAGTTCGGACAGTTGCCGGCGGGGTTGTACTCCGTGCAGGTGTAGTACGCCATCTGCCAGATGCCGAGCTGTCCACTCAGGGTGCCACCGCTTGTGACAGGGCCGGTGACGACCAGTTGCAGTGCGTAGCCCACACTGAAGGTGACCCCCGTTCCGCTGCCACCATTCACCGATTCATTGGGATCCGGCTGCAAGGCGTGCGTTGAATCCGGATAAAGGATTTGATAGGAAAGCCATGGGATTCCCGTGGGGAAAAGGGTGCCGCTCGCGGGTGTGAGACCCACGGAGTTCGCAATTCCGCTGCCGTCCATACCGGAACATTCCAGGACAAGTGGGTTGGTTGGGGCGACGGGCGCCGACGTCCACAAAACAGTGCCGACAGCGGTATCCGGCGACACCGAGATCGTCGCGGGTGGCGCGAAACTGATGGTTGCTGCCATCCCGCTGTCGTAGTAGCACTCCGCGCGCGCATGACCCACGAGGCCCAGCAGCAGCAAGCCCGCCAGCAGCATGGTCCATGGCGGCTGCCGTCGGCGCACGGTTTTTGCGGGTGCGTTGACCGTTACGAAATGCCGAGCAGGCAAGCGAAGCATGGCCAGCGAAACGGCGGTGGCTGCGCAGCAAGTCATTTTCCGCTTCCCCTTGATGGCTGCAGGGCGACGGCGCTGTCGGTGCAGGTGGCGTGGATCTCGGCGTAATCGCTCGTCGATTTGGCCTTTGCGGGCAGCGAATACGGGAATCTGCACGCATGTTCCGTGCCGTTCCCGTCCTGCCACTGCGCGCTCAACTGGCCGCTTGCATCGACACCGCGCAGCAACGTGAGGCCGGCCTGTCCGACCACGCCCAGTGGTTCGTCTTTTGCGTTGAACACCTGTGCGCCGAATGGCGCGGGTTTGCCGTCGGCCAGATGGATGCGGGCGATCAGCGCGCGTCCTTCCTTGCTCTTGAAGTCCACCATCACGACCGCGCCCGCGTACGGTGCGACCTGCGCGCTGGTCGCGTCGAGTTGCACGTTCAGCGGCAGGCCCTGAGGGTCGATCTGGATGGTGTCGACCTGATAGGGCGTGAGGTACGGCACCAGCGCGTAGCCGAAACGGTCGACGCGCACGCCAGGTGCATTGGTGATGTGTGCGCCGTCGGCACCGGGCGCGTGCACCACGGCAACCGTGTCGCCGATCGGCTGGCCGAACGTAATGCCGCCCTGGTGCGCGACCACCGCGCCGCTGGCACTCACCGATTCCTGCGAATAACCACTGCCCTTGCCGACGCTGGCATTGAACACTGCATACGGGCTGCGGTAGCCGGCGTTCACGCTGGCCGCGTTGCCGCCGCCCGCGTCGCTGTGCGAGATGGTGGTGCCATAGGTGAACTGGTTCCATTCGCCCGCCGAGCCGTTGAGCATCGCTTGTTCCTGACTTCCTGCGATGTCGCTATGGCTCAGGTTCGTCGAAAGATTCGGGGCGCGCGCACTGTTGCCGAGCGGCAGGCTGGCATTGAGGAAAAACTGGTTGTCATAGCCGCCGAATACCAGGCGCGAACGCGTGGCGGAAATGCCCCACGACAAGCGTCGAAAATGATTGTTGTAACCCACCTGGAATTGCGTGTCGTGGCCGTTGCGATTCCAGTAGTCGTTGACGGAAGCATTGGCGTACAGCGAACCGCTCTGGCCGAGGCGCTGGCTCAACGTCAGGGTGAAGCGGCTGCGCTGTTGCAACCAGCCGTGGGCAGTGAAATCGTTGTCCGCGTTGTACACGCTGCCCGCCAGAACCGCGCGCTGCGCCGGCGTCAGCAGGCTCTCCACCGGTACGCCATCGATCATGGGCACGTTCGTCGGCAGGTATTGCAATGCATCCAGTCCGCGTCGCGAATAGTCGCGGGCGGACTCGGCATCCAGCAGGCTCAGGAACCCGCTGGTGGAATAACGATACGCCGCGACCGTCAGCGAAGTGTCGGTGTCCGGAATGATTTTGCTGTAGGTGATCCGAAAGCTTTGGCCGTTGTGCGCGCCATGACCCGGGATGCTCGCGTGGGCCTGGGTGATGTCCAGCGCAAGCGCGCCGAAGCGCGTGTTGAACGCGCCGCCGATCAGCGCCGCGGCGTAGCCCTCCGAACCTTGCGCGCCGGCGTAGCCCGTGAAGATGTTGTTGAAACCGTGCTGCGCGGCCGCCTGGATGACACCCGGCTTGTCCTGAAGGTTGGTATTGCGCAGTTGGCCCGCCGCCACGTCGAAACGGGTGACGCCGGGACGCAGCAGTTGCGCCACCGAGGCGTAAGGCACCGAGAAACCGTGCTGACGGCCATCGGCCTCGGTCACGGTTACTTCCAGATCGCCGCCGTAGCCGGTGGGGTAGAGGTCACGGATCGCGAACGGACCCGGCGCGACGGTCGCCTCGTAAATCTGCACCCCGTTCTGCCGAACGGTGACCTTGGCATTGGTGTCGGCGACGCCACGCACCACCGGCGCATAGCCATGCAGGGATTGCGGCAACATCTGGTCGTCGGTGGCGAGTTGCACGCCGCGCAGTCCGAAACTGTCAAATACGGCGCCGTCGGTGAAGCTGTCGCCAAGAACGATTTTGGCGCGCATCTTCGGCAGCGCGCGCTGCCCGTATGCATCGATGTTCTGCCAGTGACGTTGGCCGGGGCTGCCGGCGAGCGCCGACTGCCACGTGACGGTGCTGTCCTGGCGCAATTGCCAGAGCCCGATGTTCAATCCCGCGCGCAAACCGAGATAGGTGCTGATCTGGCCTTGCCCCGCGCTGCTGGCGTGATAACTGTTGAAGTTGTAGTTCAGCAGAAACGCCGGTACGCCTGCATTCCATGAGGCCGGGTTGACATAACCGCGCGGCATCTGACCCCTGTAAGCCTGCGGCACGCTGGCGTCCAGGCGCAGGTTCGGCATGTCCAGGGACAGTTTGGCGCCGGCAATCAGGTCCGACAGTTGGACGCAGGCGCCTGCGGATTGCAACTTCGCCAGCGCGGTGGAATCGGCGTTGACCGGCACCAGCCCCATTCGGTTCATCAAGTCTTGGTTCACGCAGGGCAGCGCACTGGTGTTGGGCGTCGGCGCGGCGAAGCGCACGTCCAGACGGCCAATCCAGTTGCCGTTGACGTAGACGTCGAGGTTGTAAATGCCTTGCAGCACCGGGTTGCCGTGTTCGAATCGCGCGATGTCGGCTGCATCCTTGCCGCCGCCAGCCAGCATGCCGCGGTCGAATTGGGCAAAGCCTCCACCCGGGTTGGCCGACGCGTCGGCCGCCACCGCGACAGCCGGGGCAGACCAGAACGATGTCGCGAGTGCCGCGCCACAAGCGAGCGCGAGCGCGGCATGTTTCAGCGCCGGCGCGGACCTGCCGCTGGCGCGACGCGCGATCATTGCGTCACGCTGGCCTTGTGCGCGTCCCCTGCGCCGTAGTCATCGATCGTGGTGAATGCGATGGAGGTGCCTGCGGCCGGCGCGTGTGCGCGATCCTTGAGCGGCATGTGCAGATCGCCAAATGGCGCCACCATGCCGTCGGCGCCGGCAAGGGTCTTTGCCTCGGATCCGAATGACAGCTTGCTGATGGTGATGTAGTAAGGCGTCGGGTTGTGCACTTCCAACGCCCAGCCTTGCGCATCGGACGCGGCCCTGAACACGAGCTGGTCGGGCGCCTTCAGCGGATCGCCCGGCAGGTCGTCCGGGCGGTAGAAAAGCTTCAACCGCGAACGGATCGCGAACTGCAGGGTGTTTCGGTCCGCCGCGGCGCCGCCGGGCTTGGGTGGGATTTCCAGCACGTTCAGCCAGAACAGCGATTCGCGATCGGTTGGCAGTGGCTGCGAGCCCGGCGCGAACAGGATGCGCAGGCTCTGGTCCCTGTTCGGCTCCATCCGGAACAGTGGCGGCGTGATCAGGAATGGCGTGCTGACGCTGTCCGGCGTCGAATGGACATCGCCGGTGTCGATCCATGCCTCGACCAGCGCAGGCTTGTCGGCGGCATTGCTGAGTCGCACCGTGACCTCGCCTTGCCTGGCGGGAAACACCACGCGGGTGCTGCCGATCACGACACTGGCGTGGGCGCATGGGGTGCACAGGCAAAGTGCGGCCAGCACCGCGCAAGCGGTGGCAATGAAGTGCTTCATGGATGATCCTCCGTGTGCGGCGAGCAACGCGAGGTTTTCCGCTGTTCCGCCACGGCACAGGCCGCAGCGGAACACGGATGGCCGCTTACTGGTAGATCATCGTGAACTGGACGCTGGTATTCACCGCGCCGGCCGTGGTTGAGACCGCCGTGGCGTAGTACTGCGCCGAGTAGTTGAGGGTCGCGCTGCCGGAGCTGAAGTTCACCGTCGGCGAGTTTTGCGCCGCCGCGGTTCCCTTGCTCAGGTCCATCGCGGCGTTGCTGGCATTCAGCAACTGCACGTCGACGTTCGAGCCGCTGGGATTCTTCAGGCGACCACCCGACGCGCTGAGGTTGGCGCCGGCGTTCCAGAGGGTCTGGGTATTGGTGAAGCTGGTATCGCAACCCGTCAGCGAAATGCTGAAAGGCGTGCTGCCTGCCACTGCACCCACTGCGGTGAGGTCGGTGGTGTACACCGTCGGCAGCGTGACCAGCCCGCTGGCAGCGCCACCGGCCGAGGAGGCGGTGCCGCCGGTCACGGTGATGACGCAGGAGTTGGCGACCACCCGGCCCTGGAAGGTGATGGTGCCGGAAGGGCTGGTGACGGGGCTGGCCGTGGCCGAAGGTGCAATGGCCACGGCGCCGCAAGCGAGGGCCAGCGCGCCGGCCAGCACGGTAAACTTGAGATTCATTGGTTTATCTCCCCCAAAGATGTTGAAATGGTTTTGATCCCGGTCCCACACCGGGTTCGGTCAGGCAGACTGCAAGAGCCGTGCCATCCAGTACGTCCGTGACAATTCCTGATGTGTGATGCGCATCCCGAAACAAGTGTGAAAGATCGTGTCCGGGGGTAGCATGAAGGCGTGAGCTTTGATAGCGCATTGCCACATTCTTCCCCGGCACCACGCCGGGTGCGCGGACGGTGGATGGCCGGAAGGCGTGCCACGAGCTGGAACAAATGGCACCGGCACGATGGCGAAGCGGGTTGACTTGCGCGCTGCGAGCCGCAAAAATACGCAGTCTTTGTGGTGCAAAAAGCCGAAACCCGGGTGTCATTGAACATCGCCGGGTTCTTGGTGTCGGTAGAGGCATTTGGACGCGACGCCACTGCGGCGCGGTTTGATGAGGCCACGCAGCAACAGGATCCGGAGGGATACGCCAGGCGGCCAACGGGAGCGACAGGACGTGTGATCTGCTGACTTGCGCCTTCGGGAGACGATAAAAATTCGGAGGGATACCCAAGCGGCCAACGGGGGCAGACTGTAAATCTGCTGGCTTACGCCTTCGGTGGTTCGAATCCACCTCCCTCCACCAGTTTCAACAGGTACAGATGTTCGTTGAGGTGGATGCGAACCACCGAAACAAAATGACGGTTCGACCGATTCGCCGGGAGCGAATCGGAACGCGACGCGAAGGCGGCGCGACCCCGGAGGGGTGAGTCTCATGGACGAGACGAGTAATCCACCTCCCTCCACCAGCATGCAGCGGAGCCAAAAACTCCGCCAGAGAACACCGCCGATGCGGGAGTAGTTCAATGGTAGAACCTCAGCCTTCCAAGCTGATGGTGCGGGTTCGATTCCCGTCTCCCGCTCCATTGGGCTGCGCCAACGATGTATTGGCTGTCCGCGCCATGGATGGCAAGCTTTTCTGAAAAGTCCGGCATGGATGCCGGGTTTGGCTTTCGCACGGATGACTGCTGCAGCAACCCTTCCGCTCACGTAGCTCAGTCGGTAGAGCACTTCCTTGGTAAGGAAGAGGTCACAGGTTCGATTCCTGTCGTGAGCACCACCCGCGGTTCGCCGCTGTCAGACAACGCACAGTTTCGGTCGAGGATTTTCAGCCATGTCCAAAGAGAAATTCGAGCGCAAGAAGCCGCATGTGAACGTGGGGACGATCGGTCACGTGGACCATGGCAAGACGACGCTGACGGCGGCGCTGACGAAGGTGGGCGCGGAGCGGTTTGGCGGGGAGTTCAAGGCCTA
>DATFGT010000108.1:0-38596 GCA_035249175.1 Rhodanobacteraceae bacterium
CTCAACGACATCGCCTCGTCTGCCGGCAAAATCGGGGGCGCGGCGCAAACGCGTCGCGGCGGCGCGGTGCTGCATCACGTCACGATGGCTTACGACATCGACACCACGAAGATGCTGGAGGTGCTGCGGATCGGACGCGAGAAGCTTTCGGACAAGGCCACGCAAAGCGCGGCCAAGCGCGTCGATCCGCTGCGCAGCCAGACCGGACTTCCGCGCGATGAAATCATCGAGAAGATGATCGCGGTCTTCCGGCATCGCCACGGGCTTGTTCCCGGCAAGCTGGCGCACGCGGAAATGGAACGCGCCGTGACGCTGGCTGAATCCAAGTTTTCCTCGGCGGCGTGGACCGGCATCGTGCCGTAATTTTTGCGATCATCCGTGATCGCTGCGTTACGGGACTGTCGAGCAACTGGCCCGGTTCCGCAGTTGTGAGAGACCGGAACGGCCATCCATGGCCTGACTTTCCACAACAGCGCGCTCGGCCGGTACATCGGCAAGCGGCACAACCAAAGGATCTGCCATGCGCTGGATTCGACACGTCGCCCTCGCGCTGATCGTCATCGTCGTGATCGTGTTGGCGATCGGTTGGCGGCTGCTCGCGGGCAGCCGGCCGCAGACCGACGGCGCGGTGGCGGTGGAGGGGTTGTCCTCGCCGGTCACCATCGTGCGCGACGCCGACGGCATTCCCACGATCACCGCGCGAAATCGTCGCGACCTCGCTTGGGCGCTGGGTTACGTGCACGGGCAGGAACGGTTCTTCCAGATGGATTTGCAGCGTCGCGACGCCGCGGGCGAACTGGCGGCGCTGGTCGGGCCCGCCGCGCTGCCGCGTGATGAAAACCACCGCATGCACCGCTTCCGTGCGCTGGCGGAACGCGTGCTTGCATCACTGCCAACGCCCCAACGCATATTGATGGATGCCTACACGCAAGGCGTGAACGCGGGGCTGGCGCATCTCTCCGTGCGGCCGTGGGAATACCTGCTGCTGGGCGCGAAGCCGCAACCATGGACGGACGCCGATAGCATCCTGACGATCGATGCGATGTTCTTCGACCTCAATCAGGGCGGCGACAACGCGCGCGAATTGAACATCGCGCGCCTGCGCGCGGTGTTGCCAAAACCGGTGGTCGATTTCCTGCTGGCGCCGTCACCGCGCTGGGAAGCGCCCATGCTGGGCGATCCGTCGCAAGCAGTGCCGGTGCCGGCTGCCACGGTGCTCGACTTGCGCGCACTGCCGATCCAAAACGTCGCGCTGGCAGGCGGCGCGCGCGCGGTCGCGCTTTCAAACGTCGCCAACGCCGGCGTCGGCAGCAACGGCTTCGCGGTGGGTGGCGCGCTCACCGGCGGCGCAGCGTTGCTCGCCAACGATCCACACCTGCACCTGCGCGTGCCCAACATCTGGTATCGCGCTCGGCTGCGCTATCCCGACCCGGCCGATCCGAAACGGACGATCGACCTCAATGGCGTCACGCTGCCCGGTGCGCCGGCCATGGTGATCGGCAGCAACGGCCATGTCGCATGGGGCTTCACCAACAGCGAAGGCGACTGGATGGACTGGGTGCGCGTGATCGGCAATCCACAGGATCCGTCGCAATACAGGACACCCGGCGGCTGGGCAAGGATCGTCAAGCACGACGAATCCATCCAGGTGAAAGGCGCGCCTGACGCGCACGTGACCGTCGAGGACACCATCTGGGGACCGATCATGGCCAAGGCGCCGGACGGCACTCCGTTGGCGTTGTCATGGACCGCCCAGGATTTGCGCGCCGTCAACCTCAACCTGATGCAGCTCGAAACCGCAACCACGGTGGACCAGGTCCTCGCGATCGCCCCGACGATGGGGATACCTCCCCAGAACCTGGTAGTCGCCGACGCGGGCGGCAACATCGGATGGAGCATCGCCGGCAGCGTGATCCCGATTCGCGCGGGCTTCGATCCTTCCGCCCCGGCGGACTGGTCGGGAGCCGGCACGGGCTGGACCGGCTACGCCACCCCCACACAGGATCCGCGCATTGCGAATCCCGCCGATTCACGCATCTGGACCGCCAACCAGCGCATAGCTTCCGGCGACGCGCTGCAATTGCTCGGCGATGGCGGCTACGACCAGGGCGCGCGGGCACAGCAGATTCGCGACGATCTCCGCGCGCGGAATCATTTCATCCCGCGCGACATGTTGGAGATCCAGCTCGATGATCGCGCCTTGTTCCTTGCGCGCTGGCAGAGGCTGCTGCTTTCCGTGCTCGACGCCTCGCATTGTGATCAAGCGGATCCCGGTCCATCGAACATCCCGGTGCCGGCAGGCGCCCGTGCATCCTGCACCCGACTGGCGGCGCTGAAACCATTCGTCGCAAAGTGGCGGGCGCGTGCCGCCGCCGACAGCGTCGGCTACCGGATCGTGCGGATGTTCCGCAACCAGGTACGCGAAAACGTACTGGCGCCGTTTTCTGCGCGTGCCTCCGGAAAATGGAAGGATTTCGAGTGGCCGACGCCTGCGGTTGGCGAATACGCGGCATGGACGCTGGTGACGCAGCAACCCGCGTGGCTGCTCGACTCGAAATACCGGGACTGGAACGCGTTGCTGTCCGATTCGGCAAACCAGGTCGCCGATGCGCTGGCGGCGCTGCCCGGCCCGCTCGCCGAAAAGACCTGGGGCCGCCACAACACCGCGAGACTCGACAACCCGCTGTCGGTGGCATTGCCAGGCTGGCTGGCCCGGTTCTTCGACATGCCGCACGACGAGCTAGCCGGCGACAACGACATGCCGCGCGTATTGCATCCGTCGTTCGGCGCCTCCATGCGCATGGACGTGCAACCCGGCAACGAGGCGCACGGCATCCTTGAAATGCCCGCCGGGCAATCCGACAACCCGCTGTCACCGTGGTTCGGCAAGGGCCACGCAGCCTGGGTGCAAGGCAAGCCGACGCCGTTCCTGCCCGGACCCGCGAAATACCACCTGACCCTGCAGCCCGCGCACTGACGCCGAATCCGCGGGCCCCCGAGCCGAGGACCCACAGGCTTGCGCGGACCCGCACAATCCGGCGACCATCTTCCCCATGGATCCGAATCGACCCGCGGCCGGCCCCGTCCACATACTTGCAAGAGCATTGGGCATGCTGGTCGCGGCGGCGCTGCTGGCTGGATGCGCGCCTGCGTCGCAGGGTGTTGCGAGTCACGACGTGGTGTTCGACAACGTGCATTACCGCGTGGTGACCATCGATCTTGCCAAGGCGGATTTGGAACTGCATTGGCGCGATCCCGCCACCGGAAAACCCTTCGCGAGCACCGCTGCGCTGCAATCGTGGGGCGCATCGCAGGACAGGCAATTGCTGTTCGCCGCCAATGCAGGCATCTATGACGCGCACGGCGAACCGCTGGGCCTTTACGTGGAGAACGGCAAGACGGTGAAGCCGCTCAATACCGCGCACGGCGATCCCGCGGCCGGCAATTTCTCGCTGCTGCCAAACGGTGTGTTTGCGATCGACACCAATGGCCATGCCTCGGTGCAAACCACCACCGATTTCGCCGCCGCGGACGTGCAAGCACGCGTCGCCACGCAGTCAGGGCCCATGCTGGTGATCGACGGAAAAGTCAATCCGGAATTTATCGCCGACTCCGACAGCACCAAATGGCGCAGCGGTGTGTGCGCGCGCACACCCGACGAAGCGGTCTTCGTGGTCAGCACTGCACCGGTGAACTTCCACACCTTCGCCAGCCTGTTCCTCGACAAGCTCGGCTGCCGCAATGCGCTGTACCTCGATGGCACGCTGTCGCAGATCTATGTGGGCGGCAATTACTACGGCGCGCCGGCGTTCATGGTGAAACCCTACGCCGGGATGTTTGCCGTGTTCGCAACCGCCGAGCACAACTAACCCGTGTCCCTGCAGCACTCACCTCGGGCGACTCCCGTTGAGCTGACGGCGGTCGCTTGTGTATATCCGGTGGACAAGCCTTTACACATGTCACCATGGCTTAAGCTTTTGCACCGGATACTTTTCAACCGCGATCGTGCCTTCCGCCCGGTCGCGAAGACGGTCGCGCCACGCGGCCATCCACAGGGGAATGAAAATGCGCTTGAAGTCTCCGACCATCGCGCCATCACTGGCGCTGACAGACATCCATGGAAAATCCATTGCGATTGGCGGCGCCAGCGGTCGGCGCACGCTTTTGTGTTTCTTCCGGGATGCAGCCTGCCCGTTCTGCAACTTCCGCATCTACGAATTGACCCACCATCACCCCAGCCTGTCGGCGCTGGGCTTGGACATCGTCGCGGTATTCACCTCCACACCCGAGGAAGTGCGGCGTTTCGTGGCGCGCAAACCACGGCCGTTCGTCGTGATCGCCGACCCGACTTCCAGTGCGCACGAGGCTTACGGCATCGAGCGCTCATTCTGGCGCAAATGGAAAGGTGTCTTTACCCGGATCCCGACCTTGCTCAAGGGATTGCGCATCGTGGGCCTCGCCGGACTCAACACCACCAACCTGATGCCCGCCGATTTCCTGATTGACGAAGACGGCCGCATTGTCGAGGCCTATTACGGCAGCGACGCCGGCGATCGCATCCCGTTCGACCGGGTTGAACTATTCCTCGCGAAAGGGTTGATGAAGCGCGCCAAAGCCGCCGCCTGAGACGGGTTCCTCAGCCAAGCAGCCGTTCGGCGATGGCGACGTGGATGGCCGGCAGGCGTTCCAGGTCTTCGAGTGACACGCACTCGTCGATCTTGTGGATCGTTGCGTTGACCGGACCGATCTCGACGACTTCCGCGCCGAGCGGTGCGATGAAACGGCCGTCCGACGTGCCGCCGCCTGTGCTGGGCTCGGGTTCGATGCCGCAGATTTCGCGGCACACGTCGATGACCACCTCGCGCAATTTTCCGCCCTCGGGCGAATGGAAGGATTCACCGGAGAGATTCCATTCAATCGTGTAATCGACGCCATGCTTCGTCAGGATGGCTTCGACTCGCTCGCGCAGCGAATCCGCGCTGCTGGCCGTGCCGAAACGAAAATTGGCGTCGACCACCACGCTGCCCGGAATCACGTTGAGCGCGCCGGTGCCGCCGTGGATATTGGAAATCTGGAAGGTGGTCGGCGGAAAGTCCGCGTTGCCATCATCCCAATGCGTCGCGGCGAGTTCAGCCAGCGCGGGCGCAAGCGCGTGGACCGGATTCTTCGCCTTTTCGGGATAGGCGACGTGGCCCTGCACGCCACGCGCGATGATTTTGATCGACAGTGAACCGCGCCGACCCACGCGGATGAGGTCCCCGAGTTTCTCTTTCGACGATGGTTCGCCCACCACGCACCAGTCGATGCGTTGTCCGGAATCGCGAAACAGCTTCGCCACCCTGCGCACGCCATCGAGGTTGATCGGGCCTTCCTCGTCGCTCGTCAACAGCAGCGCGACAGTTCCCGGATGACCCGGATGCGCGGCGACGAACCGTTCCAATGCCACCACCATCGCCGCGACCCCGGATTTCATGTCCGCTGCGCCGCGGCCATACAACCTGCCGTCACGCACGGCCGGCTCGAATGGCGGCGAGGTCCATTCCGGTTCAGGGCCGCTGGGCACGACGTCGATGTGACCGAGGAACGCCAACACGGGACCGCCCTGCCCGTGTGTCGCCCACAAATTGGCGACCTCGCGGAAACTCAAATCCTCGCAGCGAAAGCCGCACGCATCCAGGCGGCCGGTGACCAGCGTCATGCAACCTGCATCATCCGGCGTCAACGAGCGCCGACGGATCAACTCGCAAGTGAGATCGAAAACTTCAGACATGCGCCACCCATGCGCCCGGCCAGCGATGCCACGCAGCATACCAATGCCTGCCTCAACCCGTGATTGCGGCGCCGAGCAAGTGCCCCACGCCGAACGTGATCGCCGCGGCGACGGCGGTGATCGCAAACTGGCGTGCGATCGAAAATGCAAGGCCACGCCCGGTGAACAACGAGGTACCGATTGCGATCAGGCACAATCCGAGGCACGTCGTGCCCATGCTGGCGAGCATGGCAGCACGTCCGCCCAGGAAGAAATAGGGCGCAACCGGAAAGATCGCGCCGAACGCAAAAAAGCAGAAAGACGAAACCGCGGCGCTCCACGCCGATCCTCCGAGTTCGGACGGATCGACGCCAAGGTCCTCGCGCACCACGGTATCCAGCGCGGTGCGCGGCGTTTCCGCAAGATGCTCGGCAAGGTGGTTCGCCTTGGCACGCTCGAGGCCCTTGTCGCGATAGATGCCGGCGATATGGCGTACGCCCTCTTCCGGCGCAACGGCCAATCGTTCGGCGCGCTCGGTGATCTGGGCCTGGTAGAACTCGCGCGAGCTGTTGACCGACAACCATTCCCCGAGCGCCATTGAACACGAACCCGCCACCAGGCCTGCGAGGCCCGCCAGCAACACGGCGTGATTGCCGGTGGCGGCGCCGGCCATGCCCATCACCAGGCTGACGTTCGACACCAGGCCGTCGTTCGCGCCCAACACCGAGGCGCGCAAGGTATTGCCACCCGCCGCTCGGTGGCGATGCGCGCGTACGCGCGTAGCGTCCTGGACGAAGTGATCGCGATGGCCTGCGCGATCCACCGGTGTTTCCAGATGGTCGGCGTGTTCCAGCCGCACCACTGTCGGCATCACGAACCCGGTCCCGAACCATTTCGCCAAAGCGCCCAGCACCCGCACACGCACGCGTGGATTCGGCGGCGGCACGCCGACACCGACTTCGCTCAGCCGCGATTCCCAGAACGCCGCGTTGGCACGCTCGCCCGCCGCGATGCGCCGATAGGCGCGTGCGAGCCGCGCATCGGAGGCCACGGCGGCGAGACGCGCGTACAAGGCTTCATTGTCGCGTTCGACGCGCAGGTTCCTGAGGTAACGGCGGGCGCGGCGATCGCTCATGCGCGCGTCACTTGCCGAACAGTCCCTTGAACGCGTTGTCGCCGAAGCCCACGCTGACTTCGCCATTGTCGCGCACCACCACGGGTCGCCGGATCAGCGCCGGATACTCCTTCAGCAGCAATGTCCACTCCGGCTCGCTGGCGGGATTCTTGCGCTGCGGCAGCAGGTTGCGCCACGTGGTCGACGATTTGTTGACCAGCTTTTCCCATCCGCCGAGTTGTTTCGCCCAATCTTTCAGCATTGCCGCCGGAGCGGGGTTCGCACGATAGTCGACGAACGTGTACGCAACGCCAAACCGGTCCAGCCAGTTGCGCGCCTTGCGGCAGGTGTCGCACGTGGGCAGACCGAACAACGTGACGCTCATTCGCCGCTCCGCAGCAATTCGTTGATGGACGTTTTCGCGCGGGTCTTCTCGTCCACGCGTTTGACGATCACCGCCGCATACAGGCTGTGGGAACCGTCTGCCGCCGGCAGTGTCCCCGATACCACGACACTGCCCGCGGGCACGCGGCCATAGCTGGTCGTTTTGGTGGCGCGATCGTAGATGCGCGTCGACTGCCCGAGATACACGCCCATCCCGAGCACGCTGCCGCGCTCGACCACCACGCCCTCGACCACTTCCGAGCGCGCGCCTATGAAGCAATCGTCCTCGATGATGGTAGGGCTGGCCTGCAGCGGTTCCAGCACGCCGCCGATCCCGACGCCACCGGAAAGGTGCACGCGCGCACCGACCTGCGCGCACGAACCGACCGTGGCCCAAGTGTCGACCATCGCACCCGGACCGACGTGCGCGCCGATGTTGACGTAACTTGGCATCAACACCGCATCTTTTCCGATGAACGCGCCCCGACGCACCAGCGCGCCCGGCACCACGCGCGCGCCGGCATCGCGGAACGCCGGTTCGTCGGCGCCGGAAAACCGCAGCGGCACCTTGTCGAACGCCGCCATCGGGCCACCGTCCATCACCTGCGCGTCGTGCGCCCGGAAGTACAAGAGAATCGCGCGTTTGATCCACGCGTTGACCTTCCAACCATTCTGCCCGTCAAGTTCGGCCACGCGTAACCGACCGCTTTCCAGTTCGTCCACTACGTGTTCGAGGGCTTCGCGCAAATCGCCCAGCCGTGCGGGATCCAACGAGGCGCGCTGTTCCCACGCAGCGTCGATCAATGCTTCCAGTTCATGCATGCGGAGTCTCCTGACCGGGCAACATGCTGCCCGGTGCAAGCCGCCGCTGCAATGCTTCGCGCAGCGATTCCTGCAGCGCACTGCCGAGCGGCGCACCGCCGCGACCGCTCAACTCGAAGAAATCTTCAACCTGGTCACCGAAGGTCGCGATGCGCGCGTCATGCACGCGCACGCCGACGTCGAGAAACGCCTGCGCGATCGCCACCAGCAAGCCCGGGCGATCGCTGCACACCAATGCGAGCCGCGTCAGCGGCTCGCCTTCGGCACCATGGAAGTCGACGCGCGGGGGCCGCTGGAAATGGCGCAACCGGCGCGTCAGCCCGCGGCGCGCTGGCGTGGTCCGCAAATGCGTCGCGCCCAGCACGCGCAACAGCGCCTCACGCAGATCGGCCGTGCGCTCGACCGGGACAGGCGCCTGTGTGCCGGCTTCCAGCACCGTGAATGCATCCAGCGCGCGCCCGTCCCGGGAGGTCATCACCCGCGCCGCGACCACATCCAGTCGCATGCGGTCGAGCGTCGCCGCCACCCCCGCGAAGACGCCGTCGCGATCGGGCGTGGCCACGAATACCTCGGTACCCCCGCGGACGTCCGGCGGGCGCACTGCCACCACGGTCGGTGATTCCGGGGATCGCAACACGGCCGCGAGTTGCCACGCCAGCGACTCCGGCCGCTGGCGCAGCAGCGCGGCGTCCGGGAACGTGTCCAGCAAGCTGCCGGCTTGCGCAACGTCGAAGCCCCGCTCGGCCAGCAAAGCCAAGGCGCGCTCGCGCGCTTCGCGGATGCGCACCTCGGCGCGCGCGGGCCGTTCGAGATCACGTCGCAGCACGTAGCGCGCGGCGACGTAAAGATCGGCCAGCAGGCGATCCTTCCAGGAGTTCCACAGTTTGGGACTGGTGCCCGTGATATCCGCGATGGTGAGCAGGTAAAGCATGTCCAGCCGTTCCCAATTGCCCACCTGCACCGCGAAACGATGCACGACTTCGGGATCGGCGATGTCCTGCCGCTGCGCGGTCACGCTCATCAGCAGGTGCCACCGCACCAGCCATGCGACCTCTTCGGTGTCATCCTCGTCGAGCCCGAGTTTGCGGCAGAAGGCCCGCGCTTCGGTTTCGCCGAGTTGCGAATGATCACCACCGCGACCTTTGGCGATGTCATGGAACAAACCCGCAAGCAACAAGAGCTCGGGCTTGGCCAGACGCGCGAAAGCTTCGCAGGCCAGCGGCAGCGACGCGCGCGCTTCCGGATCGGCGTAACGCGCGATGTTGCGCAACACGCGCAGCGTGTGTTCGTCGACCGTGTAGACGTGGAACAGGTCGTACTGCATGCGGCCGACCACCCGCGCAAACGACGGCAGGACCGCAGCGAGCACGCCATGGCGGTTCAGCGCTTCCAATACGCGTACGGCTGCTGCGCCGCGGCGCAGCAGCCCGAGGAACGCGGCCAGCACCGCCGGATTTCTCGACAACACGGTGCCGTGCGCCACCAGTGCGTGCTCCACCGCGCGCATCGTGGCAGCGGTGATGCCCGTGCAACCTTCGGTATTGAAACGCCGGACGAAGACTTCGATCAGGCCTTCCGGTGCACGCAGCAGCCAGCCGGCTTCGCGCAGTTCGAGGCGATTGCCGCGCATCACGAAATGTTCGTCCAGACCACGCGCCGGCGGCAACGGATGCAGATACTCCTGCAAGCGTTCCAGCAACTGCACGAGCAGGCGCTCGGTGACGCCTGCGGCGCGAAAGTAGTCCTGCATGAAACGCTCGATTGCAGCGTTGCCGGTCGTGTTGGCGTCTTCATAGCCCAATCGCGCGGCGACCGCCCGCTGCCAGTCGAACAGCAAGCGTTCTTCGGCGCGACCGGCCTCCAGATGCAACGCGTAGCGAATGCGCCGCAGCACCTTGCGTGCTTCCCGCAGACCGTCGCGTTCACTCGCCTCCAGCAAGCGCGTGCGCACCAGACCGTCCAGGTCGTTCACGCCGACCAGCCGCTTGCCCAGCCAGCGGATCAGGTCGAGGTTGCGCAGTCCGCCGGGGCCGTCCTTGAGGTCGGGCTCGAGATTGTGGGTGGTGTCGTCATAGCGCGCATGGCGCTGCGCGCGTTCATCCAGCTTGGCGGCGAAGTACGCATCCGGTGGCCAAAGCGCGGGGGCGGCAACCAGCGCGCGCAATTCCTCCTCAAAGCGTTCGGCACCGGCCAGCCGGCGCCCGTCCAGAAGGCTGGTGAATACACCCGCATCCGCGGCGGCAATTTCGCGGCATTGCGCAAGCGTACGCACGGCCTGACCCGGTTTCAATCCGATGTCCCACAGGCAGGCGAAGAACACTTCCAACGCGCCGATCAACGCGTCGCCGGGGTCCACCTGGTGCAATACCAGCAGATCGACGTCCGAACACGGAAACAACAGGCCGTGACCGAAGCCACCCACCGCGAACAGCGCCGCGGCGTCGGTTTCGCCCACGTACGCCGACCATACATGCGCACACACCATGTCCACCGTCCGCGCACGCGAATGCGCAAGCTCGGCTGCATCCGCGCCCTGCCGAAACGTCGCAGTCAGCGCGCGTGCATGGTCATCCAGCAACTGCCGCAGCGCCCCGCGGGCATCGTCGGACACACCGGCCAGCGGCAGTGCAGGCGGCAGCCGCGGCGAACGCGGAACGACGTGGGCTTGCGCCTCGTTTGCTTGCGGCGACGGCATTTGAAGGGCGACCATCAAGGGCCCATTCGAAGCGGCTGTTGTGAAAAGTCAGGCCATGGGAGGCCGTTCTGGTGCTGGCGGATTGCCTGTGCCCTGAGCCACGATGAATTTCAACAAAGCAGCGATCAGGGATGATCGCAAAAAAATGCTGGAAAGTCAGGCCACGGATGGCCATTCTGATGCTGCAGGTTACCTGCAGCCCGAACAACGTGGAATGTGAACAAAGCTGCGATCAGGGGCGATCGCGCAAATTACGCGTCGGGCCAAGCCGTCAGCAGTTCATAGCCATCATCGGTCACCGCAACGGTGTGCTCCCACTGCGCCGACAGAGAATGATCCTTGGTGACTACCGTCCAGCCATCCGGCATCTGGCGGGTGTTGCGCTTGCCGGCATTGATCATCGGCTCGACCGTGAAGGTCATGCCTTTTTCAAGCCGCATGCCCTCGCCCGGACGGCCATAGTGCAGCACCTGCGGTTCGTCGTGGTAGATGCGGCCGATGCCATGCCCGCAGTATTCACGTACCACCGAATAACCGGCTGCTTCCGCGTGCTGCTGGATGGCGTGGCCGATGTCGCCCAGCGTCGCACCGGGCTTGACCTGGCCGATGCCCAGCATCATCGCCTCGTAAGTGGTATCGACCAGTCGCTTGGCGAGCACCGACGGTTCACCCACGAAATACATCCGCGAGGTGTCGCCGTGCCAGCCGTCCTTGATGACGGTGACATCGCAGTTGATGATGTCGCCCTCCTTCAGCACCTTGCCCGGGCTGGGGATGCCGTGGCAGATCACATGGTTGACCGACGTGCACAACGTCTTCGGGAATCCCCGGTAACCGACGTTGGCCGGAATCGCGTGCTGCACGTTCACGATGTGATCGTGGGCGATCCGGTCGATTTCTTCGGTGGTGGCGCCGGGCTTGATGTGGTCCTTCAGCACGGCCAGCACCTCTGCCGCCAGTCGACCGGCGATGCGCATGCCTTCGAGTTCTGCAGGGGTTTTCGGAATGACGGGCATAGGCTTGAACGGGTCCGAATTCAGCGGCGCGCCGGATGACAACGCCATGGCACGGAACCATCGACGGGTCGAGCGCGTCCGCTGGAATGAGGAACAATTATCCACGATCCGCGCGCCCTTTGCAGAAGGTGCCTTCCGCGCATTGCGCGCGTCGCCGATCTTCGCTACACTTTCCCGGCTTTGCGAAAGCAAAAACCGCCCACGCCGGGCGTCACCGGCGAATTCACACGCAGGCCTGCATCCATTGTGATGCACCGGCACCGGGGTCCTTCGCAAGAAGGTCGTTGCCGCGGGGCCTGCGGAAGCCCAACCCCGGAACCTGTTGCGCCCTTCCCGTCCCATGACGGCTGCGCTCCTCGTGAAAGCGAGGCGGGTTCCCACATCGGAGTGTAAATCATGCCCCAAGTCACCATGCGTCAGATGCTGGAAGCCGGCGTGCATTTCGGCCACCAGACCCGCTACTGGAACCCCAAGATGGCGCCCTTCATCTTCGGCGCCCGCGGCAAGATCCACATCATCAACCTCGAAGCGACGGTGCCGAAGTTCACCGACGCGATGAACTATCTGTCGGGGCTGGCGCAGAAGCGTCGCACGGTCCTGTTTGTCGGCACCAAGCGCTCGGCGCGCGAGGCGATCGGCGAGGAAGCGCAGCGCTGCGGCATGCCCTACGTCAATGCCCGCTGGCTGGGCGGCATGCTGACCAATTTCCGCACCATCAAGCAGTCGGTCGCGCGCCTGAAGGAACTGGAAGCCGCGGAAACCGACGGCACCTTCGACAAGCTGGTCAAACACGAAGTGCTCAGCCTGCGCCGCGAGCGCGACAAGCTGGAGAAGTCGCTGGGCGGTATCAAGGACATGAAGAACCTGCCCGACGCGCTGTTCGTGATCGACATCGGCCACGAGAACATCGCGGTGCTGGAAGCCAAGAAGCTCGGCATCCCGGTGGTCGCGGTGGTCGATACCAATTACGACCCGACCCTGGTCGATTACGCGATCCCCGGCAACGACGACGCGATCCGTGCGGTGCAGTTGTACGCGCGCGCCGCCGCCGACGCGGTGCTGGAAGGCAAGGCCGCCGCGCCGATCCAGGCCCGCGGTGACGACAGCGAGTTCGTCGAGCTTGACGCCGAAGGCAACCCGGTCGTGTCAGGCAAGGACGACGAAAGCCGCAAGGCGGCTCGTCGTGCCCCGGGAAAGAAGGCTGCGCCGAAGCACGCTGCACGCGCCGAAGCCGCCCAGAGCGAAGGCGACGCGGGGTAAGCGCAAGCTTATGCGAGCTTTGCCCTTCTCCCACGCGTGAAATGCCGATGAGGGTTCGGTTTTCGCGTTGAACCGATCGAGCAAGAGGCCCATCTCTTGCACTTCCGAACCCTCACCCCTACCCCTCTCCCGACGGGAGAGGGGTTCGAGCCGCCCCGTTGCGGCACAAACAATCTCAGAGGTAGCAACATGGAAATCACCGCCGCGATGGTCAAGGAACTGCGCGAGCGCTCCGGCGCCGGCATGATGGAGTGCAAGAAGGCGCTCACCCAGAACAACGGCGACATCGACGCGTCGATCGAATGGCTGCGCAAGCAGGGTCTGGCCAAGGCCGACAAGAAGGCCGACCGTGTCGCCGCGGAAGGCCGCATCGTGCTGGCGCAGTCCGGCAACAGCGGCGTGCTGGTCGAGATCAACTCGGAAACCGACTTCGTCGCCAAGGATGAGAATTTCCTGAAATTCGCCGACGAAGTCGCACAGGTCGCGTTGGCCAGCGGCGCCAAGGACATCGCAGCGCTCAAGGCCGCCAAGCTCGGCGGCGGCAGCGTGGAAGAGGCCCGCCAGGCGCTGGTCGCCAAGATCGGCGAGAACGTGCAGGTGCGCCGCCTGGTCCGCACCGACAACGCCCCCGTGTTGGGCGCCTACGTGCACGGCGGCCGCATCGGCGTGCTGGTCGGGCTGGCAGGCGGCGACGCGGAGCTGGCGCGCGGCATCGCCATGCATATCGCCGCGATGAATCCCCAGTACGTCGCGCCGGAAAACGTGCCGGCGGAGTTCGTCGCGAAGGAAAAGGAAATCTCGCTGGCGCAGATGAGCGAGAAGGACAAGCAGAAGCCCGCCGAGATCCAGGAAAAGATGATCACCGGCAAGGTCAGGAAGACCTTGAACGAAATTTCGTTGACGGGCCAGCCGTTCGTGCTGGACACCAACGTCACCGTCGGCGATGCATTGGTGAAAGCCAAGGCCAAGGTGCTGTCGTTCCATCGCATCGCGGTCGGCGAAGGCATCGAGAAGGTGGTCGAGGACTATGCCGCCGAGGTGATGAAGCAGGCCGGGCTGGCGTAAGCATTGCACCCGCTGGTGGACCCCAAAAGCCGCGGCAAGCCCGCGGCTTTTTCATGCATCGCACAGGGATGAACACCATGCAGGTTGGCGCCGAGCGCAGCGAAGCCCACCGCCAATATGCATTCGCAGACCGGGCCTCTCCCTGGCTTGCTTCGGGGAAAGCCCAACATTTTCGGCAGCGCGGATGTTGTTGGGCGCACTTTGTTCAGCCCAACCTACCGGCCCCCGAATCTCCAAGTACAATTCACGCGTTTGCCAAATCAACGGAGCCCCGCATGGCGGCCAAGCCGAAGTATCAGCGCATCCTGTTGAAGTTGTCCGGCGAGGCGCTGATGGGCTCCAGCGACTACGGGATCGATCCCGATGTCATCGGCCGGATGGCCGATGAAGTCCTGGAGGCGCGCAAGCTCGGCGTCGAAGTGGGCGTAGTGATCGGCGGCGGGAACATCTTCCGCGGCGCGGGTCTTGCGGAAGCCGGCATGGATCGCGTGACCGGCGATCACATGGGCATGCTGGCCACGGTGATGAATGCGCTGGCGATGCAGGACGCGCTGGAAAAACGCGGCGGCTTCGCGCGCGTGATGAGTGCCATACAGATCCATGACGTGTGCGAGGACTTCATCCGCCGCCGCGCCATCCGGCACCTGGAAAAAGGCCGCATCGTGCTGTTCGCAGGCGGCACCGGCAATCCCTTCTTCACCACCGATTCCGCCGCTGCATTGCGCGCGGTCGAGGTGAACGCCGACCTGTTGCTGAAGGCCACCAAGGTCGATGGCGTGTACAGCGCCGATCCCAAGAAGAAAAAAGATGCGCAGCGCTTCGGGCACGTCAGCTATGAAGAAGTGATCGCGCGGAATCTCAAGGTGATGGACACCGCCGCGATCGCGCTGTGCCGCGACCACGGCCTGCCGCTGCGCATTTACGACATGACGCGTCCGGGCAACTTGATGCGCATCCTCAAGGGCGAGTCGATCGGAACCCTGGTCACGGATTCCGCAACGGGCTTCTAGGCATCGCAGGTTGGACTGAACCAGACGAAGCCTGATGTTGTGCTTCGCAACCTGCCTGCAATGGTTTTGGCCGCTTTTGCCGAAACAAAGATGGCCTGGCCACCTTGGAGGCGAGCGAAATCAAGACAGGGATGTCGCATCACATTGGACGAGAACCCTACAACTCGGCTGAAGCTGACGGGCCTTGCGCTTGCGCGAGAAGAAAAAAGCGCAATGCCTGCGGCTATACTTGGCGGTCATCAACAGCCTCCGGAGCCGCCATGCTCGACGACATCAAACGCGACAGCCAGGCCCGCATGGGCAAGAGCGTCGAGGCGCTGCGTCACGAGTTGTCGCACCTTCGCACCGGCCGCGCCAGCACGGCGCTGGTGGAAAACATCAGGGTGAACTATTACGGCCAGGACGTGCCGATCAACCAGGTCGCCACCGTGACTGTCTCGGACGCGCGCTCGCTGACCATCACGCCCTATGAAAAGCAGATGGTCGGCCCCGTCGAAAAAGCCATCATGGCATCCGACCTCGGCATCACACCCACCACTGCGGGTACCGTGATCCGCCTCAACATGCCGCCGCTCACGGAGGAACGCCGCAAGGACCTCGCCAAGCATGTCGGCCATGAAGGCGAAAGTGCCAAGGTGGCGATCCGCAATATCCGCCGCGACGCGCTCCAGCACATCAAGACCCTGCTGAAGGACAAGCAGATCAGTGAGGACGATGATCGCCGCGCACAAGACGACATGCAGAAGCTGACCGACCGTTTCATCAAGGACGTGGATGCGGCGGTGCAGGCGAAGGAACAGGAGCTCCTGGCCATCTAGGAACCCTTGAATAGCCTGCTGCGCTTGGCAGGTCGCGCGCCGGTGGCGCTCGGCATTCTCAGGTAGCGACGTGTACACTCCGGTGCCTGCGCTCCGGCGTCGTGCAACCTGCCTTCGCTCGCGACGGTTCTTCCAAGGTTCCGGATACTCGAGAACGGTTGCGGCCGTCTTGATGGAGGCTGGCGACCATCGTCCTTCGTCTCTTCCGAGGGAAAGTACAAATGGCGAAGGCACGAGTGCCCAGTATTTCTCAAGATGCCACGCGGGACGACGAGCTGCGAGCCGAACGCATTCCGCACCACCTTGCCATCGTGATGGACGGCAATGGGCGCTGGGCAAACCGCCGCGCGCAGCCGCGCAGTTTCGGCCATCGCGCCGGTCAGAAGGCGGTGCGTGCCACGGTCGAGTATTGCCTGCGCCACGGCCTCGGCGTCCTGACGCTGTTCGCGTTCTCTTCGGAAAACTGGAAACGTCCCGACGCGGAAGTCGGCGCATTGATGGATCTGTTCCTGAAGGCGCTGGACAAGGAAATCGACAAGCTGCACAAGAACCAGGTGCGCGTGCGCTTCATCGGCGAGTTGCCGGCGTTTTCCGAAGCGATCCGTACCCGAATGCAGGCGGCCATGCTACGTACCGGTGCGAACTCGCGCCTGACCCTCAACGTGTGCGTCAATTACGGCGGACGCTGGGACATCGTGCAGGCCGCGCGACGGGTGAGCGAAGCGACGCGGGCTGGCAAGCTGGATCCTGCCGCCATCAGTGAAATCAGCTTGTCGCCGTACTTCTGCCTTGCCGACGTGCCGCCGCCGGATCTTTTCATCCGCACCGGCGGCGAACACCGCATCAGCAATTTCCTGCTCTGGCAGCTTGCCTATACGGAACTGTATTTCACCGACACCCTCTGGCCGGACATGGATGCCGCCGAACTCGATCGTGCCCTCGAGGACTATGCACGTCGCGACCGCCGCTTCGGCTGCGCGCCCGCCCCCGCCACCACGGCCCGGGCAAGCTGAGCGCGACCCATGCTGAAACAGCGCGTCATCACTGCCGTCATCCTCGCGCCGCTGATCGTCGCGCTGATTTTTCTCACCAGAGCGTCCGTGTTCGCGACGCTCCTGGGATTGATCTTCCTGCTCGGCATGTGGGAATGGACGCGCATGGCAGGCGTGCGGGGCTACCCGCTGCGGGTTGTGTTACTGCTCGGCTACGCCTTGCTGTTCGCGCTGTCGTGGCACATCTGCAAGACAACCTGGTGGTGGCTGCCGGTGCTGGCGGGTTTGACCTGGTGGCTGCTGGCGCTGGTCTGGCTGGCGCACTACCGATTCGCGGCGCAACCGACGCGCGCCCACGCGTTGCTGAAACTCGTGGCGGGTGCATTCGTGGTGGTACCGGCGTGGTGTGCGGTGGTGGTGATGCATGGCGACATGGCGGAACCGCATACCGGCAGAGGCCACTGGTGGGTATTGTTTTTCGCCTGCATCGTGGTCGCTGCCGATATCGGCGCGTTTTCCGCGGGCCGGCGCTGGGGCCATGCCAAGCTCGCGCCCGCCATCAGCCCCGGCAAGACCCGCGAGGGCGTCTACGGCGCGCTGGTTTGCTCGGGCATCGTCGGACTGATCGGCGGCGCGCTGTTGAAAGTTCCGGTCGATCGCCTGCCCGCGATCGTGGCGCTGGCCCTGCTGACGGTGCTGTTCTCAATCGTGGGCGACCTTTTCGAAAGCCTGGTCAAGCGCCACGCGGGCGTCAAGGATTCCGGCGCGCTGTTCCCCGGTCATGGTGGGGTATTCGACAGGATGGATTCGATCGTCGCGGCGCTGCCGATTTTCGTGCTGGGAAAATTCCTGCTGGGATTGTAGGCGCGCCGGAACTTGCGGCAGTTCGTCGCGGTCGATGATTGAGCGCCGGCCACGCCGGTCTTCAGGCTGGGTGCCGTATCATGGGCAAGGCTGAATTTCTCGTACGCATGGCATGAGCGATTTTCTGAACATCCTGGGCTCGGTATGGTGGATGATCGTCACCCTGGGCATCCTGGTGACCTTCCACGAATTCGGCCACTTCTGGGTCGCGCGCCGCTGCGGCGTGAAGGTGCTGCGTTTCTCGATCGGTTTCGGCAAGGCGATCAAGTCGTGGTACGGCAAGGACGGTACCGAGTATTGCGTGGCATGGATTCCGCTGGGCGGTTACGTGAAGATGCTGGACGCCCGTGAGGGCGATGTCGATCCGGCCGATCGTCCGCGCGAATTCACCGGCAAGCCGATCTGGCAGCGCATCCTGATCGTGCTGGCCGGCCCCGGCTTCAACCTGATCTTCGCCATCGCCGCGTTCTGGGCGATGCTGGTGATCGGCAAACCGGATTTCCAGCCGCTGGTCGGCGACGTCGCGCATCTCGCGGCACAAGCCGGCGTCCAGCGCGGCGACCGGGTCCTGAGCGTCAACGGTGAAGAAATCTCCAACTGGACCGATCTGGGCCTTGCGCTGGCCAACGCGGCACAGGCGCGCCACCCGACGCCGCTGAAGATCCGCACGCCATCCGGCGCGATCGCCACGCGCGTGCTGCAGTTCGACAAACTGCCACCGCATCCGAGCGACCAGGCCATCGTGGAGCAGACCGGCATGATGCCCTTGCAACGCAGCTTGCCGCCGGTGATCGGCAAGCTCGTGCCCGACGGTGCAGCCGAGGCTGCGGGGCTGAAGCCGGGCGATCGCGTCGTCAGCATCAATGGCACTGCAATCGGCGACTGGAACCAGTTGACCGACACCACCCGCAAGGATGCCGGTCCCGATCGCCGTCTCGCGCTGGTGGTTTCACGCGATGGGCAACGGATCTCGATCGCGCTGCAGCCGCGCCTGACCAGCGAACCCGACGGCAGCAAGGTCTGGGCGATCGGCATCTATGCGAAACCGGGCACGGCGGCGTATGACACGGTGCTGCGGCGCGGGCCGTTGGCGGCCGTGCCCGCGGCCGTCGAACAGATGTGGGATCTCACCGCGACCACGGTGAAAATGTTGGGCCACATGCTGACCGGTTCGGCTTCGCTCTCGAACCTGTCGGGCCCGATCTCCATCGCGCAGTACGCACAGACTTCTGCCGAGATGGGTCCTGCATGGTTCCTGTATTTCCTCGGCATCATCTCGCTCAGCCTCGGCATCATGAACCTGCTGCCGATTCCGATCCTCGACGGCGGGCACCTGCTCTATTACCTGATCGAACTGATCAAGGGTGGCCCGTTGTCCGATCGCGCGATGGCGGCCGGTCAGTACATGGGCATGGCGTTGCTGGTGATGCTGATGGGCCTGGCGTTCTACAACGACATCCTGCGCGTACTCTCATGAGGACGCCGGCAGCCCGTCCCGCCTGCGATCAAGGGCTCATTCCGCGTGCGAGTTGAAACCCGCCGCTTTCCCGTGCGCGGCCGCGCCTGTACGATGCACGGTTTGCGTGGCAAATCCTGAATTTCCGGAACCGACGATGAAGCGAGTCGCCGCACTGATCCTGTTCGCCGCCCTCTCCGCCCCCATGGCGGCGTACGCATTCCAGCCTTTCACCGTCAGCGACATCCGCATCGAAGGCTTGCAGCGCATCGCGGCCGGCACGGTATTGAGTTATCTGCCAATCGAGCCCGGCCAGACGATGACCGACGCCACCGCGCAAAAAGCCATCCAGGATCTGTTCAAGACCGGCTTCTTCAACAACGTCCAGTTGGAACGCCAGGGCAACATCCTGATCGTGAAGGTGGTCGAACGTCCCTCCATCGCCAGTCTTGCCGTGCGCGGCAACAAGGACATCAAGTCCGATCAGTTGCTGAAGGGCTTGAAGTCGGCCGGCCTGGCCGAGGGCCAGACCTTTGATCGCCTCACCCTCGACCAGATGCGCCAGCAACTGATCGCGCAGTACAACGATCGCGGCAAGTACAACGTCACCGTCGATCCGCACGTCACCAACCTAGATCGCAACCGCGTCGCCATCGACATCGAGATCCACGAGGGCAAGGCCGCCAAGATCCAGGAAATCAACATCGTCGGCAACCGCGCATTCACCGACGACCAGATCCGTGATGACTGGGAATCCGGCACGCCCAACTGGACGTCGTGGTATTCGAACAACGACCAGTATTCGCGCGAGAAACTTTCGGGCGACCTGACCAAGCTCGCTTCGTATTACCTCGACCGCGGCTACGCCGATTTCAACATCAACTCGGCGCAAGTCACGATCAGCCCCGACAAGCGCGACATCTACATTGCCGCCGGCATCCACGAAGGCGACATTTTCAAGATTTCCGACATCCACCTGCTTGGCACCCTGATCCTGCCGGAAGATGCACTGCGCAAGGTACTGCGCATCCAGCCCGGCGAAGTGTTCGACCGTCACAGCATCGAATTGTCCTCGGACGCGATCACGGACGTGCTGTCGAACATCGGTTACGCCTTCGCCAAGGTTTCGCCGATCCCGAAGGTGGACGAAAAGGCCCACACCGTTGACCTCACCTTCTACGTCGATCCGGGTCCGCGCGTGTACGTGCGCCGCATCAACTTCAAGGGCAACACCAACACGCAGGACCAGATCCTGCGCCGCGAAATGCGCCAGTTCGAGGGTGCGTGGTATTCGCAGGCAGCGATCGATCGTTCCAAGGTGCGTCTGCAGCGCCTCGGCTTTTTCAAGGATGTCAACATCGACACCGCAAAGGTCCCGGGCACCAGCGACGAGGTGGACCTCAACGTGAAGGTGAGCGAGGAATCCTCCGGCCAGTTCCAGTTCGGCGTCGGCTATTCACAGGTGTCGGGCATCATCCTTTCGACCTCGATCTCCAACAACAATTTCCTCGGCACTGGCAATCGCGTGTCGGCAACCTTCGAGAAGAGCCTGTTCCTGAAGCAGTATCAGGTCTCGTTCTTCGATCCGTACCTCACCGACAGCGGCATCGGCATCGGCTACAACGCCAGCGTGCTGCAGTTGAACCAGGCCGAGCAGAACATCGCGTCGTATCTCTCCGATACCGACGCTTTCTCGACCTACCTGAGCTTCCCGATCAGCGAAACCGACAGCGTCAATCTCGGCATCGGCCTCAACAGGACCAAACTGGACCTGATTCCGGGTTTTACGCCGCAGGTGTTCTTCAACCAGATCTACAAGATCGGCCACTACACCATCCACAACACGCCACTGACGGTTTCCTACGCGCACGACACGCTCAACAAGTTCTTCAAGCCCACCCGCGGCGGACTGCAACAGATCAGCGCGGAAATCGGTCTCCCCGGTGGCACGGTCCCCTACTACAAATTGACGCTGTCCAGCAGCGACTACTTCCCGCTGCCGTTCGGCTTCGTGGGCCACGTCTCCGGCACACTGGGTTACGGCAAGGCGTATTCCAAGGACATTTCGGTGCAGTACGCCGACAGCCAGGGGGCCATCCGCACGATGAATTTCCCATTCTTCCAGAACTACTACGCGGGCGGCGTGCGCGACGTGCGTGGTTTCGAGGACAATACGCTGGGTCCGCGCATCTGCTCGGGCCTGATCGGTGCGGATGGCAAGCCCGCCCCGACCGCCCTCTCGGTCGATGGGGCTTGCATCGGGGGCAGCTCCTTTCGTCCGCAGCCGGTCGGTGGCGCATTCAAGGTGCTCGGCAGTGGCGAACTGGTGCTGCCGTTCTTCAAGGACAACAACAAGGCGCGCATCTCGCTGTTCGCGGACGTCGGCAACGTGTTCTCCAGTTACGGCGACTTCAACGCCTCGGACTTGCGCGCCTCGGTGGGCATTTCGCTGCAGTGGATCGCGCCCGTCGGGCCGATCGTGATCAACCTTGCGCAGCCGATCCGCGACAAGCCGGAAGACAAGCCGTTCGAAGAACGGCTGCAATTCTATTTCGGCCGCACGTTTTGACGACCCGCGAATAGGCTGCTGCGCCACTCGCCTCATCCATGTGGTTCGCCCTGCGGGCCGCCTGCGGCGTTCAAACCGGCTATTCTGCCGGTTTAGTCGGCAGCTCGCGCGCCGGCGGTGTTCGCGATGCTCACTTACTGACATGTACGCTCCGCTTGCCGCGCTCCGGGGTCACGTAACCTGCCTTCGCTCGCAACGCTTGTTCAAGGGCTGTCGGCATCGCATGGTCGCGACCCGATCCCGATGCGTGCCACCATATGCACCGCGGCGCGGCACGCCGAACCTGATTGAAAAGGGCGAATGGAACGAGCAACCGGCTATCGCATCGACGAACTGGCGCGGCGCTTCGGACTCGAAGCCCGCGGTGACACGTCGTGCGTGATCCGCGGTGTCGCGCCTTTGGCGCACGCGGGCCGTGAACACCTCGCGTTCCTTGCCAATCCGCGCTACGCAACCGATCTGGCTCACACCGGCGCCGGCGTGGTGGTGCTGCGCGCAGAACAGGCCGGTGCCAGCCCGGTTCCCACGCTGATCGCGAAAGATCCGTATCTCGCCTACGCGCGCATCGCGGCACTGTTCGACAGGACACCCGCCCCGGCACCCGGCGTTCACCCGACGGCGGTGATCGCGGGCGAGGCCCACGTGCATCCGTCCGTCAGCGTCGGCCCGCATTGCGTGCTCGAAGCCGGCGCCGCCGTCGAAGCCGGGGCGGTGCTGGGACCGCATTGCGTGATCGGCCCGGATTGCACCGTGGGCGCGCAATCGCGCCTTGGCGCGCGTGTCACGCTGGTGACGCGCGTGACGCTCGGCAAGCGTGTCCTGATCCATGCCGGCGCGGTGCTGGGCGCGGACGGCTTCGGTCTCGCGCGCGGCGAAGATGGCTGGGTCAAGGTGCCGCAGCTCGGCGGCGTGCGCATCGGCGATGATTGCGAAATCGGCGCCAACACCACGATCGATCGCGGCGCGCTGGAAGACACCGTGCTGGAAGAGGACGTGCGCCTCGACAATCAGATCCAGATCGCGCACAACGTTCGCATCGGCGCACACAGCGCGTTGGCGGGCTGCGCGGCAGTCGCGGGCAGCGCCAAGATCGGCCGCGACTGCCTGATCGGTGGCAGCGCTGGCGTGCTGGGCCACCTCGAGGTTGCCGACGGCGTTACCATCACCGCGATGACCCTGGTGACCCATTCGATCCGCGACCCCGGCGTGTATTCTTCCGGTGCGCCGGTCGAGGAGAACCGCGCGTGGCGAAAAAATGCCGCGCGCATGCGTCAACTCGACACGATGGCGCGACGCATGTCCGCAATGGAGAAACAATTGAAAGCTTTGATGAAGGTACGCAACGAATGAACGAACCCACCACCCCCGTGACCTTGCCGGTCGATGCGGAACAAATCGCAGCGATCCTGCCGCACCGGTATCCGTTTCTGCTGGTCGACCGGGTTGTCGAACTCACGCCGGGACAGAGCATCGTGGCGATCAAGAACGTCACGCTCAACGAGCCTTTTTTTCAGGGGCATTTCCCTGGCCATCCGGTCATGCCAGGCGTGCTGATCGTCGAAGCGTTGGCGCAGGCATCCGGGCTCCTGATCGGGTTGTCGGGCACGATGACCGACAAGGACGATCGCATTTTCTATCTCGCGAAGGTGGACAACGCCCGCTTCCTGAAGCCGGTGGTGCCGGGCGATCAACTACGCCTCGAGGTTCAATTGAAGCGCCGCCTCCGCAGCATGGGCATCTTCACCGCATGCGCGCGCGTCGACGGCGCGGACGCTGCAACCTGCGAGTTGATGTGTGCGGAAACCACGCGGTGAACCCGATTGGTCCAAGTATCCACCCGAGCGCGATCGTCGATCCGGGCGCGAAGCTCGCCGACGATGTCGCGGTCGGGCCGCTGGCCGTGATCGGCGCGGAGGTCGAAATCGGCCCCGGCAGCCGCGTCGGCGCGCACGCCCTGATCCAGGGTCCGACCCGAATCGGGCGCAACAACCACATCGGCGCATACGCGTCGATTGGCGGCGACCCGCAGGACAAGAAGTATTCCGGCGAACGCAGCGAGCTCGTGATCGGCGATGCCAACACCTTCCACGAGTTCGTCACCATCAACCGCGGGACCGCCGAAGGCGGCGGTGCCACCCGCATCGGCGACGACAACTGGATCATGGCCTACGCGCACGTCGCGCACGACTGCCACATCGGCAGTCACACCATCTTCGCCAACAACGCGACACTGGCCGGCCATGTCGAAGTGGGCGACCACGTGGTGCTGGGCGGTTTCGCGGGCGTGCACCAGTTCTGCAAGATCGGCGCGCACGCCTTCGCCGCGATGTATTCGGCGATCAACCGCGATGTTCCGCCGTTCATCTACGTCGCCGGCCAGTTCGCGGTGCCGCGCGGCGTGAACGCGGAAGGCCTGAAGCGGCGCGGTTTCGATGCGGGACGGATCGTGGCCATCAGGCGCGCCTACCGCACCCTCTACATGTCGCACAAGACGCTGGAGGACGCCCGCGCCGCGCTTGCCGAGCAGGCCGGCGGCAGCGATGACGTGCGCGCGCTCTGCGACTTCATTGACCGCAGCGAACGGTCGCTGGTGCGGTAATGTCCATGCAGCACGAACGGGGGGACGGGAACCGGGCGACCTCGGCATCCGGTCCGTTGTTTGCGCTGATCGCCGGCGAAGATTCCGGTGATCAGCTCGGCGCCGATCTCATCGAGGCGTTGCGCGTGCGCTTTCCTGAAGGGCGGTTCGTCGGCGTGGGCGGTCCGCGCATGCGCGCGGTCGGTTTCGATACGTGGCACGATATCTCGGAACTCTCGGTGATGGGCTTGGCTGAAGTGCTGCGTCATCTTCCCCGGCTGTTGCGCCTGCGTGCAGCGCTGACGAAGCGCCTGATTGCCCTGAAGCCGGACGTCTTCATCGGCATCGATGCGCCCGATTTCAATCTCGGCCTGGAAAAGAAGCTGAAGCAGGCGGGCATCCGAACCGTGCATTACGTCAGCCCTTCGATCTGGGCGTGGCGCGAAAATCGCGCCCGGAAGATCGGCGGGTCCGCCGATCGGGTGCTTTGCCTGTTTCCGATGGAACCTGCAATCTACGCAAAGTTCGGGGTGGACGCCCGCTTCGTGGGCCATCCGCTGGCGGATCGGTTCGCGCTTGCCCCGAATCGCGAGGCCGCCCGTCGCGAAATCGGTCTCGGCGTCGAAGCGCCGGTGTTGGCGGTGCTGCCAGGCAGCCGGCTATCGGAAATCCACCGTCTGGGCGCGATCTTCCTGGACGGGGCGCGGTGCGTTGCGGAGCGGGTACCCGGTTTGCAAATCGTCGTACCGACCGCCAATGCGCGCTGCCGCCATGCAATCGAAACGTTGCTGGCGAAGGCAGCGCCGACGAACGTGACACTGCTCGACGGCAACGCCCACCGCGCGATGATCGCGGCCGACGTGGTACTGCTGGCTTCCGGCACCGCCGCGCTGGAAGCGATGCTTGCGAAACGCCCGATGGTGGTTGGCTATCGCATCGCACCGTTCACCCATGCGGTCGTCAAGGGTCTCGGTATGTTGAAGACGAACGTCTATTCGCTGCCCAACGTGCTGGCCGGGCGCCCGTTGGTGCCCGAGCTGATGCAACGCGACTGCACGCCAGAAAATCTTGCCAACGCCGTAGTGAAGCTGTTCGGTGACGCCAACCACCGCGACGAACTGATCCAGGAATTCGAACGCATGCACCTTGCACTGCACACCGGGGGCGGCGCTGCCGCCAGTGCGGCCCGCGCGATCGGGCAGATGCTGATGCCGCAGGCCGCGGAGCGGGTGCCATGAAGATCGCGCGCGCATCTTGGTTCCCATTGCGTTGGCGCCGGGCATGGCGGCTGGCATTGGCCTTGGTCATATTGCTGGCGACGCTGTGGCTGGGCCCGCTGGGCGAGCATACGGTGCGTGAATCCGCGTTCGCGGGCAGCCTTCTCGCCGGATCGATCCTGCTTGCGATCGCGGCGAGCCGTCGCCTGACTTTCGGCATGGTCGCCGGTTGTCTCCCGATGTTGCTGCTGGTGATAGCGGCCAACCTGAAGTTCCGTTACCTGTCGACGCCGCTGCTGGCGCCCGATCTCGTCTATTACTTCAATGCCGAGATCGCCGAAACGCTGTTGCGCTATCCGTTCATCATCGGGGCGATCGTGGCGACGATCGTGCTGGTGCCTTTGCTGCTGGTGGTGTTATGGCGCGGTGACATCCCGCTCGAGCACAAGGTTCGAGGCGGTCGCGCGATCGCCATCCTTGTGTCGATGGCACTACTCGCCGTGACCTTGTATCCGCACGGCCCGTTCGCCCAGGTGTACGACAAGGGCGTGTGGGAGGCGATGATCGACAAGAGCTTCGTGTCGGATTTCATCGTGTCGATCCCGAATGCGAGCGTGAACGAGCCGCCGTTCCTCCCGGGCGATGCGACGCGCGACGACTGGCGCGATCTCGCCTCCATCGGAGCGGATCCGACCCGCAAACCCGACATCATCGCGGTGCTGGAGGAAAGCACTTTCGATCCGCGCATGCTCACCGCGTGCACTTCGAAACTGTGCGATGCGAGCATGTTCCACGCCGACGCCGGCACCATCGCGCACGGCTGGATGAACGTCCATACCTGGGGCGGCGGCACGTGGACCAGCGAATTCGCATTTCTTTCGGGACTGCCGCACACATTGTTCGGCCCGGCCGGCGTCTATGCGCCGTTCAACCTTGCGCCGCGCATCCGCTACACCTTGCCGCGCCTGCTCGACGCCGACGGTTACCGTACGGTTGGAATCTACCCCACCGACGGCGACTTCATGAACGGTCGCGACGCCTACGCCGACTATGGTTTTGATGCGTTCTACGGGGGCCGCGAGTTGAAGCTGGGCTGGGGCGCCACCGATGAGGAAGTGTTCCGCGCGTTTGAACACGTCTTCGAAACGGAAAAGGCCAATGCCGACGGCAAGCCGCTGTTCGTATTCATGCTGACGCTGCACCAGCACGGCCCCCACATGACGCCGTTGAACGAGTTGCCCGCGCCGTACGACAAGCCGCTGTTTCCAGGCAAGCTCGCGCCCGGCAATCCGGCGCTGGACGATTGGTTGAACCTCAACCTCACCAATTACCTGCAGCGCCTGTCGATGTCCGACGCGGCGATGACGAAGTTGGAGGGCTTCCTGCGCCGCGATGGCCGCCCGGTGCTGCTACTGCACTTCGGCGACCACCAGCCTTCGTTCGATGGCGCGATCAATACGCTCGCCAAGACCGTGCCTCCTGGCGTGCCCGATCCGCAATACGTCACGTATTACATGCTGAAGGGTTTCAACCTGCCGGTCCGGCGTGAAGATTATCCCGTGCTCGATATCAGTTACCTCGCGTCGCTGTTGCTGGATGCCGCCGATCTGCCGCGCAATCCTTTCTTCGTCGCCAATACGTTGCTGCGCGACCGCTGTGACGGCCACGATCTTGACTGTCGCAACGCCGCGTTGCGCGATTCCTATCGCGCCTACATCTTCGGAAGCCTGCATGACCTCGGTGATTGACGATCCCGCCTGGTTGGCGACGCTGCCGCGCCACAAATTGCGGCGCTGGCCGGACGTATCGGAAGTGGCCGGCGTGGACGAAGCCGGTTGCGCGCCGCTGGCCGGTCCGGTGGTGGTGGCCGCGGTGATTCTCGATCCGGCATCGCGGATCAATGGACTGGATGATTCCAAGATCCTGCCGGAGGCCACGCGGGAAAAACTCTACACGCGCATCGTGGCGCGGGCAGTGGCGTGGAGCGTCGTGGCGGTCGGCGTCGAGGAGATCGACCGCATCAACATCTTCCATGCACGCATGGCCGGCATGGTGCGCGCCCTCGAAAGTCTGGCCTGCACGCCGCGCTTCGCGTTGATCGACGGCAACCATTTGCCGCGTGCCTTGCCCTGCCCTGCGCGCGCACTGGTCGACGGTGATGCGCTGGCGCCCTCCATCAGCGCGGCATCCATCATCGCCAAGGTCACCCGCGACCGGATGATGCGCGAGATGGACGCTCGCTGGCCCGGCTACGGTTTCGCGCAGCACAAGGGATATCCCACCCCCGGTCATCGCGAGGCGCTGCGACGGCTCGGCCCGTGTCCTGAACACCGGCGCAGCTTCGCGCCCGTGCGGGCAATGATCGGGGCAGAGCATCCAATGCCCGTCCAGGCGGAGCTTCTGAACCCGTTGTGACAGAATGTTGGGGCCGAAAGAGTTGCGGCGGCGATGCGCAAAAAACAAGCTTGCCCGCCCCGCGCGGCGACAATAGGCTTGCACGGATACCACGAAACCCGTCATGCCGATCCGCTACGTCCACCTGCGCACCCACAGCGAATACTCGCTGCGCGATTCGACCATCCGCATTCCGGACAAGCCGGAGTATGGCGACCCCGCCAAGGCGAAGCAGGCGAATCTCGTCAGTCGCGCGGTGGAACTGGGCCTGCCCGCGCTGGCGCTTACCGACGAATCCAACCTGTTTGCGCAGATCAAGTTCTATCGCGCCGCGGAAAAGGCTGGCATCAAGGCCATCGTGGGTTGTGACGTGTGGATCGCCAATCCCGACGATCCCACGCGTCCCGACCGCTTGACCCTGCTGTGTCGGGATCATGCGGGCTATCTCAATCTCGCGCGCCTGATCTCACGCGGCTGGCTGGAAGGCCAGCACGCAGGACGCGCACAACTGCAACCCGACTGGCTGGACGGCGCGATGGGCGGGCTGTTTGCGATTGCAGGCCGCGACAGCGCCTGCGCGCGCCTGCTGACCGCGCAGCGCGAGCACGACGCGCAGCTCCATCTCGACTTCCTGCGCCGCCATTTCAACGACGGCGTGTACCTCGAGATCACCCGCACACGACGCGATGGCGAGGACGCTTTCAATGCGCAGGCGTTGCAGCTTGCCGCACAGCGCGACCTGCCGGTGCTCGCCACGAACGATGTGCGATTTCTCGACGCGGAGGACTACGAAGCACACGAAGCGCGCGTATGCATCCAGCAGGGTTACCAGCTTTCCGACCCGCGCAGGCCGCACGACTATTCGACCGAGCAATGGCTGAAGCCCGCCGACGCGATGGCGGAACTGTTTGCGGACCTGCCGGAGGTACTGGACAACACGGTCGAACTGGCCAAGCGTTGCAATCTTGAACTTTCATTCGGCACGTACTACCTGCCGGCTTTCCCGGTGCCCGCAAAACAGACGTTGGAGTCATGGATCGGCAGCCAGGCGCGCGAAGGTCTTGAGCAGCGGCTTGGTGAAGGCGGTTTGGCCAAGGGCCGTAGCCGCGAGGATTACGAATCGCGCCTGGAGCTTGAACTCGACGTGATCGGCAAGATGGGCTTCGCCGGTTACTTCCTGATCGTGTCCGACTTCATCCGCTGGGCAAAGTCGCGCGACATCCCGGTCGGACCCGGACGAGGTTCCGGCGCGGGTTCGGTGGTGGCGTGGTGTCTCAAGATCACCGACCTCGACCCGTTGCGCTTCGGCTTGCTGTTCGAACGTTTCCTCAATCCCGAACGCGTGTCCATGCCCGACTTCGATGTCGACTTCTGCATGGAACGACGCGACGAGGTGATCGCCTATGTCGCGGAAAAGTACGGCCGCGACCAGGTCAGCCAGATCATCACCTACGGTTCGATGGCCGCGAAGGCCGTGCTGCGCGACTGCGGACGCGTGCTGGGCATGCCGTACGGCCAAGTCGACAAGATCGCGAAGCTGATCCCGCGGATGCCGCTGGACCTCACGCTGTCCGACGCGCTGGGTTTGAGTGAAAAATCCAGGAAAGAGCCCGACCGCGTGGTGCACGAGTTCTGCGATGCGTACCAGCAGGACGACGAAGCGCGCACGCTGATCGACCTCGCGCTGAAGCTGGAGGGCCTGACGCGCAACGCCGGCAAGCACGCGGGCGGCGTGGTAATCGCGCCGACACCGCTGACCGATTTCGCGCCCCTCTATTCCGAACCCGGCGGCACCGGCGTCGTCACGCAGTACGACAAGAACGATGTCGAAACGGTCGGCCTGGTAAAGTTCGACTTTCTCGGCCTGCGCACGCTCACCATCATCGACTGGGCGGTCAAGGCCATCAACGCGCGGCGGGCGCAAACCGGCGAGGCGCCACTCGACATCGCCGCGCTGCCACTGGACGACGCAGAAGTTTTTCGCATGTTCCGCGAGGCTCGCACGGTCGCGGTGTTCCAGTTCGAAGGCGGCGGCATGCAGCGCCTGCTGAAAGACGCCAAGCCCGACCGCTTCGAAGACCTGATCGCGCTGAACTCGCTGTTCCGGCCCGGTCCGATGGACCTGATTCCGAGCTATGTCGCGCGCAAGCACGGCCGCGAGCAAGTCACCTATCCCGACCCGCGCGTCGAACCGGTTCTGCGCGAAACCTTCGGCATCATGGTGTACCAGGAGCAGGTGATGCAGATGGCGCAGATCGTCGGCGGCTATTCGCTTGGCGGCGCCGACCTGCTGCGCCGTGCGATGGGCAAGAAGGTTCCGGCCGAGATGGCCAAGCACCGCGGCATCTTCCGCGACGGTGCGATGCAGAACGGCGTTCCGGAAAAGAAGGCCGACGCAATCTTCGACCAGATGGAAAAATTCGCGGGCTACGGCTTCAACAAGTCGCACGCCGCTGCCTATTCGCTGGTCGCGTACCAGACAGCCTGGTTGAAGACGCACTATCCTGCCGAATTCATGGCGGCGACGATGTCGTCCGACATGGACGCCACCGACAAGCTGGTGCAGTTCATCGAAGACGCGCGCGCGATCGGCGTCGCCGTGCTGCCGCCCGACGTCAATGCGTCGGATTATCACTTCATCGCGATCCCGCAGGGCGGCCCGGTCAAGCACGATGCGATCCGCTACGGACTCGGCGCGATCAAGGGCGTGGGTCGCGCGGTATGCGAGTCGATTGCCGCGGCCCGCGAGTCGGGCGGACCGTTCCGCGACCTCGCCGATTTCTGCTCGCGCATGGACCCCGGCAAGTTGAACAAGCGCGTATTCGAGGCGCTGATCCAGGCGGGCGCATTGGATTCGCTGGGCGCCAACCGCGCGACGCTGACCGCACAGTTGCCCGAAGCAGTGAAGGCCGCCGAACAAAGCCTGCGCGACCGTGAAGCCGGCCAGAACGACATGTTCGGCGCGGCACTGGCGCCGGTCGCCACGGTGGCTCTCGCGACGCCGCCGCAACCTCCCTGGACGCTGGAACGCAAACTTGCCGGCGAGCGTGCCACGCTCGGGCACTACCTGTCGGGCCACCCGACCGATCCATGGCGCGACGTGTTGATGCAGCTCGTGACCTGCCCGATCGGCGAGATCGCACAGCGCTACGAACCGCCTGCGCCCCGCGGCAATAGTGATGGTGACGAGGGCCGTTTCCGGCGTGCGCCGGAAACGCCTTGGACCGTCGCGGGCATGGTGGTCAAGGTATATCGGCACGGCGAGGCCGCCGGCGTGCGCATCGAGGACTGGTCGGGCGCGATGACCACCAACTTCTTCCGCGATGCGATGGAGCAGTACAGCGCGCTGGTGCAGCCTGACGCGATCCTTGTGATCGAAGGGGGGCTCGCGTTCGACGATTTCCGCGGCGAGTTGCGCGTGCGCGCACGCCGCGTGTGGACACTGGACGCAGCTTGTGAAGCCGGTGCGCGCGTGCTGCGTGTTGGCGTCAACGGCATCGATGCGGGGTTCGTCGCCACGTTCAAACGCGCGCTTGCGGGATATTGCGGCGGCCGCACCCCCCTGCTGCTCACCGGTTATCGCAATGCCAGCGGCAGCGCCGACCTCAGGCTCGGCGACGACTGGCGCGTGAAGGTGAACACCACTCTGCTGCGCAGCCTGGCCGAAGTGCCGGGCGTCAAGTCGGTGCAACCCTCGCTGTCGCGTCCGGCCGCTCCCTGAACGGCCGCCGGTATAATCGGCGCTTTGCCCGATCAGACGCAGGGAATGAACCCCAACTTCCTCGATTTCGAGCAGCCGATCGCCGAGCTGGAAGACAAGCTGCGCGAGTTGACCACGGCGGGTCGCGACAACGCCATCGACGTGGATGACGAGGTCGGAAAACTGCGCGCCAAATTGCGCACCAAGACCGCGGAGATCTTTCGCGATCTGTCGCCATGGCAGATCACGCAACTGTCGCGCCATCCTGGGCGTCCCTACACTGGCGACTATGTCGCGGTGATCTGCGACGAATTCCACGAACTGGCGGGCGACCGCATGTATGCGGATGACGCGGCGATCGTCGGTGGCCTGGCACGCATCATCGGGCGGCCAGTGATGGTGATCGGGCACCAGAAAGGGCGCGACATCAAATCCAAGGTGCGCCGCAATTTCGGCATGCCGCGCCCGGAAGGCTACCGCAAGGCGCTGCGCTTGATGAAGATGGCCGAACGCTTTGGCCTGCCGATCCTCACCTTCATCGATACGCCCGGCGCTTACCCGGGCGTCGGCGCCGAGGAACGCGGCCAGAGCGAAGCCATCGCGCGCAACCTCGAAGAAATGGCGGAACTGAAAGTGCCGATCGTGTGCACCGTGATCGGCGAAGGTGGTTCCGGCGGCGCGTTGGCGATCGGCGTCGGCGATCGCGTCAACATGCTGCAGTATTCGACCTACTCGGTGATCTCGCCGGAAGGCTGCGCTTCGATCCTGTGGAAGAATGCCGGCCGCGCCAGGGATGCCGCCGAAGCACTTGGCCTCACCGCGCCGCGTCTCAAGGAACTCGGCCTGATCGACAAGATCATCCGCGAACCCACCGGCGGTGCGCACCGCAGCCCGCGCTCGATGGCGATCCGCCTGAAAGCCGTATTGCTCAACCAACTGGAAGAACTGCAGGCGCTGCCGATTGACGCGTTGCTGCAGCAACGCTATCAGCGGCTGCGTGGCTACGGCGTTTATCAGGACTAGGCCGCAGCACGCAATCATCCGGCGCGTTCGGCCCATGCCGACGAAGCCCAGCCACGAGGCCAAGCGCCGGTTTTTGCGCCCGCAGGCGACCGCGCATCATTCGCGCGCGACACGTTAAGATCGCCGTACCAAGTCGTTATGGAATCGCCATGGCCAACGAATCCACGGCCCGGCTCGCGGTGCTGATCGACGCCGACAACGCACAGCCTTCGATCATTGCCGCCCTGCTGGCTGAAGTCGCCAAGTACGGCACCGCGCATGTCAAGCGCGCTTATGGCGACTGGACCGATACCCACCTCAAAAGCTGGAAGGAGGAATTGCTGAGGCAATCCATCCAGCCGATCCAGCAGTTCGGTTACACACGCGGAAAAAATTCCACCGATTCGGCGCTGATCATCGATGCGATGGATCTTCTGTACTCGGGCCGCCTGGATGGTTTCTGTATCGTATCCAGCGATAGTGACTTTACCCGACTCGCCGGGCGCATCCGCGAATCCGGACTGGTGGTATACGGTTTTGGGGAACGGAAAACGCCGGAGCCATTCGTCTCGGCTTGCGACAAATTCGTCTACGTCGAAAACCTTTCCGACCAACCCGAGCAGAATGTCCCCCGCAAGCCGCGCAGCGCGGCGCAACTGAAGCAGGACGCGGGACTTGTGAACCTGCTGCGCAACGCGGTCGATGCCGCCTCCGACGAGGATGGCTGGGCGGCACTAGGGCCGGTCGGTTCGATCATCAACAAACAGCGACCGGACTTCGATGCCCGCACCTACGGCTACGCAAAACTGAGCGATCTGGTCGCGGCGACCACGCTATTCGAAATCGAGCGCCGCAGCGCCGGTGAAGGTCGTCCCAAGACCATCCATGTCCGCAACCGCAAGAAAAGCGAACGAGGCTGATACGAGAGCACTGCGGCGCCGGCTGCGCGACCAGCTCGCCGCGGCCATGCTACCGCGACTCTGCGTCGCCTTCAGCGGCGGCCCGGATTCGACCGCGCTGCTGCACGCACTGGCGCGGTTGCCAGAAGCCCGCGAACGCGGACTGCGTGCGCTGCACATCGACCATGCGCTGCACCCGGCCAGTGGGAAATGGGCGGAACGGTGTTCAGATTTTTGCAGGTCCATCGACGTGTCACTGACCGTGATGCGCGTGAACGTGGACGACGCCCGCAGCGAAGGCACGGAAGCCGCTGCGCGGCGGGCGCGTTACGCCGCCTTCGCCGAATCACTCGGCGACGGCGAATGGCTGGCGCTGGCGCACCACCGCGACGACCAGGTCGAAACGGTGCTGCTGAAGCTGCTGCGGGGCGCGGGGCCGGAGGGGTTGGGGGGCATGCGTGCGCTACGCCCCTTCGCGCGCGGATTCCTGTGGCGGCCGTTGCTCGAAACATCGCGCGAGAGTTTGCGCAAGTATCTGGTTGAAAACGCGTTGCCTTGCATCGACGACCCCGCCAACGATGATCCGCGATTCGCACGCAACGTGTTGCGCCGGGACATCATGCCGCGCATTTCAAAGCACTGGCCGCGCGCGGACGCATCGATCCTGCACGCCGCGCGACTCTGTCGCACGAGCGCCGACTATGTTGCCGATGCCGCGCGATCCGCGCTGGTCCCCCTTGGTCGCGACGCGGGCACGCTGGACGCTTCCGGTTGGCTGGCGCTGCCGGATGCGTTACGCGCACCGGCACTGGATTCATGGCTGCACGCGAGAGGTCTGTCCGCGCCGCCGGATGCGTCGCGCGCGGAACTGGCGCGGCAAACCACGACCGCCTCGGAAGACAGCACGCCCATGATCGCGTGGCCGGGCGCGGAGGTTCGCATCTGGGATGGCCGCTTGCACGCCACGCCACCGCTGGGGTTCCCGGCCGCTGATTGGCATGCGCAATGGAACGGGGCGCCGCTCGAATTGCCGCAGGGCTGCGGCGGGTTGCGGCTCGAAGCGACGGACCCGACATCAACGCGCGCGGTCAATGCGTCGCTCGATCCGCCGCTGACCGTGCGCTTTCGTGAAGGCGGCGAACGGATCAAACCCGCCGGCGATCCGCACACCCGCGAACTGCGCGACCTGTTCCAGCAGGCGCGCGTGCCGCCGTGGCTGCGCGTGCGTTGCCCGCTGATTTACGACCATGGCGAACTCGTCGCGGTCGCCGATCTTTGGATCAGCGAACGCGGCAAAACCATTTTCGATACCTGCGGCGCCCGGCCGCGCTGGAATCGCCCTGAATGGTGCGCGTGAGCGCTCCTACCGCTGAACTTTCAACCCTTTCGGCATTCGCCGCTGCGTCGCCCCACGATGACCTGGGTGCGATCGCGGATTGCGCATGCCACGCGCCGTGACGCTCGGCACTGGACAGGTGCCGCATGACGTGCGAATCATTGAAACTTTCCGACCACAGGGATGCGCCATGTATCGATTGCACGGATTCATGCTGGCCGCATTGTTCGTCGCGGGCGCCGCGTTGTCGCCGGCGCCATCCGCCGCGGCATCGCCGCAAACCGGTTTCACGCTGGAACAGGTACTGTCCTATCCGTTCCCGCTCGGGCTCGCCTCGGCGCCCCATGGCGATCGCATCGCCTGGGTGATCGACCGGAACGGCGTGCGCAATGTCTGGGTGGCCGAGGCACCCGGTTTCGAACCGCGCCAGGTCACGCGCTTCACGCAGGACGACGGGCAGGAGATCACGCAGCTCGCGTTCTCGCCATCGGGTGACGCGCTGGTCTTCGTGCGCGGCGGCGACCACGACGCCAACTGGCCCGTGAAAGTGGCGGTCGATCCCGCGTCCAGCCCGGTCGAGCCTAAGGTGATGATCTGGGCGGTGGATTTGCAAAGCGGCACCTCGCGCGAACTCGCCGAAGGCGATGCGCCGGCGCTTTCATCGGACGGCAAGCTCGCTTACATCAAGGAGGACCACGTCTGGACTGCGCCGTTGTCGGCGAGCGACAAGGCCAAACCTAAACGCCTGTTCTTCGATTACGGCAAGGACGGCGACCTGCAGTGGTCGCCGGATGGGAAGCGGCTGGCGTTCGTGTCGCGTCGTGGCGACCATGCTTTCATCGGCGTGTTCACCGATGACCACACGCCGATCCTGTACGTGTCGCCGTCGACCGAAGTCGACGGCGACCCGCGCTGGTCGCCTGATGGCACGCACATCGCGTTCACTCGCCAACCGGGCAATGGCGGCCCGCCGCAACCGATCCTGCAACAAACGCCACAGCCATGGTCGATCCGGGTTGCCGATGCGCGCACCGGACAAGCGCGCGTGGTGTGGCAAAGCCCCGACTCGCTGGTCGGTTCGTATCCGCAGACGGCCGGCGGCGCGAACCTGCATTGGGCCGAAGGCGGCGCGAAACTGGTGTTCCTGAGCGACATCGATGGCTGGCCGCACCTGTATGCCATCGGGGCGAATGGCGGCGAGCCGCTGCTGCTGACGCCCGGCAAGTTCATGGTGGAAGACGTCGTGGTGGCGCCCGACGGTCGCTCGGTCGTTTACAGCGCCAACACCGGCACCACGAAGAACGACGACGACCGCCGGCATCTGTTCCGCGTGCCCGTCGATCGCGCACAGCCGGTCGCACAGACTTCAGGCACCACCTCGCAATGGTCACCCACGATCGCGGGCGCGAATGCCGTCGCCTACATCGATGCGGGTGCGCAGCGGCCGCCGCTGGTCTTCGTGATGCACGCCGATGGCAGCGAACAAAATGCGCTGCAGGCCAATCTGATTCCGAAGGATTTCCCGACCGCGCAACTGGTGGTTCCGCAGGCGGTCACGTTCAAGGCCGCCGACGGCACGCTGGTCCACGGCCAACTGTTCCGCAGCGCCGATGCGGGCGCCGAGCAGCCCGGCATGATCTTCGTGCACGGCGGACCGCCGCGGCAGATGCTGCTGGGCTGGCACTACATGGAGTACTACACCAACAGTTACGCCGTGAACCAGTATCTCGCCACGCACGGCTTCACCGTGCTGTCGGTGAACTACCGGCTCGGCATCGGCTACGGGCATGCGTTCCACAATCCGTCCCACGCGGGGCCAGCCGGCGCATCCGAATACCAGGACGTCGTCGCCGGTGCGAAGTACCTGCAACGCGTGCACGGCGTCGACCCCGCGCGCATCGGCATCTGGGGCGGCTCCTACGGCGGTTATCTCACTGCGCTTGCGCTGGCGCGCAATTCCGACATCTTCAAGGCCGGCGTGGATATGCACGGCCTGCACGACTGGTCGCGCGCGATCGGCTGGTGGTTCGACCAGAACCCCAACGGGCGCTACGAACAAGGCGACTACAAGCAGGCGCTGAAGGTGGCGTGGGAATCCTCGCCCGACGCCGACATTGCAAAATGGAAGTCACCGGTGCTGTTGATCCAGGGCGACGACGACCACAACGTGCATTTCTTCCAGATGACCGACGTGGTGCCGCGCCTGAAGAAACACGGCGTTCCGTTCGAGGAAATGGTGATCCCCAACGAGATCCACGGCTTCCTGCGCCACGCCTCGTGGATGAAGGCCGACGCCGCAACCGTGGATTTCCTGCAGCGCAAACTGGGAACGAGCGGAGCAAATTGATGAAGCCCCTCTCCCTCCGGGAGAGGGGCTGGGGTGAGGGTCCGCAAACCAAGAAACTCACCAATCTTGCGAAGATTTCTCGATGATCGATCTTGACGCCTATTTGCAACGGATCGGCCTGCACCAACCCGTCGCCCCCAACCTCCAAACCCTGCGCGCCACCATCGCCGCGCACGTCGCCACGATCCCGTTCGAAAACCTCGACCCGTTCCTCGGCATCTCCCCCGCCCTGGACATCGCGTCCGTGCAACGCAAGCTGGTGCGCGACGGCCGCGGCGGCTACTGCTTCGAACAAAACCGCTTGCTGAGCGACGCCCTGCGCGCGATCGGCTTCCAGGTCACCGACCTCGCCGCGCGCGTGCTGTGGGGACAACCCGAAGACGCGATCACCGCGCGCACCCACATGCTGCTGCGCGTCGAAGCCGACGGAAAATCATGGCTGGCCGACGTCGGCTTCGGCGGCAACACGCCCACCGGCCCGCTGCAACTCGTTCCCGATGTCGAACAGGCCACGCCGCACGAACCGTTCCGGCTGATCCGCCGCGACGACAGCGACTGGCGCTTGGAACTATTCGCCGCCGACGCGTGGCAAACGCTTTATCGCTTCGACCTGCAACCGCAATTCCCGGCCGACTACCGCGTCAGCAACTACTGGACATCCACCAACCCCGATTCGCACTTCGTCACGGGCATCAGCGCCGCCCGCGCGCCAGCCGGCCGCAGACTCACGCTCCGCAACCGCCAGTTCGCCGAGCACGCCAGCGGCGGCGCTACCACCAAGCGAGCCCTTGCCACCGCCTTGGAAATCCGCCGGGTACTGCAAGACGAATTCCTGATCCGCTTGCCAGGGAATCCCAAGCTCGACGGAATGCTCGACCACTTGCCAGAATGACAATGCCAGGCCGGCTTTCGTAGTCCGCAACCGCCCCTGAGCCGACCTGGTGATCAGCAGTATTCCGGCAAACGGCCCACGCCAAATGGTCGATGCGATCTCGCCTTTCGACCCTCATGGGCCGTGGCGACCGGGCTTCGATCCAGAGTGCCCGCCCGCTCTGATTTGGCGCGCAACTGGAGAGGCCGGGGTGAACCGTCCGCTGGGCCCCGGGCTATTGGCGATGTACGCTGACCCGCGATGGGACGCGCCCGCTACCCGCATATCGCATCAACGAAACAGGCGCGACGAGATCAACGCCGTTGCTGCACGCCAGCCGTCGACGAAGTCGTGACATGGGAACCGTGCACCGCAAATCCGCAAGATGTATGCAAGGCGCCACCAGCTTGCCGACGACGCCAGTCGACCGCTCAGCGG
>DATFGT010000109.1:0-13080 GCA_035249175.1 Rhodanobacteraceae bacterium
TGTCCAACATGACCCGTGCGCAAATCCTGCAGCAGGCCGGTACCTCGGTCCTCGCCCAGGCCAACCAGGTCCCGCAGACCGTCCTCAAGCTGCTCGGCTAAAAACGTCCCGGGTGGGTCCTCCCCCTCCCACACGCCCACCCGGGCGTCCTCAAGGCCCCGCGAAAGCGGGGCCTTTTTTTGTCCCACCCCTAAAGAAATGCGCAACGCGGCCGATGGGTGTCATGACGGATTGCGTTTTTGAAGTGCCTGATTGCAGCGGGGAGCGGGGTTTCGATTTAAGTGTGGGGCATTGAGGCAGGACTGTTCGAACCAGCACAAGAGGAGCCCGAGCCATGCCACCGATCAACATCACTCCATTGGGCGTCTTGCCCGATGCGCCACGCCCACAAACGCCGGCCGCGCAACCCGGCAGCAAACCCGTGCAGCCGATCACCGGAAAGGTGTACGCACTGAAGGACGGTTCGGGTTACGCCGCGCTGGCCAGCGACGGCCATTACTACCGCGTGGATACCGGCCGCGGTCACGGCCTGACGTTTTCGCGCGCGGGTGGTTTCGTGGACGTCGCGATGGTGGACATGGCGCACGGCCTGGTGCAAACCGTCGAGACCCGATCGGATCAAGACGCCAACACGACCGCCGACGTGATCGGCCACAGACCCGCACGGCGACCCGATGACGGGGTTGAAGTGCGGTTGTCGGGAAAGCGTCCGCGCAATGGCCTGCCGAAGCAGCACCCCGCCTTGAAGAACGCCGGCCACGCTGTTGCAAGTTCCCGCGAGGCGCACACGCTGATCATGCAGAAACCCGCCGCGGCGGTGGACTCGCAGGCCAACCTGTCGGCGCAAAACGTGCTTTCGCTGCTGGACTGACGGGGCACCTTCAACGCCAAGTCACGAGGGCAGCGGCTGTTGTGAAAAGTCAGGGCGAAGACGCTTACGCGATGCCGGTGGCATCGCGTGCCCGGCGGAGCGCCCGCACCACGGACGGTTACTTGCCGTGAACCGCAGCTTCCGGCGCGGCGATCAGAACGATCGCACTACACCTGCATGTTCATCACTTCCTTGTAAGCGTTCACCAGACGGTTGCGCACCTGCACACCCATCTGGAACGCGAGACTCGCTTCCTGTGTATCGATCATCACGTCGTACAGCGCGACGCCCGGCTTGCCGGCCTGAAACGCCTGCGCTTCGCCGGTGGCCGACTGCTGCATGTCGTTGATGCGGTCCAGTGACGCGCGCATGGCCTGACCGAAGCCGCCGGTGCCGCCGGTGGCCGTCGCGGCCTTCGCCGGTGCACCGCCAGCCTGTGTCGCCAGCACCTTCATCTGCTGGATCACGCCCTGCATGCCGACCGTATTCATGGACCTCTCCTCATTGATGCGGAGCAAAGGCTAGCAGCGGGTCGCCGGCTTCCATGGCCGCAAATGGCATCAAAACGATGGGCTTTTCTTCCGTTTGGCTGGAAACCCCCTTGCCCATAATGGCAACCGTTGTCAAAGCCCGTTGCGCGCGCCGAAGGGTGACGCGCCAGAAACGGAACCGCAGACCCAAGCCACGTTGCCATGTCATCCAAGCAGCACCACGCGCCAACGTTTCGCCACTTGAAGTCCGGGCCGGGAAGCCGCCGGTGAGCGCCAGCGATGCCAGCGCCGCGGGCGGCGCGAAAAACTTCGGCCAGGGCGGCCGCGCCGCGCTGGATCGTGCGCTGGCGTGGACGAAACGCAACCCGCTGATCCCGATGCTGGTGGGCGGCGCGCTGGTGGTGGCAATGATCGCCGCGCTGGTGCTGTGGGCGGGCGGCCCGGATTACCGCGTGCTGTACAGCAACCTCAGCGACAGCGATGGCGGCAAGATCATCAGCGCGCTGGAGCAACAAGGCATCCCGTACAAGTTCGCGCAGGGCGGCCACGCGTTGATGGTGCCCTCCGACAAGGTCTACAACCTGCGCCTGAAACTCGCCGAACAGGGCCTGCCGCAAGCGGGCAACGTCGGCTTCGAGATCATGGACAAGCAGCCCTTCGGCATCAGCCAGTTCGCCGAACAGGTCAATTACCAGCGCGGCCTGCAAGGCGAGCTTGCCAATTCGATTGAAGCGCTCGACCCAGTGCAAAGCGCGCGCGTGCACCTGGCGCTGCCCAAGGACTCGCTGTTCGTGCGCGATCGCCAGCCCGCGAAAGCCACCGTGGTGCTGACGCTGCATCCCGGCCGCGCCCTGGGCGAAGGCCAGGTCAACGCGATCGTGCACATGGTGTCGTCCAGCGTGCGCGACCTCACCCCCGACAACGTCACCGTGGTCGATCAGAACGGCCATCTGCTGACGCGCAACGGCGCCGATGCCGATCTCGACGGCACCCAACTCGACTACGTGCGGGAAGTGGAACACCGCTACCAGCAGCGCATCGAAAGCATCCTGACGCCCATCCTTGGCGCCGGCAACGTCCACGCGCAGGTCGCCGCGCAGGTCGACTTCAACCGCCGCGAGGAAACCGACGAACACTATGGCCCCAACCAGGGCACCAGCCCCGCCGCGGTGCGCAGCCATCAGGTGGATTTCACGCGCGCGGACGGCCAAGGTGGGCCGGGCGGCATTCCCGGCGCGTTGACCAACACCCCGCCAGGCTCGGCGGCATCCCCGATCAACAATCCGCCCAGCAGCGCCGCCTCCACCGGCGCGGCCAACGGCAAGGCCACCACGGCTACCAGCGACGCTGATCCGCAAAGCGGCGACCTGCACCGCGAAAGCACCACCAATTACGAAGTCGACCGCAACATCACCCACACCCAGCACAGCCTCGGTGCGGTGCAGCGGTTGTCGGTCGCGGTGGTGGTGAATTACCGCGACGAGCAACAGAAAGACGGCAGCGTCAAACCCGTTGCGCTGGACGCCACCACGATGAAACAGATCCAGGACCTGACCCGCGAGGCGATGGGCTTTTCCCCGCAGCGCGGCGACACGCTCGCGGTGGTCAACAGCGCGTTCAGCGCATCCGCCAATGCGCCCGACCAAGAGCCTTGGTGGAAGCAGTTCGACTGGTTCAGCCTGCTGGGCACGCTCGGCCGCTACCTGTTGGTATTGATTGCGGCGATCGTGCTGTACCGGATGGTGTTGAAGCCGCTGCGGCAGCGTTATCTCGCCAGCGCCATGGCAGCGCCAGCTGTGAAATCCGTAGGCAAGGCCGGCGCGGAATCGGCCTCGGAAGAAGTCTCGGCACCCCGCAAGTCGCAACGCAAGGCGTCGTCCTACGAGCACAGCCTTCAGGAACTCAAGGGCTTGGCCAAGGACGACCCGGCTACGGTGGCGACGATTGTCCGCAACTGGGTGAAACGTGATGGCCAGTAACGCGACCATGACCAACGTGCGCCGCAGCGCCATCCTGCTGCTGGCGCTGGACGACGAAAGCGCGGCGATGGTGTTGCGCCAGTTGCCGGCGCGCGAAGTCCAGGAAGTAACCCAGGAAATGGCGCGCCTGGACAACATCTCGCACGAAGACATGCGCCAGGTCCTGGACGATTTCCAGGACGAGGCGGAACAGTACGCGGCGTTGAGCGTCAACTCCACCGAACATATCCGCGCCGTGCTGGAACGCGCACTGGGCGCGGAACGCGCGGCCACCCTGCTGGACGACATCCTGGAGAGCAACGGCGCCCACTCCGGCATCGACGCGCTCAACCTGATGGAAGCCTCGGCCGTGTCGGAAATGATCCGCGAGGAGCACCCGCAGATCATCGCCACGATCCTGGTGCACCTCGAACGCCGCCAGGCCGCGGACGTGCTGGGCACCTTCGAGGAAAAGCTCCGCAACGACGTGGTGCTGCGCATCGCCACCTTCAGCGGGGTGCAACCGGCCGCGCTGCAGGAATTGACCGAAGTGCTGGGCAACATGCTGGACGGCCAGAACCTGCGTCGCAGCAAGATGGGCGGGGTGCACACTGCCGCCGAAATCCTGAACCTGATGAACTCCGCGCAGGAAGAAGCCGCGATGGAAAGCGTGCGTGCGCACAACAAGGATCTCGCGCAAAGCATCATCGACGAGATGTTCCTGTTCGACAATCTGGTCGAGATGGACGACCTCGGCATCCAGCGCCTGCTGAAGGAAATCGACACCAACTCGCTGAAGTTTGCGTTGAAGGGCGCGCCGGAAGCCTTGCGCGACAAGTTCCTCAAGAACATGTCCACCCGCGCCGCCGACCTGCTGCGCGACGACATGGAAGGCAGCGGGCCGGTGCGCATGTCGCAGGTGGAAAAGGAACAGAAGGCGATCCTGCTGGTGGTGCGCAAGCTCGCCAACGATGGCGAGATCGTGTTGAACGGCGGCGACGACGCGTATGTCTGACGGCGCCTCCGAACATTCGAAATCCTGGCGTCCGTGGCGCATGGAGGAACTGGCGCAGCCTGCTGCCGACGTCCATGCAGGCGGCACAAGCCCTACCGGCAGGGACGCCCACGACTTCCAGCAGCAATCGGAACTGCGCGCCTTGCGCGAAAAAACACGCGAGACCGCGCACCAGGAAGGCTACGCGGCCGGCCTCACCGAAGGCCGCGACCAGGGCTACGCAGAAGGTCTTCAGGCCGGGCGCGAAGCCGGCGAGCGCGAACTCGCCGAACGCCGTCGTGAATTGGTCGAACCGCTGGCTGCGCTGATCAATGGCTTACGCGAAGCACTCGACCAGCTCGACACCGACATCGGCGACAGCCTCGCCGACGTGGCGCTGGCCGCCGGCCGGCAACTCGCGGGCGACGCGCTGCAGGCGAAACCCGAACAGATCAGGACGCTGATCCGCGAACTGTTGCGCGAAGAGCCATTGTTCAGCGGCCAGCCGTGCCTGCGTCTGCATCCGGACGATCTCGCGCTGGTCGACATGCAACTCGCCGACGAACTCGGCGCCGCGGGCTGGAAGACGCAAGCCGATGCCTCGCTGGAACGCGGGGGCTGCCGCGTGACCGGTCCCGAGGGCGAACTCAATGCGACGCGCGAGGTGCGGTGGCAGGCGTTGCTGGCACGCGCGCGCCGTTACGGCAGCGCGCCGATCGGCGATGCCAAACCGCGCCGCACCCGGAAGCGCGCGTCATGACCGCCGCCGAAGCCCACCGCCACAGCGAACACTGGCAAGTCGTGCTGGGCAAGGTGCGCGAACGCGTCGGCGGGACGCCGACTTGCCAGGGCAGCGGCCGCATCGTGCGTGCCACCGGGCTGGTGCTGGAAGCCGTGGGCCTGCGCGTGCCGCTCGGCAGCGGTTGCCGGATCGAGTTGTCGCAACTGGAAGCCGGGGAAGTCCGTTTCGCCGAAGCGGAAGTCGTCGGTTTTTCAGGCGAGCGCGTGTTCCTGATGCCGCTGGCGGAAACCAGCGGCCTGACGCCCGGTGCACGGGTGTTCCCGCTCGGCGCCGACGGCAGCACCGGCGCACGCCGCTATCCGCTGGGCGAAGAACTGCTGGGACGCGTGGTCGACGGCAACGGGTATCCGCTGGACGGGCTCGATCCACTGGACGACCTGCCGCATCGCACGCTCCACGCCCCCGTGATCAATCCGCTGCGGCGCGCAGCGATCGACACGCAGATCGACGTCGGCATCCGCGCGATCAACACGCTGCTGTGCATCGGCCGCGGCCAGCGCATGGGCCTGTTCGCGGGCTCGGGCGTCGGCAAGTCGGTGCTGCTGGGGATGATGGCGCGCTACACCAGCGCCGACCGGATCGTGGTCGGCCTGATCGGCGAGCGCGGCCGCGAAGTCAAGGATTTCATCGACAACATCCTCGGCGCCGAAGGCTTGCGCCGTTCGGTGGTGGTCGCGGCGCCGGCCGACACGTCGCCGCTGCAGCGGCTGCAAGGCGCAGCCTATGCGACGCGGCTCGCTGAAGGCTTTCGCGACGCCGGTCACAGCGTGCTGCTGATCATGGATTCGCTGACCCGTTACGCGATGGCGCAGCGCGAAATCGCGCTGGCGATCGGCGAACCGCCGGCGACGAAAGGCTATCCGCCGTCGGTATTCGCCAAGCTGCCCGCGCTGGTGGAACGCGCCGGCAACGCCGAGCACGGCGGCGGCTCGATCACCGCGTTCTATACCGTGCTGACCGAAGGCGACGATCAGCAGGACCCGATCGCCGACGCGGCACGCGCGATTCTGGATGGCCATATCGTGCTGTCGCGGCAACTGGCCGAAGCGGGCCACTACCCCGCCATCGACATCGAAGCCTCAATCAGCCGCGCGATGACCGCGCTGGTCGATGAAACCGAACTGCGGCAGGCGCATCGGCTGAAGCAACTGTTTTCGCTGTACCAGCGCAACCGCGACCTGATCGGCGTGGGCGCCTACAGCCGCGGCCACGATCCGCAACTGGACGAAGCGGTGTCGCGCTATCCCGAGATCGAAAGCTTCCTGCAGCAGGCCATCAACGAGCGTGCCGACATCGACCAATCGCGCGCTGCGCTGGCAGAACTGATCGGGGACGAGCCATGAGCGCTTCCGCCACAACGCCGTGTCCGGAAAACGGCGCCCCGCGCACGCCCGCAAATTTTTGTAGCACGCACGTCCTCGAGCGGACGGGGTTCACATTCCTGCGACCCGCCGCCGGCCACGCGCCTCATCTTGCACGGTTCGTGCATCACGCCCTTCGCTCCCTGGCAGTCGTGAAGCTGCCACAAGCGTTCACTGGCCGCCCGCCCCGCGCCGCGGTCTTTTCCGGAAATCCGCAATGAAGTTCAATCCGCTGGACGCGCTCATCGAGGAAAGCCGCAAGGCGCGCGACAAGGTCGGCCGCACGCTGGCCGATGATCGCCGCACGCAACAGCAGACGGCCAGGCAACTCGACACCTTGACGCATTACCAACAGGAATACCGCCGCCGGTTGCACGACGCGCTGATGGACGGCATGGATGTGGCCCTGTTGAACAACTACCAGAGCTTCATCCATTCGCTGGACGATGCCATCGGATGCGCCGGCGTCCGGCTGCAGCAGCACAGTAACAAGGTCAGCGCCAGCCAGCAGCAATGGCGCCAGCAACAGAAGCAGCTTTCGTCCTACGACACCCTCGCCAGCCGCCGCACCGCGCGCGAACACCTGAAACAGATGCGCCAGGAGCAGCGCCGCAGCGACGAAGCCACCAACAACGCGCAGGCCCGCCAGCGTTCCGGCGGCCGCTGACCTCCGACAGGCATCCAGCATGGACATCATCCACCTGCTCGCCGGCACCGGCGCCAAGGCCCCGCTCACCGGCAAGGCCACGGGCAACGCCGAGCCCGGCACGCAATTCGCGTCGATCCTCGAGAATGCGACGAGTGTCCATGGCCACGCATCGCCCAAGGGACTGGCGCTGCTGGCGGCATCCGATCCCCGCGCGACCACGGCCGCGAAAGAGACCGCCGATCAGGCGCTGCGCGCGAAGTTCGGCCCCGCCGCTTTGCTGGCGTCGAAAGACGTGAAAACCGAAAGCGGGGACGCGCCGAAAGCCGACCCGAAAGACGCGCAGAAATCCGACGGCAAAGATCCGCCGAAGGTTGGCAAGAAGGCAGATGCCGACGACAAGGGCAAGCATGCCAAAAACGCGGACGTTGCCGCTCCGAACACACCGATCGCCGCGGCGATCCATTCCGCGCTTGCAGCCGTGGCCGCCCAGTCGGGACAGGACGCGAAGACTGACAATGCGAAGGGCGCTGCATCCGTCCAAAAGGCGGCCGAGGCCAAGACGGGCAAGCTGGCGGATGCCGATACCCGCAGCGGCAGCCGCCATCAGCTCCAGCAGTTGCAGCAAACCCATCAGACAGTGACCTCAGCCGCAACTTCCGGCCATGCGGCTTCGGATGCCGGCACCTCGAGCGGTGGGCAGGGGTTCGCATCGCAACTGCTCTCGGCCACCGATGCCTCTGTACAGGCGGCTGCGCCCACGCATGCCGACAACAGCGCTGCGTCCTCCGCGATCAACGGATTGCTCACCACCAATGCCCTGCCCCAGGCGGCGACGCCTGCTGCGCCGGCGACGGTTCCGACCGCCATGCTGCAGGCACCCGTAGGTTCAATGCCCTGGCAGAACGAACTCGGCCAGCAGTTGATCCGTTTCAGCCAGCGCGGCGAGCACCAGATCGAACTGCAACTGCATCCCAAGGAACTCGGCCCCCTGGTGATCAGCCTGCACGTCAACGACCAGGTCGCGCAGGCACACTTCTTCGCCGCGCACGCGCAGGTCCGCGACGCCGTGCAGCAGGCGATTCCGCAACTTCGCGAAGCGCTGGCCGGACAAGGCATCGCGCTGGGTGAAGCGATGGTGGGACAGCAACAACAGCAGCGGCAGGATTCGAGCAGCTTCGGCGCTTCGTCGTCCTCGGCTTCGTTCGGCGGCACGACGGAAGTCGAAAGCATCGCCTCGACGCGTCCCGTCACCGGCGTATTGCCGCGGGTGGGCGGCGGCGGCGTCGACCTGTACGCCTGAGAGCGTTCGTGCATCGCAACCCGCGTCGTCCCGCCGGGACGATGCCGCACCTCGGTCAAAACCCCGGATAAAGGCCCATTACGGTGGGCTTTTCCCGCAATGGTGGAGACACCCGGGTCGGCATACTGCATCCGTCCATCGAAACCCGCTTCAGAGAAGGCGACCCATGAAATCTTCGCAACAAGGCATCGCCAAGCTCTGGTTGATCCTGATCATCGTGCTGGTGGTGCTGCTCGGCGCGGGCGGAGGCGCCGCCTGGATGCTGTTGAACAAGCATCCGCAAAAGGCCGGGGAAAAGGTCGCTGCCACGGCGCCAGCCCCGCAACGCGATGCCAAGCCGGTGTTCTTCGATCTCGACGCCTTCACCGTGAATCTCGAAGGGGGCGACCGCCTGCTGTACGTCGGCATGACGCTGCAGTTGGGCAACGAATCCAGCAAGGAATTCGTGAGGGCGCATCTGCCGCAGGTCCGCAATCGCCTGCTGATGGTGCTGTCGGGCCAGGATGCCAGCACGCTGATCACCAGCGACGGCAAGCAGAAGCTGGCCGAATCCATCCGCGAGGCGCTGATGAAGCAGTTCGCCGACGCGCAGCCCGCGCTGCTGGTGGACAAGGTTCTCTTCACCCAGTTCATCGTGCAGTGAGGCTTGACGCCCATGGCCGAAGACGAACTGCTCTCCCAGGAAGAAATCGACGCCCTGCTCAACGGACCAGGCGGCGAGAAGAAGGAAGCCGATGCGGGCAGCCCCGCGCGCATCCGCGCGTATGACCCAGCGTCCCAGCATCGGGTGATCCGCGAACGCCTGCACGGGCTGGACCTGATCAACCAGCGCTTCGCGCGCCGTTTTCGGGTTGGCCTGTTCAACCTGATCCGCCGCAGCGCCGACATCACCGTCGAGAGCATGCACTACCAGAGCTACAAGGATTTCGTGCGCAACGTGCCGGTGCCCACGAACCTGAACCTGGTGAGCATGAAACCGTTGCGCGGCACCGCGCTGGTGGTGTTCCCGCCCAACCTGATCTACATGGTGGTGGACAACCTGTTCGGCGGCGACGGACGTTTCGTCACCAAATCCGAAGGCCGTGAATTCACCAATACCGAGCAGCGCATCATCCGGCGCTTGTTGAACCTTGCGCTCGACAGCTACCAGAAGTGCTGGCAGACGGTGTACGCGCTGGAGATGGCATACCTGCGCTCGGAAGTGCAGGCCAAGTTCGCCAGCATCACCAACTCGCCCAACGAGATCATCGTCAACACCACGTTCCACATCGACGTCGGCAACCTCAGCAGCTATTTCCAGATCTGCATTCCGTATTCGATGATCGAGCCGCTGCGCGACCTCCTGGCCAATCCGGCGATCGGCACGCACGAAGGCAAAGATCAGGCCTGGACGCAGCGCATCGCCGGCAAGCTCCGGCATTCCGAAGTGGACGTCGTCGCCGAGTTCGTCACGGTGTCGAGCCGCATCCGCCAGGTGCGCGCGTTGAAGGTGGGCGACGTGTTGCCGATCGAACTGCCCAAATCCGTGACCGCACGCGTGGATGGCGTGCCGGTGCTCGAGTGCGAATACGGCAGCCACAAGAATCAGCGCGCGCTGCGGGTGCTGCGCGCGATCAATCACTCCAACCCGGACGGCAATGCCGCCGATGTCTTCACCAAGGGGCCCATGCCGACGGCCCAGGAATCCGACCATGAGTAAATCCAGTAAATCCGCCGCCAAGCCCGATGCCGCGGAAGCCTTGAACGAACAGGCCGCCAAGCCCACGGCCGAAACTGATCCGTGGGCCGAGGCGCTCGCCGAACAGGGTGCCGCGCAAGCCGACGAAGGGAAGACAGCGGCATCGACGCCGCGCAATGCCGGCGCCGACGTATTCCAGCCGCTCAGCGCCAGCGCCGATGGCGTGAACGCGCGCGACCTGGAAATGATCATGGACATCCCGGTGAAGCTGAGCGTGGAGCTCGGCCGCACCCGTCTCACCATCAAGCAATTGCTCGAGCTGGCGCAAGGCTCGGTGGTGGAACTCGATGGACTTCCCGGCGAGCCGATGGACATCCTGATCAACGGTTATCTGATCGCGCAGGGCGAAGTGGTGGTGGTGGAAGACAAGTTCGGCATCCGCATCACCGAGATCATCACCCCGTCGGAACGACTGCAGCGGCTGAACCGCTAGCGACGATTTGACCCATCACCTATTCGTCATTCCCGCGAAAGCGGGAACCCGGCGCCTCGATGCATCGATGTACGGAGGCACTGGATCCCGATATCGCTCCGCGATTCCGGGATGACGAGCGAAATGAAGGCATCCCGGATCACATGAGCGGCACAGCGGCCTCATCGGCTCTTCCAACTTCCCTGACGGGCGCCGCGGACGTGAGCGGCCTCGCCGCCATGGGAAAAATCGCGTTCGCACTGCTGGTCATCGTCGGCGTGATCTTCCTGTGCGCGTGGCTGATCCGGCGGCTCGGTCCGGGCGGCGGCACGCTCGGGCAGCGCGTGAAACTGATCGCCGCGAAAGCCGTAGGCACCAAGGAACGCGTGGTCATCGTGGAAGTGGAAGGCACCTGGCTGGTGCTCGGCGTCACCGCTGGCGGCATCAGCAAGTTGCATGAATTGCCCGCCGGCAAAGCCGCTTCCGCGCCGACCGCGGTCGGTCCCGTCGGCGACACCTTTGCGAAACGCTTTGCGGCCGCGCTGAAACAGAACCTCGGCGGGGGCGGTCGATGATGGCGCCCGTGGTTCGCGTTGCGCGACGACTGCACGGCGCATTGAAACCGGCGTGCCTGTTGCTGGCGTTGGCGGCGATCGTTTTGCTGCCACACCTCGCCCACGCGCAGGCCAGCCTGCCCGCGCTGACCAGCAAGCCGACGGCGGATGGCGGCCAGCAATGGTCGATCCAGTTGCAGACGCTGCTGCTGCTGACGAGTCTTGCATTCCTGCCGGCCGCGCTGCTGATGATGACCTGCTTCACGCGCATCATCATCGTGCTGGGCCTGTTGCGCACCGCGCTGGGCACGGCTTCCGCGCCACCCAACCAGGTGCTGCTGGGTCTCACGTTGTTCCTCACCTTTTTCGTGATGGCGCCGACTTTCAGCAAAGCCTACGACACCGCGTGGGTGCCGCTGAGCAAGGGCACCATCAACATGCAACAGGCGCTCGACACCGGCAGCAAACCGTTTCACCAGTTCATGATGAGCCAGACCCGCGAAACCGATCTCGAGATGTTCGCGCGGCTCGCCAAGGCCGGACCGATGCAAGGCCCGGAAGACGTACCCATGCGCATCCTGGTGCCCGCGTACGTGACCAGCGAACTCAAGACCGCGTTTCAGATCGGCTTCACGATTTTCATTCCGTTCCTGATCATCGACCTCGTGGTGGCCAGCGTGCTGATGGCGCTGGGCATGATGATGGTGCCGCCCTCCACCATCTCGCTGCCGTTCAAGTTGATGCTGTTCGTGCTGGTGGACGGCTGGCACCTGATCGTCGGCTCGCTGGTGCAGAGCTTCGCCACCTGACGCCGCCAACCCAGCGTTGCATTGCCTCAAGAGGAATCCGACATGTCACCCGAAACCGTCATGAGCCTGTCGCACCATGCGATGGTGGTGGCGCTGATGCTGTCGGCACCGCTGCTGCTGACCGCATTGGCCGTCGGTTTGCTGGTGAGCCTGTTCCAGGCGGCAACGCAGATCAACGAAATGACCTTGTCGTTCATTCCGAAGATCCTCGGCGTGTGCGTGGTGGTAATCGTCGCGGGCCCTTGGATGGTATCCGTGATCGTGGACTACACGACCGCACTGCTGCAAAGCCTGCCGATGCTGGTGCATTGAGTACAGGACTCGTGCCGTGCTGACCGTCACCCACGCGCAGCTTTACGCCTGGCTGGCGCTGTTCCTGTGGCCGTTTTTCCGGCTGCTCGCTTTCATGATGACCGCGCCGTTGCTCGGCCACTCGAGCATTCCGCGCACGGTGAAACTGGGGCTGGCCGCACTGATCACCTTCGTGATCGCACCCGGCCTGCCGCCGTTTCCCGCGGTGCCGATCTGGTCCTGGGCCGGGCTCGGGATCATCGTCGAACAGATCCTGATCGGCGCCGCGCTCGGGCTGGTGATGCGCGTGATGTTTTCCGCAGTGATGGCGGCCGGCGATTTCATCGGCCTGCAGATGGGACTGGCATTCGCGACATTCGTGTCGCCCGACACCGGCACCAACACCATGGTGCTGTCGCGATTGTTCTACATGATCGCGCTGCTGATGTTCCTGGCCTTGAACGGACACCTGATGGTGATCGAAACGCTGGCCTTCAGCTTCCACGCACTGCCGGTCGGCGTGGCCGGACTGAACGTGGGCGCCTTCAATCTGCTGGCGCGTTCCGGCGCCACGATCTTTTCCGCTGGACTGGCACTGGCGCTGCCGCTGATCGCGGCGCTGCTGATCGTCAACCTGTGCCTCGGCATCCTCAACCGATCCGCACCGCAGATGACGGTGTTCTCGGTGGGTTTCCCGACGTCCCTCACGCTGGGTCTGTTGCTGCTCGGCGTACTGATGACCGACTTGGGGCGTTACCTCGACGCGCTGTTCGGCCAGGGACTGCAAAACCTGCAGGCGATGATCCAGGCGATGGCGCCGATTTGAGGCCGCTCCAGTACCAGCAGTCAC
>DATFGT010000110.1:0-46461 GCA_035249175.1 Rhodanobacteraceae bacterium
TGGCCGCCATCCTGCGTGGTCAGCACCTGGCCGAGGCCGACCGTGCTGCCGGGAGCAGCGCCGCGGGCCACCGCGGCCATCGAAAGCAGGAGTGACGCCGAGATGCCGATGGCGATGCGCATGGATATCTCCCTGGAAACAGCAGACGAGGATCTATCGTAAGTGCCCGGATGGCCGCCGTCGGTTCATGCCACGGAAACACGGTTTTCGCCTGGTCCGTCCCGGTCCGGCCGGGTTCGCGCGAGCTCCTGTCATTCCCACTCGATCGTGGCGGGCGGTTTCCCCGAGATGTCGTACACCACGCGCGAGATACCGCGAACCTCGTTGATGATGCGCAACGAGACGCGTTCGAGAAAATCGTATGGCAGGTGCGCCCAGCGCGCCGTCATGAAGTCGATGGTCTGCACCGCGCGCAGCGCCACCACCCATTCGTAGGCGCGTGCATCGCCGACCACGCCGACGGATTTCACCGGCAGGAACACCGCGAACGCCTGGCTGACCTTGTCGTACAGATCGGCGGCGCGCAGCTCCTCGATGAAGACGCGGTCGGCCTGTTTCAGGATCTCGGCGTACTCACGCTTGACTTCGCCGAGGACGCGGACGCCCAGGCCCGGTCCCGGGAACGGATGCCGATAGACCATCTCGCGCGGCAGGCCGAGTTCCACGCCGATGCGTCGCACTTCATCCTTGAACACCTCGCGCAACGGTTCCAGAAGTTTGAGGTTCATCTTCTCGGGCAGGCCGCCGACGTTGTGGTGGCTCTTGATCACGTGCGCCTTGCCGGTCTTGCCACCGGCCGATTCGATCACGTCGGGATAGATCGTGCCCTGCGCCAACCATTTCACGCCTTGCAGCTTTTGCGCCTCTTCGTCGAACACCTCGACGAACAACTTACCGATGACCTTGCGCTTGGCTTCGGGATCTTCGACGCTACGCAAAGCACCGAAGAAACGATCGGATGCGTCGACGCGGATCACGCGCACGCCCATGTGACGCGCCATCGTGTCCATCACCTGATCGCCTTCGTCCGCGCGCAGCAGGCCGGTGTCGACGAACACGCAGGTGAGCTGGTCCCCGATGGCTTTATCCAGCAATGCCGCGACCACCGACGAATCGACACCGCCCGAAAGCCCCAGCAGCACCTTGTCGCTGCCGATGGTTTCGCGCACCTGCGCGACCGCATCATCGATGATGTGCGCGGGCGTCCACAGCGTGGCGCAGCCGCAAATGTCGATCACGAAGCGACGCAGGATCGCCATGCCGTGTTCGGTGTGCGTGACCTCGGGATGGAACTGGATGCCGTACCGGCGGCGCGGTTCATCCGCCATCGCGGCGATCGGCACCGATTCGGTGGACGCCACAAGTGCAAAGCCTGGCGGCATTGCCGTCACGCGATCGCCGTGCGACATCCACACATTCTGCCGAGCCGAGATGCCTTCGAACAGCGCGCACGTTTCCGTGGCGATCGTCGCATGCCCGTACTCGCGCGCGTGGCCACCCTCGACCTTGCCCCCAAGCTGCGCGGCCATGGTCTGCATGCCGTAGCAAATGCCGAGAACCGGAGCGCCCAGTGCAAACGCCTGTTCGGGCGCGCGCGGCGAATTGGCTTCGATGACGGATTCGGGACCGCCGGACAGGATCACGCCTCTGGGTGCGAACTTTGCGATCTCGGCCGGATCATGGTCCCATGCCCAGATTTCGCAGTACACACCGATCTCGCGGATGCGTCGCGCAATGAGCTGTGTGTACTGCGATCCGAAATCGAGGATCAGGATCTTGTCGGAGTGGATGTTGTGCATACGTGAGTCAAGACGGGTCAACGGGCGCGGTGTCAATCGGACCTGTAATTGGGCGCTTCCTTGGTAATCTGCACATCGTGCACGTGCGCCTCGCGCACACCGGCGCCGGTGACACGTACGAATTGCGGCTGCTTGCGCATTACCTCGATGTTTGCGCAACCGCAGTAACCCATCGACGCGCGCAGGCCGCCCACCAGTTGATGCACGATCGCGCGCAGCGGGCCGCGGTACGGCACCCTGCCCTCGATGCCTTCCGGCACCAGCTTGTCGGCTGCGGCCTGTTCCTGGAAATAGCGATCGGACGAACCGCTCTGCATCGCGCCCAGCGAGCCCATGCCACGGTAACTCTTGTAGGAACGGCCCTGGTACAACTCGATCTCGCCCGGCGCCTCCTCGGTGCCCGCGAACATAGAGCCCAGCATCACGCAGGATGCACCCGCAACGATGGCCTTGGCGACGTCACCCGAATAACGCACACCGCCGTCGGCGATCAAGGGAATGGAATCCTTGAGCGCGTCGGCGACCATCGAGATCGCGGTGATCTGCGGCACGCCCACGCCCGCGACAATGCGGGTGGTGCAGATCGAACCTGGACCGACGCCCACCTTCACGGCATCCACCCCGGCGTCGCGCAACGCCAGCGCCGCATCGGCGGTGACGATGTTGCCGGCGATCATCTGCAGGCCGGGATAATTCTTGCGGACCCATGCGACGCGATCGATCACGCCCTGCGAATGACCGTGCGCGGTATCCACCACGACCACGTCCACGCCGGCTTCCGCCAATGCCGCAACGCGACGTTCGGTGTCGCCACCCACGCCCACCGCCGCGCCGACGCGCAGGCGTTCATGCGAATCCTTGGCGGAATGCGGATTGTCGTGTGCCTTCTGGATGTCCTTGACAGTGATCAGCCCACGCAGTTCAAACGCATCGTTGACCACCAGCACCTTCTCGATGCGATGCCTGTGCAGCAGGCCGATGATTTCATCCTCGCCCGCGCCTTCCTTCACCGTGACCAGCTTGTCCTTGCGGGTCATGATGTTCTTCACCGGATCGTCCGGTTTCTTTTCAAAACGCAGATCGCGGCTGGTGACGATGCCGACCAGCTTGTTGCCCTCTTCCACCACCGGCACGCCGGAGATGTTGTGCGAGCGTGTGATGTGCATGACCTCGCCGATCGAAGTGTGTGGGCCGACCGTCAGCGGATCGCGGATCACACCGGCCTCGAACTTCTTCACCAGCCGCACTTCCTCAGCTTGGCGTTCGACGGTCATGTTCTTGTGGATGATGCCGATGCCGCCACACTGCGCCATCGTGATGGCCAGGCGCGCCTCGGTCACGGTGTCCATGGCCGAAGACATCAGCGGGATGTTGAGTCGAATTGCGCGGGTCAGGCGTGTCGAGGTGTCGACATCGCGCGGCAGGACGGAAGAATGGGCTGGGACGAGATAGACGTCGTCGTAGGTCAAGGCCTCGGCGAGGATGCGCATTGGATGCTGTCCGTCAATGCAATACGCAATTATACGCCGTTCGTGCATGGCGTTGAAGCAAGCCCGCCTAGGTCACGACGCGTCGATCGCTTGCGCCGCTTCCAGCGTGTTTTCCATCAGCGTGGCCACCGTCATCGGGCCGACGCCCCCCGGCACCGGCGTGATCCACGATGCGTGCTTTGACGCTTCGTCGAATTCGACGTCGCCGACCAGGCGTCCGTCGCCCATCCGGTTGATGCCAACATCGATCACCACCGCGCCAGGCTTGATCCATTCTCCCTTCACGATGCCCGGCCTGCCGACCGCGGTGATCACGATGTCGGCCTGGCGCACATATTGGTCCAGATCTTGGGTGAATTTGTGGCAACACGTCGTGGTGCAGCCGGCAATAAGGAGTTCCAGTACCAGCGGACGCCCGACATGATTGGAGACGCCGACCACCACTGCGTGCTCGCCGCGCACCGGGCGATCGGTGTGGCCCAACAAAGTCATCACACCCTTGGGCGTGCACGGACGCAAGCCGAAGCGCCGCAGTGCGAGATGGCCCAGGTTGACCGCGCTGAAACCATCCACGTCCTTGCGCGGATCGATGCGGTCGATCAGCGCAGCCGCGTTGACGTGCGGCGGCAGCGGCAACTGCACCAGGATGCCGTGCACCGTGGGATCAACATTCAGCCGATCCACCAGCGCGAACAGCTCGGCTTCGCTGGTCTCCGTCGGAAGATCGAAGTCGAACGATTCGAACCCCACCTGCTTGCAGGCCTTGCGCTTGTTGCGGACATACACCGCGGAGGCGGGATCGGCGCCAACCAGCACCACCGCGAGCCCTGGCGCCGCACGCCCGGCATCGGTGCGCACTCGCACCCCGGCCGCAACCCGTTCCAGCACTTCGCCCGCGATCTTGCGTCCATCGAGAATGCGCGCCGTCATGGCACCGGAATCCCCAAAACAATCATTATCGCGGCGTGCGCAGGGTCGCACAATGGCACCTCCGAGGCCGCCCCGCGACGTTTCGGAACGCGCGTCACGGCGGCGGCGCCGCCGGCGCCGCTAGGGTTCGTCACGCGCGCTGCACGACCTGTTTGCGATCGTTCCGCGCGCGGATGTCACCAAGGAAACCGCCAATGATCGAAACCACCGAATTGCAGGCGGCCGTTTTCCGCCGCCTGCTGAAACACCTCAATGAAGATCGCCCCGACGTGCAGAACATCGACCTGATGATCCTGGCCGGGTTCTGCCGCAACTGCCTTGCCGACTGGTATCGCGAGGCCGCCAAAGAGCGCCTGTTCGAGCTCTCGAAGGACGAAGCGCGCGAAGCGATCTATGGCGTGCCGTTCGAGGAATGGAAAGCGAAATACCAGAAGCAAGCTACGCCGGAACAACTCGCGGCATTCCAAGCCGTGCAAAAAGCCCACGCGAACAGCAGCCATTAGAGAAACGAATGCGGTAGGGCGGGTGCCAACCGGTCATCCGGCATCGAATGGCGGAATTGTCCGCATCGTCCCTGATGCCAACCCTCGCCTGCGGCCGTCCAAATTCGTTCCGGACGAATTTGTCGCGATGCTTCTCCCGCCCTACCCCGTTCATCCCGCGCAAAACGCCGCGTAATCGATGTATCCGGGAAATGGCTTGCCCGCGGCACAGACGGGGCATTCCGGATCGGGTGCGAGGCGGGTTTCGTGGAAGCGCATCGCGAGTGCATCGAACATCAGCACGCGGCCGATCAGTGGTTCGCCAATACCGAGAATCAACTTGATCGCTTCGGTCGCCTGCAACATTCCGACGACGCCCGGCAGCACGCCCAGCACGCCCGCTTCGGAACAGTTGGGGGCTTCTTCCGGCGCAGGGGGCTGCGGAAACAGGCAGCGATAACACGGCGCTGTCCCGCGCCGGCGGCCTGCGTCGAACACGCTCACCTGCCCCTGGAAACGCTGCACCGCGGCATACACCAGCGGGATGCCGAACTTCACGCAGGCATCGTTGAGCAGGTAGCGCACCGGAAAATTGTCAGCGCCGTCCAGCACCACGTCGGCGCCATCGAGCAAAGCTTCGACGTTGGATGACGTGACCCGCTCCAGCAAACCTTCGACGTTCACGCGCGGATTCAATCCCTGCAGCGCGTGCGCGGCGGAATCGAGTTTCGACATGCCGATGCGATCGTCGGTATGCAGGATCTGACGCTGCAGGTTGCTGCGCTCGACCACGTCGTCGTCCGCAATTACCAGGGTACCGATGCCCGCGGCTGCCAGATAGAACGCCGCGGGCGACCCCAGGCCGCCGGCGCCGAGCACCACGATGCGTGCCGATTCCAGCTTGCGCTGCCCCGCCTCGCCGACTTCCGGCAAGCGCAGGTGCCGTGAATAGCGGTCGTAGAAATCCTCGTCGCCGCCGGCTTTCGCCATCGGCAGGCCTTCTTCGGTCCAGCGCGCAGTGCCACCTGCGATGGAGGCGACATTGGCGTAACCCATCTGCTGCAGCGTCTGCGCCGCCATCAAGGAACGCTGGCCGTGTGCACAGATGGTCAGGATTTCCGCAGCCCGATCGGGCGCGACATCGGCGATACGTTGCGCGATATCACCGCGCGGCAACGCAATCGCACCTTCCGGCACGCCCGCTGCGTGTTCGAAGGGCTCGCGCACGTCCAGCAGCAAGGCGCCGGATTGCTGGCGCTGCCGTGCTTCGCGTGGCGAGATTTCGTGGAGTTTCATGCGCGCATTATCGCGCGTCATTCGGGCCACAGCATCACGACATCGCCGCGCTGGTAATCCATCTCGCCTTCGGGCAGCAATGCGAGCGCAGCGGTTTCCGCAAGCCCACGCAACATGCCAGAACCCTGCTTCGCGTGCGCCGTGGCCCACTGCACGCCCTGTTCATCAGTATGCAGGCTGCAGCGCACGAATTCCGCGCGGGCATGACGCTTGTGCAACGGCGCGTCGAGGCGTGCGCGAGCGGGTTCGAGAACCGTGCTGGTGCCCAGCATCGTGCGCAGGGCAAAGCGCACGAATACCCGAAACGTCACTGCCGATGCGACCGGATTGCCCGGCAGTCCGAAGTAGAGGCAGGCACCGAGCTGTCCGAACAGGGTCGGCATCCCGGGCTTCAGGCGAACCTTGTGGAAATGGATTTCGCCGATCGTTTGCAGAACGCTCGGCAGATGGTCGGCCTCGCCGGCCGACACGCCGCCGCTGGTGACGATGATGTCTGCGTCCGCTGCCGCATCCAGCAACACTTGCTGCAGCGCTTGGGGTTCGTCGCGGATGCAACGCTGCATCGTGATGCAGGCACCGGACTTGCGCGCAAGCGCGGTCAGCATCGCCGCATTGGACTCGTGGATCTGGCCGAAGCCCAGCGGCTGCCCCGCGGCAACCAATTCATTGCCGGTCGCGATCACGGCGATGCGTGGCGCGCGTCGAACCGGCACGTCGGGGATACCAAACGCAGCCAGTACCCCAAGCTGGGCCGCGCCTATGGGTGTGCCGGCTGCGAAAGCAGGATCACCTTCGGCGTAATCTTCGCCCGCGGCACGCACGTTGGCACCGACCTTCTCGCCCGCCTTCACGAGCACGCGCGTGGCTTCGACCACAACGTTTTCCTTGATCACCACGGTATCCGCGCCGGGCGGCATGGGTGCACCGGTGGTGATGCGCACGCACTCGCCCGTGGCGACCGTGGGCGCGGAAGGCGCGCCCGCAAACACTTCGCCCATCAGCGTGAACGTGCGTTCGCCAGCCGCCGGCAGATCGGCGCCGCGCAATGCGAAACCATCCATCGCCGAATTGTCGAAGGGCGGCAATGGATGCGGCGCGCGCACCTCACCAGCCAAAATGCGACCGTGCGCGTCGGCGATCGAAACCGTTTCGATGGGCAACCGATGCTGCGCCGCGCGCGCGGCAACGATTTGCAGCGCTTGTTCCAGTCCGATGCGGGTTGGGTGCGAAGGTTCAGCCATGCGAGCGTTCGTAATCGCGGAAATCGTCGGGCACGTTGAGATTATGAAACGCGTCAATGGCATCATCGAAATGGACCGCGACGGCTCCGATCTCGGCATGCCAGCGCATCGGCGAACCATGCTCGCGCCATGCGGTCTGGGCGGAAGCGCACCAGGCCGCGGCGTTGCCCCCCACGCGATACATGGCGGACAGCGGCTGCGGCCGTCCGGCACGGTGGACGAAGGCACAACCTGTCCGGGGATTTTCCAGCAACACTGCGCGCAGTCGCAGAGCCAGTGCGCCTGGCAGATCCGGGCAATCGACGGGCGTGCTCAGCATCCAGCGCGGCAACGCATGCCGGTTGGCCTCGAGGAATCCGAATGCCGCCGCCAGCCCTGCCAGAGGCCCCGTGTGGCCATCACCCTCGTCGTGGACGACGGGCGCGTAGTGCGCGTACTCATCGAGGTGTCGGTTTGCGACGATCAGCAGGCGATCGCATTGCGGACGCAAGCGTTCCAGCACGTGCTCGACCAGCGGCTTTCCGCTCAATGGCAACAAGCCCTTGTCGGCGCCACCGACGCGCGCGCCCGCGCCGCCGGCCAGCACCACCCCCAAAACGTCATCCCGGCCACGGAGTTCTTGGTCACGGGCGGCGGCTCTTGATAGGGACCCACCGGCAGGGACGGCAACAACCATCGTCAGCGCCCGCGTACGTGGCGAACCATCCGCCTGCGTTTGCGTTGCTGCGCTTCGGTGAGCACGTTGCGCTTGCCGGCGTACGGGTTTTCGCCTTCACGGAATTCGATGCGGACCGGCGTGCCTTCGAGCTTGTAACGCTTGCGGAAGAAGTTTTCGAGGTAACGCCGATAGCTGTCCGCAATGTGTTTGGTGCGACTGCCGTGGATCACGATGGTCGGCGGATGGTCACCGCCTGGGTGCGCAAAGCGCAGTTTGGGCGAATGCCCGCGCACCAGCGGCGGCTGGTGCGCCGCCACGGCCTTTTCCAGCGCACGCGTGAGATCGGATGTGCCGAGTTCGCGCGACGCCGCGACGCCGGCGCGATCGATCGCACGCATCAGTTCGCGCAGGCCCGAACCGTGTTTTGCGGACAGGAACACCATCCGCGCCCACGCCACGAAATCGAGCTTGCGTTCCAACCCTGCCTTGCAGCGTTCGCGATCGTATTGTTCGAGGCCATCCCACTTGTTGGCGACGATCACCAGCGCGCGCCCCGCCTCCAGCACCTGCCCGATCAACGCCAGGTCCTGATCGGTGACGCCCTCCCCCGCGTCCAGCATCACCGCCACGACTTCGGCCGCCGCGATGGATTGCAGCGTCTTGATAACGCTGAATTTCTCCAGCGCGTCCTCGACACGCCCGCGCCGACGTACGCCCGCGGTATCGATCAAGGTGTAACGCTTGCCGTCGCGTTCCAGCGGAACGTGGATGGAATCGCGGGTGGTGCCGGCGATATCGGAAACCACCACGCGTTCCTCGCCCAGCAGACGGTTGACCAGCGTGGACTTGCCGACGTTGGGCCGGCCGACGATCGCGACGCGGGTTCCACCCGAGGCGTCATGCTCGGCAAGCCCATCTTCATCGGCATCAGTGGGTAGCAACGGCAGCGTCGTGGCAAGCAAGGTGTCCAAGCCACGCGCGTGCGCAGAGGCGATGGCAAAGCTGGCGGCCACGCCCAGCGAGGAAAACTCGGCCAGCGCTGCCTGCGGGTCGATCCCGTCGGTCTTGTTGACCGCGAGCAGAATCGGCTTGCTCGTGCGGCGGAGCCGGTCGAGGATCGCGCGGTCCTGCGGCAACAAGCCTTCGCGCGCGTCAACCAGCAGCACGCAAATCGCTGCTTCGTCGATCGCGCGCTGAACCTGCTTCTCGGTCAGTTCGTCGATGTCGAGGTGTTCGCCCGACAAGCCACCGGTATCGACCAGCACGAACGGCCGTGCGCCGAGCCGGCACACGCCGTAGTGACGATCGCGGGTGACGCCGGGCAGATCCGCGACGAGGGCGTCACGGGTCTTCGTCAGCGCGTTGAACAGCGTGGACTTGCCGACGTTGGGGCGGCCTACGAGGGCGACGACGGGCAACATGGCCGGAGATCCCATTCGAAGCGGCTGTTGTGAAAAGTCAGGCCATGGATGGCCGTTCTGGACTTCACAAACCTGGAACGATGCAGTGTGCCATGTGCTTTGGCGAGGTAGCGATCAGGGATGATCGCACAAACTTCTAAAGTCAGGCCATGGAAGGCCGTTATGGACTTCGCGAACCTGGAACGATGCAGCCTGCCATGTGCTTCAGCGAAGCCGCGATCAGGGATGATCGCACAAACTTCTAAAGGCAGGCCATGGAAGGCCGTTCTGGACTCGTGAGCCAAGAAGGGTTCGGTCGGTTCAGCAATTCACAGAAGCAGCGATCAGCGATGATCGCACGAACATGACTAGCCGGCGGTTCCAATTCGATACGCCGCCACGTGCCCCTTCACGTCTTCCACATACACCGTATCGCCGTTCACCACCGGGCGTGCGCGGATCGCATCCTTGGACAGACGCATGCGTGCGGCGAGCTTGCCGTCGGAAAGGTCAAGCCAGTGCACGTAACCTTCGACGCCACCGACCACCGCGTATTGGCCCTGAATCGCGGGCGCGGTCAGCCAGTGGTATTGCAGCGCGTCCTGTTTCCACAGGTCGCCGCCACCGTCCTTGGAAAACGCCCATACCAGCGAGTCGTCGTCCACGCCCACCAGTTGCTTGTCGGCGACGCCGACGCCCACGTAACTGGAGAAAGATCGATTCCACGCGATCTGTCCCTGCGTGGCGTCGATGGCGGCGAGTTCGCCGTGATAGGCCGTCGCATACAGGATGTTGCCGTCGAGCTGCAGCGTATCGTCGGCATCGTTCAACTTCTGGATGTCGGTGCGCCCCAGGCCTTTGGTGATGGGGATCTTCCACTGGATGGCGCCGGTGTCGCCGCGCAACGACAGCACGTTGCCGTCATCGCTACCAAACATCACCACGCCGTGCGTTGCCAGCAGCGGCCCGTTGCCACGCAGGCTGAGCAACGGCACGTTGGCCTGGTCGTAGAGCCACTTGCGTTCGCCGGTATTGGCGTCGAACGCATAGACGTAACCGGAGTTGGTACGCGCATACACCATGCCGGAGTCGATCGCGGGGGGCGATACCACCTCGTCATCGACTTCGGCGTTCCACAACTCCTTGCCGGTCGCGCTGTCCATCGCATATACGTGGCCATCCAGCGTGCCGACCACCAGCAGGTTGCCGAGCACGGTCGGACCGCCCGCGTAGCGCGCGTCGGAGCCGGGTTTTTTGTGCTTGAACGGCCAGATGCCGCCGCCGACGCGAGTGGACTGTTTCCACACCTCCTTGCCAGTCGAAGCGTCGAGCGCCTCGATCTTGCCGTCAGTGCTGATCAGGTACAGCCTGCCGTCCGCAAAAGCCGGCTGCAGCCGCACGCCCGAACGGCCGGAGCCGTCGCCTATGCGCGTGGACCAGAGTTTCTGCACTTGCACGCTGGGCGTGAGCTCCGCCAATGGCTTGGGCGGCTGCACGTTCTCGCCGCGATTGAAAAGCTTGCTCCACAGACCGCAACCGGACAACGCAACCGTCGCGACCAGCAGCGGCAACAGCAGAAGATGGCGAAGCTTCATTGAGCCTTGGCTCCGGTCGGCGCAGCGGAAGGCTGCGTGAGGTTGTCCAGTTTCATCTGCAACGCATGGCGTGCGGGGGCGTCGTCCTTGTCGAGCTTCGCCATGGCCTGTTGATAGGCACTGCGGGCCTCGTTGGACTTGCCGAGTTTGAGCAGCGCGTCGCCACGAAGTTCCGCGGACACCGCGGCATATTCACCCGCAGGGATGCTGCCCAACTCGCTCAAGGCCTGTTGCGCCTGGTCCTGCGCGATCAGCACGCGCGCAAGGCGCAGCGTGAACAGCGACTTCAACGCCGGCTGCCTGCTGTGCGAAACCGCCCATTGCAGGTTCTGCACCGCCGGCTTCAGGTCGTCCTTGCCGACGTCGTACTCCGCCACCGCGGCACTCCCCAGCGAGGCGTACGCGCTGCCGGCGTAATGCTTCTGCAGGTCGCCAAGGGCGGCAGCCATGGCCGGCTTGTCGCCGGTCTGCACGGCGTTCTGGACCACGGCGAATTGCGATGCAGCCTGCAACTCATTGTTGGTCTTGTGGGCCTGCCATTGCCGCCAGCCGAAGATCAGTCCCAGCGCCAGCACCACGCCGACCACGACGGCGATGCCGTTTTCCTTGATCCACTTGCGGACCTGCTCGCTCTGCTCGTACTCGTCGTAGTCTTCGAAAGCCATCGTTCGTCCACATGCATACGGAAACCCCGCGCGCCGGGAACGGCGCGCGGGAACGGCCAAGGATACTGGAACTCAGTCTTTTGTTGAAAAGGTGCCTTCCTGCACTTTTCTGACGCAGCGGATCAAGTCCTGCGGGGACTTGTCCGTGGCGGGCCATCCATGGCGGCACCTGCAGGGTGTTTTCAGCACCTGTCAGTTGTTTTCGCCACTGCCAGCAGGCGACGCGAACACGTCGAAACGGGCAACATTGGCGTGGCGATAATCGTCCAGCGCCAGCGGCTGGCCATCACGGGTGACGGTCACGCCGTCCGCATTGCCCAACGTGACGTGCAGCGTCCCCGCCGAGTGCCAGGTGCGGCTGTCGCCTGGGTGCAGCATCCCGGAATCGACCTTGTTGCCCTCGGCGTCGGTGATTTCGAACCAGCAATCGGCGCTGGCAGCGAGGGTGAGCGCGTGCTGCCCGATCGCGGCTGCGGGAATCGGCGCGGGCGCCACTGGCGAGGGTTTCTCCGCTTCGGCGTTGTCGCTCAGCCCGATCGCCGCAAACGGCGTCATGGATGCGCGAAACGGAGTCGCATCGGGCGATGCCGCCGGCGCATCCGCGGATGCGCTCTTGCTGGCTGCCAGGCTTTTCTGCGCCACGTGCGGCGTCGATGCAGGCGCCTGGTCCAGCGACACGATGCGCGCGGACGGCCGTTCAAGCCCGCCACGCAGGCCCAACAGCACCAGCGGTACCGCGATGGTCGCCGTCAGCACAATATAGGTTGCCGCAGTGCCGTAACGCTGCAGCAACCAGCGCGCCGGCGACGTGCGCGCCACCGAGACCAGTGGCGGTTGCTCCGCGGGTGCCACGGCGCGCAGTGCTTGGTCGCAACATCCGGCGGGCAGGCCCAGGTAACGCGCATAGCCCTGCAAGGCACCGCGCAGGAACACGAAATGTTCCGGTTCGCCAAAATCATCCGCTTCCAGTCTTTCCAGCACCTTGATCGGCAGGTGCAGCGCGCCCGCGCATTCGACGACGGTCGATCCCCTGCTTTCGCGCGCCGCGCGAAGACGCGCGCCAAGCGTGCCGATGGTGGAATGGTGTTCCGTGACGGGCGCGGCACCCTGCACTTCCCGGGCGTCGAACAAATCCCGGCTGTCTTCTTCGCGATCGGTCATTGGCTGGAACCATCAAGCGATTGCGCCTGCGTCGAATTCGGGAACTGATCCTGCAGGCGACTGGAGTAATTGGCGGCAGTTTCCTTGTCACCAAGACGAGTGGCGATGCGGTAACCGAGAAGCAATGAATCCGGCGTGGCCTTGCCCGCTGCCTCGAACTGTTGCAGGTAGCCGCGCGCCTTGAACGCGTCGCCCTTGCTGTAGTCGAGGTCGGCCATCGCCAGCAATGCGGTGCTGTAATTCGGGTCGATTTCCAACGCCTTGTGCAGGTAGCCCTCGGCGCCGGGGTAGTCGTTGGCCTTCAACAAGCAGGCGCCTGCATTGGCGTTGGCCACCGCAGGCGTCTTGTAGAACGGATCGGTCAGCGCGCGCTTGAAGTAGCGCATCGCGTCCTGCTGCTTGCCCGTTTCGCACAGGAACTTGCCATAGTTGTTGTTGGTGTCGCCGTTGGAAGGATCCAGTGCGATGGCGGCGCGAAATTCCTTGTCGGCATCCTGCAACCGGTTGATGCGCCAATCCAGGATCGCCAGCATGGTATGCGCCGGAATGTACTTGTCATCGAAATCCAGCGCCTTGCGCAGCGCGGTCTCGGCGTCCTTCAGATTGTTCTGGCCCATGTAGGCTACTGCGAGCTGCGTGTGCGTCTGCGCCGCGGACTGCTTGTTTTCGTTGGCACTGTCGCGCGGCGCCTGCTTCAAGTTGTTCATCGGCGTCGGGTACTTGATGATGCCAGGATCGTGCTTGCACGCCCCAAGTCCGAGTGCGAGCGCCATCGCTGCCGCAACGAAGACTGACTTACGCAGCATGGGCCTGGATCTCCGATTGCGTTGCCGCTTCGACGCGGCGCTGGAATTCTGCGTGACGGCGGGTGCGGTCCGCCACCTTGCCTTTCAGCTGCCCGCACGCGGCGTCGATGTCTTCGCCGCGCGTACGCCGTACCATCGCCTGTACGCCCGCATTCAGGAGAATGGTCTGGAAATCGCGAATGACCGTCTCGTCCGAACGTTCGTACTGCGTGCCGGGGAACGGATTGAACGGAATAAGGTTCACCTTCGCGGGCAGCCGCCGCATCAGCTTGACCAGTTGTTTCGCCAGTACCGGCGTGTCGTTGATGCCGCGCATCATGGTGTATTCGAAGGTGATCGTCGCGCGCGGTTTGCGCGCCGCATAACGCGCGCAGGCATCCAGCAATTCGTCGATGCCCCAGCGCTTGTTGAGTGGCACCAATTGCGTACGCAACTCGTCGTTGGGCGCGTGCAGCGACACCGCCAGCGACACGTCGGCGACTTCGCCCAACTTGTCGATCATCGGTACCACGCCGGCGGTGGATAGCGTCACGCGCTTGGAGGCCAGCCCGAAGCCCAGATCGTCGCGCATCAGGCTCATCGCGCGCACCACATTGTCGAAGTTCAGCAGCGGCTCGCCCATCCCCATCATCACCACGTTGGTAATGCGGCGTTGCTGATGGGTGACGTTGCCGAGTTGCTTCGCCGCGTGCCACACCTGCCCAATGATTTCGGACGCGGCGAGGTTGCGGTTGAAGCCCTGGGTGCCGGTGGAACAGAACCGGCAGTTCAGGCCGCAACCGATCTGCGAGGATACGCAAAGCGTGCCGCGCGTCGGTTCCGGAATGTACACCGTCTCGACCGCATTGCCCGCGTCCATGCCCAGCAACCACTTGCGGGTGCCGTCGCTGGAGGCCTTGTCCAACAAGGCTTTGGGAGGATTGACCACTGCCACTTCCGGCAATTTTTCACGCAGCGATTTTCCGAGATCGGTCATCGCCCCGAAATCGCTTTCGAGGCGGTGATAGATCCACTTCATCACCTGATCGGCACGATAAGACTTCTCGCCAAGCCCGGCGAAGAAGTCACGCAATCCGTCGCGATCGAAGTCCAGCAGATTGGCACGGGCCGTGTCGGCCATGTGCGATCCCCAAATGCATTCAGCCGCGCGGACAGAGCTCCGTCGCGGCAAAGAAATAACCGATTTCGAAACGTGCGGTGTCCGGGCCGTCCGACCCGTGCACTGCATTGGCGTCAATGCTTTGTGCGAAATCCGCGCGGATGGTTCCCGCGGCCGCTTCCTTCGGGTTGGTGGCGCCCATCAACTCGCGGTTCTTCGCGATCGCACCGTCGCCCTCCAGTACCTGGATCATCACCGGGCCCGACACCATGAACTCGACCAGCGGCTTGAAGAAGGGACGCTCGCGGTGCACCGCGTAAAAACCTTCTGCCTCGGCGCGCGAAAGATGTTTCATCCTGGCCGCGACGACTTGCAGTCCAGCCTTCTCGAAACGTGCGTAAATCTGCCCGATCACGTTCTTGGCAACGGCATCGGGTTTGATGATGGAAAGGGTGCGCTCCAGCGCCATGTTTTCCTCGACTTGCTGACGAAAGATAAAAAGATGCGCACGAAACCCGCCCGGGTTCGTGAGCATATCCTGAAAAATCCGCGCAAAATGCGGAGTTAGCTCACAAAAGACGAAAGATTCTAGCTCACTTGCATGGCCTTGGCCAACGGCGGCTCCCGCGTTGACCGGGATGTCCGTTCAGCCTAGACTTCAAACGGCTGTTTGAAAATTTTGTTTGAGCAGGAAACGGGCATGCGCGACAACCCGCAGTTCTCCACCCGCCAGCGCATCCTGGGTGCCGCGGAGGAATTGTTCGCGGAGCGCGGCTTCGCCGCGGCCTCGTTGCGCCAGGTCACCGCCGCAGCCAAGGTCAACCTGGCTGCCGTCAATTACCACTTCGGTTCCAAGAACAACCTGATCGAGGAGGTCTTCCGCCGCCGCCTGGACGAATTGAGCCAGCGACGCCTTGAGCGTCTGGCCGACGTCGCCCAGTCCGAATCGACGACGCTGGAGACGCTGCTCGACGCCTTCATTACGCCGGCGCTGGAATTGTCGCTGGACCGCGAAGGCGGATCGGTGTTCATGCGCGTGCTGGCGCGGGCGTTCGCCGAACACAACAGCAACCTGCGCAGGTTCCTGTCCAAAAACTACGGCTACGTGCTGAAGGATTTCGCGGTCGCGTTCGCGCGCCTGCTGCCGCAGCTCGACAAGGAAGAACTTTATTGGCGACTCGACATCGCGGTCGGCGCATTGACCTACGCGATGGCCGACTTCGGCATGATCCAGCGCCGCAGCGGCGAAAGCGAACGCGCGCATCGCGAAAATATGGCCAAGCATTTGATTCATTTCACCGCGGCGGGACTTCGGGCGTAGTTTGTGCGATTGTCCATGATCGTCGCGTCGCTGAACGACTGGTCGCGGACAAGGTCGTTCCAATTTGGTAGATCAGAACGGCCATCCCTGGCCTGACTTTTCATAACAGCCGCTTCGAATGCGACATTTCCGCAACTGCTTTCTGAATTGACGATTCAACTGATGATCCACGGAGTTTTCATGTCTGACATCCTTCGCATTCGCAAAGCGGCCGTGCTGGGCGCCGGCGTAATGGGCGCGCAGATCGCGGCGCACCTCGCCAACGCCGGCATCGAGACCGTGCTGTTCGACCTCGCCGCCAAGGAAGGCCCGAGGAACGGCATCGCCGTGAAGGCCATCCAGCATTTGGGCAAAATGTCGCCTGCGCCTCTGGCGGTGAAGGAACTTGCGGCGTCGATAACACCGGCCGACTATGACGAGAACCTCGCCGCCCTGAAGGCTTGCGAGTTCGTGATCGAGGCGATCGCCGAACGGATGGACTGGAAGCTCGATCTCTACAAGAAGGTCGCCGCGCATATCCCCGATCACACCATCCTCGCCAGCAACACGTCAGGGCTGTCGATCAACAAGCTGGCCGAAGCGCTGCCGGAAAACCTGCGCCATCGTTTCTGCGGCGTGCACTTCTTCAACCCGCCCCGCTACATGCACCTGGTCGAGGTGATTCCGGGAACCGCGACCGATCGCAAGTTGCTCGAAGGGCTGGAAGCCTTCCTCACGTCCACGCTCGGCAAGGGGGTGGTGTTCGCCAAAGACACCCCGAATTTCATCGGCAACCGCATCGGCGTGTTCTCCATCCTGTCCACGATGTACCACACCACGCAGTTCAAGCTCGGCTTCGACGCGGTGGACGCCCTGACCGGACCGGCGATCGGTCGCCCGAAATCGGCGACCTACCGCACCGCGGACGTCGTGGGCCTCGACACCATGGCACACGTCATCAAGACCATGGCGGACACCCTGCCCGATGATCCGTGGCACGAGCATTTCAAGTCGCCCGCATGGCTGAGCGCGCTGATCGAGAAAGGCGCGCTGGGTGCGAAAGCGGGCGCCGGCTTTTATCGGAAACCCGGCAAGGAAATCCAGGTGCTGGATCTTGCCGAGCAGGACTACCGCGCTTCCGAACAAAAGGCTTCGGATGAAGTCGCCGCGATCCTTGGCATAAAGAACCCGGCCGAGAAGTTCGCCAAGCTGCGTGAATCGAAGGACCCGCAGGCACAATTCCTGTGGGCGTGCTTTCGTGACCTGTTCCACTACACCGCGTATCACCTCGAAAGCATTGCTGGAACCGCGCGCGACGTGGACTTCGCTATCCGCTGGGGTTATGGCTGGAAGCTGGGCCCGTTTGAAACATGGCAGGCCGCAGGTTGGGAACAGGTCGCCAAGTGGATTGCCGAAGACATTACCGCCGGCAAGACGATGAGCAGCGCACCGCTGCCTGCGTGGGTCAGCGACGATCGCAAGGGCGCGCACTTCGCCGACGGTTCGTACTCGCCACGCGAGAAGAAAGATATCCCGCGTTCGTCGGCACCCGTTTACAAGCGTCAATTGTTCCCCGACGCGCTGATCGGCGAGAAGTTCGACACCGGCACGACTGTGTGGGAGAACGATGGCATCCGGTTGTGGACGCTGGATAGCGATGATGTCGGCATCATCAGCTTCAAGACTAAGATGTGCACCTTCGACGACCAGGTACTGGACGGCATCCAGCACGCGGTCGGCTTGGCCGAGCAGAGACTGAAAGCGTTGGTGGTATGGCAGACCGGCCCGGTGTTCTCGGCCGGCGCCAATTTGAAAGGCGTGCTCGCGCTCCTGAAGGAAAGCAAGGTTTCGCAGCTCGAAGCCATGATCGCCAACTTCCAGCGAGCCACGCAGCGGGTCCAGCACGGGTTGGTTCCCACGGTCGCGGCGGTGCGCGGGCTGTGCCTCGGTGGCGGCTGTGAATTGCAGATGCACACCGCACGCACCGTTGCCGCGCTGGAAAGTTACATCGGCCTGGTCGAGGCCGGTGTGGGCCTGTTGCCCGCCGGCGGCGGCCTGAAGGAAATCGCCGAGCGCTGCTCGCGTGCCGCGGCGGGCGATGATCCGTTCGATCAGATCAAGCGTTACTTCGAAACGGTGGCGATGGCGAAGGCATCAACCAGTGCGCTGGAAGCCAAGCAGCTCGGCTACCTGCGCGAAACCGACGTGGTGGTGTTCAACGCCAACGAACTTTTGTACGTCGCGAAGAACGTCGCTGCCTCGCTGGCCGAATCCGGCTGGTGTCCGCCGCTGCCGCAGGCCACGCATGTTGCGGGCGACGTCGGCACCGCGACGATCAAGGCGCAACTGGTCAACATGCTGGCCGGCAAGTTCATTTCCGACCATGACATGGAGATCGCCACGCGCATCGCCGACACCTTGTGCGGCGGCAACATCGAACGCGGCAGCACGGTCGATGCGCAATGGCTGCTGGATCTTGAACGCCACCACTTCATGGAACTGGCACAGATGGAGCGGACCCAGGCGCGCATCGCCCACACCATGACGACCGGAAAGCCGCTGCGCAACTGACGATAGATCGATCAACACATAGTCGTCATTCCGGCGCAAGCCGGGACCCAGCGACTTTCGTGAACCACTATCAGAGACAAAAGGCGCTGGGTCCCGGATATCGCTTCGCGATTCCGGGATGACGAACCAACCATCAAGACGCGTTGACGTGCAACTACGCTGCGCAGAGGAGCAAGGATCATGACCAAGCAAATCCAGGACGCCTACATCGTCGCCGTCAAGCGCACGCCGGTCGGCAAGGCCCCGCGCGGCGTATTCCGCCATACCCGTCCCGACGACATGCTGGCGCACGTGCTGCGCGAAACGCTGGATGAATGTGCGGGCATCGACGTCAAGCGCATCAGCGACGTGGTGATCGGCTGCGCGATGCCGGAGGCCGAGCAGGGCATGAACGTGGCGCGTATCGGCGCGCTGCTCGCGGGCCTGCCAGACTCCGTTCCAGGCATGACCATCAATCGCTTCTGCTCGTCCGGCCTGCAATCGGTCGCGATCGCGGCCAACACCATCCGCTTGGGCGAATCCGACCTCATCCTCGCGGGCGGCACCGAATCCATGAGCATGGTGCCCATGATGGGGCACAAGGTCGCGATGAACCCCGAAATCTTCAAGGATGACAACATCGGCATAGCCTACGGCATGGGCATCACCGCTGAGAACGTCGCCACGCAATGGAAGGTCACGCGCGAGCAACAGGACGACTTCGCGCTGCGCAGCCACCAGCGCGCCATCGCCGCACAGGACGCCGGCAACTTCAAGGAGGAGATCGCACCCTACCCGCTCGATGACCGCTACCCCGACCTGCGCTCGCGCGGCGTACGCGAAGACCGCCGCGTGATCGAGAACGACGAAGGTCCGCGCCGTGATACCAATGCGGAAGCGTTGGCGAAACTGCGTCCGGTATTCAAGCGCGACGGCAGCGTCACCGCCGGCAATTCATCGCAGATGTCCGACGGCGCCGGTGCGGTGATGCTGGCCAGCGAACACGCGATCAAGGATTACGGCCTGACGCCGCTCGCGCGCTTCGTCGGCTTCTCGGTCGCCGGTGTGCCGCCGGAAATCATGGGCATCGGCCCGAAAGAGGCCATTCCGAAAGCGCTCAAGGCCACCGGCATCAAGCAGGATCAGCTCGACTGGATCGAACTGAACGAAGCGTTCGCCGCGCAATCACTCGCGGTGATCAAGGATCTCGGCCTCGACCCCGACAAGGTGAATCCGGAAGGCGGCGCCATCGCACTGGGCCATCCGCTCGGCGCCACCGGCTCCATCCGCATCGCCACGCTGGTGCACGGCATGCGCCGCAAGCAACAGAAATACGGGATGGTCACCATGTGCATCGGCACCGGTATGGGTGCGGCGGGGATATTCGAGATGGTGTGACGGTAGGGCGGGAGAAACGAAGTGAATCCCGCCTGCTGATTTGAACTGGGATGGCGGGATTCGCTGCGCTACTCCCGCCCTACGATGCTCAGCGTTTCGCAGACGCCGGGCGCGCCAAGACGCTTTCACAGAAGCCATTGTCGATGGTGCCGCCGCGGAGCGCCCAAACCACCGTGTCCACACGATCAGCGCCCCAGAACAACTCGCCGTGTAGACGAAACGTAGGTACGCCGAATACGCCGGCATCGACGGCTGCTTGAGTAGCGTCGCGCAATCGCAGCTTGAGTTCCTTGGTAGCCGCCGCAGCCAGCAAGTCGTCGGCATCGAAGCCGCCATCCGTCAGAACCCCATGCAAGCTGTTCGGGTCGCCAACATCGGCGCCTTCACGCCAAATTGCTGCAAGCAAATGTCGCGTCAGCTTCAATCGTTGCAATTCATCTCCAACGGCATGCATTGCTCGCAAAGCGGCAAGCGGGTTGAACGGGTGGCTGGGCGGACCGCGGAACGGCAGGCCGAGCCGTTTGGCTTGGCGCATGACGTCGCGAAAGATATAGGCGCGTTTGACGGGTATCTCGGCAGGCCCCTTGGTCGCGTTCGCGTTCAACAACGCAGCGAAAAGAATTGGCCGCGAGACGACCTGGCCACCTGCTTCCATGAGGCGGTCAATCTGCTCGGAGGCCAGCCACGCATAGGGGCTGACGGGATCGAAATAGAACTCGACGATAGCGGTTGCCATGCTGATCGTGCCTAAACAAGACTAAATAAACAACGTCAGCGCAAACGTCCCCAGCATCATGAAGGCCGTTGCAAGTTTGATCGCGGTGCCAATCAAGAGGCCTATCCAGGTTCCCACACCGACGCGCGCGACGTGTTCAACCCGGCTGCCGGAGGCAAGTTGCCCGATCACCGCGCCGACGAACGGCCCGAGGATGATGCCGGGGATGCCGAAGAACAGTCCGACGATCGTGCCGATGAAGGCGCCCCACACCGCCGCCTTGCTGGCGCCGTAGCGCTTCGCCCCTACGCTACCGGCCACGAAGTCGAACACGATCGAAAACGTCGCAATCACGGCCAGAAAGACGATAACCCAGACGGGAATTTTCTGGAATTGCCCGGCCCACGCGGCCAGCAGCATCCCTCCGAACATCACCGGAATGCCGGGCAGGTTCGGCAGGATCGAGCCGATCAAACCGGCGACGATGATGATGCCGGCGACGACGTACCAGAGGATGTTCCAGTCCATCGGCGGAGGATAACGGCTCAGCTCCCCTCTCCCACCGGGAGAGGGGGGTGAGGGTTCGGGAGCTCCGCGATGCCCCAATTTTGCCGAACTCTCATCCGGCGCTACGCGCCACCTTCTCCCGAAGGGAGAAGGAAAAAACTAACCGTTGGACCCTCTATTGAATCCGCGCGATTGGGGTCAGTTGCAGCGTCAATACCTCGAACGGAAGCAGCACGATCGTGGTCTGCTTGTCGGCATCCAACGTCTGCGGAACGCTGTCACCGCCCGTGTGCCACACATCGCTGACATCGAACGAACGCGCGGCGCCTCGCGGCAACTGCAATTGGCGGCGGACATCCAGAATCGCGAGGCGCGGTTTGTCGTCGGGATTGCGCAGCGTGATGAACGATTTTGACGGCGACCACGCGGCCCAGCCGTAGACGTCCAGTCGTCCGGGATCGCCGCCGATCCAATGGGTGTCGCGCAGCACGTCCGCGTTGGCTCGCGACCATTTCGCTGCTTCGGCCAGCGTGTCCCAATCCGCTTCGGTCAGCAACGACGGCGTGATGTACATTTCCTGCAAATCAGTGCCGGTTGCAAAGTAGGAATGCACCTCGTTGGCGAAGTCATGGCCGGGATCGGTATCCAGGTGCACGGCATGTTGCGCGTAGATGATCCCGTGCAGCATCAGCGAATTGATCGGGAACAGCGGACCCTTCTCCACGATGTTGCGATAGGCCTGCTCGTCGCGATAGGTGATCCACTGCTCGCGATATGGGCCGACGCCGGTGAAATTGTGGTCGTAGCCGTCGCGCCAGATCGAATCGGCCCAGCGCAACCAGAACGGCGACGCCCAAGTGCCGGTGGTGAGATTGATGAAGGTATTCGGCTTGTCGGCACGGATGTCGCCGATCAACCGGATCGCCGCCGCGAAGTCGCTGTCGAATCGGCTGCCGGGGTAGACGCTGCTGACGTTGCCGGTGCCGTCGAACTTGAACTGGTTGATGCAGTCCTTGTCGAGCAGCGTCATCACCACTTCGTGGAATCGATTCCAGTACTTGGGTGCGGACAACGCGAGGCCACCGTCAACGATGCTGTATCCGGCCTTGCGGCCGTTTGCGACGCGTTCCTGCCGCGGCTTGCCGTAACCGCCCCACGGCGAGAGCCACACGCCCGGAGCCGCGCCGTAATTTTCCGCGGCCTTGCATAGCGGCACGAAACCATTCGGGAAGGCCTTGCTGAAATTCCAGCTTCCGCTGTAGTCGTCCCAGCCATCGTCGAACAGGAACGAATCCATCTTCATGTGGCGCTTCTCGACCAGTTCATTGCCAAACGTGTTGATGCGATCCACCGCCTCGGCCTCGATGTAAGGCGTGAAATAGCCGATGTCGTACCACGAGTTGTAATGCAGAAACGGGCGGTACGGATGCGCGCGTTCGCGTTCGATATACGCCGCGAAGTCGCGCCGCATCTGGCCCGCGTGCGCGACGCCGATCACGGCCGAATACGTCACCGACTGGCCCTTCGCCAACGGCAGCGTGCGCTCGATCCACAACTTCACCTTGCCGCGCCAGGCGTCGGCCTTCGACATCGGATGCTCGAAGCCAAGCCAGTCGTCGTGCGAAACCACCGGCGAGCCGTCGACCGAACCGTCCATGATCGCATCGGCGGCGTTGGCACCGAACAGCGAAACTTTTGTGATCGGCGCATCCACATTCAACGCCGTAATCGTGACGATCTCGCGCAGGTAATCCGAACCGTCGCGCTGGACCAGCTTCCAGTCGATGCGAATGTTGCCTTTCGGGCCAAGGAACGTGCCTTCGACCGCCTTGCCAGGAATGCGTTCCGCCAACCGTGAAGCAATGGCATCAACGGGCAATGCGCTTGCCCGCAAGCTGCCTTGCAATCGGAAATCGCTAGCGGTGAGCGTGCGGCCGTCCTTGAACGTCAACGAGAAAGGATCGGTGATCTCGATTGGCGTGTGATGGCGCTCGTCGATGACAACGAGATTCGCGAGCGTGCCGTGCTCGTTCTTCCACCTCGCCACGACCACGTCGTTGCCAAAGCGCGACGGGCTCGCTTGGGTGCCGTTCGATGCCTGCGCGAATGGCGCCGTCATGACAAGCATGGCGGCACCGCCAGCAGCCAGCATGATCCGGCCAAGACCAACGCGCGCGGCGCGCCAAGGATCTGAGGACACGTACACGCTCCGGCGGCACGGGACCTTCCCGCCGAATCATTGTGCCGGAGCGAACCCCCTGAGCGCGCGCCTGCGGCATGCGCTCAGCGTCCGGATGCCGCGAGTCCCGGTCTTTCCCGCTTCGCGGGCCGGGGCCACGGACAGATCATCGGCACTTTGCGGCGATAGTCCCGGTATTCAGGGTGCGCCGCAATCAGATCGCGCTCTTCCAGCAACCGCACCGCGATGAGGATGTAACCCGTCGTCGCGATCGCAAACAGAAGGTGCCCCGCGGTCATGCGCGGAGTGGCCCAGAACGCGACGATGAAACCCAGCATCAGCGGATGCCGAACGACGCGGTAATAGAAGCTGTCGACGAATTCCGGTGGCGTGTAGGCGATGCCGCGGGCACGCAGCCACACCTGGCGCAATCCGAACAGATCGAAATGATTGATGACGAAGGTGCCGCTGAGGACGATCAGCCAGCCGAACGCGGATATCGCATAAAGCGTCCACCACGCCCAACCGCGGCCCACCTCCCAGACCACGCCCGGCAAAGGCCGCCACTGCCAATACAACAGGATCAGCGCCAGGCTGCTGAGCAGTACGTAGGTGCTGCGTTCGATGGATGGGCTCATCCAGCCCGTCAGCCATTTCTTGAAACCGCGGCGCGCCATGCCGCTGTGCTGGACTGCGAAGACACCGAGCAGGATGGCATCGACCACCACCGCCTGCGGCAGGCTCGCCGCTACAAACCCCCGGTTGACGGTATGCGGCACGATAGAAACGTCCGCGACAAAGGCGATCGCATACAGGAACGTCACGAAGAACACGGCGTAACACGACACGCCGTAAAGGAAAATCAGGGCACTACGCATGGTGGCTCTCCATCCCGCACTCAATGCTCTGGGATGAAGAACACCGTTTTGCGGCGATTTGCGACAGGGAACTGTCGCCGACGGCGGCCGATCAGCCCTCCAGCATCGCCTTCCAGCGGTCCTTCGCTTCCAGCCACCAATACTGCGCCTGGGCACCCAGATAGCCGAGCGGCCGCCAGGCCGATTGCAAACCGAATGACGCGAATTCGCGCCAGCCTTCGTCGTTCTGCGCGATCGCGCCAGCCAGCAATTCGCCCGCGGCGCAAGTGGGGGCGGTGCCGTGGCCGCCGAACGCCTGCATCCACCACAAGCCATCGCCGCGCGTGCCCAGTTGCGGCATCTGGTGACGCGCGTAGCTCATCAGCCCCGACCACGCGTAGTCGATCTTTGCGCCTTCGAGTTGCGGGAATACCCGTAACAAATCGCGCATCAGCAGCCTCTTCACTGCCTGTGGCGAACGGTTGCGGATGGAAATTCGCCCGCCCCACAACAAACGCGTATCCTTGAGCGGCCGGTAGTAGTCGAAGGCGAAGCGGGTGTCGTAGATCGCGGCTTCCGTGTGCAGGCACTCATGGAGACGCGCGCCCAGCGGTTCCGTGACCATCACGTAAGTTGCGATCGGCAGTATCGCCTGATCGATTTCGCGTTCAAGCCGTGCAAGGTAGCCGCCACACGCCAGCACCACGGTTTGCGCCTTGACCTCGCCGCCTCCGGTCTTCACCCGCCAGTGGACACCATCGCGTTCGACGTGCCGCACCCGGGAATGTTCGTGGAAGCGCACGCCCTGCCCCTGCGCCGCGCGCACCATGCCGTGCAGGTAATCGATGGGATGCAGGTGCAACGCGTTCCGCTCGAACAAACCGTCGTGATAGCGCCGGCTGTGGATCACGCTGCGAAGCTGTTCTTCCGGCAGCCACTCCCATTCGACTTCATAGGTTTCCTTCAGCAGGCGCTGGCGCGTGCGCAGGACCTCCGGATCCCGAAACCAGTTGGCCCAGATCACGCCGGCATCCATCGCGCCGCACTCGATCGCGTATTTCGCGATGCGCTGGCGAATCAGGTCCACCGCAAGTGTCGTCGCGCCGTAAAGGCGACGCGCGCGATCGATACCGAGCTGCCTCAGCAACGCGTCCTCGCCCAGCGAATAGCCGCCGAAGACGAAACCACCGTTGCGACCGGATGCACCGTGGCCGATTCCATTGCCCTCCAGCAGCACTACGTCTCGGACGCCGCGCTCGGCAAGACTGAGTGCGAGACACACGCCGGCATAACCGCCACCGACGATCGCAACGCGCGCTTCGTGCACGCCTTCGAGCGGCGGCAGTGATTCGAATGGACGGGCAGTCGCGGCGTACCAGGTTTCCGGCATCATCGCGCCAGCATAACGCGGCTTGCCATTCTCGGCGGACGTGGCTCAGTGGAAAGCTGCGGCGCCCTTGACGAGGCCGCACAAGTCCGGGTCCGCGGCGGAGAAATGCAACGTCGCGCGCACCATGCCCGCCTTGTTGCCGCAGTCGAAACGCGTGCCCGCGAAGCGGTGTGCCAGCACGGGCGTTTCGCCGAGCAGCGCCGCGATCGCGTCGGTCAACTGTATCTCGCCGCCCGCGCCCGGCGTGGTTTGTTCCAGCAGCTCGAAAATGCGCGCCGGCAACACGTAGCGGCCGACCACGGCAAGGTTGGAAGGTGCGTCCTCGGGTTTGGGTTTCTCGACCATGTGCCGGATGCGATCACCGCTGCCATCGACGTCGACGATGCCGTACTTGCCGGTGTCGGCATGCGGCACTTCCTCGACCGCAAGCACGCCGGTCTTGCCATCGGCCGCGCGTTCGGCCATCTGGCGCAGCGCACCCGGTCCGTCGTTCACGATCAAATCATCGGGCAGCACGATGCCGAACGGTTCGTCGCCGATGACGGCTTTCGCGCACAGCACCGCATGGCCGAGGCCCAGTGCCTGTTCCTGGGTGACATAAACACAGCGCACGTGCGGTGGCAGGAGACCCTGCACCATCGCCAGCAATTCACGCTTGCCGGCCCGCTCCAGTGTCTCTTCCAGCTCGTAGGCGGAATCGAAATAGTCGGCGATCGAATGTTTGTAGCGGTTGGTGACGAAGACTAATGTGTCGGCACCCGCATCGACGGCCTCGTCCACCGCGTACTGGATCAACGGACGGTCCAGGACCGGCAACATCTCCTTGGGGACGACCTTGGTGGCGGGAAGAAAACGGGTACCCAGACCTGCAACCGGAAACACGACCTTGCGCAATCGAGTCACATCTTGTCCTTGGTTGTTATGACTTCAAAGATAGCCTGTTCGAAGCGGCTGTTGTGAAAAGCCAGGGCGAGGACGGGCGCTTACGCGATGCCGGTGACATCGCGTGCCCGGCCGAGCGACCGGCCAAGGATGGCCGGGCCGGCGCCCAGCGCCATGGACGGCTGCTTGCTGAAGCAATTGTAATCGGTGTCTCCGACGAGACAGCGATCATGGAAGGTCGCAATGGTCATGCAGCCGTGTCGCTTCCACTGCCACGCTGCATGGGTAGTACGTCGGCGCTTTGCGCAGTGTCGCCGGTTTCCCAACGGAACGTGGGCAGCAGCGCACCCACGCAATGCCGCAAGGCTTCCTCGTCGAAACGCTGCACCGCCTCGGTCGCGCGCGCGAGCTGCGCCGCCACCAGTGCGGCGGATTGCTGGCGCGGAGCAGCTTCGAAAATCTTGGGATGCCCGGTGCCGTGGTAGTTCTCGAGCGGATGGAACAATTCCTCGAACAGCTTCTCGCCCGGACGCAGGCCCGTGTAGAGAATGGAAATGTCGCGGCCCGGCTGCTTGCCGGCCAGCCGGATCATCTGCTCGGCAAGATCGCGGATGCGGATCGGCTCGCCCATGTCGAGCGCGAAGGTCTCGCCACCCTTGCCCATCGCCATCGCCTGCAGGATCAACTGGCAGGCTTCCGGAATGGTCATGAAGTAGCGCGAGATTTCCGGGTGCGTCACCGTCACCGGACCGCCCGCCGCGATCTGGCTGCGGAACAACGGCACCACCGAGCCCGCCGAATCCAGCACGTTGCCGAACCGCACCGTGACGAACTTTGTCGCATGCCCTTCCGCCGCCATTTGGCAGATGATCTCGGCCACGCGTTTGCACGCGCCCATCACGCTGGTCGGGTTCACTGCCTTGTCGGTCGAGATCAGCACGAAGCTCTCGACGCCATGCCGCACCGCCTGCTCGGCCACCGTGCGCGTGGTGAGCGCGTTGTTGCGGAACGCCTCGCGCAACTGGTTCTGCAGCAGCGGCACGTGCTTGTAGGCGGCCGCATGGAACACGCGTTGCGGTTTCGCCAATGCGAACGCATTGGCGCACGCGGCCCCGTCGCCGCAATCGCCGATCAGACAACGCAACAACAGCTCGGGATATTGGGCACGCAGTTCCTGTTCGATGCGGTAGAGGTTGTATTCCGAAAGCTCGAGGACCGTCAGCTCGGAGGCGCCGAGGCGCGCGATCTGACGGCACAGCTCCGAACCGATCGAACCGCCGCCGCCAGTGACCAGCACGCGCTGGCCGGTGAGGCTGCGGCGGATCGCGTTCCATTCCAGCTTCACCGGATCGCGGCCGAGCAGATCCTCGATCGCGACTTCCTTCAGTTCATTGAATTGCGCGCGGCCGGAAACCACGTCGTCCAGACGCGGCACGGTGCGGAACGGCAAGCCGGTGGCTTCGCACAGGCTGACCACGTGGCGCATCTCGTCCTTGTCGGCGGACGGCATCGCGATCAACAGCATTTCCGCGCCAACCCGGCGCGCGAGTTCGGCCAACCTGTCGGTGCCGCCCAACACCGGCACCCCGTGCAGGCGCGAACCACGCAGCGAAGTATCGTCGTCGATGAAACCCGCGGGGATGTAACGCGAATCGCGTCGCAGGTCACGCACCAGTGCTTCCCCCGCGCGCCCCGCGCCGATCACCAGCACACGGTGGCTGTGCTTGGCGTGGAAAAGATCGAGTTGGCTGTCTTTCCAGTAGCGATATGCAAGCCGGGGCGCACCCAGGAATATCGCCAGCAGCACAGGGTAGATCAACAGTACCGAGCGTGAAATCCCGTACATGCGGTTGTACAGGAACAGCGCGAGGTAGATCACCACGGCGCCGGCGACCACGGCGCGCAGGATGTTCCACAGGTCGGGCACGCTCGCGAAACGCCACAAGCCCTTGTACAGGCCGGTCCAGAAGAACATCACGGCCTGCACGCCGAGCACGATCAGCGTCTGCCAGTTCAGCAAGTCGAGTTGCTGGCCATACGGCAACATCGCGTAGCGCAAAGTGTTGGCCAGCCACCACGCCAACAGCGTCACCGCGAGGTCGTGGACGACGACCGCGGTACGCGGATGGATTCTGCTCGAGAGATCACGCCCCTTCATGCGGGACTCCCCTTCGCGCGGTGGCGAGACAGGCGTGCTTGCCTGCGTGCCACACGATGATCGCCAACACGTAGGCCGCCACGAAATACCAGGCGCCGTGCGCCGGCCACCGCGCCGCCAGCCAGGCCAGCGGCGCGACCACGGCGAGGTTCCAGATCATGTAAGCGACGTCCGTGCGCGCATGGCCCCAGTTTACCCGCACCAGCCATTGATAGAGATGCTGGCGGTGCGGCGCGTACCAGCGCTGGCCCGTGAGCATGCGTCGCGCGAGCGTCAGGCCGCTGTCGACCAGGAACGCGCACGGAACAATGACACATGCCCATAGCATGGCGGGGTTTCGCTGAACAACGAGCGCCGCGACGGCGCCGATCGCCAGACCCAGCGCGCCCGAGCCCACATCTCCCATGAAAATTTTTGCAGGCGGCCAATTGAAAACGAGGAATCCGGCACAGCCCGCTGCCGCGGCGCAGGCCAGGGCCGCGATGCCAACGTCGCCATGCCATGCCGCCAGCCCACCCAAACCGAGCATCACGAACAGCCCCTGCTGACCGAGGATGCCGTCGATGCCGTCCATGAAATTGTGGGCATTGATGAAACCGATCAGCACCGGAACGAGCGGAAGCAAAATCCACCAGAATTCCGGATCACGCATCGCCCACGGCGCGAGCACCGCCAGCCCCACCAGAAGCGCTGCACCCATGTGCACGAGTAGCCGCGGCACGACCGGGAGAGGCGCGTGATCATCGCGCCAGCCGATCAGCGCGACCGCCAGCATCGCTGCGGCGATCGCTGCGGGTTGCATCCACGGCAGCGAACGGTCAAACAGGCACCACGCCGACACCCCCGCCAGCAACATCGCCGCAACGATGCCGATCCCGCCGCCGCGCGGTGTCGGTTGGGTGTGCGAGCGTCGCTTGCCGGGCTGGTCCAGCAAGCCACGTTGGCGTGCGTAGGCCAGTGCCGCCCCCGTGAACGCGAGCGAGAGCAACAGTGCACACCCCGCAATGATCGCCAATGCAACGGTGACGGTGGTGCCGGACCCGGCTCCCATGGTTATTCGGAAACCACGCTATGAATCGGCCGCACCGTCCCCCAGCTCTTGCAACTCGGACACTGCCAGTGGTGCGCCTTGGCACCGAACCCGCAATGGTTGCAGCGATACATTGCACGTCCTTCGAGCAACTTGTGCGTGAGGTCGCGCAGGATCAGGAAATTCTCGCGCGATTCCCCTTCGGAGCGATCGAGGGTCGCGTCGATCAAGGCCATCATCCCGCGCACCGACGGCCGCTGCCGCAACTGGCCGGTCAGGAAGTCGATCGCTGCGCGCTCACCCTCACGCTTCAGATAAAGATCGGTCAGGGCCAGCACGGGTGTGATGCCGTGGTAGCGATCCACGACATGCCCGAGGAACTTTTCGGCGCGGTCCATTTCGCCCGCATGCGCATACGCATCCAGTAGCGGCGGCAGGATCTCCGGCACGAAATCGACGTCGGCATCCACCGCCTGTTCGAACGCTAGCACGGCTTCGTTCCAGCGCTCCTCTTCCGCGAACAGATGCCCGCTGATCATGTAACCGCGCACGCAACCGGGCTGGCTGGCAAAGGCTTCGTCCAGGTACGCGCGTGCTTCGGCGCGTGCGCCATGCTGACGCGACTGCTCGGCCAACTCGCACTGGAACTGGGCAATGGTCGCGGCCTGCGATTCGCCAGTCATTTTCTCCAGCCGGCGCGCGTGACCAATGGCCTTGTGCCAGTCGCGTTCGTGCTGGTAGATCGCGATCAAATGCCGCAGTGCAGAGGGCGCGTGCGCATCCATCGCGACCAGATCATCGAACAGCGCTTCGGCGCGATCGAGCAGGCCCGCACGCATGTAGTCCTCGCCCAGTTCCAGCAGCGCCACCGTGCGCTCGGCTTCCGAAAGATTGGAGCGACTCACCAGGTGCTGGTGGACGCGAATCGCTCGATCGACCTCGCCGCGGCGACGAAACAGGTTGCCGAGCGCGAGGTGGGTTTCCACCGTGTCGCGGTTGAACTCGGCCAGCTTCATGAAGACTTCGATGGCCTTGTCCGGTTGCTCGTTGAGCAGATAGTTGAGGCCCCGGAAGTAATGCGAGGACAGTTCGGTCACGCGCGCACCCGAGCGGCGCGCAGTGGCGTGGCGGCCGATGATCCAGCCCAGCCAGCCGACCAGCGGCAACAGCAGGATCAGCAACAGCAGTGGATCTGTGGGGAGGAAGTTCAACGCTGTCTCCGGCGCCACACCCGGCACTCTTCGACGCTCTGCGCGAAGCAACTGTTGAGAAAAGTCAGGCCGAGGACGGCCGTTCCAGTGTGTGTCAACCGAGTAGCCATCGACGCGGAGGGGGGATCGAACGAAGCTGCGATCAGGGACGATCGTACAAAAATGGCGCCGCAGCCCGCCTGCTGGTCACGGCGGCTACGCGCGGCCTCCATTGACCCGCTGCCGCAATTCCTTGCCCGGCTTGAAGTGCGGAACATGCTTGCCAGGCAGCGCCACCGCCGTCCCTGTCTTGGGATTGCGGCCCGTGCGCGGCGGGCGGTAATGCAGTGAAAAACTGCCGAAGCCGCGGATTTCGATGCGATCGCCACTCGACAGCGCCGCACTCATCTGCTCGATCACGTTGCGCACAGCCAATTCGACGTCGGCGAATGCCAGATGCTTCTGGCGTTCCGCGAGCGCGGCGATCAATTCGGATTTCGTCATGGATGGCAACGTGCGATGACCTTGAAGGCTGATCAGGATGAGCCGCGTGCGCGCTCCCTTTCCACGACGCCGCCCACTTTCGTGGGCGACGCCGTCATGTCGCAGAAAACACAAGCCCTTATATAGACTTACTCTGACTTGTTCAACTGCTCTTTCAGCAATGCCCCCAACTTGGTGGTCCCGCGCTCGGCATGCTGGTTCTGATACTCGGACAGGGTTTCGGCCATCTCGTCCTCGTCCTTGGCACGAATCGAGAGTTGCAGCATCCGGCCCTTGCGATCCATGCCGATGAATTTCGCCTCGACCTGTTCGCCGACCTTCAGGTGCTGGGTGGCATCGTCGACGCGTTCCTTCGAAATGTCGCGTGCCGAGAGGTAACCCTCGATGCCGTCGGCCAAATCGATCACGGCGCCCTTGGCATCGACCTCCCTCACCGTGCCAGTGAGAATTGCGCCACGCGGATGCGCGGCCATGAACTGGCCGAACGGATCCTGCTCGAGCTGCTTGATGCCGAGGCTGATGCGCTCGCGCTCCGGATCGACCGCCAGCACCACCGCGTCGACTTCCTCGCCCTTCTTGAACTCGCGGACCAGTTCCTCGCCATTGCCCTGCCAGGAAATGTCGGACAGGTGCACCAGACCATCGATGCCACCATCCAGGCCCACGAAGATGCCGAAGTCGGTGATCGACTTGATCGCGCCGTGCACCTTGTCGCCCTTCTTGAAGGTGGCGGCAAAAGTTTCCCATGGGTTCGACTGGGTCTGCTTCATGCCCAGCGAAATGCGGCGGCGCTCCTCGTCGACGTCCAGCACCATTACTTCCACTTCGTCGCCGACCTGCACCACCTTGGCCGGGTTGACGTTCTTGTTGGTCCAGTCCATTTCGGACACGTGCACCAGGCCTTCCACGCCCGGCTCCAGCTCCACGAAGCAGCCGTAATCGGTGACGTTGGAAACCTTGCCGAACAGGCGGGTACCGGACGGATAGCGACGGGTGATGCTGACCCACGGATCGTCGCCCAACTGCTTCAGGCCGAGACTCACGCGGTTGCGCTCACGGTCGAACTTCAGCACCCGCACGTCCAGCTCGTCGCCGACATTGACGACTTCCGACGGATGGCGCACGCGCTTCCACGCCATGTCGGTGATGTGCAGCAGGCCGTCGATGCCGCCGAGGTCCACGAACGCGCCGTAATCCGTGAGGTTCTTGACCACGCCGTGCAGGATCGCGCCTTCCTGCAGCTTCTCCAGAAGCTGCTCGCGCTCCTCGGAGTGCTCGCTCTCGACCACCGCGCGGCGGCTGACCACCACGTTGTTGCGCTTGCGGTCGAGCTTGATGATCTTGAATTCCAGATCCTTGCCTTCGAGGTAGGCTGGATCGCGCACCGGGCGCACGTCCACCAGCGAACCTGGCAGGAATGCCCGCACGTCGCGGATGTCGACGGTGAAACCGCCCTTGACCTTGCCGTTGATCCGGCCGGTGATGGCTTCCTGACCCTCGAAGGCCTGCTCCAGTTCGTCCCACACCATCGAGCGCTTGGCCTTCTCGCGCGACAGCTTGGTTTCGCCGAAACCGTCCTCGATCGCATCCAGCGCGACTTTGACTTCGTCGCCGACGCTCACTTCCAGATCGCCGTCCTCGTTGCGGAACTGCTCGATCGGCACGATGCCTTCCGATTTCAGTCCGGCGTTGACGACCACCACATCGGGGCGGATTTCGACGACAGTGCCGGAGACGATGGCTCCGGGTTTCAATTTGGCCAGCGACTGGCTCTGTTCAAACAGTTCGGCAAAACTTTCGGTCATGGGGATTCCAGGTTGGGAATGGATCGCGAGGCCTGCAAGTTCCATCGGGTTCAAGCTCCACAGGCGGCGATCCGCCGGTTGGGGGATGCGCATTGGCATCCATGGATGAAAACCGCGCGAACGCGGCAGATTGGGTTGATTCAAGCCTTCCGCACGACGGCGAGTACTTCGGCCACCACTGCAGGAATCGGCTGGCCGGTGGTGTCGATCACCATGGCATCGGCAGCCGGCCGCAACGGCGCAACCGTGCGCGATGCGTCCCGCGCATCACGCAACTCGATCTCGTGCAAAAGGCTGGTTAGTGTAACGTCAAGTCCCTTTGCCTTCAACTGCTTATAGCGCCTTTCCGCGCGTTCGGCGGCACTGGCGGTCAAAAACACCTTGAACGGGGCATCGGGAAAGATCACGGTGCCCATGTCGCGGCCGTCCGCCACCAGCCCCGGCGCCTTGCGGAATGCCAACTGCTTGTCCACCAAGGCGTTTCGAACTTCCGGCAGGGTCGCTATCGCGGAAGCCGACGCGCCCGCGGTTTCCGTGCGGATCGCGTCAGTGGCATCCTCGCCGTCGATGATCACCCGGGTGTCGCCGCCATCGCCGGGATCGCGAAATTCGATCTGCGTGCAGGCGGCACAGCGCGCCGCGGCTTGGGCATCGGAAAGATCCAGATTCTTCATGCCGGCCGCATAACCAATCGCGCGATAGATCGCCCCCGAATCCAGCATGTGCCAGCCCAGCCGATCCGCCACCGCGCGGGCGATCGTGCCCTTGCCGGAGCCGGACGGCCCATCGATGGTAAGTACCGGAACGAAACCGCTCGTCGTCATCGCGCGGATTTTAGCGGGACGCGGTACGGTTACGCCGCACGCAATGCCAGGCCGCACCCGTTCGCCAGTTCCACGAAACCTGGAAACGACGTAGCCACATTGACGCAATCACGGATCGTGACCGCGGAACCCGCGACCGCGCCAGCCACGGCAAAAGACATCGCGATGCGATGATCGCCATGCGATTCGACCGTGCCGCCGTGCAACGCGCCGCCCTCGATGATCGCGCCGTCCGGCGTTTCCTCGATGCGCGTGCCCAACGCGCGCAAGCCCGTGGCCATCACGGCGATGCGGTCGGACTCCTTCACCCGCAGTTCTTCCGCGCCACGGATCGTGGTGACGCCTTCCGCGCACGCCGCCGCAATGAACAGCACGGGGAATTCGTCGATCATGTCGGCGACGTGTCCGACCGGAACCTCGATGCCACGCAAATGCGCATGACGCACGACCAGGTCGGCTACCGGCTCGCCGCCGCCATCGCGCCGGTTCTCATCAACGATGTTCGCACCCATTGCGCGCAGCACATGCAGCAACCCCGTGCGGCGCGGGTTCATGCCGACGTTGCGCAACAGCAATTCGGAACCCGGAACGATGGTTGCGGCCACGATGAAGAACGCCGCCGAGGAAAAATCCGCCGGTATCTCGATATCGACCGCGCGCAATGCATGGCCGCCGGGCAGTCGTGCCCTGCCCGGCTCGAACGTGATCGGCCAGCCAAACGTGGCCAGCATCCGTTCGGTGTAGTCACGTGTCGGTCGTGGCTCGGTGACGATCGTCTCACCCTCGGCACGGAGGCTCGCCAGCAACACTGCGGATTTCACCTGCGCACTGGCAATGGGTGACGCGTAACGGATGCCGTGCAGGGGTTGCCCGCCATGCACGCGCAACGGTAGGGTGCCACCGGCGGTGGTGCCGATGCGCGCACCCATCATCGCCAACGGCTCGGTCACGCGTCGCATCGGCCGCTTCGACAGCGAAGCATCGCCCGTCAATGTCGAGTCGAACGACTGCCCGGCCAGCACGCCGCACAGGAGGCGCATCGCCGTGCCGGAGTTTCCACAATCGAGTTCGCCATCCGATTCGCACAAACCATCCAGACCTGCGCCGTGCACGATGCGTTCGCCCGGCGACCGCGCCTCGATATGCACGCCCATTTGCCCGAAGATGCGCGCAGTCGCGCGGGTATCCCCGCCTTCCAGGAATCCGGTGATGCGCGATACACCGTCGGCCAGCGCGGACAACATGATTGCGCGATGCGAAACGGATTTGTCACCAGGTACGCAAATGTCGCCGCGCAAACCACGGGCCGGCGAGCTGGTCCAGTCCAGCCGCGTACTCACGGCAACGCGCTCAACAGGCGCCGGTTCTCCACGCGGCTGCCGATACTGATCCGCAATGCTCGTGGCAGGCCGTAGCCACCCATGGGGCGCACGATTACGCCGCGTTCGAACAAGTGACGTTCCAGCTTCGATGCGTCACGCTGCAACACGCACAACAGGAAATTGGTCTGTGATGGCAGGCAGCGATAGCCACGTTCCAGCAATTCCTCGCGCAGCCATTCGCGTTCCGCCCGATTGAACGCACGCGCCTTCGCCAGCCACGGCTTGTCGGCCAGTGCGGCGGCGGCCCCCGCAAGTGCCACGTTGTTGACGTTGAACGATTCGCGCAAGCGCTCCAGCACCTGCACCACGTTCGGGTACGCAACCAGATAGCCGACGCGCATGCCCGCCAGCCCGTACGCCTTGGAGAACGTGCGGGTCACCACGAGATTCGGGTGCTTGCCGGCAAGGCCCAGCGCGGTCGTCAGCCCGGGCGCATCCACGTATTCGTGATAGGCCTCGTCTACCACTACCAGAACGGTGCGCGGCACCTTTTTCAGGAACGCCGCCAGCGCAGCATCATCGAACCAGGTGCCGGTCGGATTGTTCGGGTTGGCGAGGTAGACGATGCGCGTATTGGCACGAGTCGCCCTGGCGATCGCATCCAGATCGTGACCCAGCGGCGCTGCGCGATTCCCGCGCGGCAACGCAGGCACCCGGATGGCGCGCGCCCCGACCGCCGCAGTCGCGATCGGAAATACCGCGAACCCGAATTGCGAGAACACGATCGAGTGTTTCGCATCCGCAAAGCACTGCGCCAGCAGCATCAGCAATTCATGCGAGCCGTTGCCCAGCATGATCTGCTCGACATCGACACCGAGCTGTCCGGCCACCGCGCGTTTCAATGCCATGCCGCGGGGGTCTGGATAGCGAAAAGTCTCCCCCAACGCAGCACGCATCGACTTCAGCGCCCGCGGGCTCGGACCGAGTGGATTTTCGTTCGAACCCAGCTCCGCGATCGCCGCGCCGAACCGGTCGCGCAACGCAGGGAGGTCGTGACCCGGATCGTAGGCACGCAACTTGGCAGTGGCGGCGTTGGCCAGGCGCGTGGCGTCGAACGCCGGCTCGGGTTTGCAGGAGCCTGCGCGGTCAGCCATGGGTGCGCCGGAATTCCGCCATGAAATCGCACAGCGCGCGCACGCCCTCGAGCGGTACTGCGTTGTAAATCGAAGCACGGATGCCGCCCAAGGCGCGATGACCCTTCAGTGCGAGGAAGCCCGCCTTGTCGGCCTCCGCGACGAACACCGGTTCCAGCGCAGCATCGCGCAGGTTGAAGATCACGTTCATCCGCGAGCGCGCCACCGGATCGACGCGGTTGTTGTAATAACCTCCGGAATCGTCAATGGCGGCGTACAGCAACTCCGCTTTGGTGCGATTGCGCCGCTCCATCTCCACGAGCCCGCCCTGCTGCTTCAGCCATTGGAACGTGAGACCGGCGAGATACCAACCCCAAGTATTGGGCGTGTTCAACATCGAATCCGCGGCGGCGTATTCGGCATAGAGGAAAATGCGCGGCAATGGACGCGGACGTCGTTCCAGCAGATCCTCGCGCACGATCATCACCACCAGACCCGATGGGCCGATGTTCTTTTGCGCGCCCGCGTAGATCAGTCCGAACTTCGATACATCAACGGGGTGCGACAGGATGTCCGACGACATGTCGGCAATCAGCGGCACGGCTCCGACATCCGGAATCCCATGCATCTCGACGCCGTGGATGGTCTCGTTGGTGGTAACGTGGACATACGCGGCTTTGGGATCCAGATCCCAGCTTGCGCGCTCTGGAATGGACGTATAGCCATCCTCCTTGGAACTGGCAGACATGTGCGCGGCCGCATAAGGCGCGGCTTCGCTCATTGCCTTCTCACCCCAGTGGCCGTTGACGACGTAGTCCGCGCGCTGGCCATCGACCGCCAGGTTCATCGGCACCTGCGCGAAATGCTGCGTGGCCCCGCCCTGCAGGAACAGCACCTTGTAATTCGACGGGACGGCCAGCAGTCCACGCAGGTCGGCCTCGGCGCATGCCGCCATCTCCATGAATGCCTTGCCGCGATGGCTGACCTCCATCACCGATGCGCGCGCGCCGTTCCATTCCAGCAATTCCCGCTGGGCGCGCGCCAACACCTCTTCCGGCAACGCGGCCGGGCCGGCACTGAAATTCCACGCTCGGGACATTTCGTTCACCTGAAGGGTTGTAATGCGGGCCGCGCTACCACCGGAAATACAGGAACAGCGCAATGATCGCCGCCATCAGCGCGGCCGCGGCAATCAGCCACCAGATTTCGGTGTGGGGAGAGTCATCGGGTTCGGGCGCCGGCTTTTTCACGACGGGCGGTGGCGGCAGTGATGCCAGGTGCGCGGCGTACTGCAATCCGGGCGCCTCCACGACCAGTCGATGCTCGCCCAGCACGATCTGGTCACCGGGTGCAAGCCGAACCCGATTGCAACGCCAACCATTGACGCGCGGCGCTGCGCTTTCCGATTCAAGGAACAGGCCCTCGGCGCCTTGGAACACCCGGCACGCATACGCCAGATCGCCGAAGTGCCGGCAGCCGACGCCGAGCCGAAGTTCCGGCGCGACTGCCAGCGCCTGCCCGGAGGCCGTGCCCGAAACGATGCGCAGAGCCGCCTGCCCGCCTCGCGGGCGCGTACCCGGCGCATCCGTCGCCTGGGGCGGTGCGATGTCGGTTGTGATCAGGAACTTGTTGGTGCCCAACGTCACGGTGTCGCCGTAGTGCAGCAGTGCCTGTTCGCGCACCGCGCGGGCATTGACGTATACGCGTTGGCAACCCGGAAGCACGGCCAGCACCAACCCGCGCGCATCCGCCGCGATCGTGAGGTGATGAGGTTCCACGCCCATGCCGATCGGCACGATGTGATTGTCCGGAGCGCTGCCGATGCGTATCGGACCATTTCCGCACGAAACCGGATCACGGACTGGATGAACGCCAACGACGCGCATGAAAGGGGGCTTGGGAAATGCGCGTCAATGTAGCATGCCGCAGCGCACAATCGATGCGCCGCTCATGCCGGTCGCCGATATCGATCGACATGGGCAATGCATTGCGAAGCCGCTGCGCCGAAGCCGGCGCTTTCGTCCTGCGCCGCTTCGTGGCAGAATGTGGCGTTTCCCTTCACGCGCCCAGCGCAACCCATGGCCAAAGACGACGTCATCGAAATGGAAGGCACGGTGCAGGAAACCCTGCCCAACACCATGTTCCGCGTGCAACTGGAAAACGGACATGTCGTCACCGCGCACATCTCCGGCCGGATGCGCAAGCACTACATCCGCATCCTCACCGGCGACAAGGTCAAGGTGGAGATGACGCCGTACGACCTGACCAAGGGACGCATCACCTACCGCATGCGCTGACGGTCAGTCATGTTCGCCTAGGAAAACGGCGGCCATTGGGCCGCCGTTTGCGTGTTCGCCATTCCTGACCCTTGATGTGCGCAAATGCCTGTCGAAATTCGCAACCATCATTACTCGACCACCGCAGGCAGCTTCTCGTTCGCTTCCGTATCGACGCTGAGTTCGCCGTCACGGACATCCAGGCTCACCTTGCCGCCCTCTGCGAGCTTGCCGAACAACAACTCGTCGGCGATTGCCCGCTTGACCTTGTCCTGGATCAGCCGCGCCATCGGTCGCGCGCCCATTTGCTGGTCGAATCCATGCTCAGCCAGCCAGCGGCGGGCGGCAGGTTCGACATTCAGGCTGACGCGCTTCTCCTGCAACTGCGCTTCCAGTTCGATCAGGAACTTGTCCACCACGCGCAGGATGTGTTCGAAGTCGAGTGCCTTGAACTGCACCACCGCGTCGAGGCGATTCCGGAACTCCGGTGTGAAGATGCGGCGGATCACTTCCATCGCATCCGTCGCATGTTCCTGTTCGAGGAACCCGATGCTGCGTCGTGCGGCCTGGCGCGCGCCGGCATTGGTGGTCATCACCAGGATCACGTTGCGGAAATTCGCCTCACGCCCGTTGGTGTCGGTCAGCACGCCGTGGTCCATCACCTGCAACAGGATGTTGAAGAGGTCCGGATGCGCCTTCTCGATTTCATCGAGCAGCAACACGCAATGTGGGTGCTTAACGACCGATTCGGTCAGCAGCCCGCCCTGGTCGAATCCGACGTAGCCCGGGGGCGCGCCGATCAGGCGCGATACCGAGTGCGGCTCCATGTATTCGGACATGTCGAATCGCACCAACTCGATACCGAGCTGCAGCGCAAGTTGCCGCGTGACCTCGGTCTTGCCGACGCCGGTGGGGCCCGCGAACAGGAAATTGCCGATCGGCTTGTTGGCGTCACCCAGCCCCGAACGCGCCATCTTGATCGCGGAGGCCAGCGTATCGATGGCCTGGTCCTGGCCGAAGATCACCATCTTCAAATTGCGATCGAGGTTCCGCAGCACGTCGCGGTCGGAGGCCGAGACCTGCTTCTGGGGGATGCGCGCCATCCGCGCGACGATGTATTCCACCTCGCCCACGTCGACCTTGCCCGTCCGCTTGTCCTCCGGCAGCAGGCGCTGGTGCGCACCGGCTTCATCGATCACGTCGATGGCCTTGTCGGGCAGCAGCCGATCGGGGATGTGCTTTACAGACAGATCTACCGCCGCCTGCAGCGCTTCGTCGCTGTAAGTGACACTGTGATGTTCCTCGAAGCGGGACTTCAGCCCCTTGAGGATTTCCACGCTGTCGGCCACCGAAGGCTCGACCACGTCGATCTTCTGGAAGCGCCGTGCCAACGCGCGGTCCTTCTCGAATACGCCGCGGAATTCCTGGAACGTGGTCGAACCAATGCAGCGCAATTCGCCCGATGCCAGCACCGGCTTGATCAGGTTGGACGCGTCCATCGTGCCGCCCGAAGCCGACCCCGCGCCGATGATGGTGTGGATTTCGTCGACGAACAGGATCGCCTTCGGGTCCTTCTTCAATTGTGCGATCACGGCCTTCAGGCGCTTTTCGAAATCGCCGCGATATTTGGTTCCCGCAACCAGCGCGCCCAGATCCAGCGCCCAGATGGTGGCGTCTTCAAGCACCGCCGGCACGTTGCCCTCGACGATGCGACGCGCGAGTCCTTCCGCCAGCGCGGTCTTGCCCACGCCGGATTCCCCGACGTACAGCGGGTTGTTCTTGCGCCGGCGGCACAGCACCTGGATGGTGCGCTCGACCTCTTCCTCGCGGCCGATCAGCGGGTCGATCTTGCCCTGGCTTGCGCGCTCGTTGAGGTTGGTCGCGTACTCGACCAGCGCATTGTCCTTGTCCTTGCCTTCAACTTCAGCTTCGGCGCCGGCATCGCCCGCCGCGGGCGCAGCATCGGACTCGTGGCCGATCTTGGCGATCCCATGCGAGACGTAATTCACCACGTCCAGCCGTTCGACCTCCTGCTGGTGCAGGAAATACACGGCGTGCGAATCCTTCTCGCCGAAGATCGCGACCAGCACGTTGGCCCCGGTCACTTCCTTCCGACCCGAGGATTGCACGTGGTACACGGCGCGCTGCAGCACACGCTGGAAACCCAGCGTCGGCTGCGTGTCGCGTTCGTCCCCGGACGGCAGCACCGGCACGGTTTCGGTGATGATCGAGCGAAGGTCTTTCGCGAGTTTTTCGATGTCGGCGCCGCAACCGCGCAGGACCGCCGCCGCCGTTGGATTGGCCAGCAACGCAAGCAGCAGGTGTTCCACGGTCATGAACTCGTGGCGCTGCTCGCGGGCCTCCTTGTAGCACTGGCCTATGGTGTATTCGAGGTCCTTGCTGAACATTGCCTGGGTCTCCGGATCTCTTTCCCCCGATATGGGGGCGGTTACAACTTTTCCATCGTGCAAAGCAGAGGGTGCTGGTGGACGCGCGAAAACTCGTTCACCTGCGCCACCTTGCTCTCCGCCACTTCACGGCTGAAAACGCCACAAACGCCCTTGCCGCGGGTGTGTACGTGCAACATCACCTGCGTTGCACGTTCGCGCGCCATGTTGAAAAACGTCTCCAGTACCACAACCACGAATTCCATCGGCGTGTAGTCATCGTTCAGCAGCACTACTTGATAAAGCGGAGGTCGTGCTGTTTCCGGGCGGCTGGTTTCGACCACCACGCCCTGTTCGTGTTCGGTTTCGTTGTCGGCGGTTTTTCCTGGTGTCATGCGTCTTCGGCCCTTGGCCCGAGTATATGCCTTGAATCGAAAGCAAGCGATGGCGGAGCGTCACATCAGATGATGGCAAAATGACGAAATTTCCAGTACCTGAACCTATGGACGAATTGACAACCGCGCCGGAACGCGCCGACATCTGGTGCCCGCACGTCACCGTGGCCTGCGTGATCGCCGAGGGCGACCGTTTCCTGATGGTCGAGGAGAATATTCGGGGTGGGTTGTGCTTCAACCAGCCGGCCGGCCACCTCGAGGACGATGAGACCTTGGCGACCGCGGCTTGCCGCGAAACCCTGGAGGAAACCGGCTGGGAAGTCGCTCTGGACCATTTCATCGGCGTGCAGCAATGGCACAGCCCGGTGCACGACCACCACATCGTGCGATTTGCCTTCGCCGGCCATCCGTTGAAACATCATCCTGAACGCACGCTCGACGCCGGCATTACCCGGGCGCTGTGGATGAGCTATGCCGAGATTTCGGCCGACACGAGCCGATTGCGCAGTCCGCTGGTGCTGACCACCCTGGATGACTGGCTGGCCGGCCAACGGCTGCCGCTGTCGACCCTCCGCTCGCTGCTGACGAAGCAGCGCGCGTGAACATGCGGATCACGGTCGGCATGTCGGGCGGAGTCGATTCCTCGGTCGCCGCGCTGTTGCTGAAGCGCGCCGGTCACGGAATCTCCGGATTCTTCATGTTGAACTGGGAGGATGATGATCCGGAGTCCGGCTGCCACGCCGACGCGGACCGCAGAGACGCGCTGGCGGTGTGCGCCAAGCTGGGCATTCCGTTCCGGAGCGCGAATTTCGCGGCCGAATATCGCGAGCGGGTGTTCGCGTATTTCCTCGACGAATACCGTGCTGGCCGCACGCCCAATCCGGACGTGCTATGCAATCGCGAGATCAAGTTCGGCACTTTTCTCGATGCGGCCCGCGCGGAGGGTGCGGAAAAAATCGCGACCGGTCATTATGCGCGCAATGAGCTCGTCGACGGTCGCTGGCGGTTGCTGCGGGCGCGCGACGCATCGAAAGACCAGACTTATTTCCTGCACGTGCTGGATCAGGATCAGCTTGGGGCGGCGGTGTTCCCGCTGGGCGGCCTCGAAAAAACCGAGGTGCGCAGGATGGCGGATGAAGCGGGTCTGCCGGTCGCGACCAAAAAGGATTCCACCGGCATCTGCTTTATCGGCGAGCGCGATTTCCGCGCCTTCCTGTCGACGTACCTGCCGGCACAGCCGGGCGAATTGCGTCGGCCGGACGGCCGCGCGCTGGGCGAGCACCACGGCGCAATGTTCTACACGCCGGGCCAGCGTTCCGGCCTCAATATCGGCGGTCGCGCAGGTGGCAGCGGCGAAGCGTGGTACGTGGTGGGCAAGGATGTCGCGGCCAACGTGGTCTACGTCGACCAGGGCCACGACAGTCCCTGGCTGCAATCGCGCAAGGTTAGCGCCAGTGGCAGCCATTGGATCGCGGACAGGCCACCCTCGGCTTCCTTCGACTGCACGGCGATGACGCGCTACCGCCAGCCGCCGCAGGCCTGCCATGTCCAAGTCGAAGGCGGTCGCTGCATCGTTCGTTTCGATATCACGCAGCGGGCGGTCGCACCCGGCCAATCGGTGGTGTTCTACGCGGGCGAGGAGTGCCTGGGCGGCGCGGTAATCGACAGCACCGACGCGCCGCGGATCGGAGGCGCGGCATGAGGGAATCGCGCGTGCTGGCGTTGGCGGGCGTGTTCCAGGCGCTGTCGCTGGTACGAGAGCTCGCGCGCGAGGGGGATTGCGACGGCGAAGCGCTCGAAGCCAGCCTGGCCAGTGTGTTCAAGCTGGAATCCGACAGCGCTGCCGACGTGTTTGGCGGCAACCGCGGCGTGCGCCGCGGCCTGCGCATATTGGTCGAGCAAATTGAAGGCAACGACCGTGACCTGCAATTGTTCCACATGCTGATCAACGTGATGAAACTGGAGCGCAGCCTCGCCCGCCATCCGGCGATCAACCAATGTCTCGGCGAAGGCTTGGCCGGGATGCAGCGCCAACTCCAGCACTTTCCCGTCACCCATCCCACCATTCTCGCGCGCCTCGCCGACCTTTATTGCGCCAACCTGTCGGGCCTGAAACCCCGCATCACCGTGGTCGGCAATCCGTTGTACCTGCAGCAACCTGCGAAGGCGCAGCGCGTCCGCGCGTTGCTGCTGGCCGCGGTGCGCGCGGCAGTGCTCTGGCGCCAACTGGGCGGACGGCGGCGTCACCTGCTGCTGCGGCCCAAACGCGAAGTGATGATCGCGCGCGGAATGCTCGCCGGCGTCGCGCTGCGCGGGTGATGATCCGAGCGTCAAAAACTCCATCGAATTCGTAGGTTGGGCTGACGCCGGCTTCATCGGCGGAAGCTCAACGTTTGTCGCGCATCGTGTTGGGCTTCTCCCGGCGGAGCCGGAATCAGCCCAACCTACGAAGCAACTCATGAGTGGCCGCGCGAGCGAAATACTCGTTCGCGCAACAACTCCTCGTCGTGGGTATGCGTGTACGGCGTGAGCAAGTCGTAACGGGTGACGATGCCCAGGAGCTGATGGTTGTCGCGACTGACCACGGGAATGCGGTCGCGCTTTTCCACCGCCATGCGGATGGCGATGCTCTGGCAGCTTTCCTCGGGAAAGGCTACCACTGGGTCGCCGCTCATGAGATCGGAAAGACGTGACGCGCCGGTGGCGTCGCTTTCCAGCCATTCGCGCAAACGTGCACGATCAACGATGCCCAGCAGCGTACCCGCCGCATCCACGACGGGATACGCGCGATACTTTTGCTCGCCCCCGAAGTACTGGTCGCCGAGGTCCCGCACGGTCATGTCTGCCGGGACGTCCATGACTTCGCGCGTCATCACTTCCTTTACGGCCATGTATTCGAGACGGTTGAGCGTGTAGGGACGGAAGATGTTCAAGCCGCGACGTGCGATCTTTTCGGTGAGGATGGAACGCTTCATCAGGAACACGCTCGCCCCGTAGGCCGTGGTGCAGGTGATCAGGAGCGCCGGCAGCATGCTGGCGTTGCCGGTCAGTTCCAGCGCGAACAGGATGGACGTGAACGGCATCCGCATCACCGCGGCCAGCATCGCGCCCATGCCGAGCAGAGGCCACAGCAGCGGGTAAGGCCCGGGAAAAATCATTGCCTCCAAGCCACCCAATCCTGCACCGAGCGCCAGCAACGGCGCCAGCGTGCCGCCGGAGGTGCCGGAGCTCAGGTACACGATCCAGATCAGCGCCTTGACGATCATGAAGGTGACGATCGCGACCCCGACGATCTTGCCCGTCAGCAGCTGATAAATGATGTCGTAGCCGACACCCAGTGTCTGCGGATCGATGACGCCGCCAATGCCGACCACCAGCGCGCCGATCGCGGGCCACCACATCCAGTGGATCGGCAGCTTGCGGTAGCCATCCTCGACCTTGTAGACGAGAAACGTCACCGCGGTTGCCAGCAGTCCGGCCATCAGGCCGCTGACCGCGGCCATCCCGAACTCCGCGATATGCAGATGGAACTGGACCGTGATCGGAAACAGTGGCCCATGTCCGATCAGGAACGGCCGCAACACGGCCGCCACGAAACAGGCCACGGCCACCGGAATGGTGCTGCGCGGGCGCATCTCGAACAGCAGCATCTCGACGCCGACCAGCGTGGCCGCGATCGGCGTAGCGAACGTCGCGGACATCCCCGCGCAGGCACCCGCGACCAGCAATGTGCGCCGTTCGATGGAAGTCAGCGAGAACACCTGCCCGATCAGCGAACCGACCGCGCCACCGGTCATGATGATCGGACCTTCCGCGCCGAACGGGCCGCCGGTGCCGATCGCGATCGCCGATGACAGCGGCTTCAGGATCGCGACCTTGGCCATCATCTTGCTGCGCCGGAACAGGATGGCTTCCAGCGCTTCGGGAATGCCATGCCCGCGGATGCGCTCGGTGCCGTAACGCGCCATGAAGCCGATGATGATGCCGCCGACCACGGGCGCCAGGATGATCACCCACCACGGCGCGTGCAATGCGGCCGGCTGGACGAAGTCGAAGTTCCATTGCCCTGCAAACGCAATGTGCGTCACCAAGCCGATCAGCCGGTACAGGATCCACGCGATGACCGCCGCCGCCCCGCCGATGAAGAGGGCGATGAGGGAAAGCTTGATGATGCTGATGCTGGGACGAAAATCTCCCTCGTAAAGGGTGTCGCGCTTCCACTTCTCATAGATGCGCAGCAGCAGGACGGGTGCGATCATGGTCTACCCAGTGTGCTTGTCACGTGCGCGATGTCCCCATGCGGTTCGGGCGAGTCTACCGATTCGCCCAGGCCAGCGCAGGTTGCCACAAGCGCGCGGGCATGGCGGCAGGGTTTGCGCGATAATGGGCGGTCCATTCGATGTCACCCCGCGCCATCCCACGCACCGCGCGGCAACAAGGAGAGCACCATGCAAGACTCGTTCGGGATTCGCGACACCCTCACTGTTGGCGGCAAGTCCTACCAGATCGCCAGTTTCGTGAAGCTGGGCAAGCAGCATGACATCAAGCGGCTGCCCTACTCGATGAAGGTCCTGCTGGAAAACCTGCTGCGCAACGAGGATGGCAGCGAAGTCACCAAGGCGCAGATCGAAGCGGTGTTGAACTGGGATCCGAAAGCAGAACCCTCGATCGAAATTTCCTTCCTGCCAGCGCGCGTGGTACTGCAGGATTTCACCGGCGTGCCGTGCGTGGTGGATCTCGCCGCGATGCGCGACGCGATGGTCGCACTCGGCGGCGATCCGAAGAAGATCAATCCGCTCTCCCCTGCCGAACTCGTGATCGACCATTCGGTGCAGGTCGACGTGTTCGGCGAGGCCGACGCGCTCGCGCGTAACGCCGAGATCGAATTCCAGCGCAACCACGAACGCTATGCATTCCTCCGCTGGGGCCAGAAGGCGCTGGACGATTTCAAGGTCGTTCCCCCCGCGACCGGGATCGTGCATCAGGTGAACCTCGAATACCTTTCGCGCGTGGTGATGACGCGCGACATCGGCGGCC
>DATFGT010000111.1:0-12224 GCA_035249175.1 Rhodanobacteraceae bacterium
GGTGCTGGCGTTCCTGCGCGACTTGATCGCGCGCGCCAGGCCGGTCGCGCAGCGTGAACTGGAAGAATTGCGCGAATTCGCGCGCCGCGAATTGCAGATCGAGAATCTCGAAGCCTGGGACGTCGCGTACGCATCGGAAAAATTGCGTCTCGCGCGTTATGCGCTGGACGAGGAACAACTGAAGGCGTATTTCCCGCTGCCGTCGGTGCTGGACGGCATGTTCCAGGTGGCGAGCCGGTTGTATGGGATCACGGTGGCGCCGGCGGCCGAAAGCGTGGACGTGTGGCACCCGGACGTGCGCTATTGCGAGTTGCGCGATGCGAGCGGCAAGCCGATCGCCGCCGTGTATCTGGATTTGTACGCGCGCAGCGGCAAACGTGGCGGTGCGTGGATGGATGTGTGCCGCGCGCGCTTTCACGACGGCAGTGACGTGCAGCTGCCGGTCGCTTTCCTCACCTGCAATTTCGCGCCGCCCGCGGGCGGGCGGGCGTCGCTGCTGACGCATGACGACGTGCAGACGATGTTCCACGAGTTCGGCCATGGCCTGCACCACATGCTCACGCGCATCGATCTGCCGTCGATCGGCGGCATCGATGGCGTGGAGTGGGATGCGGTGGAACTGCCCAGCCAGTTCATGGAGAACTTCTGCTGGAACCGGAAGGCGCTGGATCTGTTCGCCAGGCACTGGTCGAGTGGCGAAAGGCTTCCGGACGAGCTGTTCGACAAGATGCTGGCCGCACGCCATTTTCAGGCCGGCATGTTCCTGTGCCGGCAACTGGAGTTCGGCCTGTTCGATTTCCTGCTGCACGCCGATTACGATCCGACGCGTGGCGCGCGGGTAATGGAAACCCTTGAAGCCGCGCGACGCGAAGCCGCGGTGTTGTATCCGCCGGCGTGGCAGCGCTTCCCGCATGCATTCACGCACGTCTTCGCGGGCGGCTATGCGGCGGGTTATTACAGTTATCTGTGGGCCGAAGTTCTGTCGGCCGACGTGTTCGGCGCGTTCGAGGAAAGCGCTGGCGAAGAGGGTGACGTGATCGATGCCACCACCGGCGCGCGTTTCCGCAATGAGGTCCTGAGCGTAGGCGCCAGCCGCCCGGCGCTGGAAAGCTTCATCGCCTTCCGCGGCCGCGCACCGCAGCCGGATGCGTTGTTGCGGTCGTACGGCCTCGCCGCGTGACTGATAGTTTCACCTATGTGCGCGCGCCGGCGCTGCACGCGGCCGTCGTGGCGGCGCTGGTGGCGGCGGTAACGGCTTGCGTCTCCGTGCCACATTGGCCGAGCAGCAAGGCATCGTCCACGCGCTGGCGGATGTCGTGTTCGACGCGTGCGTCGCGTTCGGGATAGACGTTCCGATAGAGCAACAGCAGTACGCGCCGCTCCAGCCGGCGTTGCCGCAGCCCGTCCAGGTCGCGCGAAAGATGCCATCCCCAATGCGAAAGGTCCTTGCCCGGTGTGGCCGCGATCGCCCGCAACGCATCATCCAGCGGCGCATCGTCGGTGGTGCGGCCGATCGTAGAGGCGGCTTTGTTGTCGATGCGGATGCGTCCGCGCAGGCCAGTTCCATCACGACTGCACCGGCGAGGCCGTAGTCCAGACCGATCGCGGCCTGCGGCAGCACGGTGCCGCGTTCGTCGTCAAGGGCCAGCAGCAACAAGTCGGTGGCGAGCATGGCGCACTCCTGGCAGGCTAGGGATGATCGGGGATCGTCCCGCACTGTTTACAATGTTGCCATGCGGATCGCTTCCTGGAATGTCAATTCACTGAAAGTGCGGCTGCCGCATGTCGAGCAGTGGTGCCGCGAGGCGCAGCCCGACGTGCTTGCGCTGCAGGAAACCAAAACGGAAGACGAAAAATTTCCGCGGGAGGCCATCGAAGCGCTCGGCTACCACGTCGCGTATTCCGGCCAGAAGACCTACAACGGCGTGGCGTTCCTGTCGCGCGAACCTTTGCAGGACGTGGTCGCGGGCGTCGATGGTTTCGAAGATCCGCACCGGCGCGTGCTGGCCGCCACGGTAGCGGGCGTGCGCATCGTGAACCTGTACGTCGTGAACGGGCAGAGCGTCGGCACCGAAAAATACGCCTGGAAACTCGAGTGGCTGGCTGCCATCACCCGCCATCTGCGGTCGGAAATGCAGCAGCACGACAAATTGGTCGTGCTGGGCGATTTCAACATTGCCCCGGAGGATCGCGACGTCCACGATCCGGAAGCCTGGCGCGGACAAGTGCTGTGTTCCGGGCCCGAACGCGAGGCGTTGCGCGGCATTCTGGATTTGGGTTTCGTCGATTCGTTTCGCGCCTTCGTGGACGGCGCGGGCCATTTCAGTTGGTGGGATTACCGCCAGGCCGCTTTTCGCCGCAACCTGGGCCTGCGCATCGACCTGATCCTGGCCAGCGAAGCGCTGCGCGAGCGCATGATTTCGGCATCGATCGACCGCACGCCACGCACATGGGATCGTCCGTCCGACCACGCGCCGGTGGTGCTGGAACTTGCGAACTGAAGCGGGCGCCCCGATCATCTGATCCATGGACGAGGCGCCTGCCCATCGGGAAATCATCGATGACGCCGAGCTGGAAGTGCTCGATCGTTATCTGCGTGGCCACGCGCGCGATTCCGACGAAACGATGCTGCTGGATGGCGTGCATGGCATGCTGACCGCGCTGGCGATCGGCCCTGATCCGGCGCTGCCCGAGGAATGGTTGCCTGAAATCCTGCACGCGCCATTCGAGGATCCGGAGCAGGGTGCCGCGGTGCTGGGCTTGCTGGCCAAACTCAACGATTCGATTCCCGCCGAACTCGAAGGTGACATGTACGAACCCGTGCTGGGCGAGGTTGCGCCGGAACAGGCGACGCACAGCGACCTGAGCGCAGCCGGATGGTGCGAAGGATTCAGCCGCGGCATCGACTTGCGCGCGTCGATCTGGGAAGCACGCCTGGCCGAGGATGGCGAACTGCTGGAGATGCTTTCGCCCATCATGGCGCTCGCGGTGGACGAGGGTGTGCTGGCCGCCGACGTGCCCATCGCCAAGCTCGACGACAACGAGTACGAAGCCTGCCTCGCGCAGATTCCGGACGTGGTGGAAGCCGTCGCGCATTACTGGCGTGTGCGCCCGCCCACGGAACGCGAGCGCACCGCGGGTGGCGGCGCGTCATCCAGCGCGTTTGCAAGTGCACCGGCGCGGCGCGGCGGTCGCTGGGTGCACTAGGTTTTGCGATCGTCCATGATCGCGGCTTCGTTGCTCCGTGCAGTCCAAACGCATCAAGCCTGTCGAGACCAGAACTCTTCACCAACAGCTGCTGCGCAACGCCTCGCTCGTGGCTTGCTCGCGACGGTTCGTCGAAGTTTCCCTGTTCCCGAATCCGGCTGCTGCAGGGCGCCGCGTCGCGTGGCGTGAACACTGCGTTCGCTCGGCGGCTATTGGTTTTGCAGCCGGGAAAGCGCATCTTGATCGTATCGAAACCCTGAGGAGGCGATCATGTCTTCCCGCACCATCACCCGCCGCGTGCGCGGCATCCCCACGTCCGACGGCGCCGGTGTCAAGCTGACCCGCGTGATCGGCCAGCCGACGCTGGATTCGCTGGACCCCTTCCTGCTGCTGGACGAGTTCGGTTCCGAAGCGGCTACCGACTACATCGCCGGATTTCCCGACCACCCGCATCGCGGTTTTGAAACCGTCACCTACATGCTGGACGGCCGTATGCGCCACCGCGACAACCACGGCAATTCCGGCCTGCTGGAATCCGGCAGCGTGCAGTGGATGACCGCCGGACGTGGCATCGTGCATTCGGAAATGCCGGAACAGGAACATGGCCTGATGCGCGGCTTCCAGTTGTGGGTGAACCTGTCCGCGAAAGACAAGATGGTCCCGCCGCGTTATCAGGACATCGCGCCATCGATGATCCCGACCGCCGAACTTGCGCCGGACGTGAAGGTCCGAGTGGTCGCGGGTGAGATGTTCGGCGTGCGCGGCCCGGTGGACGGCATCGCGATCGCGCCCGTGTATCTCGACATCGCGCTGGAACCCGGCGCGAAGCTGTCGGTGCCGCTCCCGGAAAACCACAGTGCATTCGCCTATGTGTTCGAAGGCGATTCCGTGCAGGTCGGCGCGGAAACGCTGGGCCTCCGGGAGCTCGGTGTGCTGTCGAAAGGCGATACCGTTGAACTCGCTGTCGGCCATGGTGCGAAGACCGCACGCGTGCTGCTGGTCGCGGGACGGCCGCTCAACGAACCGGTTGCGCGCTATGGCCCGTTCGTGATGAACACGCCCGAGCAGATCGTGCAGGCCATGCAGGACTACCAAGCCGGACGGTTCTGACCGCCTTGGAGTCGAGCGGTCGCGCCGGCTCGAACCTGCGCGGCTGAAAACAATCGTTCGGCCGCGGCGGAGCATTGGCTCACCGGTGGACCGGCCGGCGACACGGCTGGCCGGTCCACCGGCGCGGAACTCGCGGTCCGATCGCGTCAATCGGCGCGTCGGCCGCGGCTGGCCGGCAAACCGAACGAGTCGACGTCCCGGCGTCTTCCCAACAGCTGCCGTTCACATGCGTCGTGCTCGGATCGCCTCAAGTTTCGCATGTCCGATCCAAACGGACAGTGCGACCCGGCGCGGGTTCCCGTGGATGGGCGGATGCGGCGCCAGGGTTGAAACAATCTCAACTTCGCCTTGCAAAAACATCGCTACCTGGCTGCTTGCAGGTTGCGTAGCATGCACGTTATTCAAGTGGCGAGGTCAGTGATCATGCACATTCCACTGCACAAACTTGTTGTGTGGGCGCGCCGGGTGGCGGCGCTTGGCGAGAATCAAACCCTGTGGCGAGCGACGCGGGATGCAGCGAAGAAATCGGAAGGCCGCTTGCGCGAGCCTGACACGGGCGGCCGCGTCACGGACCCGTGCCCCACAGGGCGCATCACATCGCGGAAGTGGGTGATCGCAGGACTGCGATGACGCATATCGGGGCGGCGACGACGGAAGCACTCATGGTGATGGCCGACGATCAGGGCCGGAAGTGCGGCATCGATCGGCAGGTCAACGATCCCGACCGACGGCGACGGCGTCGCAGCTCCGAACCTTCTTGACGCAAAAAAACCGGACGGCTTGCGCCGTCCGGCTGGAGTCGCGCTGGCGGAGGGAGGGGGATCTCTGCCGCGCGTACTTTTTTCGATACCTTGCGGGAGGTATCTTCTCGATCCCTTTCGGGATTAGCGCGCCTTCTTGGCGGGCGCGGCGGCGTCGTTGGCCGCCTTCATGCTGTTGCGGGTCAGGTCGCCGAACTGCTCGGCGGTCTTCTGCGCGATGCCCAGGATTTCCTGGCTGGTCGCGTAGGCGGCTTCGGCGCTGTCACGCGCGAAATCGATACCCTTCGGCCACAGCGCGGTGACATCCTGGATTTCACGGGCTTCCAGCGAATCGGCGACGAATGCCAGGTTCGACTTGGCCTGCGACTCCAGCGCCTTGACCTGCAGGCTCTGGATTTCGGCGATGCCCTTCAGCGCAGCGAGCTGCGCCTTGTAGGCCTGCTCGGCGAACTGCTTGCCGAGGTCGAGCGACTGCTTCTGGAACTGGCTGTACATGGTGTGCGCCCTCTTTGGCAGGGGTGGGTGGGAACTGGTGCCTACTCTAACGCACTTTATTGTGCAGTGCAACATAAAAACCAACGACGTTCAGAAGGCGTTTATAAAGCCTTTTCAATCAATCAGTTAAATCAGCGCAAAAGAAGGCCGAGAATGGTGCAATGCAGCGTCGCTTGCCTGCATGCGCCTTGCTGATTGCCCTGGCGAGAGAGTGGCGCCGCATCGGGGATGGTCGGGTCGACGCCAGCCCCTTCCAGGGCACGACGCGACCCGCGCGAACGCTTCACGCCCGGCCTGCATTCCCAATGGTGGGGGTTGAAGCGGCGCGCTCAGGTCGCTTCCAGCGCCTGCTGCGCCCGGCGAGCCCAGATGACACTGTGGCGGTACGCGACTTCGTAGAGATTGGGTTCGACGAACCAGTTGAGATGGTCGAAGCGGCCGCTCTCGTAATGTTCCACTTCAGTCAGCAGTTCGCCCAATGGACCGCTGCGGTGCAACAACGCCTGCTTGACCTCGAAGCTCAGCGGCACCTGTCGCATCAGGTCGCGCATCGCGATGTCCATCAATACATCCAATCGCGACAGCAGACCGACGATGAAGGAAGTCATTGCGTCGTCCCGGCCCGACAGCTCGGCGAGGATTTCGCACATGCGACCGCGCACCAGCATGTTGCGCATCAACTCTTCGGGTTTGCCCGGCTCGCCATGTGCCAGCAGCATGTTGGCCCAGCGGCCGAGTTCATTGGTGCCCAGCAGGCTGATGGCCTTGGATAGCGAACTGATCTCGCGATTGAGCCCGACCGCGGCGGAGTTGATGACCTTGAGGATGCGAAATGAGAATGCAGCATCCTTGATGGCGATCTGCTCCAGCGCCATCGGCGAGGTATCAGGCCGGTGCAGTTCGGACAGCAGTTCCAGCAACAGCACCTTGTTGTTGGAAAGCTTCTTGTCCTTGACCGGCGTCGACTTGACCAGGAAATCGCCCTGGAACCAGGTCGCACCCAGATCCGCGCAGGCATAGAACTGTTCGATCGCATCGACGCCGTCCACCAGCAGCTTGGTCTTGTGGAAATAAAGACGCCGGGCGGCGTCGGCCAGCCCCGGCATGCCGAGTTGGGGCAGGTTCAGGCGAACGGCTTCGAAGACATCCAGCAGCGGTTCGAGATCGTTGCGCTCCGGGGCGTAGCCCGTCAGCGCCAGCTTGTAGCCGCTTGCCGCCAGCACGCGCAGTTGCGCGACCAATTCGGCCGGGGCGTTCTCCGGGACCGCGATTTCGAGGATGTACTGGTTCTGGGGCAGCAGGGTTATTTCGGGCGACAGAAGGGTCGAGGGTGCGACGCGCAGCAGCGTGGGAACGGTTTCGATGCGGCCGTTCTGGAAGGTGTCGGCGTAGGTGCCGAGCACGATACTGCTGGTCAGCTCCGGCAGCGCATCGCTGCAATCGGCGCTGTCCCGGTTGAGCAGGACTTCGTAAGCCGCGACGGTCTTGTTGCGCGTGTAAACAGGCTGAAAGGCGAGCAGGATGCCAAGCCGTTCCTCGGTGGCCATCACCTCGCGCGCAAGTGTCGACACGTTGCTACCTTCCGAACTGAAAGTGGATTACGCCTGTGACGCGATCCGGTTGTCGCCGCCGCGGGCTTGCCCGTCCGGACCATACAAGTCCTTGCCGGCCAGCGTGCGCAGGTCGTTGAGCAGGCGCTGGTTGCTGGTCAGGCGAATGTTGATCAACTGTCCGTTGAAAAGATTGAGTTGCGCGGCCTGCCGGGCGCGGCTGCGCATCCGCTGCCATGATTCGAGGCAACCCTGTTCGCACGCGGCCCGCTCATCGCCGGCGATATCGCGGCTGTAGCCAAGCCGTTCGTGAGCGGCCCGGCGGCGTTCCTCGAAATCCGCCAGCATGGTCAGCACCTGTTGCTTCTCCGCCGCCAGCGCACCCATGGCGTTGCCGTCGATGCGGCCTTCGCCGAGCAGATCACGCTCGCGGCCGAGCAGGCCGATCAGGTGTTCCAGTCGGCCGTGCTGGTCGTGCAGATGTGACGCGAGGCTCATTGACCTTTGCCCAGCAGGTCATGCACGCTGGCGATCAGGCGATCGGTGATGCGATCGGTGTCCACGTGCAGGCGGCCTTCCGAAATCGCCTGGCGCAATTCCGCCACGCGCGCATGATCGATGTCCTGGCTGGTGTCGCTGCCGGCACGGCTCAACTGGGTCGTGGAGCCTGCCTCGGTATTGCCCTGCGGCGCGACGTTGTCGACCTTCTCTTTGTTTTTCGCCTGATCGATCCGGCCCGGAGTCGTCAGATGCGAGACATTGTCGATTTTCATGAGACATTCTCCATCGGTTCGCCCCTGCGTCCTGTCTATCGGCCCGAATGGCCCGTTCTTTAGCGGTCGCCGCAGAAAATTTGCGGGTGAGAAAAATACCCAAAATTTTCAGAAATTTACCTTCACGAGGTTGTTGCCCGCCACGACCCCGGTCAGGACCGAGCGGTTGCTCATGCGGATGCGCACGGTATCACCGAGCGCGCCGTCCTGCAGCGCTTCGCCTTGGCGCACCACGCGGAAACCCGGGCCGACCGCTTCCACCGACACCGTGCGGTTGCGATGGATGAGCCACGGCGCCTGCAGTTGCGAACTCTGCACCACGCTACCCTCGGCCAGCGTGCGGGTGGTCACGCGGCCGACGGCATCCGTCTCATCGAGTATCGCCTGGCGCGGCAGTGCAGTCAGGTCGCCACTGCGCGCTTCCAGCATGCTTGCGATCACCAGACTGCCGGCCGGAATGTCTTCGGCGGCGACCCAGTATTGCCCGATCGCAGTGACCCGGGCCTGCAAGTAGCGGGTCTGGCCGTCGCCGCAATGCACGCCGACCGTCACGCGTCCCAGCAGGCGCTGGTCATGGCCCGGCAGGAAGGGTTGCGGATCGGCGCAGGGCGGCAACGTGGCTTGGGGCGCCTGCACCATGACGGTGACATTGCCCAGGTTTTTGGCTGCATCCTGCAGGAAAGCTTGCGCGGCGTCTTCCGCCGCGCCGGCGTGCGCGGCCCCGCTCGCCAGCAGCAATAGTGCCGGGAACAGGCATCGCGACAGGGTTCGAGTTGCGGTCATTCAAGTTTGTCTTCGGCTGCGCACGATTGCGTTGCGGGGGTCCGCCAAGTGCTGGTGGCGGGATCGTGACGAGCGCCAGTGTAGGCACGCGGCAGGATTCACGAGCATCCGAATTGAATGCAAAAACCCGGTCTGTTTGTCCGATTGGATCGGCACCCTCGCGCGTATTCTCGATGCCGAACTTCAACCACCGACGGCGCAACGATGTCGTCGCGGGGCAACAGGGGACGACCATGCTCGACAAGCTCGCTTCGGCACTGGACTTCGATCGTCAGGCGCTGGGCTTGCGCTTCGAACGGCAGAAGGTGCTGGCCGGCAACATCGCCAACGCCGATACGCCCAATTTCAAGGCGCGCGATTTCGACTTTTCACGGGCACTCGCCCAGGCCACTGCGCGCGATGGTTCCCAAGGACAACTGGCCATGACCGCCACTGCGCCGGGTCATCTGCAAGGGGTCGCCTCCGGCGGCGGTGCGGCGCCCGGAATGCTGTATCGGGTGCCCGACCAGCCGAGCCTCGACGGCAACACCGTGAACATGGATGTCGAGCGCGCCGCGTTCGCGGACAACACCGTCCGTTATGAAACCTCGCTCAGCCTGATCAACACCCGCATCCGCAATCTCAAGGCCGCGATGCAATCGGAACAGGGATAAAGCCATGACCATGTTTTCGATCTTCCAGATTTCCGGCTCGGCCATGCAGGCGCAGTCGCAACGCATGAACGTGGCGGCCAGCAATCTCGCCAATGCCGACAGCGTCGCGGGTCCGGATGGCCAGCCGTATCGCGCGAAACAAGTGGTGTTCGAAGCCCGCGGCCGTGATGGTTCGGCGGGCGTCGGCGTTTCGAAAGTGGTCGAGGATGCGACGCCGCTGCGGCGCGAATACCGCCCAGGGGATCCGAACGCCGACGACCAAGGTTACGTCAACTTGCCCAACGTCAAGCCGGTCGAGGAGATGGTCAACATGATCGAAGCCTCGCGCTCGTACCAGGCCAACGTCGAAGTGCTGAACACGAGCAAGCAAATGATGACCAAGACCCTCACGCTGGGAGAAGGCTGATGGCTGTTTCCGCCGCGCAATCGATCGATCCGAGCGTGCTGAACGCGCTCAATGGCACCACCGCCGCCACGCCGAACGCCGCGAACGACCTGCAGAACAACTTCATGACATTGCTGGTCACGCAGTTGAAGAACCAGGACCCGTTGAACCCGATGGACAACTCGCAGATGACCTCGCAGTTGGCCCAGATCAACACCGTCAGCGGCATCCAGGACCTCAACACCACACTCAAGTCCATCAACGGCCAGATCAACGCCGGCCAGTCACTGCAGGCCGCGGCACTGATCGGCAAGGGCGTGCTGGTACCGGGCGACCGCGTGCTGGTCGGCAGTGATGGCACCACCACGCCGTTCGGTCTCGAACTCGGCGCGGCGGCCGACGACGTGCAGATCAGCGTCACCGATGGCTCCGGAAAAGTCGTGCGCAGTTTCGATCTCGGCGCGCTCGATGCCGGCACCCAGTCGTTCTCGTGGGACGGCAAGCTCGACGACGGCACGCAGGCGCCGCAGGGCGCGTACACCATTTCGATCAAGGCCTCCAGCGGCGGCCAGCCGGTGGACGTCACCGGATTGAATTACGCACTCGTCACGGGCATCAGCACCGGCCAGAACGGCCCGTTGCTCGACCTCGGCGGCATCACCAACCAGGTGGGTCTCGGCGATGTTCGCCAGATCCTCTGATCCGACAATCGTTTTCCAAGGAGCGCATACATGAGTTTTTCGCAAGCACTGAGCGGCCTCAACGCCGCCTCGCAGAACCTGGACGCCATCGGCAACAACATCGCGAACTCGCAGACCTATGGCTTCAAGGGTTCCACCGTCCAGTTCGCGGACGTCTACGCCGGCTCGCAGATCGGCCAGGGCGTGCGCGTCGCGGGCGTGCTGCAGAACTTCGCGAACGGCACGCTGGAAACCACCGGCCGCAACCTCGACCTCGGCATCAACGGCGGCGGCTTCTTCCGCTTCAAGCAGGGTGACCAGGTGGTGTATTCGCGCAATGGCCAGTTGACGCTGACGCAGGATGGCTACCTCGTGAACGCCAGCGGCGCCAAGCTCACCGGTTTCGCGGCGGGCGTGGGCACCGGCGGCACGCCGGAAGCGCTGCACGTGCCGACCGACGCGATGAACGCGAACGCCACCACCTCCGTGCAGGCGGCACTGAACCTGGACGCCGGTTCGCCCACCATCGACCGCGCCACCGTGCCGTTCGACAGCACCGACGCCAGCACTTATTCCTACGCGAACACCGGCACCACTTACGACTCGCTGGGCGTGCAGCACATCATGACCACCTATTTCACCAAGACCAGCGACAACAACTGGGAAGTGCGCGTGGGGATGGACGGCACGTTCGATCCCGCCAACGACGGCACGCTGGTATTCGACCCCAATGGCGTGTTGAACGCCGGCGCCAGCACCTTCCCGAACGTGACGTTCACCCCGGCCGGCGGCGCCGCCACGATGAACTTCACGCTGGGCTTCAACGGCACCACGCAATTCGGCAACGACTTCGCGTTGTCCTCGCTGGTGCAGGACGGCTATACGTCCGGCAGCCTGGTCGGCATCCGCTTCGACAAGAACGGCGACATCGTCGGCAGCTATTCCAACGAGCAGACGCGCACGCTGGGCACCATCGCACTGGCCAACTTCCGCAACCCGGAAGGGCTTTCGTCGGTGGGCGACAACGCGTGGATGGAAACGGGCAACTCCGGCCAGCCGTTGCTCGGCACCGCAGGCACCGGCCAGCTCGGCAGCCTCGAAGATGGCACGCTCGAATCGTCCAACGTGGATCTCGCCACCGAACTGGTGAACCTGATCATCGCCCAGCGCAATTACCAGGCCAACACGCAAACCATCAAGACCCAGGATCAGGTGCTGCAAACCGTCGTCAACCTGCGTTGATGGCCGGCTGAGGAATTCCCATGGATCGCATGATCTACACCGCGATGAGCGGCGCACAGCAAAGTTTCATTCGGCAGGCAGTGGTCAGCAACAACCTGGCCAATGTCTCGACCACGGGTTTCCGCGGCCAGATCGAGGCGATGCGCGCGGTGCCGGTGCAGGGCGATGGCGCGCTGCACACGCGCGTAGCGGTGATGGCGACCACGCCCGGCAGCAACTTCTCGCCCGGGCCGATCAATGCCACCGGCCGCGATCTGGACGTGGCGCTGGAAGGGGGAGCCTGGCTGGCGGTGCAGGACGAGAACGGCAAGGAAGCCTATACGCGCCGCGGCGACTTGCAGGTCGACGGCGACGGCATGATCACCAGCGCCGGACGTCCGGTGGTCGGTGATGGCGGCCCGATCATCGTGCCGTTGGGTGCCGAACTCACGGTCGGTGCCGACGGCACCATCAGCGCGATCGGCCCCGGCGACAAACCCGATGCGCTGGTGCAGGTCGGCAAGCTGAAGCTGGTCACGCCCGATGAAAAATCGTTGGAGCGCGGTGACGACGGCTTGTTCCGTTCGCTCGACGCGAATGGCAACG
>DATFGT010000112.1:0-12162 GCA_035249175.1 Rhodanobacteraceae bacterium
CACCAGAAGTTTTGCGCACTTGCTGTCTTCACTTTTGCGGCGGCTGGTCGATGTGTCCGCAGGCCTCGCAGGTGCGCGCTTCTTTTGAACCGTAATAGCGCTCGAACACCGGCGGGAAATCCTTTTCGATGCTGCCGAGGACGAAATATTCCTCGTAAAGCTTGTGGTTGCACTTCTCGCAAAACCACAAGAGACCGTCCTTCTCGTGCTGCAGCCGGCGCCGTTCGATCACCAGCCCGATCGAATCCTTCATCCGCTGCGGCGAGTGCGGCGTACGCGGCGGAAGATAGAAGATCTCGCCGGCACGGATCGGCAAATCACGGCGCCGGCCGTCGTCCTGCACACGCAGCACCATCTCGCCTTCCAGTTGATAAAAAAATTCCGGACCTTCGTCCCAGTGGTAGTCGGTGCGTGCGTTCGGGCCGCCCACGATCATGATGATGAAGTCGCCGTCGACGATGCACTTGTTGCCGACCGGCGGCTTCAGCAGGTGGCGGTTTTCGTCGATCCAGCGTTGCAGGTTGAACGGCGGCGTAAGCGACATGGACGTTTCCGGTTTCGTATGGCGCTTACCTTAGCGCCAACAAGACCGTCACGGAACGGTCCGCGGCCTGGTGCTGCAATGCGCTCACACTTCCAGCGACGCCAGATCGCCTTTCTCTTCCAGCCAGTTGCGGCGGTCGGATGCACGTTTCTTGGCCAGCAGCATGTCCATCAGTTTCGCGGTCGCGTCGCCGTCGTCCACCGTCAGCTGCACGAGCCGGCGGGTATCGGGATGGATGGTCGACTCGCGCAGCTGCGCCGGGTTCATCTCGCCAAGACCCTTGAAGCGGGTGACGGACACGGCGCCCTTGATCTTGTCGCGCTCGATGCGCTTCAGCAGTGCGTCGCGTTCGGATTCGTCGAGGCAATAGAACACTTGTTTGCCGACGTCCACGCGGAACAATGGCGGCATCGCGACGCACACGTGGCCATTGCGCACCAGCGCCGGGAAGTGGCGCAGGAACAATGCCGACAACAACGTGGCAATGTGCAGGCCGTCGGAATCTGCATCGGCAAGGATGATGATTTTGCCATAGCGTAGGCCGGACACATCATCCTTGCCCGGATCGCACCCGATCGCGACTGCAAGGTTGTGCACTTCTTCGGATGCCAATACCGCGCCGGATTCGACTTCCCAGGTATTCAATATCTTGCCGCGCAGCGGCAGGATCGCCTGATAATCCTTGTCGCGCGCCTGTTTGGCCGAGCCGCCCGCCGAATCGCCTTCGACCAGGAACAGTTCGGTGCGGTCGGGATCGCTGGATGCGCAATCGGCCAGCTTGCCGGGCAAGGCAGGCCCCTGGGTAATTTTCTTGCGGACGACTTGTTTCGCCGCTTTCATGCGCGCTGCGGCATGTTCGATCGCGAGTTGCGCGATTGCCTCGCCGGCCGCGACATTCTGGTTCAGCCACAACGAGAACGCGTCGTGGATCGCACTTTCGGTGGAGCCCGCCGCGTCGCGCGAGGACAGGCGTTCCTTGGTCTGGCCGGCGAACTGCGGATCGCGCATCTTCACGGACAACACGAATGCCACGCGTTCCCACACGTCTTCCGGTGCAAGCTTCACGCCGCGCGGCAGCAGGTTGCGGAGGTCGCAGAACTCGCGCACCGCATTGGTCAAGCCCGAGCGCAAACCGTTGACGTGCGTACCACCCTGCACGGTCGGGATAAGGTTGACGTAGCTTTCCTGCACCAGTTCACCATCGGGCACCCACGCGAACGCGGCATCGACGCTGCCATCCTCGCGCTGCGCGTGGTGCACGAACAGATCAGGCGGCAGGCAGGGTGCGCCCGCCAATTCGGATTTCAGATATTCGGCAAGACCATCCTCGTAACGCCATTCCTCGCGTTCACCGCTGGCCTCGTCCAGCAACGTCACCGTCAGTCCCGCGCACAGCACGGCCTTGGCGCGCAGCAGGTGCTTCAATTTCGGCAGCGAGATTTTCGGTGAATCGAAATACTTCGGATCGGGAAGGAAACGCAGTGTTGTGCCGGTGCGGCGCTTCGGCACGTCGCCGAGTGTTTCGAGCTTGCCGACGACTTCGCCATCCTTGAAGCGCATTCGGTATTCGGTGCCTTCGCGGCGGATCAGCACTTCCAGGAATGACGACAACGCATTGACCACCGACACGCCGACGCCGTGCAGGCCGCCGGAGAACGTGTAATTGCGGTCGGAGAACTTTGCGCCCGCGTGCAGGCGGGTGAGGATCAATTCCACGCCCGACACGCCTTCTTCCGGATGGATGTCCACCGGCATTCCGCGGCCGTCGTCGATCACCGTGACCGAGCCGTCCTTGTGCACGGTCACGTCGATCTGCTTCGCGTATCCCGCCAGAGCCTCATCCACCGAGTTGTCCACGACTTCCTGGACCAGGTGATTGGGCCGCGTCGTGTCGGTGTACATGCCGGGGCGGCGGCGCACGGGTTCGAGACCCGAGAGTACTTCGATGTCGGCGGCGTTGTAGCGGGTGGAAGCGGCCATCATTCAGGCTAACGTACCAAGGCACACAGCCGACCAGCATGGCCAATCCAGGCACACAGGTCAATGCCTTTTTCTCTGGAAGCATAACGAATGCCAATGCTGCGGGTTCGACGCTGTGCCATTCATGGACCAGTTCGCGAAATGAGCACACGATCCGCGGCTACCGGGCGTTCGCGCTCACCGACGGAACGGAGGCTTCGTGGTTTCCGAACACGCATCACGCGCCGACCCGCCTCCGGCAATCCCGGGGGCGGTTCATTCAACCCCTTTGGGAGAAGAGACGTGAAAAACGAGCATTTGATGACCCGTTTGTCGATCTCTGCCGCGATCGCGGCACTGCCCCTGATGGCCTTGGCTGCCTCGTCCAACCCCGCACTCGATGGCCTCGCCGCCATCGAACCGTTGCGCGTCACTCAAGTTGTCGACAACGGAATCCGGTCCACGCTTGGCAAAACCCATCTTGGGCTTCTGAACCAACTCAAGTCGACCGGCAATGTGCCCGATTCAACGCCGATGAACCACATGCATCTGATACTCCGGCAAAGCGCGGGGCGTGCAGTGGAACTGCAATCGTTGGTGGCCGCACAGCATGATCCGGCTTCATCGAAATTCCACAAGTGGCTCACGCCCGCGCAGTTCGGCGAATACTTCGGCGTCGATGATGCAGACATTTCTGCCGTGACGGGTTGGTTGAGTTCGCAGGGTTTTACCGTCAACGGCGTGTATCCCGACAAATTGCAGGTCGATTTCAGCGGCACGGCGGGCCAGGTGCGAAAGGCGTTCCGCACCCAGGAAAGCCGCTACACCTTCAACCGCGTCAGCTACATCGCCAATGATCGTGATATCAGCGTTCCCTCGGCGTTGCACAATGTCGTGGTCGGTGTCGCAGGCCTCAACAACTTCCGGCCGCAACCTTTGCACAAGCCGCCCCAGGTGGCGCAGTTCGACCCGTCCACGCAACGTTTCAAGATTCATGAATCCGCGTCGGCCGCGGCCAAGTCCGTCACGCCGTTCGCCGTTCCGTTCGTCGGCGGCGTGCGTGGTTTCGTGCCTTACGACATGAATGTCATCTACAACACGTCGAGCCTGTATCGCGCCGGCATCACGGGCAAGGGCGTGATCATCGCGGTGGTCGAGGATCTCGGGATGAACAGCCCAGACTGGGCGAATTTCGTCGCGCAATTCGGCTTGGGAGGCTATGGAGGAAAGTTCAAGCAGTTCCAGCCGCAATTGTCGCCGTCCACCGGCAATTGCACGGACCCGGGTGGCGAGAACCCGGCAGGGGAAAGCATCGAAACCGTGCTGGATTCGGAATGGGCCACGGCCATGGCGCCGGGGGCCAACATCTGGGTTGCCACATGCAACGACGCGGACAGCAGCAATTTCTTCGGCGGCGTGTTCACCGCGGCGGACAATCTGATCAACGCGAAGAAGCGCCCCAACATCATCAGCGCGAGCTACGGGTTCGGCGAAGGTTTCACGGATGCGGCCAGCAAGACCGCGATCGACCTGATGTGGGCACAGGCTGACGCCGAAGGCATCTCGGTATTCGTATCGTCGGGCGACTCCGGATCCAACCCGAGCTTCAACGGTTCGATCATCAATGGCGTGCCGGCGATCGATGCCAACTCATTCGCCACTTCCCCCAACGACACCGGCGTGGGCGGCACCGATACTGCCGACGTGCTTGACGGCACCACCAGCAAGTACTTCAGCAGCAAACTGAACGCGGTGTACGGGTCTGCCAAGTCTTACGTTCCGGAAATCACCTGGAACGAATCGTGTGGCAACACGCGGGCGGCCAGGGATTTGATCCATGCGAGCGCGCTGAAGTTTTGCGAGAACTTCCTGATCTACGATCCCAATGGCGATTACGTGACGAGTGAGAGCGGCAGCGGTGGACCATCGTCGATCGACCCGAAGCCGGCATGGCAACGCCTCGTACGTGGCGCGGCCCGGGACCAGTCGCGCGACTTGCCCGATGTCTCCTTGTTCGGCGGTTCCTACGGCGGGTATTCTTGGGTGATCGTGTGCAGCGGGCAATACCCGTGCACGAAAAACTTCACCTCGCCGGTCTATCTTGTGGCAGGAACATCGCTGTCCGCGCCGATGTTTGCAGGAATCCAGGCGCTGATCGACCAGGGACTGGCAGGCCAGGGGTTGCCCGCGGACCAGGGCAACGCCGCGCCGACCCTGTATGTGCTGGCCAGCAACGAATATGGCCGCGCCAGCGGTTCGGCGCCATCGTCGCTCGCGGCGTGCAATGCCGACAACGGCGCCACGGGCACCGGCAACTGTGTATTCCACGACATCACGGATGGCGGGAATTCGGCGCAGTGCGTCGTGGTCGAGGCGTTTGATGAAACCACGCCCGACTGCTACTTCTACGGGACGATCAACAACTTGTTCGGGATCTACGGGCCAACGCAAGTCGGCCTGACCTCGAGCAGCATCGCAAGCTACAACAGCCGAACCGCCGCTTTCGCGGCGCGTGCAGGCTGGGGCTTTGCCAACGGCCTGGGCTCCGTCAATGCAACCAATTTGTTCGCAGCCTGGAAGAAGTTCGTCGGTTCACCGTAAAAAGCAATGCCACCTCCCCCTGACCGTGGTCCGTCAGGGGGAATTTTTGTGGATCGATGGTGGCCTCGTGGGCGGCGCCAGAGGGTGTTCCCCATCAGATTCTCCGCCTGGCAGAATTGCAAGACGGCGACACAAAATTTTTGGTGCGGCGTTCAGCGCCCAGTTTGCCGATCAGGCAGAATATGCGCGCGCCGGGCCATCGTGACCCGCGCATTTCCAGGAGACCATTGCAATGCGTAAGCTGATCCTTGCCGCCCTCGTCGCGGCTGCGTTTTCGATCCCGGCGTTCGCCGTTCAGACCACCCCGGCGGCTTCCGCCCCAGCCACCGAGCAGGCTGCTGCTCCGGCCAAGGCTGACGCCCCGATGAAGGCTGAGCACAAGACCCACGCCAAGAGGCATCACGTCAAGAAGGCGCATCATCACGCCAAGGCGGCAGAGTCCTCGGCTCCGGCCTCCAGCGGCAAGTAATTCGAAGCCCGCAAGGCTTTGGTTGCTGATTTGAACGCCCCGGCTCGTCCGGGGCGTTTTTTCGTGCGGTCCGGTTCGGATACGCACTGCTTGAGGGCGCTGCCTGGCCGGAGTTTCTGAAGAACCGCCGCCACTGGTTATGCGGCTGTTTCCCTTGTCGCCAACTGCCTGTTGCGGCTACACTATTCGGCTCACCAACCCGCCTGACGCGGGTCATCATCCCGGCGGCGGCTTGTGCAACGGCATCGTGGTGTCGTTGCACAAGCCACGTGCCGGAACCGTCCATTCATCGAGAAGGCTCCCATGCCGCTTTCCACCGAACAAACCAGCAAGATCATCGAGGATTACCGCCGCGCGCCAACCGATACCGGTTCGCCGGAGGTGCAGATCGCGCTGCTGTCCGCGCGCATCCAGCAGTTGGCCGACCACTTCGAATCGCACAAGAAAGATCACCACTCGCGTCGCGGTCTCCTGAAGATGGTCAACCACCGTCGCCGCCTGCTCGGCTATCTGAAGGGCAAGGACGCCGAGCGCTACCAGGCGCTGATCGGCCGCCTCGGCCTGCGTCGCTGAGCGTCACGCCTCATTCGAACCTGCACGCCGGCAGCCGTCGTATCCGAACGCTAGCCGGCTTTCGGCGTTTGCCGAACGCGAACGCACAAACCAAAGGACAACTCCCGTGGCAAAAGTAACCAAGACGTTCCAGTACGGCGATCACGCCGTCACCATCGAAACCGGCGAAATCGCGCGCCAGGCATCCGGCGCCGTGATGGTCAGCATGGGTGGCACCGTGGTGATGGTCGCGGCGGTCGCCGCGCAGAAAGCGCGCGAAGGGCAGGATTTCTTCCCGCTCACCGTCGATTACCAGGAAAAGTTCTATTCCGCCGGCCGCATCCCCGGCGGTTTCTTCAAGCGCGAAGGCCGTCCGACCGAAAAGGAAACGCTCACCAGCCGCCTGATCGACCGTCCGATCCGTCCTCTGTTCCCCGAAGCGTTCAAGAACGAGGTGCAGATCGTCGCCACCGTGGTTTCGCTGAACCCCGAAGTGAATGGCGACATCCCGGCGTTGCTGGGCGCGTCGGCCGCATTGACCCTGGCCGGCATCCCGTTCAAGGGCCCGATCGGCGCCGCGCGCGTCGGTTACATCGACGGTAAGTACGTATTGAATCCGAGCCATTCGCAGTTGAACGATTCCGCGCTTGACCTCGTGGTCGCCGGTACCGGCAACGCCGTGCTGATGGTGGAGTCCGAAGCGAAGCTGCTTTCCGAGAACGTGATGCTGGGCGCGGTGACGTTCGGCCACAAGGAAATGCAGGCCGCGATCCGCGCGATCGCCGAGCTCGCGACCGAAGTCGGCAAGCCGTCGTGGAACTGGCAGGCGCCTGAGCGCGACGCGCAGCTCGTCGCCGCCGTGCGTGGCGAAGTCGGCGACAAGCTGGCCGCGGCATTCCAGATCAAGGACAAGCTGCAGCGCCGCGATGCGGTCGCCGCACTGAAATCCGACGTACTGGCGGCGCTGAAGGCGCAGGCCGAAGAGAAGGGCTGGCCGACGGCCGACATCGCCGGTGAATTCGAAGATCTCGAATACCACACGGTGCGCGACAGTGTCCTCAAGACCAAACAGCGCATCGACGGCCGCGGCCTCGAAGACATCCGTCCGATCAACGTGCGCGTCGGCGTGCTGCCGCGTACCCACGGCTCGGCGCTGTTCACCCGCGGCGAGACCCAGGCGCTGGTCACCGTCACGCTCGGCACCGGTCGCGACTCACAGATCATCGACGCGCCGGAAGGCGAGTCGAAGGATACCTTCCTGTTCCACTACAACTTCCCGCCGTACTCGGTCGGCGAGTGCGGCCGCATGGGTGGCCCGAAGCGTCGCGAGATCGGCCACGGCCGCCTTGCCAAGCGCGGCGTGCAGGCGGTCAAGCCGACGATGGAAGCTTTCCCGTACGTGATCCGCGTGGTTTCGGAAATCACCGAATCCAACGGTTCGTCGTCGATGGCGTCGGTGTGCGGTTCCTCGCTGGCGATGATGGACGCCGGCGTGCCGCTGTCGGCGCCGGTCGCGGGCATCGCGATGGGCCTGGTGAAAGAAGGCGACGACTTCGTGGTGCTGTCCGACATCCTGGGTGACGAGGACCACCTCGGCGACATGGATTTCAAGGTGGCCGGCACCGCCGAGGGCGTGTCCGCGCTGCAGATGGACATCAAGATCGACGGCATCACCGAAGAAATCATGCGCACCGCGCTGGCGCAGGCGCACCGCGGCCGCATGCACATCCTCGGCGAAATGGCCAAGGCGATCAGTACGCCGCGAGGCGAGATGAGCGAATACGCGCCGCGCCTGCTCACCATCAAGATCCATCCGGACAAGATCCGTGAAGTGATCGGCAAGGGCGGTTCCACCATCCGTTCGATCACCGAGGAAACCGGCACCACCATCGACATCAATGACGACGGCACCGTGGTGATCGCCTCGGTCAATCGCGAAGCCGCCGATGCCGCGAAGCACCGCATCGAGCAGATCGTGGCCGATGTCGAACCGGGCCGCATCTACGAAGGCAAGGTCGTCAAGTTGATGGATTTCGGCGCGTTCGTCACCATCCTGCCCGGCAAGGACGGATTGGTGCACGTGTCGCAGATCTCCAACGAGCGCGTCGAGAAGGTTTCCGACAAGTTGAAGGAAGGCGACGTGGTCAAGGTCAAGGTGCTGGAAGTCGACAAGCAAGGCCGCATCCGCCTGTCGATGAAAGCCGTGACCGAGGACGAAAAAGCCGCAGCGGTGTAAAGCTCGGCGAAAAGTCAGGCCATGGATGGCCGTTCTTGATCCTCGCGATCAGGGACGATCGCAGAATGAGCAAACGGGCCGCGAGGCCCGTTTTTGTTTGTTGGCGCACAATCCCGGCGTTGCTTGCAGCCGCTATCGTGACGGGTGACGTTCGCGTGTCCACCCCCAAACGACCACATCATTGCTGATGGATTCCTGCAACTGAACCACGCGATCGATGCCTCTTCCGCTTTGCGGGGAAACGGTTAGACTCGGCCCGACGGGCGACGCCGGCAGGTCCGACGCCCCCGCGGACGGCAGGAGGCGTGGCGTGCAACCGACCGACATCCGCAATCCGCAGTATTTCCACAAGGTGGTGGACTGCCAGTGGGCGTGTCCCGCGCACACACGCGTACCCGAGTACATCCGACTGATCGCGGCGGGCCGTTATGACGATGCCTACCTGCTCAACTGGGATTCCAATGTGTTCCCCGGCATCCTCGGGCGCACCTGCGATCGTCCCTGCGAGCCCGCCTGCCGACGCGGGCGTGTCGAAGAATCGAACGGCGAGAAGCCCGAGCCCGTCGCGATCTGCCGCCTGAAACGCGTCGCCGCCGACAACCGCAGCGAAGGCGTCGAAGCGCGGATGCGCTCACGCTTGCCCGAATGCATTCCCGGCGCAGAGAGGTTCCGGATTGCATGCGTCGGCGCCGGGCCGGCATCGCTGGCGCTGGCGCGTGATCTCGCGCCGCTGGGTTACCACGTCACCATCTTCGAAGCCGACGCGAAGGGCGGCGGCTTCATGCGCACGCAGGTGCCGCGCTTTCGGTTGCCGGAACACGTGATCGACGAGGAAGTCGGGTACATCCTCGATCTCGGTGTGGAACTGGTCGGCAATCGCCGCATCGATTCGCTGCGCAGGCTGCTCGACGAAAACTTCGATGCGGTCTTCGTCGGCTGCGGTGCGCCGCGCGGTCGTGACCTGCATGTTCCGGGTCGCGACGAAGCGGCCGGGAAAATACACGTCGGCATCGAATGGCTGGCTTCGGTGTATTTTGGCCATATCAAGCAAGTCGGCAAGCGCGTGATCGTGCTGGGTGGCGGCAACACCGCGATGGATTGCTGCCGAAGCGCGCGGCGGCTGGGCGGGGACGACGTGAAAGTCATCGTGCGTTCCGGCTACGGGGAAATGAAGGCCAGTCCGTGGGAGAAGGAAGACGCCGAACACGAGGGCGTCGAAATCCTCAACTGGCTGAATCCAAAGTCCTTCGTGCACGAAAACGGCAAGCTCACCGGAATGTGGTTCACGCCGATGCGCGAGGAACACGACGTCAACGGCAAGCGCAAGCTGCTGCCGACCGGCGAACCGGACCGGTTCTTCGAGTGCGACGAAGTGCTGATCGCGGTGGGGCAGGAAAACGCGTTCCCGTGGGTCGAACGCGACCTCGGCCTCGAATTCGATGAGTGGGGTACGCCCAGGCTCGACAAGCTCACGATGCAATCAAGCTTGCCGAAAGTGTTCTTCGGAGGCGATGCGGCATTCGGGCCCAAGAACATCATCTGGGCGGTCGAGCACGGTCATCAGGCGGCGGCTTCGATCCACAACTTCCTGCAAGGTGAGGATGTACGCAAACGGCCACCGCCGCTGACCAACCTCGTTTCGCAGAAGATGGGCATCCACGAGTGGAGTTACGACAACGACATTTCGCCGGACGAGCGTTACGTCGTGCCGTGGGCGCCGAAGGAAAAAACGCTCAAGAACATCAAGCAGGAAGTCGAACTCGGGTTCGACGTGCAAACCGCGTGGAAGGAGGCACAGCGCTGTCTCAACTGCGATGTGCAGACCGTGTTCACCAAAGACGTGTGCATCGAATGCGATGCCTGCGTCGACGTGTGCCCGATGGACTGCATCACGTTTGCGGCCGATGGCGAGGAAGCCGACCTGCGCAGACGCCTGACCGCGCCGGCCGGGAATGCGGCGCAGGATCTGTATGTATCCGAGCCGGTCAAGACCGGCCGCGTGATGGTGAAGGACGAGGACGTCTGCCTGCACTGTGGCCTCTGCGCCGAACGCTGCCCGACCGGCGCGTGGGACATGCAGCGGTTCCTGTTCGCGGAATCGTATGCGGGGCGTGGCGACGATTACTCGGCGCTGCCGGCGAAAAAGAAGGTGGCGGCGTGAATAAATTTTCGCCTGGATTGCCTCGATCTGAACCCCTCTCCCCTCGGGAGAGGCGGCGCAAAGCGCCGAGCGCGCAGCGCTGGGGTGAGGGTACGCACACGCATAACCCATCGATGTCGCGTGGGTCCGAACCCTCACCCACCCCTTCGGGGAGCGCTACGCGCTCGCGCTGCGCGCGCCTCCTCCCGAAGGGAGAGGGGAAAGCCCAAGGCGTCGCATGAACCCCATCTCGGCCACCAACGATTTCGTCGTCAAGTTCGCCAACGTCAACGGGTCGGGGTCCGCATCGGCCAACGAACTGTTCGCCAAATGCATTCTGCGCATGGGCGTGCCGGTCAGTCCGCGCAACATCTTTCCGTCCAACATCCAGGGCCTGCCAACCTGGTACGAAGTGCGCGTCAGCGAGGCCGGTTGGCTGGGGCGGCGCGGCGGCTACGACCTGCTGGTCGCGATGAATCCGCAGACCTGGGATGCCGATGTCAAGGGCCTCGCGCCGGGCGGCTATCTGTTTTACGACAACTCGAAGCCACTGCCGAAGTTCAAGTTCCGCGACGATGTGGGCGTGATCGGCGTGCCGCTCACCGATATCGCCAATCGGACCTGGGAAGATCCGCGCCAGCGGCAATTGTTCAAGAACATCATGTATCTCGGCGCGCTGTCGGTGTTGCTCGGCATCGAGCGCGACGTGATCGTCACGCTGATCGGCGAGCAGTACAAGGGCAAACAGGCGCTGCTGGAGCCCAACGTGCATGCGTTGGACCTGGGTCGTGAATACGCGTCGCAGCACCTGCAGCCGATCGGTCTCAGGATCGAGCGCCGCGACAGTGTCGGTGGCCGTATCTTCGTTGACGGCAACAGTGCGGCCGCGCTGGGCATGGTCTATGGCGGCGCCACGGTATGCGCATGGTATCCGATCACGCCGTCATCGTCGCTGGCGGAAGCGTTCCAGAAATACTGCGCGAAGCTGCGCGTCGACAGGGACACGGGCAAGCACAACTATGCGATCGTGCAGGCCGAGGACGAGATCGCTTCGATCGGCATCATCACCGGCGCCGGCTGGAATGGCGCACGCGCGTTCACCGCGACGTCCGGCCCCGGCATTTCGCTGATGAACGAGATCATAGGGCTCGCCTATTTCGCGGAGATTCCGGTGACACTGGTGGACGTGCAACGCGGTGGTCCTTCGACCGGCATGCCGACCCGTACCCAGCAATCGGACGTGATGTTCTGTGCGCACGCGTCGCACGGCGATACCAATCATGTGTTGCTGTTTCCGGAAGACCCGCACGAGTGCTTCGAGTTTGCAGCCCAGGCGCTCGATCTTGCGGACCGCCTGCAAACGCCGGTGTTCGTGCTGAGTGATCTCGACATCGGCATGAACCAGCGACTGTGCAGGCCGTTCGAATGGGACGACGCGCGCCGCTACGACCGCGGCAAGGTGCTGAGTGCCGAGGAACTGGAAGCCGGCAAGCCGTTCGGTCGTTATCGCGACGTCGATGGCGACGGCATCCCCTATCGCACCTATCCCGGCACGCACCCGACGCGCGGCAGCTTCTTTACCCGCGGTACCAGCAAGAACGCCGATGCAAAATATTCCGAGCGGGGCGAGGACTACGTCGAGAACATGCAGCGCCTGCGGC
>DATFGT010000113.1:0-35036 GCA_035249175.1 Rhodanobacteraceae bacterium
AGCGAGTACGTGGGCCACGTGATGGTGTTCCGCACCTTCGCGCACGTGAGCTATGGGCTGGTGATGGACGGCATCCGGCCGGTGAGAGTACGCGACACCCTGCAAGCGCCACAGTAACTTGTGCGATCGTCCGTGATCACCGCGTCTTTGGATGCGCTGCGGGTATCCTGGATCGCGGGCGCGGCGACATCAGAACGGCCATCCTGGCCTGGCTTTTCACAGAAGCCGCCTTGAGCGGAACAGTAGGAAAATCCTGACACGACGGCGCGGCCTGGCCCGCGCCGTTTCGTTTTGCAGCGCCCCTAAACTTCCCGACATGCACGACGACGAACTGCTCGCGTGGTTGACCTTGCTGCGGGCGCCCGGCCTGGGTGCGGCGAGCGCTCGCGCGTTGCTGCAACAAGCAGGGTCGGCACGCGCGGCGTGCCGCGGCATACGCAAACTCCGTCATTCCGCCGGTCTCGATCAGGCTTCGCTGGAGTGGATCGAGCGGCCCGACGTGGCGCGGCTGGAGCTCGATCTCGCCTGGTTGGCGCTGCCGGGGCATCGTCTGTTGCGCTGCAACGAGGCCGATTTCCCGCCGCAACTGGAAACCATCCCACAGCCACCGGCCGCGCTGTTCGTGGCAGGGGACCCGGCGGCCCTGTTGGCGCCGCAGGTGGCCATCGTTGGTGCACGCAGCGCCAGCGCGCAGGGCTTGGCCAATGCGCGGGACTTTGCCCGGACCCTTGGCCGGGCGGGCTTGACGGTCACCAGCGGCATGGCTGACGGGATCGATGGTGCTGCGCACGCCGCGGCGCTGGAAGCGGGCGGGATGACGGTGGCGGTGGTGGGCACCGGCCCGGATCTGGTCTACCCGCGCAAACATCGTGAACTCGCAGCCAGAATCGAACAATGCGGGGCCATCGTCAGCGAATTTCCGCCGGGCACCGAAGCCCGGCCCGACCATTTTCCTCGTCGCAATCGGTTGATTGCCGGTCTGGCATTGGGAACGCTGGTGGTGGAAGCGGGATTGCAGTCCGGTTCGCTGATCACTGCGCGGCTGGCCGCGGAAGCGGGTCGAGAGGTGTTCGCGTTGCCGGGTTCCATCCACAACCCGCTGGCCAAGGGTTGCCATCGGCTGATCCGCGATGGCGCCCGCTTGGTCGAGACGGCCGCCGAGGTGATCGAGGCGCTGGTGCCGGCGGCCCGGGCCCAGGGCGCGGGATTGCGTGCTCGACTCGAAACCGCTGAATCTCCGACAGACGACGGTCCGGCATCCAGAACACAAGACCCTGATTACGCTTCACTTCTTGCTGCGCTGGGCGACGCGCCGGCGTCTCTGGACGAACTGGTCGAGCGCACTCGGCTTGCGCCCGCGGCGCTGTCCTCGATGCTGCTTTTGCTGGAACTGGAGGGCGCGGTCGCCCCGGCCGTGAACGGGCGCTGGCAGCGCGTTGTCGTCGACAAAGCTTGACATGCCTACCCTGCGCATGCGTTCACTATATATAGGGGGCGGCCCTGCCGCCCATGCATTCCGTTAGGACATGGCCAAGAACCTGCTCATCGTCGAATCGCCCGCCAAGGCCAAGACGATCAACAAATACCTCGGCACCGACTTCAAGGTGCTGGCGTCTTATGGCCACGTTCGCGACCTCGTGCCCAAGGAAGGCGCGGTCGATCCCGACCACGGCTTCAGGATGGACTACCAGTTGATCGAGAAGAACGTCCGCCACGTGGACGACATCGCGAAAGCCGCCAAGGCCGCCGATTCGATCTATCTCGCCACCGACCTTGACCGCGAGGGCGAGGCGATCAGCTGGCATATCAGCGAAATCCTGAAGGAACGCGGGTTGCTGAAGGGCAAGGAAACACACCGCGTGGTGTTTTCCGAAATCACCCCGCGCGCGATCAAGGAAGCAGTCGCGCACCCGCGCAAGCTTTCGCACGACCTGGTGGACGCGCAGCAGGCGCGGCGCGCGCTGGATTACCTGGTCGGCTTCAATCTGTCGCCGGTGCTGTGGCGCAAGGTGCAGCGCGGCTTGTCGGCCGGGCGCGTGCAGTCGCCCGCGCTGAGGATGATCGTCGAGCGCGAGGAGGAGATCGAAGCCTTCGTGGCGCGCGAGTACTGGACGATCGAGGCGAAACTCGCGCACAAGGATGGCGAATTCACCGCGCGGCTGGTGAAGCTCAACGGCAAGAAGTTCGAGCAGTTCGATCTCACCAACGCCACCGCCGCGCACGCTGCGCGCGAGGCACTGTCGAAGGCCGCGGGCGGCCAGCTCGTCGTCGGCGACATCCAGTCGAAGCAGCGCCAGCGCCGTCCGGCCGCGCCGTTCACCACGTCCACGTTGCAGCAGGAAGCCGCGCGCAAGCTGGGCATGGCGACCTCGCGGACCATGCGCATCGCGCAGGGGCTGTACGAGGGCGTGTCGCTGGGCGGCGAGGGCAACGTCGGCCTGATCACCTACATGCGTACCGACTCCACGCACCTGTCCGGTGAGGCAATCGACGAATTGCGCCAGACCATCGAGCGCGAGTTCGGCAAACAGGGCCTGCCCGAGCACGCGATGGTCTACAAGACCAAATCCAAGAACGCGCAGGAAGCGCACGAGGCGATCCGTCCGACTTCCGCGTTGCGCACGCCGAAATCCGTTGCGGCCTATCTCACGCCCGACCAGTTGAAGCTGTACGAGCTGGTGTGGAAGCGCGCGGTCGCCTGCCAGATGAAACCGGCGACGCTCAATACCGTCTCCGTCGAATTTCCTTGCGGCCACGACGCCGGCTTCCGCGCCACCGGCACCACCGTCGTGGACCCGGGTTTCCTCGCGGTGTACGAGGAAGGCCGCGATGCGAAATCGGAAGAAGACGAGGAAGCGCGCAAGCTGCCCGCATTGTCGAAGGGCGACGCGGTCCCCCTCACCGACATCGCGGCCGACCAGCATTTCACCGAACCCCCGCCGCGTTATTCCGAGGCCAGTCTGGTCAAGGCGCTCGAGGAGTACGGCATCGGTCGCCCGTCGACCTACGCCAGCATCATCCAGACGCTGCTGTCGCGCGAATACGTGATCCTGGATTCGCGCCGGTTCAAGCCCACCGACGTGGGTCGCGCGGTGGCGAAGTTCCTGACGTCGCACTTCACCCGCTACGTCGATTATGACTTCACCGCCAAGCTCGAGGACGAACTCGATGCCGTCAGCCGCGGCGAGGAGGAATGGCGTCCGTTGATGGCGGGATTCTGGAAGCCGTTCAAGGCGCTGGTCGACGACAAAATGGAATCGGTGGACCGCAACGAAGCGACCGGCGCGCGCCTGCTGGGCGACGATCCCAAGACCGGCAAGCCGGTTTCCGTGCGGCTCGGCCGCTACGGGCCGTATGCCGCGCTGGGCGACAAGGACAAGGACGACGAGAAGCTGAAATTCGCCTCGCTGCTGCCCGGCCAGAGCATGCACACGATCACGCTGGACGAGGCACTGGAACTGTTCAAGCTGCCGCGCCATCTCGGCAAGGATGCGGATGGCGAGGAAGTCTCGGCCGGCATGGGCCGCTTCGGTCCGTTCGTGAAAAAGGGCAAGCTTTACGCATCGATCAGGGACGGGGACAGCGCCTACACGATCACGCTGGACCGCGCGCGTGAACTGATCCGCGAAAAGCAGGAGCTGATTGCCAATCGCGTCATCACCGATTTCGGCGATGGCATCCAGGTGTTGAACGGGCGGTACGGCCCCTACATCACCGATGGCGAGAAGAACGCGAAAATCCCGAAGGACCGCGATCCGAAATCGCTGACGCACGACGAGTGCAAGGCGTTGATCGAGGCTGCGCCGGTCCGGCGCGGACGCGGCGCGTTCAAGAAGGCCGGGGCGAAAAAGCCGGCGGAGAAAGCGGTGCCCCCGCAAAAATCCGCGACGAAGAAAACGGCGGCGAAGAAAGCCACCGCGAAAAAATCCGCGGCCAAAAAATCGGCGGCGAAGAAAACAGCCGCGAAAAAGTCCGCGCGCGCGAAGTCATCCGCGCCCGCCGATGCGGAAACGCCGCCATTCGATGGTTGATCCATGCGTGTTTTCAGTGTCGAAGAAGTCGAAGCCGCCGCCGCGCTGCTGCGTGCGGGCGGCGTGTTGGCCTATCCGACCGAAGGTGTCTACGGGCTCGGTTGCGATCCGGACGACCGCGCCGCGTTCGACCGCATTTTCGCGATGAAACACCGTCCTCCCGAACAGGGCGTGCTGCTGATCGCGGCCAGCTTCGAACAGGTCATGCCCTGGATCGGCGATGCGTCCGAAGCCGCCCTCGGTCGTGCACGCGCGGCATGGCCCGGCGCCCACACCTTCATCTTTCCGCGCTCGGCCCGGGTACCGGAATGGATCGCGGGTGGGCACGCCGGGATCGCCTTGCGCGTGACTGCGCACGTTCCCTCGGCCGTACTCTGCAGTGCGTTCGGCGGTCCCATCGTTTCCACCAGCGCCAATCGCCACGGCGAGCCACCCGCGCGCAGCGCGGCCGACATCCACGCCATCTTCGGTGACGAACCCGATGGCGTGCTGGATGCACCGCTGGGCGGCCTGGGCCGACCGACGCCGATCACGAATGCCGTGAGTGGCGCTATCATTCGGGCCTGAGGGGACTGGGGAGTTTCCTGTGTCGAGCGTTCATCCATCACCGCAAAGCCCGTCAACGGGGCCGTGGCGGGGCTTGCTCGAGGACGCGCCGCCCCAGCGCGTGATCGCGTGGCGGAATGGCCGGCCCGTGACCGTCGGCCGCTTCCTGGCGGACGTCAATGCGTTGGCTACCCGCCTGCCCGTGGCGCCGTCGGCCGTCAACCTGTGCGAGGACCGCTACGCTTTTCTGGTAGCGTTCGCCGCCCTGCTGGTGCGCGGACAAACCAACCTGTTGCCGCCCTCGCGCGCCGCGCACGCGGTCGATGCGGTGCTGACTGCCCATCCGGACAGTTACACGCTGGGGGACGCCGAACTTGATCCCGAACCGCCGCACTATCTGCGCTTCACCGCGGATGCGGACGATGTTGTCGTCGACTCGACGATGTTGGTTGCCGACGGCGCGCTGGCTGCGATCGGCTACACCTCGGGATCCACCGGCGTGCCGCGCGCCAATCCCAAGCGCTGGGACAAGCTTGCGATTTCCAGCGGGCACAATGGCGCGCTGTTGCGCGCGTTGGCCGGAGGCGACTGCCACGTGGTGGCGACCGTGCCGCCGCAGCACATGTACGGGCTGGAGTTTTCCGTGCTGTTGCCGTTGTTCGGCCATGCAGCGGTGTGCGCCAGCCGGCCGTTCTTCGCGGCCGACATCGCTGCGGCCCTGGATGGTTTGCCGGAGCCGCGAATCCTGGTGACGACACCGGTGCATCTGCGTGCACTGATCGATTCGAACCAGCCGCTGCCGGCGTTTTCGGGCATCGTGTCGGCCACGGCGCCGTTGTCGCCGGAACTTGCGCGCGAAGCCGAAGTGCGCTTCGGCGCGCCGGTGCAGGAAGTCTTCGGTTCCACCGAGACCTGCGTGATCGCGCACCGTCGCACCGCGCACGAGGAGGCGTGGACGCCGTATGACGGCATCGCGCTGCATCCGCAGCCCGATGGCACCCGCGTCGAGGCGCCGCAACTTCTGCAGGCGACCGTGCTCGCCGACGTCGTCGAGGTGGATGGCGAAGGCCGTTTCCAGTTATGCGGCCGCAACACCGATCTGCTGGAGATCGCCGGCAAGCGCGCCTCGCTGGGCGACCTCACGCACAAGCTGCTGGCCGTGCCCGGCGTGCGCGACGGCGCGGTGTTCCAGTTGAATGAAACCGACGCGATGGGCGTGTGCCGCATCGCCGCGCTCGCCGTGGCGCCGGGGCTCGATGCAGGCACGATCCTCGATGCGTTGCGTCGCGAGATCGACCCGGTATTCCTGCCACGTCCATTGAAGCTTGTCGATGCGTTGCCACGCAGCGAAACCGGCAAACTGCCGCGCGCGGCCTTGCTGTCCGCGATGGCCGGGTAAAATGCGCGACTCGTTTATTGCGCAGTCGCTTCCATGAAGATTCTGGTCATCGGCTCTGGCGGGCGCGAGCACGCGCTGGCGTGGAAACTTGCGCAATCGTCACGGGTGGAGGAGGTGATCGTCGCGCCAGGCAATGCGGGTACCGCGCGCGAACCGCGCATGCGCAACGTGGACGTCGCCGCGAACGACCTGGATGGATTGCTGAAACTCGCGCAGGACGAACGCGTCGATTTTACCGTGGTGGGTCCCGAAGCGCCGCTGGTCGCGGGCGTGGTGGACAAGTTCCGCGCCGCGGGCCTTCGCATCTTCGGACCGACTGCCGCGGCGGCGCAGTTGGAAGGTTCCAAGTCCTTCACCAAGGATTTCCTGGCGCGCCACCGCATTCCCACCGCGCATTACGCGGTGTTCACCACGCTTGAACCGGCGCTTGCATACGTACGCGAGCACGGCGCGCCCATCGTGATCAAGGCCGACGGCCTTGCCGCGGGCAAGGGCGTGGTTGTGGCGATGACGCTGGTCGAAGCCGAGCGGGGCTTGCGCGACATGCTGGATGCGCATGCGTTCGGCGATGCTTCCGCACGGGTGGTGATCGAGGAATTCCTCGCGGGCGAGGAAGCCAGCTACATCGTGATGGCCGACGGCGTGCACGCGCTGCCGATGGCCTCCAGCCAGGATCACAAGCGCGTGGGTGAGGGCGATACCGGGCCCAACACCGGCGGCATGGGCGCATATTCGCCCGCGCCGGTGGTGACGCCGGAAATCGAACGCCGAATCCGCAGCGAAATCATCGAGCCCACCTTGTGCGGCATGGCCGACGAAGGCGCGCCGTTCATCGGGTTCCTTTATGCAGGCCTGATGATCGACAAGACCGGCGCGCCGAAGGTCATCGAATTCAACGTGCGTTTCGGCGATCCCGAGACGCAGCCGATCATGCAACGCCTGCGGTCGGATTTCGTGGCACTGATCGAAGCCGCGCTGGACGGCAAGCTCGACCGCGTCGAAACCAAGTGGGATCCAAGGCCGTCGCTGGGCTTGGTGATTGCCGCGGCGGGCTACCCCGGCAAGGTGCAGAGTGGCAAGACGATCTCGGGGCTCGATGCCGACTTCGGCAGCGATGTGAAAGTCTTCCACGCCGGCACCAGGCTCGGCGTCAACGGCAGCGTCGTCACCGCCGGTGGTCGTGTGCTGTGCGTCTGCGCGACCGGCGATGACTTGTCGCAGGCCCGCGACCGCGCGTACGCCGCGGCCGACCGCATCCATTTCGACGGCGCTTTCTTCCGGCGCGATATCGCGCATCGCGCACTCGCGCGAGAGTAACGACCGTTCGTCCATGCCGGCGCGAGCGGATTCCGTTCGGCGATTGTTCTTGGAATCAACGCCAGCTTCTAGTCCTGCGACCAGGCCAGCGCCTGCGCGTCGTGTTCCTGATTCCGTTCGAATCAAGCCGGTGATTTCGGTCCTCAGCCCCATGGCTGAAAGCGACCCCCTCATTTTGCGCACGTGCGAAATGATCATTCGTTATATGGGCGTATAGACGTCTATATGTCTGTTGACATGCCATGCTTCCGTCGCTAGATTGTGCCCATTGCTCATCGAGACCGGCTGAGGGACAGGCCCTTGGAAGCCGGGGCAACCCGCAAACCCGCAAGGGTTCGCACGGTGCCAACTCCTGCGGAGGCGTTGTATGCCGCCCGAGAGATGAGTCGCGCAATCCCGTTCGCCACGGGATTGGACGGCTGTTTCCGGTTCCCCGCATGACTCGATGCCCGGTGTTCGAAGCTCGATGTCGTTCGGAGAACCGTCATGAGTCTTGCCGTCACGCCCGAATTGGCCGAGCCGCTGGCCGAAGACACGCCGCGTGCCTTGCAAAGCCCTGCGCCTTTTACCTGTCTGCGCGGCAGTCGTCATGTCCGGATCGCTCCGTGTTACGGACAAGACGCGGTCGATGCCGAAGTGCGCTACCTGTGGGCGGGTGCGCCGGGCGCGCCGACCGTGATCGTGCAGGGTGGCATCTCGGCCGATCGCGACGTATGCGGAACCACCGAGCATGCCGCGTCGGGCTGGTGGGAAACGATGGTCGGCGCGGGCCGCGCAATCGATCTCGATCGCGTGCGCGTGCTGGCGATCGACTGGCTGGACGCGGGCGATATGCAAGCGCCGTCGATCTCCAGCGCGGACCAGGGCGACGCTCTGGCGGCGCTGCTGGATGCGCTGGGCATCGTGCGCGTCGAGGCTTTCGTCGGCGCGTCGTACGGCGCGATGGTCGGATTGGCTTTCGCCGCGCGTCATGCCGGGCGCTTGTCCAGACTCGTGGTGCTTGCGGGCGCGCACCGGCCACATCCATTTGCGACCGCACAGCGCGCAGTGCAGCGTGGCATCGTCAAGCTCGGCCTCGACAACGGCTGCGTGGATGATGCGTTGTCCCTGGCACGACAGCTCGCGGTGACGACGTACCGCAACGGCGAGGAAATCGGGCGTCGCTTCGCGGGCGGCGCGGAGCGTCGGGACGGCCGTTTCCGGTTGCCGGTCGAAGACTGGCTGGAACACCATGGCCGTCGCTTTGTCGCGCGCTTCGACGCGCATCGCTATCTGGCGTTGTCGGAATCGATCGACCTGCACGAAGTCGATCCCAAAGCCGTGCGCGTGCCGACCGCGCTGATCGGGTTCGCCAGCGATCGCCTGGTGCCGTTGGCGGACTTGTGCGAATTGCAGCAGCGCCTCGGTGCGCCGGCCAGCCTCGAGGTCATCGAAACGCCGTACGGCCATGACGGTTTCCTGAAGGAACACGAACGCCTGGCGCCCCTGTTGCGCGAAGCCCTGAACGATTGTGGAGCATGACATGACCAACATTGCGTCCTGTACGCGCGCGGTGCGTGCCGGCATTGAAACCGATGCGCAACACGGCGCGGTGGTGCCGCCGCTGCATCTTTCGACCAATTATTCGTTTGCTGGCTTCAACGAAAAGCGCGAATACGACTATTCGCGCAGCGGCAACCCCACCCGCGACCTGCTGGCCGATGCGTTGGCCGACCTGGAACGTGGCGCCGGCGCGGTGGTGACGGCCAGCGGCATGGCCGCGGTGGCGCTGACGCTGGAGCTGGTACCCGAGGGCGGCAAGGTGCTGGCCGCGCACGACTGTTACGGCGGCACCTGGCGGCTGCTGGATGCGTGGGCGAAGAAGGGTCGTTTCGAGGTTCGCTTCGCTGACCTCACCGATCCCACGGCGCTCGCAGCGGGCCTTGCGGAAAAGCCGTCGCTGGTATGGCTGGAAACGCCGTCCAATCCGCTGCTGCGCATCACCGATATCCGCCACGTCGCCCAGGCCGCGCACACGGTCGGTGCATTATGCGTCGTCGACAATACCTTCCTGTCGCCGGCCTTGCAGCAACCACTGACGCTGGGTGCCGACGTGGTGGTGCATTCGACGACGAAATACATCAACGGCCATAGCGACGTGGTTGGCGGCGCGGTGATCGCGCGCGAACCGGCTATCGCCGAGAAACTGAAGTGGTGGGGCAACTGCCTGGGGCTCACCGGCGCACCGTTCGACAGTTGGTTGACGCTGCGCGGCCTGCGCACGTTGTCCGCGCGACTGCGCGCGCACCAGGAGAATGCCGCCGCGCTGGCCCATTTGCTGAATGAGCATCCGGCGACCACTCGCGTTTTCTATCCGGGGCTGGCCTCGCACCCGCAGCACGCACTGGCGAAGCGCCAGCAGTCGGGGTTCGGCGCGATGCTGAGTTTCGAGCTCGCGGGCGGCGAGGATGCGGTACGCGCGTTCCTCGACGGCCTGCAGTGCATCACGCTGGCCGAATCGCTGGGTGGCGTGGAAAGCCTCGTCGCACATCCAGCCACCATGACCCACGCCGCGATGGCGCCAGAGGCGCGCCGCGCCGCTGGCATTTCCGACACGCTGCTGCGCCTTTCCGTCGGCATCGAGGATATCGCAGACCTGTCGCGCCACCTGCGCGCGGCCTTGGCGCGTGCAGACGCGGTGTCGCGAAAACGCGTGGCGGTTCCGGCATGAATGCGGTGCTGGCGGACGCGTTCTTTCAGCGCACGGCGACGCGGCGCGACGTTGCGGTGGTGCTTTTCGGCACCGGCAAGGTCGGCGGCGCGTTCCTGCAATTGCTGCGCACGCCCGCGGGTGAACATCTGCGCCTGCTCGGCGCGGCCAATTCGCGCCACCAGCAGACGCAACCCGCCGCGCTGGCCGAACGCCGCCTGCGCGAACGACTGGATGCTGGCGGCGAACCGCGTGACGACGCAGCGCTGCTGCGCGCGCTGCATGCTAGCGGCGCGTCGGACAAGGTGATCATCGACGCGACCGCTTCCGCGGAACTGGCGCAGCGTCATCCCGAATGGTTGGCGCACGGGTGCCACATCGTCACGGCGAACAAGGCGCTGGCCGGCGGCGCACTCGGTGGATGGCGTGCATTGCAGGCCGCTTGTGTGCAGGGCGTCCATTACGGCGACAGTGCGACCGTGGGTGCGGGTCTGCCGGCGCTCGCAACCTTGCGTCGCCTGCATGCCTGCGGCGACAAGCTGACGCGGATCGAAGGCGTGTTTTCGGGCTCGTTCTCGTACCTGTTCAACCATTACGACGGTCGGCAGCCGTTCTCGACCTTGCTGCGCGAAGCCTGTGCGCTCGGCTACACGGAACCTGACCCGCGCGCCGACCTTTCCGGCGAGGACGTCGCGCGCAAGCTGCTGATACTCACCCGCGCGGCGGGCTTTCCGCTGGAGCGCGCGCAACTTCGAGTCGAAAGCCTGGTGCCGGAGGCATTGCGCGAAATTACGCTGGCCGAATTCCTGGATCGCCTCGACGAACTCGACGCCGCGATCGCGGCGCGGCACGCCGCAGCCGTGGCGCGCGATTGCGTGTTGCGTTATCTCGCCCGTTTCGAGGCCGATGGTTCGGCGTGGGTCGGGCTGGCCGCGGTGCCGGTGTCACACCCTTCGGCGCACCTGCTTGGCGCGGACAATCTGTTCGCGTTCACCACTTCGTGCTATCAGCAACGCCCGCTGGTGATCCAGGGCGCCGGCGCGGGACCCGAAGTCACCGCGCAGGCGCTGCTGGGCGATATCCTTGCCTTGAACTGACGATCAGCGCCGGGTCATGCGCTCGGCAGTTTCCTCGTCGGGAGGCACCATGATCGCATCCGGATGCGCATGCGCCTCCATCTTGATGGCCTCTACTTCCGGCGTGCGCCACCCGCAGGCCAGTCCCCACACGAAGAATCCGACCGCGACCACCGCGACGATCAGCAGATCCCATCCATAGGGGATGTATCCATGTCCCCCGAATTTCGCGCTGCCGGCCCACGACAGCGCGGCGATCGCCGGCAGGTAGAAGATCAGCCACAGCGCGCCGCGCACCTGCCGTGTCAGGTCCGGGCCGCCCCGCTTCACCGCGTACCACAGCCATATCGGCAGCGCGACGACCATCAGCAGGATGATTTCGCCGGTGCGCGGCCAGCGCGCCCAGTACAGCAATTCGGTGGCGAACACGAATGCCAGCCCCGCGATGACGCGCAACATCGGAATGCGCAGCGGACGGTGCAACTCAGGTGCGGTGCGCCGTAACACGCTGACGCTCACCGGTCCCGTCAGATACGAAATGATGGTCGCGACTGAAATCACCTCGGCCAGTGTCGCCCAGCCGCGGAAGAAGAACATGAAGATGAACGCGACCACCAGGTTCAGCCACATCGCCGGGCGGGGAATGCCGAAGCGCGCGTGCACGCGGCCGAACACTTTCGGCAGCGTGCCGTTGCGTTCCATGCCGTAGATCATCCGCGCGGTGGTCGCGGTGTAGGTCGCGCCGGTACCGGACGGGCTGATGAATGCGTCGGAGTACAGCAGCAGCGCCAGCCAGTTGAGGTTCAATGCCAGCGCCAGTTGCGCGAACGGCGACGAAAAATCCAGCGCATACCAGCCGCCTTTCGCCAAAGCCGCCGGTTCCATTGCACCGAGGAACGCGACCTGCAGCAGCAGGTACACGATGGTCGCCAGCACGATCGATCCGATGATCCCGAATGGCACGTTGCGGCCGGGGTTCTTGGCTTCGCCGGCGAGATTCACCGGGCTCTGGAAACCGTTGAAGCTGAACACGATGCCGCTGATCGCGACCGCGGTCAGGATCGCCGAAATGCTGTACGCGTGCGGACCGCCGTGTGCGCCGACGTGGAAGTTCTCGGGATGGAACGATGTCGCCATCAGCGCAATCGCGGTCAGTGCCGGTACGATCAGCTTGTAGATCGTGATCCATGCGTTGGTCTTAGCGAAAAGATTCACGCTCCAGTAGTTCAACAGGAAATACACGATCACCAGCGCCGCAGCGATCGCGAGGCCAGTCATGCTCAAGGTGCCCGCGCCGCCCGCTGCGTGATGGTAAAGATCCTGCGCCCACTGCCACGGCCACGACGCCATGTATTGCACCGAGGCTTCGGCTTCCACCGGAATCACCGAGGCGATCGCGATCCAGTTGGCCCATGCCGCGATGAAACCGACCAAGGTGCCGTGTGAATACTGACCGTAGCGCACCATGCCGCCCGATTCGGGAAACATCGCGCCGAGTTCCGCGTAGGTGACTGCGATGAACAGGATCACCACCGCGCCGATCACCCATGCCCAGATTGCACCTGGTCCGGCCAGTTGCGCCGCGCGCCAGGCACCGAACAGCCAGCCCGAGCCGATGATCGAGCCGAGACCCGTGAACATCAGCGCCCATGCGCCGACGTTGCGGCGGATTGCATATTCGTGACTCATGCCAAAAACCTGTCCCCGGAAAGCACGGGATCATCGCAGATCAGGCCACGCCTGTCCGTGTGGCAATGGTCATGTTCGTGGCGTGGCCGGCTGTGGCGCCCGTTCACGGTGCCGACGAAATGTGTTCAGCGAGACCGCACTGCGCGGTTCCGTCGGCGGTGCACTCGCGCTGTCGGAGCCCGCCTGTCACCGGCGGATACGGCGGGGCACGAGATGGCGGACGGTCGCGGTGATCTGGCGTTGGGCTTCTCCGCGCTCAGCCCAACCTGCCGCGCGCGTCTATGCCGTCGCGAATGCTTCGCGGGTAAGGTTCAGCGGATCGCCATCGGTGCACGCGACATCATCTTCGATGCGGATGCCGCCGTACTTGCGGAATGCCTCGACCTTCGACCACGCCACCTCCTTCGAGGCCGGCTTGGCTTTCAATTCCGCCAGCAGCATGTCGATGAAGTACAAGCCCGGCTCGACGGTGGTGACCATGCCAGGCTGCAGCGTGCGCGTCAGCCGAAGATACGGATGGCCTTCGGGTTTCGGGATAGTGCCGCCGCGCTCGTCGTGCGCGAAGCCGGCCACATCGTGCACCTGCAGGCCGATCAGATGACCGAGGCCGTGTGGGAAGAACGCGGATGAGATGCCATTCGCGACGGCGGCCTCGGCACTGCAGGTGATGAATCCCTGCTCGTGCATTGCTTGCATCAGCACGTGGTGCGCATGGATGTGCAGCTCGGGATAGCTTTGTCCGGCGCGCACCTTCGCACAGAAACCCTGCTGCGCGGTTTCGACCGCATCGATCAGTGCCTGGAATTCGCCGGCGTCGGGTGACGCGTAGGTGCGCGTGATGTCGGACGCGTAGCCATGAAACTGTCCGCCCGCGTCGATCAGGAACGAGTGCGCGTGCGCGGGAGGATTGCGGTCGAAGTGCATGTAGTGCAGCACCGCGCCGTGCTGAGCCAACGCAATGATGTTGCCGTAGGGCAACTGTTGCTCGGTGAGCCGCGTGGCTTCGAGATAACGGCAGTGGATGTCGAATTCCGACAGACCTTCACGGAATGCCTGCTCCGCGGCGCGATGGCCGTGCGCACCGAGCTTGCTGGCCACGCGCATCATGGTGATTTCGTACGGCGTCTTGAATGCGCGCCGGTAATGCAGAAGGTTCAACGCGGATTCGGGATTGTCGGGCACGCAGTCGCCGACCGCGGCGGAAGCTTCCCCGATGATCGCGCAGCGCGAAGCGTTTTTCGGCAGGTGCGCACGCGCTTCTTCCCGCGTGCGGATGGTGACGATGTCGAAGTGTTCCACCCAGTAGCCGGCCGGCGCGGCGGGCACCACGTGCCAGTAGTCGTTGGGTTGCAGGAAAATCAGCTTCGGCTTCGCGCCAGGTGTGTGGACGAGCCAACTTCCAGGCGCGTCGATCAGCGGCAGCCAGTGCAGGAAATGCGGGTTGGCCTTGAACGCGTAATCCTGGTCGTCGAGGAACCAGCCGTGTGGCACGCCGGCGGCGATGACCAGCGTGTCGCGGCCGCAGACGGCCAGCGCGTCGGCGCTGCGCTTTTCGATTTCGGCGAGGTGCGCGGGATACAGCGCGGAAAGATTGTCTTGCGGCGAGGCGGTCATGGCGGCTGCACTTCGAACGCTTCGGTGAAGCTGGAAACGCCATGATGCGGTGAAGTGCCGCGCAACGCAAAATAGGCGTTGATTTGGGAATGCCTCATTCGGAGCGGCTGTTGTGGAAAGTCAGGCCAGGGATGGCCGTTCTGATGTCACTGGACCAAAGTGCTCGTTCGTTGCGAAAGCCTTGAACGAAGCCGCGATCATGGACGATCGCAATATAAAGCCAGCGATCATGACGATCGCCAAATCACGCTGTCGCGCTGTGTTCCAGCCACCGGTCGAGCGATGCAGCCGCCGCGCCACTGATGGAGATGATGCGCAGGCCCGACCACTGATAGCCGTTGGTGGCGGCGAGTTCGGTCCACATCGTGTGGACGCCGGTTTCGACTTCGGTCGGTGCGCCGCGCTTGTCGGGCAACCGGAACTTCAGTTGGTAAAGCGCATCGTCGCGCAGCGGGCGATGGCAGATCAGCATCATGCCATTGCGCGAGAGGTTGCCGACCCGGCCGATGTTTTCGCCGCTGATGCTGTCGACCACCTCGATGGGCGCCGTGGTGGGCTTGCGCGGGGCACTGCGACGTTCGTCGTTCATGTCGCGGGTTCCGTGAGTTGGTTGGGCTTACTGAATTTCCGCAAACCTGCCACCAATGCATTCCAGGCGCGGTCGATCATACCGCCATCCTGCTTGGGAAGGAGACGAACCTGGCCGCGCGCCATCATTCTCGCAATCTGGTCCAGTGTTCGTTCAGGCGCGGCTGCACCGCGCGCATTGACCAGCAGGCAGCGGCCGCTGGTGGGCGCGAACCAGGCGAGCTTGCGCGCAACCTTCTGGCCCTGCTGATTGATGGTGAATTCCAGCCAGCTGCCGAACGAAAGATTTTTCAGCGTTTCCAGCGCACGGCGCTCGCTGGGCGTTAGCGGCAGCTTGCGCGGCCCGGCTTCGGAGGGTGCGGCGGCTTCGTCTTCATCGGGTTTGTGGCGCGATTTCAGGCGAATCAGAAGCTCTGTCTGGCTGGGCGGTGGCGCAGCGGCCTGCGTGGCCGGCCGTTGCGGCATGTCCAGCGCGTAGCGGGTGATCTGGTCGGCTTCGGTGGCTTGCAGCCCGACCTGGGTCAGGCCGTGGCTCAAATCCGCTGCAAGCTTGGTGTCGTCGCGTTCGATCGGCGAACCCAGCAATTGGTCGGCGGCGGCGAGCCGGCGGCGGTACGCTTCGCTGTTCTCGCCTTCGCGCAACAAGGTCAGCGTCAGGGCGTCGGTCCACGCGTTCTCCAGCAAGGCGCGCACCAGCGGCGTGGTCTTGTGGCCGGCTATGCGCTTGCTGACGGCGTCGGCGGCGGCGGCGCGCGCGTCGCGCAGCCGATCGCGACCCTGCGCGGCTTCCACTTGCCTGCGTTCGGCGATTTCGGCGCGCCGGCTGAGCAGGCGCAGGTGCGAATCGAGGTCGTTGGCTTCGCGCTCGATCACGCCAAGATCGCCCTGGAATTCCGAAGCGACCCGTTCGACGGAGCGTTGCAGACGCTGGTTCAACGCGACGTCGAAATGATCGTCGCTGCGGTCCAGCCACAGGTTGGCCGTCTCCAGCACCAGGTTCAGCAGGCGGCGCGCGGGGTGATTCCGCACGGTGAAGAAATCATTGTCGGACAGCGCCACCCGCAGCAGCGGCACCTGCAGGTGCGCCAGCAATTGCTGGGCGACGCCCTCCGCGCGCGTTTCGTTGAGCAACTGGTCGTAGAGCAGGCCGACCAGATCCAGCGCGTCGCGGTGCTCGGGTTGCAGTTGCACCGCCTTTCCATCGGCGCCGCGGCGCAGTTCCGCCAACAGGTCGCCGGTCAGACGTTCACCTGCCTGCGGCGCTCCGGCCTTCCGCGTGGGCAGCGCCTGCAGCGCGGTCAGCGCTTCCTGCAATTCCGGCATCGACGCAAATTGCGCCGATTGCGCAGCGGCCGCGCGCGCTTCCGGATGCAGCGCGTGTCGGCGCGCATCGAGCAGCGTGTGCAGTTCGTGCATCGGCGGCGCGGCCGGCGGGGTGTAGTTGGTCACCGGCTCGATGGGACCCGAAGCCGGGATGTCATCGGATGCCGGCTGCGAGGGCGCCGGCCGTGGGTCCGACGACGCGCGCTTGGGCAGGTAGCTGCGCAGGTCGGGCAGGATGCCGGAGGACTTGAGGTGCTCGTTCAAGCGCCCGTAAAACGATTCGGCCGCGCCGAACAGGCGACGATCGCACAACCGGTAGAAAAGCAGCCGATGGTCGCGTTGCAGGCCGAGGTCGACGGCGGCTTCGCTCAGCACGGCCGCCAGCGCGTGGGGGCCGGGCGGCAGCACGTCGTTGTCGAGCGGGGGCGCCGCCACCAACACGGCATAGCGATGACACAGGTCGAAAATCGCGTTGCCCGCGTGCAATTCCGTGCGCGTGGACAGATCGTCCAGCGCCATGGTTTCGTCGAACTCGTGCGGATCGACCAGCGCCAGGCTCTCGGCGCTCGACTTGCCCGCCGCGCGCGCCTCCTCGGACTGCGGCCGGCCGATGCCGGCGAAGCGGCGTTCCAGCAGCGTCATCAGCCGACCCTGGAAACGCGGGCGGCTTCGCTTGATCTCCTTCAGCGCCTCCATTGCCTCGTGCTGGGCCTGGCCGCCGAGGGATTGTTCGGCGATGCGGAACAACTCGTGTTCCAGGTCATCCAGTACATTGCGCAGCAGCGGCTCCAGCAGGGCGCCGCACTCGGCCAATTGTTGCGCCAACAGGTGCCGGGCGCGTGGCGCCAGGTCGCTGCGATCAGCGAGTGTCGGCATGGTCGGTAGCATACGATCGGGTCCCCGTGGGCTCACATGCAAGCTTCCTGCCAGCAAGATTGCCCACAACGGGCCGATTCTATGCAAGCGCGGCGGAAAGCGCCATCACGGCGTGCAGGTCATTCGTTGCCGGTCTTGACCCGAACCGAGATTGCCGAGCCATCCACTTCGACTGCCACCTGCATCGGACGGCAGCACACCGGACAATCTTCGACGTAGGCGGCGCTACCCGCCGATTCGTCCACGACGATTTCAATGGACTCCCCGCAGTACGGACAGTCGACGCCGACGAATTCAGGCATGCCGGCGCTCCGGCTTCCGCGATGGCAGGAATGCCTCGATCAGATCATTGAGGAAGCGCCGACCCAGCGGCGTGGGTTGCAGCCGCGCCGGATCATCGATCAGCCAGCCGCGCGCGTGGGTTTCGCGCAAAGCTGTCGCGATGGCATCCACGGGCAAACCGGTGCGCGCGGTGAAATCCGCCAGCATGACGCCATCGTTCAAGCGCAACGCGTTCAACATGAATTCGAAAGGTACCTGTCCGGCAGTGACGGCTTCGTCGCCGCCGATGCGGTGCGGCGTGTTTCCCTGCTGCAGGTAGGCGCGCGGGGACCGGATTTTCCAGCGCCGATGGATGCCGTGCGCATCCGTGAGCTTGCCGTGCGCGCCCGCACCGATGCCGAGATAGTCTCCGAATTGCCAATAGTTCAAATTGTGCCGGCAGCGCTTGCCAGCCTGCGCGTAGGCCGACACTTCGTATTGCGCGTAGCCCGCCGTCGCCAATCGTGCCTGACAGGCTTCCTGCATATCCCAGGCGGCATCATGATCCGGCAGCGGCGGCGGCTGCTTGGCGAATGGCGTGCCGGGCTCCAGGGTCAACTGGTAATGCGAGATGTGCGCGGGCTGCAGCGCGATCGCATGTTCGATGTCGGCCAGCGCACCCTCGAGGGTTTGCCGTGGCAGCGCGTACATCAGGTCGAGGTTGATATTCGAGTAACCCGCGTCCTGGGCTTGTTTGACTGCGGCTGCCGCCTCGGCGGAAGAATGGATGCGGCCCAGCGCGCGCAGCTTCTCGTCATCGAAGCTCTGCACGCCGAAACTGATCCGGTTGACGCCCGCCTTGCGATAACCATCGAACTGTCCGTGTTCGACCGTGCCGGGATTGGTTTCCAACGTGATCTCGCAATCATGCGCGAACGGTACGCGTGCGGATGCGCCGTCCAGGATCGCCGCGATCGATTCCGGCGCAAACAGGCTGGGCGTGCCGCCGCCGAAAAACACACTGATGGTTTCGCGTCCGCGCACCGCATCGTTGAAGTCGGCGAGATCACCGTCCAGGTCGGCCAGCAGGGCTGCGACGTATTCGCGCTCCGGCATTGCCGCGCGCAGCCCGTGCGAATTGAAATCGCAGTACGGGCACTTCTTCACGCACCAGGGAATGTGGATGTAAAGCGCCAGCGGCAATGAACACTTGTCACCCCCTCCGTTCGGGAAAGGGCGGCGCGCAGCGCCGGGTGAGGGCCCGGGTTCACGTGGCGTCGCAGGCACTTTCATACCCTCACGCCAACCCCTCTCCCGCAGGGAGAGAGGCAGAAAAGCGGAGCTGCGCGCGCAGCTCCGCCAACGCCTGACCGCGATGGCTGATGCGGTTCTTCAGCGCAGGTGCGAGTTCGGCGGAACCCAAACCGCCGCCGTCATCGGGCAGGAATACCGGGTCGTAACCGAAGCCATGGTCGCCCCGCGGCGCGGCGAGCACACGGCCATGCCAGCGCCCGGTCGCGATGATCGGGTCGGGATCGTCGGGGTTGCGCAGCAGCGCGAGCACGCATGTGAAGTGCGCCGTGCGCTCCGCCTCCGGCACGCCTTCGAGTTCATGCAAAAGCCTGGCGTTGTTGCCGGCGTTGTCGCCGTGCACGCCGGCGTAGCGCGCGGAATACAAGCCGGGTGCGCCATCCAGCGCATCCACGCACAGCCCGGAATCGTCCGCCAACGCAGGCATGCCGGACGCGCGCGCGACGTGACGGGCCTTCAGGATCGAGTTCTCGACGAAGGTCAACCCGGTTTCCTCGACGTCGCCGATGCCGAGTTCACTTTGCGCGACTAGCTCGATACCGCTGCCGGCCAGCAGGTCGCGCAGTTCCGCGAGTTTGCCGGGGTTGCCGCTGGCCAGCGCCAGCTTCATGCAGCAAGTGCTGCGCGCTGCGCTTCGACCAGTTCGCCGATGCCTTTCTGCGCCAGAGCCAGCAGCGCGTCCAGTTCCTCGCGCCGGAATGCATGGCCTTCGGCGGTGCCCTGCAGTTCGATGAAACCGCCGCCATCGTTCATCACCACGTTCATGTCGGTGTCGCAGCGGGAATCTTCCGCGTAATCAAGGTCCAGCACCGGCACCCCCTGGTACACGCCGACCGAAATCGCCGCGACCGCGCCGTGGATCGGGTTGCGTTTCAGCGCGCCGCGCTGGATCAATGCGTTCACCGCATCGACCAGTGCCACATATGCGCCCGTGATCGCCGCGGTGCGGGTCCCGCCATCGGCCTGCAGCACGTCGCAATCCAGTGTGATCACGCGTTCACCCAGCGCCACGCGGTCCACGCAGGCGCGCAGCGAGCGCCCGATCAGGCGCTGGATTTCCATGGTGCGGCCGCCCTGGCCGCCGCGCGCGGCCTCGCGTTGCGTGCGTTCACTGGTCGCACGCGGCAGCATGCCGTATTCGGCAGTGACCCAGCCCTCGCCCTTGCCGCGCAGCCACGGGGGAATGCGTTCTTCGACACTGGCGGTGCACAGCACGCGCGTGTCTCCCATGCCGATCAGCACGGAACCTTCCGCGTGTTTGGTGTAGCGACGCTCGATCGTCACGGCGCGCAAGGCATCGGGCGCACGGCCGGAAGGACGCATGATGGCCATCACAAAGGTATCCGCTGAGAGCGTGACAGTTTACCATCGTGGCTTGTCACGATGATCCGGAAGGCCCGCATGATCCGCAGCATGACTGCCTACGCGAACACGGAAGCCACCACGCCGCAAGGTTGGCTGGCGTGCGAAGTGCGGGCGGTGAATTCCCGGTTTCTCGAGACCGGCATGCGCCTGCCCGATGAATTGCGCACGCTGGAACCGAAATTGCGCGAGCGCATCGCCACCCGGTTGTCGCGTGGCAAGGTCGATGCCACGTTCCGCTACCGCCCGCCGGCGGCGGCGGCGGATCTGCTGCTGGATGAGCGCACGGCGACACAGCTTGCAACCGTTGCGGGTGCGCTCAAGGACAACTTCCCGCAGCTCGCCACCGATTTCGCGGCGTTGCTCGACTGGCCGGGACTTCTGGTGAAACCGGAACTCGACCAGGACGGCTTGACGCAGGCCGCGGAAGGATTGCTCGAGCGCACGCTGGACGAATTCATCGCCGGGCGCGCGCGCGAGGGCGAGAAACTCGCGGCGGCGCTGCGCGAACGATTGGACGGCGTCGAACGCATCGTCGCCGAAGTGCGCACGATGTTGCCCGACATCCGCGGGGCGTTGCGCGCAAAACTGGAAACGCGATTGGCTGATTTGAAGCAATCCGCCGGACATCAAGGATACGACCAGGGCCGTCTGGAGCAGGAACTGGTGCTGCAGCTCTCGCGCATCGACGTCGACGAAGAACTCGACCGCCTCGCCGCGCATGTGGTCGAAGCGCGGCGCGTCCTGGCGCTGGATGAACCTGTCGGCCGGCGGCTGGATTTCCTGATGCAGGAATTCAACCGCGAGGCCAACACGCTGGCGTCCAAGTCCGTCGACCCGCGCGCCACCCGCGCGGCGGTGGACCTGAAGGTTCTGATCGAGCAGATGCGCGAACAGGTACAGAACCTGGAATGAGCGGCATTCTTTTCATCATCGCCGCGCCCTCAGGTGCCGGGAAGTCCACGCTGGTGAACGCGCTGCTGGCGCGCGAGCCGGGCATCGCGCTCTCGATTTCGCACACCACCCGCGCGCCGCGTCCGGGCGACGTCGATGGCGTGCAATACCACTTCGTCGATCGCGAAACGTTCGAAGGGATGGTGGCTCGGGGCGACTTCCTGGAACACGCCGACGTGTTCGGCAACTACTACGGCACTTCGCGGGGCGCGGTGGAACCCATTCTGGAAGCCGGCCACGACGTGCTTCTGGAAATCGATTGGCAGGGCGCCGAACAGGTGCGCTGCGCGATGCCGGAATGCGTGTCGATCTTCATTCTGCCGCCGTCGCGCTCGGAACTGGAACGCCGCCTGCGTGCGCGCGCCACCGACAGCGAGGCCACCATTGAGAAAAGGTTGGCTGCTTCGCGCGAGGAAGTCGCGCACGCGGGCGAGTTCGATTGCATCGTGGTCAACGATCATTTCGACGATGCGGTTTCAGCGTTGCAGGCGATCGTGCATGCCGCGCGCGCCGGGGAACTCCCCCGGCAGGATCGCCATCAAACCCTAATCTCGCAATTGCTGGCTTGAGCTTGCGTCGCTCCGCTACCCTAGCGTGCTCGTGAACCCGGACCGCCTCGCCACGCGATGAATGCCGCCGCCGATCATGTGAGGACCGCCGACGCGCTGGTGCGGGTGCGCGACCTGCGCACGCGCATTGGAGCGAAGACGATTTTCGACGGGCTCGGTCTGGAGGTGCCGCGTGGCAGCATCACCGCGGTCATGGGTCCGTCCGGAACCGGCAAGACCACGTTGTTGCGTCATCTCACCGGCCAGCTTCGGCCGGATGCGGGCAGCGTGACCGTGGACGGTGAGGAGGTCACGAAACTCTCGCGACGCGCGCTGTTCGGGTTGCGCGAACGGATCGGTTTCCTGTTCCAGAATTCGGCGCTGCTGACCGACTTCAACGTGTTCGAGAACGTCGCGTTCCCCCTGCGACAGCACGCCAGGCTGCCGGAAGAATTGTTGCGCAACATCGTGCTGACCAAATTGCAGGCGGTCGGCCTGCGCGGCGCGGCCGGCCTGATGCCGAGCGAGCTTTCCGGCGGCATGGCGCGGCGCGTGGCGCTGGCGCGGGCGATCGTGTTCGATCCGATGCTGATCCTGTACGACGAACCCTTCGTGGGTCTGGACCCGATCGCGCTGAACCAGGTGCTGCGCCTGATCCGTACGCTCAACAAGACGCTCGGGATCACGTCGATCCTGGTCGCGCACGAACTCGCGGCGATCCGGCAGGTGGCCGACCGCGTGTACCTGATCGCCAACGGCAAGCTGGTGGCGCAGGGCGCCCCGGACGAATTGGCGCACCAAGATTCGCCGTGGACGCGGCAGTTCTTCGGCGGCGAAGCGGACGGTCCGGTGCCGTTTCATTATCCCGCGCCGGATTATGCAACGGAACTCGGGTTTGCGGGAGTCGCGCGGTGAACGCGAACCTTCGCCGCAACTGGTTGCTTCAAGGCATTGCCTCGGTCGGCGAATGTGGCTTGTTCTTCGTCGCCGTGCTGGGCGCTTTGCCGAAAAGCCTGCGCTACTGGCGCGAGACCTGCCGGCAGATCTGGTTCGTGGGCGCGATGAGTCTCGTGATCGTGATGACCTGCGGGCTGTTCGTCGGGATGGTGCTGGCGCTGCAGCTCTACTACACGCTGTCGATCTTCGGCGGCACCGCGGCGCTGGGTACCGTGGTCGCGCTTTCGCTGTTCCGCGAACTCGGGCCGGTGGTGACGGCGCTGCTGGTCGCGGGTCGCGCCGGCACCGCGGTCACGGCGGAAATCGGATTGATGCGCGCGACCGATCAACTGGACGCGATGGGCATGATGGCGGTCGATCCGCTGGCCTATGTCGCCTCGCCGCGTTTCCTCGCGGGTGTGATCGCGATGCCGCTGCTCGCGTGCGTATTCAACGCGATGGGCATCTTCGGCGGGCACCTCGTCGGCGTGACCTGGCTCGGACTCGACAACGGCACTTTCTGGGGCAACATGACTTCGACGGTGTCGCTGCACAAGGACGTCCTGGACGGGCTGTACAAGAGCATCGTGTTCGGCGGAGTCGTGAGCTTGATGGCGGTGTTCCAGGGCTATACCGCGCCGCCCACCAGCGAAGGCGTCGCGTATTCCACCACCCGCACGGTGGTGTTTTCGTCGATCGTGATCCTCGCGTTCGATTTCGTGATGACGGCCTTCATGACCTGACTGCATGCAGCATTGGTGATCGCATGAACCCAAGACCTTCCTACGCCATCGGCACTGGCCTGTTCATCCTGCTCGGCTTCGCTGCGCTGGCGTATCTCGCGACGCAGACCACGTCGGTCGCCAACATCCATCGGGGCGACAGCTACACGGTCAAGGCACGCTTCCAGAACATCGGCCAGTTGAAGGCGCGCGCGCCGGTGAAGATTGCGGGCGTGCGCATCGGCGATGTGCAATCCATTCAACTCGAACCGCAGCGGATGGATGCACTGGTGACGATGTCGATCGACAAGCAGTACAACGACATCCCGGATGATTCTTCCGCCGCGATATTCACCAGCGGTTTACTGGGCGACCAATATGTTGGCCTTGAGCCGGGCGGCTCGCCCACGTTCCTGAAGAATGGCGACGAGCTGGTACTGACGCAGTCGGCGATGAGCATCGAGAACCTGATCGGCAAATTCCTGGTCAACGGCGGTCCGAAATCGAGCGGTTCCGATTCGGCGCCCGCATCCAGTGCGCCGCCGCCCTCCGGCAAACCCTGACACGTTTTGGTCGCGCGACGTCGCTGCGCGACCCGAGGAGAACGACATGCTGAAACGATCCATCCGCCTGCTGATGGCGATGTTGCTGGCGCTCGCGTTCGCGGTGCCTGGGCTTGCGGCGGCCGAGCAGACGCCGCAACAGATCGTGCAATCGATCGCCGATCAGCTTGGCAACGCGATCCAGGGCCGCCAGGCCGAACTGCACCAGCACCCCGACCAAGTCATCAAGATCATCGATGACACCGTGCTGCCGCACTTCGACATGGATTATGCGTCCTTGCTGGTACTGGGCCGCCACGCGCGCGAGGCCACGCCGGCGCAACGCGTCGCGTTTGCGCGCGCGTTCTACAACGCGCTGACGCACCGCTACGCCGAAGGCCTGGTTGCCTACACCCGCGGGGCGGTGAAGGTGTTGCCGGCGCAGGGGCCGCTGGACCAGCGGCGCACCATTGTCCGCACCCAGGTGCTGCTCACGAGCGGCAAGAACCTGTCGGTGGACTATGCATTCCGCAAGACCGCATCCGGCGAATGGAAAGCCTACGACGTCATCATCGAGGGCATTTCCTACATCACCAATTACCGTAACCAGGTGGATGCCGAAATCCAGAAGGAAGGCATCGACGGCCTGATCAAGCGGCTGCAAACCGAAGGTGCCGGCGCCATCGATCAGATGAAGCAGCAGGACAGCGAACATTGACGCGATGGCACGCGCGAACGCCAACGCCTGCATGGTGACACTCGGCACCCCCGACCGCGACACGCTGGCATTGTCGGGTGCCTTGACGTTCGCCACCGCGGCACGCGTGTTCGCCGATGGCGCCCGCGCGCTGTCGGTCGGCACGCAGACGCGGCTCGACCTTGGCGGCGTCACCCGTGTCGACAGCGCGGGACTGGCTTGCGTATTGGGCCTCGCCGCCAGCGCCAGCCGCGCGGGCAGGCGCCTTGGCGTGGTGCATTGGCCCGAAGGCTTGCGTGCACTGGCGGCGGTATGTGACGTCGAAACGCTGCTGGACCAACCCGCAGCCGTCTGAGCGCTTCAGTCGCTGGAACTCGCGGGCGGGGGATTTGTGCTGCTTGCCGGAGCCGGTGTCGCAGCACTCGAAGGCGTGGCAGGCATCGGCATCGCCGCACTGCTGGCAGTAGCCGGTGCCGGCGCGGACCCGGCCGCCGCCGGTGCGGCGTTGTTGTTGATGCCGTGCGTTTTCTCGTATTGCTGTTGTTGTTGCAGCAACTGATCGATGTCGGCGTCATTGTTCTCGCCGGGGCTCGTGCCCTGCAATTGTTCGATCGCCGCCAGCGGCGGGTTGCCGTAGTAGATCTCGTACAGGCGGTGCTGCCGGTACGCGTCGCGCATGAACGCATACGGATCGTAGGACGAGTCGATGACTGGATCGATGGGCAGTGCGCTGGCGCGCAGTGTCACGAGATAGGCCAGCGACGGCAGGTATTGCGCGTGCCACTTGAAGTTATGCTCGCGCGAGTACCAACCCATCGGGTCGAAATAGCTGTCCACCGGCAATCGCCACACGTCGCGCAGCGTGGTTGGACCGACCAGCGGCAGCACCAGGTACGGACCTTCCGGCACGCCCCAGTGCGCCAGCGTCACGCCGAAGTCGGTGGGGTGCGCGGGCAGCCGCATCTCGCTGGCCGGATCGAAGAAGCCGAGGAACCCGACGGTGCTGTTGATGACGAATCGCCCGGTCGACTGCAGCGCGGGTTCCGGTCGGCCCTGGAGGACCTCGTTGATGATCGTGACGGGCGCACGCAGATTCGCGAAGAAATTGCTGATCAGCACGCGCTCCTTCGGGCCGGTCACCTTCACGTAGGCTTTGGCTACCGGCCGGATCGCGACCTTGTCGGCGACCCGGTTGAGCGCAAACATCTTGCGGTTGAAGTTCTGCAACGGATCATCGGTGCGCGGTGGCGCGACGGCACACCCGGTCAGCACGCTGGCCAAGGCTGCAATGAGGATGCAGTGTGCGAGACGGGAACGGCGGGTGCTTGGCATGCGTCGCTGGATGCGGTCGAAGGGGTGGCGTTACAAGCGCGTAATTCTAAACGCATCGGTCCAAAATTGATCCATGCACGGGGCGTCCAGAGGCAGGCGGCGTTCAGGCCACCTGCGGTGCGCTCCATCGCCATCCCCGCCTGGATCGACAAATGCCGCATCGCTGCTACAATCTGGAAGTTTGCGATACAACCGGAAGCTCACATGGCACGCATCACCGTCGAAGACTGCCTGAAGGTGGTCGACAACCGTTTCGAACTGGTCCTGATGGCCACCCGCCGCGCGCGTCAGCTCGAGAACGGCGTCGAAGCCACCGTCGATCCTGAAAACGACAAGCCCACCGTTCTGGCGCTGCGCGAAATCGCGGACCGCACCATCGACACGCCGACCATCGATGAAATCGATCGCGTCGAGCGCGAACGCCGCGATCGCGAGGCCATGGAGTGGGCCGCGGCCGAAGTGGACGAGGACATGTCCAAGGGCCTCGACGACGCTTGACGGGTGACGCGGCGGCTGCCGCGCTCTTGCTCGTCATCCCGGCGCAGGCCGAGGCGTGCGTCTTCCCTTCTCCCTTTGTGGGAGAGGGGGCATAAAGCGAGTGAGGATTCGGACTTTCGCGCTGCCGATCCGGCAACCCTGTCTTTTTCCGCGCCGTCCTGCGGCGCGGGTTGCTTTCCCTTCGGGGAAAGTCCCCGAAGTCGTGCGCCGGGCATGACGGTTTCGCCGACGTCGTGTCGGCGAAACTTCCCCGCGGTGCTCGCCGATCGCGCGCCGGCGCGAACTCGGCCGTTCTTGGCCTCGAACATGCGCACCTTGCTCGCGCGATCGGCTGCGCGTCGCGGCGTCATGCAACGGCGCGATGAAAAGCTCCGCTTCGCGAATCCTGGCCTCGTTTGAGGCAAGATTCTCTGGGCCAAGCAAGAGAAAGTCGCCCGCGCCCCCGGGAAGGGCGCGGAAAAAGACAGCGACGTCCATGCATCAATCGCCAGCCACGTCTCGCCAGCGAGCGACACCGTCGTTGTGCTAGCTTGCCGCCATGCGCAAGCGCAAGACGAAATCACAAGCGGTGGCGACGGTGCAGCCGGCGAGCCAAGCCGTCGACGCGGCCGGCATCGATGCGCTCGCGGTGCAGCTTGCGATCTATCTTCCGTCCGAACAGATCGAACGTGTGCGCGGCGCTTACGCGGTGGGCGCGCGCGCGCACGCCAGACAGAAGCGCAGGAGTGGCGAGCCTTACATTACCCATCCGCTCGCGGTTGCGATGATCTTGGCGGGATTGCGCCTCGATGCGGAAACCATCATCGCGGCGATCCTGCACGACACCCTGGAAGATACGGGCCTCACCCGCGTGCAACTGGAGACCGGTTTCGGTCCTACGGTGACCGAGCTGGTCGATGGCGTCACCAAGCTGGAACGGGTGGATTTCGCCAGCCGCGTCGAAGCCGATGCGGAAAGTTTCCGCAAGATGCTGCTGGCGATGGCGCGCGATTTGCGCGTGATCCTGATCAAGCTGGCCGATCGCCTGCACAACATGCGCACGCTTGCGGCGATGATGCCAGACGCGCGCCGGCGGATCGCGCGCGAGACGTTGGAAATCTATGCGCCGATCGCGGCGCGCCTCGGCATGAACGCGATCAAGTCGGAGCTGCAGGATCTCGGTTTCCGCAGCCTGTATCCCGATCGCTACAAGATCATCGCCTCGCGCATCAAGCGCACGCTTGGCAATCGTCGTGAGTCGATGGAGAAGATCGAGCTGGCGCTGGCCGAACGGCTGGCATCCGACGGCATTCCGGTGCGCATCATCAGCCGCATCAAGGCGCCGTACAGCATCTGGTCGAAGATGAAGAACGAGCACAAGACGTTCGACCAGTTGATGGACGTGTACGGCTTCCGGCTGGTGACCGACACGGTTGCGCACTGCTATCAGGCACTGGGTTCGGCGCATTCGCTGTTCAAGCCGGTGGAAGGCCGCTTCAAGGATTTCATCGCGATCCCGAAAGCCAACGGCTACCAGTCGCTGCACACGGTGCTGTTCGGGCCGTTCGGCGCGCCCATCGAAATCCAGATCCGCACCGAAGACATGAACACCGTCGCCGAACGCGGCGTGGCCGCGCACTGGACGTACAAGACCGAGGCCGCGCCCGCCAACAGCGCGCAATCGCGCGCACGCGCGTGGGTATCCAGTCTTGCCGACAGCCAGGCTGCGACGCCGTCGTCATTGGAGTTCATCGAGAACGTCAAGGTCGACCTGTTTCCCGACGAGGTGTACCTGTTCACACCGGCCGGCGACATCCAGGCGTTGCCCAAGAACGCGACCGCGCTGGATCTTGCCTTCGCGGTGCACACCGATGTCGGCATGCACGCCGTGGCCGCGCGCGTCGATGGCAAGCTTGCTTCGTTGCGTTCGCAGCCGGCATCGGGCCAGACGGTGGAAGTCATCACCGCGCCGTCGGCGGCGCCCAATCCGCAGTGGCTGGATTTCGCGGTGACCGGCAAGGCGCGCGCCGCGATCCGCCAGTACCTGAAACGCCTGCAGCACGAGGATGCAATCGATTTCGGTCATCGCATGCTGGAAAGTGCGCTGGACGCCAAGGGTTCCAGCCTCGATGCCGTGCCGCCGGAAGCGCTCGATCGGTTTTTGGCCGAACACAACCTGCGCCGGCTGGAAGAGCTGCTTTCGGAAATCGCGCTCGGCAACCGCATGCCCGATCAGGTGGCAGCCAAGCTGACCGCAATGGGCGGCTCGGTGATCGGCGCGACCTTGCACCGGTCGGAAAAGATACGCATCAGCGGCGCCGAGCGCGGGATCCTCAGCTTCGGCAACTGCTGCCATCCGGTACCGGGCGACGACATCGTGGGTTATCTGTCGCCGGGCAAGGGCATCGTGGTGCATCGCGTGGAATGTCCCAACGTGGTCGAGCTGGCCAAGCTGCCCGAGCGCCGCGTCGAGATCGGCTGGGACAAGGAAGTACAGGGCGATTACCGCGCCGAGTTGCGCGTGGAAGTGGTCAACCGCCCGGGCGTACTCGCGACGGTGTCGGCGGCGATCGCGGCCGCTGATTCCAACATCGACGACGTCAGGTACATCGAGCGCGGCGTGCAGGCCGCCACCCTGATCTTCATGATCGAGGTGAAGCATCGGAAGCATCTTGCCGACGTAATGCGGCGTGTGCGGAATACCAAGGTGGTGAACGGGGTTTACCGATATCCCATTTAGCTGATCCGGCGAGACTAGAATCGTCGCGATGCCACTGCCGGAGCGCGAACATGTCTGCAGTCCAGCGTTTTCTCGTCGTTTACGCCGGTGGGCTGACCATCGTTTTCGTACTCGGGGCCTTGTACGGTTTTTCCACGACCCATCGACACTTCGACGAGATCACCGTCCACCGCATCAACGTCGTTGAACCCGACGGAACATTGCGGATGGTCATTTCCGATCATGCCGAGCTGCCGGGCGTCATTGTGCACGGCACGCAAAAATATCCCCCTACAAGACCGCAGGCGGGCATGCTTTTTTATAATGATGAAGGTTCCGAAGTCGGCGGTCTGGTTTTCGCCGGTCACAAGAACGCGAAAGGCGAAATCGTCGATTCGGGAGGGAGTCTGTCTTTCGACAAATACGGAGCCGGCCAGGTCGTGCAGCTTGCCGGCGTTGATGACAAGACCGACAAGTTTTCCGGACTCAGTGTTGCGGGGTATGCGGGAGGGCGACGTTCCCAACGTATCTGGGTCGGGCGTGACGGCAAGGGAGACGCGACGGTGGCGCTGATGGACGCGAAGGGGCGCAAGCGGATTCTGCTTGACGTGGCAGCCGATGGTACGTCCAGCATGTCGTTCCTCGACGCCGACGGAAAAGTCATCGACCGATTCCCCGCAACGAGCAAGCCGACACAAGTTCACTGACCTGAGGAGTTGCATGATGTCCCGTAACCCGATCCATTCCGAAGCCGCGCCAAAAGCCATCGGCCCTTACTCGCAGGCCGTGCGCGCGGGCGACACGCTGTACCTGTCCGGCCAGACGCCACTCGATCCCGCGACCGGCGCGATGGTCGCCGGTGGCATCGAGGAACAGGCCGCGCGCGTGTTCGAGAACCTGAAGGCGGTGCTGGCCGCGGCGGACGCTTCGTTCGACGATGCGGTGCGCGTGGCGATCTACATGACCGATCTCGGCAACTTCGCGGTGGTCAACGAAGTGATGAAGCGCTATTTCCGCGAACCGTATCCCGCGCGTTCCACCATCGGGGTTGCGGCTTTGCCGCGTGGCGCGGCCGTGGAAGTCGACCTGATCGCGGTCACCGGCGGCTGATCGCGCGCGTCGCCGATTGCACCTTCGGCTAATCTTGCGTGGTGATATCGACCCGCGACACGCAAGCCGCTCCTTCAACCGATCCCGGCCTCGCGCCGGCGTCGTCGTTGCCCGGCGTCGGCCCCGCGCTGGCCGCAACCCTGGGCAAGCTCGGCATCGAGCGCGTGCAGGATTTGTGGTTTCACCTGCCACTGCGCTACGAGGACCGTACCCGCATCACGCCGATCCGCGATTTGGTGGCCGGCGAATCCGCGCAAGTTGAAGGCGTGGTGGAGGCCGTCGAGACGGGCTTTCGCTATCGCCCGCAGTTGCGCGTCGCGATCACCGATGCCTCGCACGAGGCGCTGGTGTTGCGCTTCTTCCATTTCCGTCGACAGCAGGCGCAGCAATTTGCGCCCGGCTTGCGGCTGCGTTGTTTCGGCGCGATCCGTCACGGCCAGCACGGACTGGAAATGGTGCATCCGCAGTATCGGGTGCTGCACGGCGACGTGGCGGTTGAGGAAACGCTGACGCCGATTTATCCGATCACCGAAGGCCTGGGCCAGCAGCGTTTGCGCGCGGTGATCGACAAGGCGTTGGCTCGACTGCCCAACGAAACGACGCTGGAACTGATTCCGCCCGATCTCCTGCAACCGTTGGGATTGATGCCGCTGCGCGACGCGTTGCTGGGCGTGCACCGGCCGATGCCGGATGCCGACGTGGACGACCTGCTGGCAGGCCGGCATCCGGCGCAGCAGCGGTTGGCTTTCGAGGAATTGCTGGCCCATCACTTGAGTCTGAAACGATTGCGCGCGCGGATGCGCAAGCATCGTGCTCCCACATTGCCGGCCGATCCGTTGTTGCAAAGGCGTTTTCTGGATGCGCTGCCGTTCGCGCTCACACGTGCGCAACAGCGCGTCGCGCAGGAAATCGGGCGCGATCTCGCCAAACAGGTGCCGATGCTGCGGCTGGTGCAGGGCGACGTCGGCTCAGGCAAGACGGTCGTCGCGGCGCTGGCCGCCTTGCACGCGATCGCGAATGATTGCCAGACCGCGTTGATGGCGCCCACCGAACTCCTGGCCGAACAGCACTTGCGCAGTTTTCGCGCATGGTTCGAGCCGCTCGGCATCGATGTCGTGTGGCTCGCGGGCAAGGTGACGGGCCGGGCGCGCGACAGGGCGCTGACGCAATTGTCGCGCGGCGCGCCGATCGCGGTGGGCACCCATGCGCTGATGCAGGAGGGCGTGGAATTCTCGCGACTGGGGCTTGCGATCGTGGACGAGCAGCATCGCTTCGGCGTGCAACAGCGGATGGCGCTGCGCGACAAGGGCATGGCGGGCGGCGAGGCGCCGCATCAACTGGTGCTGACCGCCACGCCCATTCCGCGTACGCTGGCGATGAGCGCCTACGCCGATCTGGATGTTTCCACGCTGGACGAGCTGCCGCCTGGTCGCACGCCCGTCCGCACGGTTGCGATCGCCAATACCCGACGCGACGAGGTGATCGAGCGCATTCGCGCAGCCTGTGCCGAGGGCCGGCAGGCGTATTGGGTCTGCACGCTGATCGAAGACAGCGACCAGTTGCAGGCCCAGGCCGCCGAAGTGGCGCATGCGCAGCTCTGCGCCGCGCTGCCGCAGCTTGCGGTCGGGCTGGTGCACGGCCGCATGAAGCCGTCGGTGAAACAGGCGGCAATGGATGCCTTCACGGACGCTCGCACCGCGCTGCTGGTCGCGACCACGGTGATCGAGGTGGGCGTTGACGTGCCCAATGCCAGCCTGATGGTGATCGAAAACGCGGAGCGGTTGGGCCTTGCGCAGTTGCACCAGCTGCGCGGACGCGTGGGCCGGGGCAGCGTCGCTTCGACCTGCGTGTTGCTGTATCAATCGCCGCTGTCTGGTTTGGCCAAACAACGGCTGGAGACCGTGCGCGAAACCAACGACGGTTTCGTGATCGCGGAAACGGATCTGCGCCTGCGCGGTCCCGGGGAATTGCTGGGTACCCGCCAGACCGGCGACATGGGTTTTCGGGTAGCCGACATCATCCGCGACGCGGCGCTGATGCCGGCCGTACAACGGGTGGGCGCGGTGCTGCTGCGCCAGCACCCGGCGTTGGCGAAGCGCCTGATGGCCCGCTGGATCGGGGCGGCGGCGCGGTTTGCGGAGGCCTGAGCTGGACTTGCCCGAAAAGCTTTGCCCGGGTTACAATTCCGCCCTTGCCCGAAGCCTTTGAATCCAGGCGGACCCATCATGAAAGCCGACACCCATCCGAACTACCAGCCGGTGGTTTTCCAGGACGCCGCGTCCGATTTCGCGTTCCTGACGCGCTCGACGATGACCAGCGAGGAAACCATCAAGTGGGAGGACGGCAACGAATACCCCGTGATCAAGGTCGACATTTCCTCGGCCTCGCACCCGTTCTACACCGGCAAGCAGAAGGTGATGGACGCGGGCGGCCGCATCGACAAGTTCAAGCGACGCTACGCGGCTGGCAAGAAATAACGACCACGTGCCGCCATTTCGGATTGCGCATCGACATGCGTTGATCCGGTATTCGGCGTTTCGAAATCCGACGCCTTCTGCCAACGCGGAAGGCGTTTTCGTTTGCGGCCGACGCCACCTGTACCTGCGTACGCGTGCGTATCGTGCGATAATTGCACGATTGCTTGGCGCGATGAGTTCGCTGTCGCGACGTACCGAAGGAGTTTTTCAGTGTCCAACAAGAACGCCACCCTGACTGCCGCCGATCGTTCCGTGTCCCTGCCACTGGTGGAGGGCAGCCAGGGACCGAGCTGCATCGACATCTCGCCGCTTTATCGCGAAACCGGACACTTCACATTCGATCCCGGATTCGCGGCCACCGCCGCGTGCAAGAGCGCCATCACCTTCATCGACGGCGACAAAGGCGTGCTGTTGTATCGCGGTTATCCGATCGAACAGCTCGCGGAAAAATCGCGTTTCCTCGAAGTGGCTTACCTTCTGCTGGAAGGCGAATTGCCGACCTCCGCCGAAATGGCGACGTTCGAGGACGCGGTGACGCATCACACGATGATGCACGAGTCGGTGAAGAACTTCCTGCACGGTTTTCACTACGACGCGCATCCGATGGCGATGCTGTGCGCGGCAATTGCGTCGCTGTCGGCGTTCTATCACGACACCGTCGACAACGAAGATCCGGCACAGCGCAAGCTGGCCGCGATTCGCCTGATCGCGAAGATGCCGACCATCGCGGCGGCCGCGTACCGCTACTCGATCGGCTGGCCAATCCGCTATCCGCGCAACAACCTGGAATACGTCACGCGATTCCTGCACATGATGTTCGAGGTGCCGAGCGAACCGTTGGAATTGAACCCGGTTGTGGCGAAGGCGCTCGACCTGCTGTTCATCCTGCATGCCGACCACGAACAGAACGCCAGTACCTCGACGGTGCGGCTGGTCGGCTCGACCGGCGCCAACCCGTACGCATCGATCGCGGCCGGCATCGCGGCGCTGTGGGGTCCGGCGCACGGCGGCGCCAACGAAGCGGTATTGAAAATGCTGGCCGAGATTGGCGACGCGAGAAACGTCGAGAAGGCGATCGCGCGCGCCAAGGACAAGGATTCGGGGTTCCGCCTGATGGGTTTCGGGCATCGGGTGTACAAGAACTTCGATCCGCGCGCCAAGATCATCCGCAAGATGACCCACAAGGTGCTGGACGAGCTCGGCGTCGATGATCCGCTGCTGGACGTGGCGCTGAAGCTCGAAGAAGCCGCGCTGAAAGACGATTATTTCGTCGAGCGCAAGTTGTACCCGAATGTCGATTTCTACTCGGGCATCATCTACAAGGCGCTGCGCATTCCGACCGAGATGTTCACGGTGATGTTCGCGATCGCGCGCACCGCAGGCTGGATCGCGCACTGGATCGAACAGCACGAAATGCCGGGCGGTCGCATCGGCCGGCCGCGCCAGGTGTACGTCGGCGCGACGCCGCGGGATTACACCGCGCTGGACAAGCGGTAAGCGCAGGGAATCGGGAATGGTGAGGGGCGGGCACGGAGCCGCTTTCGTGGAAAGTCAGGCCAAGGAAGGCCGTTCTGGTGTTTTGGTTAGGCACAGTCGCTTGGGCCAATAGGCACTCACAACGATGCAGCGATCAGGATGATCGCACAATAAGGTGCGCAGGGCGGGAGGAGCGCGGCGCATCCCGGCATTCGCATATTTCAATCGCGGCGGGATACGCCGCTGCGCGGCTGCTCCCGCCCCACACCCACCGTCTCCGTCAGCAAGGTTTCCACTTGTATCAGCGACGCGCGCTGCTGCGGACGTTCGCTGACGGGATCGAGCGGCGCTTGCCGAAGTGCATCGCGCGGGAAAATCGTCACGTCCATCGGCACTTCGTCGGCGTTGAACAGCAGCACGGGAAATTCCGCGTTGCGCATGCGGTCCATCCGCAGGGTGCGGGCGCGCGTCTCGAACGCGATGCCGTGGTCGTGCAGGAATCCGGCCACGCTTTCGGGCGAGTCCTCGAACACGTGCAGGCTCACGGACGAGTGGGTGTCGGCGGTGCCTTCCAGCACCGAGCCCACCAGGCGGGGCTCGAACCGATCGAGAAACTGCATCGCGTTGTGCGCCGCCTCGCGTCGCGTGCGCAGCGCGTGGGGCTGTTCGTCGGCGCGGAACAGGCGTTGGTGTTCGCGCAGCGCTTCCTCGATTTCACGGTTGCGTGGCAGGAAGCCTTCGTCGCTGATGCCGATGTTTTGCGCGGCTTTGCGTTTGGCCATCCGGAAATCCCGGATGCCATGTTCGCTTATCAGGCGCGCGGCTTCGAGGGCGATGCGCCGACGCAATTGATGACTGCGGCCCTCGGCATGGATGCGGTGGTACCCGGCGGTCTTGTGCATGGAAAACACCCTGTAGCCGCGTTGGGTCCAGTGTCGCAAAAAGCGGATACAAAAAGCAAAGG
>DATFGT010000114.1:0-11487 GCA_035249175.1 Rhodanobacteraceae bacterium
CCGGTTGGCCCAAGAGTTCCAGACGGTGATAGCGCAGGTCGGTGACCTGCACCGGAACGTGCATGACCAGCTGCTCGCACTGGAGCGCGCCGGCTACCGAATCGAATCGCTGATACGCCTGATGCAAGCGTCATCGCCGGACAGTGCGCGACCGGCGCCAATCGCTGCATACGTGCCCGACGGGCGGCTTCGGAGATGAACGCCGAACAGCAGCCGGGCGCGTGGGCACACCGGGCCGTGTGGCGCTTCGTTCATCGGCCCATGTCGCGCGTCTGCAGCGGTATCAACGAACAAGTGGAAGACCAGCACCGCTCGACAGGCAAAAGGTCGTACTCGCATTCCGCGATTGTTTCCGGAAACGCAACGTACTGGGACCTTTGACGACTCTACCGCCGACGCGTAGTGCTGCCTACGCTGCAACATCGCAGGGGATGTTGCGCCACATTCGGAAACAGGAACGCAGCCAGCATGGGTACATTCGCGCGATCGCAAGCGGCCATCGTTGTATCGGCAAAGCCGCAGCAGGTGTGGAACGTACGCCATGGCCGGCGCCCAACCGGTGGCGTTCGGGTGTTGCGCAGGATCGTCGCGCGCTGGCGCCCATGCATCGGCACTCTGTTGTGTGCCGTTGCACTGGCCAGCTGCACCGTCGGCCCGAACTTCGTCAAGCCGAAAAGCGGTTTGGATGCGGCGACCCTGTCGCCACGACAGACTCGCCCCGGCACCATCCCGACTTCCGACGCCACCGTTCCCGCGCAGTGGTGGTCGTTGTTCCATGACCCCGTTTTGACGGGCTTGGAACAACAGGCGCAGGCGGACAACCTCGGCCTGCAGATGGCTTTCGAACGCATCGAGCAAAGCCGAGCAATCCTGGGCATCACATCCTCTCAGTTGTTGCCGACGGTCGCTGCCGGCGCAAGCTACGCGCGTTCCGCGCTCAGCAAGAACGGCAAGTTCGCCGCGCTCGGCGCGCCAACCCGTCCGACCAACTTCTGGCAGCTCGGTTTCGATTTCAGTTGGGAGATCGATCTGTGGGGTCGCGCGAGACGTGCACGCGAAGGTGCCTCGGCGGCGCTGGAGGCCACGGAGTACGACCGCGAGGCCGTGCGGGTGGCGCTCGCCGCGGAAGTGGCGAGTACCTATTTGAAGTTGCGCGGCACGCAAGCCCAGCTCGGCATCGCGCAACAGAACCTCCACATCGCGCACCATCTCCTCGACCTGGTCCAGAGTCGCGTGCGCAACGGCGTTGCCACGGACTTCGAAACGGCCTCCGCACGCGCGCAGTTGGCGGAAGTCCAGGCCTTGATTCCGGAACTCATCCAGCAACGCAACCGGTTGATGAATGCGCTGGCACTGTTGTTGTCGGAAAAACCGCGCGCGCTCGATGGTCGATTGGTCCACGCCATGCCGTTGCCTTCGCTGCCCGCCAGCGTGCCCGTGGGAGTCCCTTCCGAACTGGCACGCAGGCGTCCCGACATCCAGCGCGCCGAGGCACGGTTGCATGCCGCCACCGCAGCCATAGGCGTGGCGACGGCGGACTTTTATCCACGCATCGGGCTGAAGGCGCAGGTCGGGGTGGAAGCCTTCGACAGCGAAGACCTCTTCGATTGGGACTCGCACTTCTTCTCCGTCGGCCCGTCGGTCTACCTGCCGATCTTCCAGGGCGGGCGCCTGAAGCGCCGCCTGGAATTGACCCAGGCACGGCAAAAACAGGCCGCGCTTGCGTATCGGCAAACCGTGTTGCAGGCATGGCATGAAGTGGACAACGCGCTCGATGCCTGCAGCGCCCAGCAGCGCCGGCACCAGGAACTGCGGATCGCATACCAGCAGAACCAACTGGCACTGCAGTCCGCCCGGCGCGGCTACCAGCAAGGGGTTGCCGACTACCTGCAGGTGTTGAGTGCGCAGCGCCGATTGCTCGCGAGCCAGACCACGCTCAACGCGAGTGCAACCGACACCGCGCTCACCGTGGTCGAACTGTACAAATCGCTGGGCGGTGGTTGGAACCCGGATGCACTCGAAACGGCATCGCAATCCGACGACACAACGGCAAGCGCGCGCGTGGGTCCGGTGCCGATTTCGTCGACGCCCGGTTCCCGATCGCAGGCGCACCCATGAGCGACGGAACCTTGGCCAATGCGTTGCGTGCGAGCACTGCCGAACGGCCCGCGCCAAATCCGCTTGTCCGACCGATGGTCGGGCTCGCCGGCATTTTCATCGCGGCCATGATGGCTGGGCTGAACAATCGACTCGGCTCGCTGGCGCTGGCGGACGTGCGCGGCGCGCTCGGGTTCGGCTTCGATGGCGCATCGTGGATTGCCACGGCCTACAGCGCCGGGGAACTGATCGCGATGCCGTTCTCGGCCTGGTTCGGCGCCACGCTCTCGATCCGCCGCTTCGTGTTGTGGATGCTGGCCTTCAGCACGGCGGTTGCGGTGATTCTGCCCCTCGTCACGAACCTTCACTTGCTGGTGGTCTTGCGCTTTCTGCAAGGCATCGCCACCGGGTCGATGATTCCACTGCTGATGATGGCGGCGCTCAAGTTCCTGCCGCTGCCCATTCGTTTGCACGGGCTGGCGCTGTATGCGATGACGGCAACGTTCGCACCCAACCTCGGCTTCTGGCTGGAGGGGCGTTGGACCGACGTGCTGTCCGACTGGCGCTGGGTGTACTGGCAGTTGATTCCGCTGGCCATCATTTCCGGCGCGATGGTCGCGTGGGGCATGCCGCGCATGCCGATCCGGACCGAACAGTTCCGGCGCGCCAACTGGCCCGGCATGGCCACCGGGGCGACGGCGCTTGCACTGATCGCCGTCGCCCTCAGCCAGGGCGTGCGGCTGGACTGGTTCCACTCTTCGCTGATTGCCGGATCGTTGCTGGCCGGGCTGGCCTTGCTTGCCATCTATCTGATGACGGAATGGGACCATTTGTCGCCGTTCATCAAGTTGCAGATTCTCGGCCGCCGCAACCTGGCCATCGGCTTCACGTTGTTTCTCCTGTTGCTGGTCGTGCTGATGTCGAGCTCGTTGCTGCCGGCCACCTACCTCGGATCGATCCAGGGTTATCGGCCGCTCCAGATGGCGTCGATCGGCTTGATCGTGGCCTTGCCGCAATTGGCCCTGGGATCCGCAGTTGCGGTCGTGCTGTACCAGAAATGGGCCGACGCGCGCATCGTGCTGGCTGCCGGTCTCCTGCTGATCGTGGTGGCCTGTTTTTCCGGCGCGCACTTGACCGCGACGTGGAACCGCGACCAATTCATCCTTGCGCAAACCTTGCAGGCCTTCGGGCAGCCGATGGCCATCGTGTCGATGCTGTTCCTGTGCACCAGCGTCATTGTCCCCGAGGAAGGACCCTTCGTGTCCGGCACCATCAACACGCTGCGGGGCCTCGGCCTGCTGATCGGGCCTGCGTTGGTGGGACAGCTCGTCGTCGTGCGCCAACGTTTTCACTCGGACATGCTGCTCGACCACGCGGCGCTTGCCGTCAATGTTTTTCCGCACGCTCCCGATCCTGCACAGCTCACGCAATTCGTCGGCCAGCAATCCGCGGTGTTGGCGATCGCGGATGCCTTCCGCGTGCTGGGTGTGCTCGCGCTGCTCCTGATTCCCCTCGCGTTGTGCATGGCTTACATCCCCGCCCCGGACACGCACGCCGCCCCTCCGCGTGCATCCGATCCCTCCACTTCAGACCACTAATCCGCCATGGCCATTTCGAAGAAAACCAAGCTTGCGATCGTGGCTGCACTGCTCGTCGTGACGGCCGTCGGCCTGGTCGGCCTCAGCCGCCCCGAATCCAGCGCATCCACCCAGTCGACCGACGATGCCTATATCGAAGCCGACTTCACCCTTGTCGCGCCACGCGTCGCGGGAACCATCGACGACGTTCTGGTCAGCGAAAACCAGCACGTCAAGAAAGGACAATTGCTGGCAACCATCGATGACCGCGATTTCGCGGTCGCCGTGAAGGCGGCCGAGGCCGCGGTCTCCGGTGCCCGTGCGCAAATCATCAGCCTGAAGTCACACCTCGCGCAGCAGGAAAGCGTGATACGCCAGGCACAAGCTGCCGCTTCGGCTGCGGATGCCGCACTCACTCTCGCCAGGGACAACCGCAAGCGGTATCGCAGCCTGGCCAAGGACGGCTCGGGCACGGTGCAAGCAATGCAACAAGCGGAAGAGCAACTCCGCGTCCAGTTGGCCAACCGGGAAAACAGCACCGCCGGCGTGCAGGCCACCCGGCAACAGGTGGCGGTCCTGAAGGCCGATCTGGAAAAAGCCTGGGCGGCACTCGCGCAGGCACAGGCTGCGCAAGACGCCGCGAACCTGAAACTCTCCTACACGCGCATCACCGCGCCGATCACCGGCACGGTGGGCAAGAAATCCGTGCGCACCGGCGCGTTCGTGAATGTCGGCCAGCCTTTGCTGGCCATCGTTCCCCTCGATGCCGTTTACATCACCGCCGACTATCGCGAAACGCAACTGGCGCGGGTCCGGCCCGGTCAAGCCGTCGACATCACGGTGGATGCATTGCCAGGTGAAACCCTGAAAGGCACGGTGGAAAGCCTGGGGCCGGCGAGCGGCGTCAGCTACTCCGCGGTGGCGCCACACAACGCGACGGGGAATTTCACGAAGATCGTACAGCGACTCCCCGTCCGTATCCGCGTCAATCCCGGGCAAGCCGTGGCAGCGAAGTTGCGCGTCGGCATGTCGGTCGCGCCGAGGATCCACGTCGACGATTGACGCAGTCGTGCAACCGGCAGCCCCGCCGGGCAGTCCGGCCTGCCGACGCCAGCGCGAACATTGTTGCGCACCACGCAACTCGATGCGTCCGTCGACGGGGCTACCTGCAAACGTCGCGCAGCCCTAGCTTGCACATGAAGAACGTGCCGGTGACCAGGCACACGCCCACGAGGAGTTCGACATGCGCAAGCTGATTTCGAGAATGCAAATCCCTGCATCCGGTCAAAGAGCGTCCCTGCAAGGCAGCGAAGACCGGGGCACATTCATCCCCTGCTCCACCGGCGAGGAAAGCATCGACATCGAGATCGACGCCAATGGGTCGCCGGTGACACTCGAAGCAGCGGACTGGCTGGTGTGCTTCGTGCCGGGTCTCCGGAAGCAGTGGTGGCACGGTCTCGTCGACGCGAAGCACAAGCACGTGTTTGCATTGCGCATGGTCGATGAAAACACCTGGCTCATCATGGAACCGTGGTGGACCCGGAACATGGTCAGCGTGTTGAGCTTCGATCAGGCGGTCCAGTTCCTGCGCTGGGCCGCGGCCGGCGACATCATCAAGGTACGCGAGGCGATTCCCGGTCGCGGCAGCCAGACGCGCGGCTGGTCGAATTGCGCCGTGCTGATCTCCTTCATGCTGGGACGCCGCTACCGGACCTGGTCACCGCATGGTTTGTACAAGAAGCTCAAGGCAGAGCAAGGTGCCCGGGTTGTCGATGTGTCGCGCTTGCTCGTCGATCACTGCACGACCGTGGCGATCAGGACCACACAGCCGGTGTTGAGTGTGTCACTGAGGCAGCGCAATGAGTCTCTCGAAAGCGTGCTGTCGCACATCGGCCAAGGGATCGTGCACGCAAGGCTGACACCCGCGGTGATCGGCATCCACAAGGCAGCCGCCGCGGGTAGCCACCTCTTCAAGGGTGCCGCCGAGGCGTATTGGGCAAATGGCCCGGAGCGGGTGATCGAGCGCATCCGTGGCCTCCTCGAGGAAGCAAGCCGCCACGGCGAAATAAACATTACCGACAGCATCCTCGCTGCGCGTCGATTCGTCTCGATGCTCCGGAACAACCTGCAGCGGGCCATCGGGGGCCGTGTCGATGCACCACCGCCCGAGGCGCAGATCCACGATTACGTGAAATCGATCGTCACCGCGTTCCTGCACGGCGCCGACGTCACCGGATCCGATGGATCGGAAGTGGCGTTCCAGAAAGAGCTCGCGTGTTGAGGGCCGCACCGCCTGCGGCGGCCTCGATCGCATGAAAACCGGAGAGGCCCATGACATCAGGCAGAATGACGAGTTTCAGCGACGGCGTCATCGCCATCGCCATCACCGTCATGGTGCTGGAACTGCGGGCACCGGCAGGCACGGGCTCGGCCAATTTGTTGGCCCAGCTTCCCGTGTTTTCCAGTTACGTGCTTAGCTTCGTGTATCTCGGCATTTACTGGAGCAATCACCACAATCTCTTCCAGGCGGTCGAGCGGGTAAACGGAGCCGTGCTTTGGGCAAACCTGCACCTCCTGTTCTGGCTTACGCTGGTGCCCTTCACCACCGCGTGGATGGGCGAAAATCATTTCGCCGCGTGGCCGACGGCCGTGTACGGAATCGTGCTGCTGCTGGCGGGCATCGCATACTACATCCTCGTTCGCACCCTGGTTGCGCTGCACGGCAAAACCTCGGCACTGGCGCACGCGCTCGGTCACCAGTTCAAGGACAAGCTGTCCGTGCTGCTTTACGCCGTCGCGATTCCGTTGGCATTCGCGTACTCGTGGGCTGCGGATGCGCTGTATGTCACGGTCGCGATCATGTGGCTGATTCCCGATCGTCGCATCGAGAAGAGCGTTGCACCATGAGCATTTCGCACCGTTGTATCGCGACGACACTTTCGGCTTGTGCTGGTGGAAGCGAAGCGGAAGGTTCGAAGTTGCGAGTTCCCGATTTTTGGTTGCGCAGAGGCAACTTTGACGGCCCACGAACGCTAAAACCCCGGCTCTGCTTGGGGGATACTTACCTGCGAACTGCTCGATAGCGGCCCTTCGTCGTGCCTATTCAGATGTCTGCTATTGGCCGATTCTGTTGAAAAATTCAGGTCGCGTGCCCGGTGGCGAAGAAAGCGCCAATTCGCTGCAAAAGTTGGGTCATGAGAGTTCGATGAGACGTTGTTGGCGAAGAAAATCGCACCGCAACCGTGCTCTCATGGCCGATGTTTTTTCGACGAATTTTCGAGCCGAGTTTTTCAACAGAATCGGCCGCAGGCCGTCACTTCCGGTTCACCGTGGCTAATGCCTGCGCCATCCGCTTGCCGGAAACGGGTTCGGCGGTCTTGAGTTCCTGCGCGAACACGGACACGCGCCATTCCTCGACCAGCCAGCGCAGGATATCCAGTGCTTCGGAATCGTCACCTGACGCGCGCGCGTCCAGCACCGCGCGCCAGTACGGCAATACCTGCTGCATGCGCGAATGATCGCGGGCGGGATCGCTGCGCAGCTTTTCGGCGCGCAGGCGCATCGCTTTGAGGTAGCGCGGCAGGTGCGCGAGGCGCGCACGCGGCAGTTCGCGCAGGAAACCCGGTGCGAGCAGTGCATCGAGCTGGCTGCGCAAGTCGGCATAACTCGCCTCGGCTTGGCCCTTGATCGCGGGCTTCATCCAGGGCTGCAATTCCGCCAAGGCGGCGAGAATCGGTTCGGCAAGTTTCAAACGTTCCATCGCCGCGCCGAACAGCGCACGCGACACGGCATCGCGCAATGCGTTCCATGCCGTGCGATCGCGCACGTCGAGGTCTTGCTCGCGCAGCACATCAGCGAACGCGCCTTCCACAATGTCCTCGCGCAGTGCGTCGGCGCGGCCGCGCAATGCGAACGCCACCGCGAGCTTCGGCTTAAGCGGCAACTGCTTGCGCGCGCGCTTGAATTCGGCCGCCAACGCAATGCGCAACAGCCGCTTGACACCGGCGCGGTGCGCGGCCGTGGCTTCATCCGCGCGTTCGAACACCCGCAGTGCCACCACCTCGCCCAGATCGACCAGCGCCGGATACGCAGTCATGCCGTCGCGCGCCCGCGTGGCTTCGGGAATCGCATCGAAGTCCCAGTCGCGCGCGTCTTCCCGCGTGACCGCCGCATCCGCGTGGTGCGAAAACGCTTCGCGGGCGCGCGAACCGAATCTTTCGCGCATCGCTTCGAGGTCGCGGTCTTGCGCCAGCGAACGGCCGCGTTCTTCGCGCAAGTCGAACCGCATCTTCAGGTGCGGCGGCACCGCATCCCCGTCGAACGCCGTGGCAGCCATCTCGACGCCAGTCACGCGCTCGAGGAACGCCGCAAGCGCGACCGCCAGCGGTTCGTCGCGCGGCGCTTCCGCTTCGATGAAGGCGCGCGCGAATTCCGGCGCCGGCACGAAGTTGCGCCGCTGCGCCTTGGGCAGGCTTCGGATCAGCGCCGCGACCTTGTCCTGCAGCAGACCCGGCACCAGCCATTCGCAACGCGCCGCCGGAATCGCATTCAGCAGCGGCAGCGGCACGCGCAGCGTGACACCGTCGGCTTCGTCACCCGGGATGAACCGGTATTCGAACGCAAGCCGCTGGTTGCCGACCTCCATCGCGTCGGGAAACGCACCGGCATCGCCGTGGGCGCCCGGCTCCAGCACGTCGCGCAGCGACCAGCGCAGCGCAGCGCGTTCCGAAGCGGAGGCGCGCTTGTACCAGGCATCCAGCGCGGCGGACGAGGCAACATCTTCCGGCAACTTGCCCACAAAAAAGGCAGCCAGATCCTCATCGGATTTCAGCAGGCCTTCGCGGCGTTGCTGCGCCTCGATTTCCCGGGCCTCGTCCAGCACGCTCGCATTGGCGCGCACGAAATCGGCACGGCTGTCGATGTCGCTGCGCGCCAGCGCTTCGCGCAGGAAGATCGCATGCGCGAGCGCCGGATCCTGCTTCGCAAAGGTCACCGCGCGTCGCTCGACCAGGATCAATCCATATAGCGATACCTGCTCGAATGCCTGCACCGCCCCGCGCGCACGCGACCAGTGCGGATCGCTGCAGGCGCGTTTCAGCAGGTGTGCGGCCTGGCGCTCGATCCACGAAGGTTCGATGCGTGCGCCCTGCATGCCCCAAACCTTGCCGCCGAGGTCGAGGATCTGCGCGACGAATAACCATGCAGGCGGCTTCTTTGCCAGCGCCGATCCCGGGAATACCTTGAACTTGCGTTCGCGCGTGCCGCGGTACAGGCCCTGCTCGTCCTTGCGCGCGACGTTGGCCGGCAGGCCGGAGAGCAGCGCGAGGTGGATGGATTCATAAATGTCGGATGCGGTAATGGCGCGTGGCGAGTCGCCTGCTTCCAGAAGCAGTTGCCGGTGCAGCGCGCGCCATTCGCGCATCCGCATGAACGATACGAAATGCCTTGCACACCAGTCGCGCAACTTCGATTGCGTCAGCTCCTCGTGCGCGGCGCGATATGCGTTCCACAGGTTCAGCACGCCGATGAAGTCGGATTGCGGATCGGCGAATTCGGCGTGCGCGGCATCGGCCTGCTGCTGCTTGTCCGAAGGACGCTCGCGCGGGTCCTGGATGCCGAGGAAAGCGACGATCGGCAACACCGTGTCGGACACGGCAAGCATCTGCGCCTCGACCAGCATGCGCGCCAGTTGCGCGTCGATCGGAATGTGTGCGAGTCGCTTGCCCATCGGCGTCAAGCGCCGCGCGTCATCGACCGCGCCTATTTCGGCCAACCGTCGCCAGCCATCGTTGACGGCGCGTGGATCGGGTGGATCGATGAAAGGAAACGCTTCGACATCTCCGAGGCCGAGATCGAGCATGCGCAGGATCACGTCGGACAGTGCGCTGCGCAGGATTTCCGGATCGCTGTATGGGGCGCGCGTCGCAAAATCCGCCTCGTCGTACAATCGCACGCAAATGCCGGGTCCGACGCGTCCGCAACGACCGGCACGCTGATTGGCCGCGGCTTGCGATACCGGCTCGATGTGCAGGCGTTCGATCTGGCTGCGGCGCGAATAACGCTTGACGCGCGCGTCGCCGGAATCCACAACCCAGCGGATGCGCGGCACCGTCAGCGAGGTCTCTGCGACATTGGTAGCCAGCACGATGCGGCGCGCGGGGCCGGGCTTGAACACGCGATCCTGTTCCTTCACCGACAACCGCGCATATAACGGCAGCACTTCGGTATGGCGGTATTGCCGCCGGCCCAGCGCAAGATGCGCGTCCCGGATTTCGCGCTCGCCCGGCAGGAACACCAGCATGTCGCCTTTTGAGTCTTCGCGGGTGATGTCGTCGAGCGCGGCAACGACGCGCTCGGTCAGGCCGCTTTCCCGCTCAGGAGGACGGTAACGAATCTCGACCGGATACGTGCGGCCTTCCACCGTCACCACCGGCGCATCATTGAAATGCTCGGCGAAGCGCGCGGTGTCGATGGTGGCGGAGGTGACGATCAGCTTCAGGTCGGGACGACGACGCAGCAGTTGCTTCAGATATCCCAGCAGGAAATCGATATTTAGGCTGCGTTCGTGCGCCTCGTCGATGATCAGCGTGTCGTAGGCCGACAGCCAGCGATCGTGCGCCATCTCGGCCAGCAGGATGCCGTCGGTCATGAACTTGACCAGCGTATTTTCGCCGAGCTGCTTCGCAAAGCGCACCTCGTAACCGACCACTCCGCCCGTCTCGCCGCCGAGTTCGTTGGCAACGCGACGCGCCATCGCGCGCGCGGCGAGACGCCGCGGCTGGGTGCAGCCGATCATGCCGGCGATGCCGCGCCCGGCCGCGAGGCACAATTTCGGCAGTTGCGTGGTCTTGCCCGAACCCGTCTCGCCCGCGATCACCAATACCTGATGCTCGCGGATCAGGCGCGTGATTTCATCCGCGCGTTGCGTGATCGGCAAAGATTCATCCAGCGAGATCGGCGGCACCAGCGCGGCACGCGCTTCCCGCTGCGCGACGGATGCCGCGATCTCCTGCGCCAGCTTGCGCATCGTCTCCGGCGCCGATGGTCGTTTGCGCTCCCGTCCCCGCAAGCGCGCGCGCAACCGACCCGCATCGCGGGTCAAAGCGCGATCCAGCATGCGTTCCAGTTCGAGCGGGGTCGGCGCGCCATCATCGCGCCGGGAGTGCTTCGATTCCATCCCGACATGGTATTCGAGGTCCATACGACATTTGGAGCGCCCGATCGCGACGGCCGCCGTGACCATGCGAGCAGCCGGCCATGGCGCAAGGCTCCGGCGCACCTCGTCCGGTCACGTCATGCCACTGGTATCGCGTAAGCGACTGCCTTCATCCTGCAAAACCGCCGCGAACAGTGCATCATGCGCGTTTTCCAGCCTCGGGAGACCTTCATGCCGCGCACAACGATGATCATCGCCGCCGCCGTCGCCTGTGCGTGCGGAGCTTGTTCGCAACAGTCGCCCAGCACCGGCTCCGCATCGGCGCCGGCCACATCCACGGCCACGGCGGCGACCGTCGCCGCGCCGGATATCGGCATCAACCTGTCGTACATCGACAGGTCGGTGAAGCCCGGCGACAGCTTCTTCGATTACAGCAACGGCGCATGGCTGAAGACTGCGCAGATTCCCCCTGATCGTTCCAGCACCGGCGCGTTCTACGACATCTTCGAGATCACCGAGAAGCACACCGCCGACCTCATCAAGAATGCGGGCGCCGGCAATCCGGCCGCCGGCAGCAACGCGCGCAAGATCGCCGACTACTACGCCGCGTACATGGACACCGCTGCGATCGACAAGGCGGGCCTGACGCCGATCAAG
>DATFGT010000115.1:0-14680 GCA_035249175.1 Rhodanobacteraceae bacterium
GGCGCGGGCATCCAGGCCGACCTGAAAACCTTTGCGGCGCTGGGCATCCACGGCACCAGCGCGATCACCGCGCTGACCGCGCAGAACACGCAAGGCGTCAGTGCCGTGCATCCGGTGCCGGCGAGGCACTTGCGTGCCGAACTCGGCGCCGTGTTCGATGATTTCGCAATCATCGCGGTCAAAACCGGGATGTTGGGCGATGCCCGCACGGTGCGCTGCGTCGCGCGCGAACTCGCGCGCCGCAAGCCACGCTGGATCGTGGTCGATCCCGTGATGATCGCGACCTCCGGCGCGCGCCTGCTGGACAAGAACGCGGTCAAGGTGCTGATCGAAAACCTGATCCCGCTGGCCGACGTGCTGACGCCCAACCTGCCCGAAGCCGAAGCGCTGACCGGCATGGGCATCAAGACCGCCCGCGAGGTCGAACGCGCGGCAACGATGTTGCGCGAATTCGGGGCCAAGGCGGTGTTGCTTAAAGGTGGCCACGGCCGCGGACGGGAAGTCGTCGACCGCTGGTTCGATGCGCGCGGCGGCTTCGAAATCCGCAATCGCAAATTGCCGTTCGAGGCCCACGGTACCGGCTGCACGCTGTCGGCGGCGCTGGCCGCCGAACTTGCGAAAGGCCGCGCGCCACGCGTCGCTGCACGCAACGCGGTCGCGTTCGTGCAACGCGCGCTGAAGCACGCCTACACGCCCGGCATGACCCCACTCAGGGTGCTGGCGCAGCGCCCGCGCTAAAATCGCTGCAACCCCACGCCGTATCCCGCCATGTCCGCGCTGCTGATCCTCCGCCTGGTCCTGCTCGGCCTGATCGCGCTTTTCCTGCTGAGCGCGCTCGCCGTGCATTTCCGCAGCCGCGTGCGCCTGAAACTCGGCCGGCAACTGGCGAGCCACGCCACCGTGTTCGCGCCGTACAACCTGCTGATGTACGCGTTTTCCGCGGTACCGGCCGGCGCATTTCCCGACCGCAAGCGCTTCACCGCGGTCGATGCACTGCGCGACAACTGGCAGACCATCCGCGACGAGGCTGCCGGCCTGTTCGACCAAGGTCACATCCGCGACGCGGTGAAGGACGACGATGCCAGTTTCGCCTCGTTCCTCAAGGTGGGCTGGAAGCGCTTCTACGTGAAGTGGTACGGCGAACCGCTGCCGTCCGCGCAAACGCTGTGTCCGAAAACCGTGGAACTGGTGAACCGCATTCCCGGTGTCAAGGCCGCCATGTTTGCGCTGCTGCCACCCGGCGTGACGCTGAACCCGCACCGCGACCCGTTCGCGGGCTCGCTGCGCTATCACTTGGGGCTGATCACGCCCAACTCACGCGACTGCCACATCTTCGTGGACGGCCAGGAATATTTCTGGCGCGATGGCGAAGACGTGATCTTCGACGAAACCTGCGTGCACTGGGTCGAAAACAAGACCGACATGACGCGCGTGATCTTCTTCGCCGATCTCGAGCGTCCACTGCGTTCGCGCGTGATGGCGTGGATCAACCACCACGTCAGCAATTTCATGGGCGCGATCACCGCATCCCCGAACCAGGTCAGCGAACCGACCGGCGCGATCAACCGCCTGTTCTCGGCACTGCGGCAACGCCGCGAGAAAAGCCGCGGCTTCAAACAGCGCCACCGCAAGTTGTTCAAGGGCATGAAATTCGCCGGCGCGGTGGCGGTGCTCTGGATCCTGTTGCTGGCGCCCTGGCCGCTGCTGCGCTGAGGGCTTGTCACGCCCGCGCCGACTCGCACGTCGTGGATAAACCGGACCGGAGTTTCAGACGTGGAGATCCACACCGATCTGTTCCAGCCACATCGTCCGCGGCTGTTCGGCCTCGCCTACCGGACGCTCGGCGTACCTGCGGACGCGAAGGACGTGCTGCACGACGCGTGGCTGCGCTGGCAAGCCCAAGACGTGGCGACACTGGACGATCCGGAAGCGTGGCTGGTCGCAACTGAACGGTTGCGCCTACTGCCTCGATATGCACAACAAGGATGTCCGCGCCGCCGGCGAATTCGAGCAACGCCTGTATGTGTTGCCGGCGTGGCGCGAAACGGCGTTCTAAGCGCGCGCGAACGCGCCGCGCTGGCTTGGTGCGAAGCCCTCTCCCAGCTTCCCGCGCACGACCAATCCGTACTACCGGACGCGTTGTACGAGGAAGCGCGCGCAGTTCAACGAAAAGGAATTGATGGATCTGACGCTGCTGGTGACGCTGATCAACAGCTGGAACCGGATCAACATCGCCGCACGGCCCGAAGTCGGCGATTACACGCCCGGGATGTTCGGCTGAGCGACAGCCTGGATGCGCTGCGCGGCATCAGCCGCGCACGCGCTCCACCAGCGCCTCGGCAAACGAATCCGTCGTGCCGCCGCCGCCGAGGTCGGGCGTCACGCGATCGTGTGCTTCCAGCGTGGCGCGGATCGCGTTACGAACGCGCATCGCCTTGGCGGTCATGTCGAGGTGATCCAGCATTTCGGCGGCCGCCAGCAACAACGCGCAGGGATCGGCGATGTTCTTGCCGGCGATGTCGGGCGCGGAGCCGTGCACGGCTTCGAAGATCGCCGCGTCCTTGCCGATGTTGGCGCCCGGCGCGAGCCCCAGCCCACCCACCAGTCCTGCGCACAAATCAGAAAGAATGTCGCCGAAAAGGTTGGTGGTGACGATCACGTCGAACTGCCACGGATTCATCACCAACTGCATGCAGGTGTTGTCCACGATCATCTCGTTGAACTCGACTTGCGGATAGCCCTTCGCGATCTCGCGCGCAACGTCGAGGAACAGGCCCGATGCGGTCTTGATGATGTTGGCCTTGTGCACCGCGGTGACTTTCTTGCGGTCCTTGCGCACCGCGAGCTCGAATGCGTGGCGCACGATCCGCGACGCACCTTTGCGGGTATTGCGCACGATCGATTGCGCGGTCTCGCCGTCACCGGACAGCGTCTGGCCTTCGGAAAGATAGGCGCCTTCGGTGTTCTCGCGCACCGTGATGATGTCGATGTTCTCGTAGCGCGCCCTGGTGCCGGGAAAGCTGATCGCCGGACGCACGTTCGCGTACAAGTCGAAGTGCTTGCGGAGCGCGACGTTCAATGACGAAAAACCCTTGCCGATCGGCGTGGTCAGCGGGCCCTTCAATGCGATGCCGCGTTTCGCGATCGCATCCAGCGTAGCCTGCGGCAGCAGCTCACCGTGCTTTTCCAGCGCCACCATGCCGGCTTCGACGAATTCGTAGTCGAGATCGCAATCGAGTGCGTCCAGCACTTTCAGGGTGGCGGCCATGATTTCCGGGCCGATGCCGTCGCCGCGGATCACCGCTATCGTCTTGCTCACACACAACTCCTTTATTTTTGCGATCGTCCCTGATCGCTGCTTCGATTAGTCAATAAAAAACCTAGGCCCGTTCTCGCCTCATCCAGATCAGAACGGCCTTCCGAAGCAATGCGATCATCCCTGACGCTGCTTCGCCGGATATTCCGACAAGTGCCAATGACACAGGCCGTGGCAGTCCAGAACTGCCATCCATGGCCTGACTCGCACAACAACGGCTCCGTCAGACGCAATCGACGCGGCGGTTCGGAAAACAAAAGCGGAATTATCGGGCGTTACGGTGCGGCTTGCAAAAGCTCATTCAGCCGCCCGCTGCGATCGGCCGCGGCGAGCTGGTCGAAGCCGCCCACATGGGTGCCGTTGATGAAGATCTGCGGCACGGTGCGGGCCCCGGGCGCCCGGTTCAGCATTTCGGCGCGCGCCGCGGAGTCGGTGTCGACGCGCAACTCGCGCCAGGCGAGCCCCCTGGACTTCAGCAGGTTCTTGGCGGCCATGCAGTAACCGCAGGCCGCGGTAGAGTAGATTTCGATGTCGGCCATGATGAAAATCGGAATGGACTCCCGACATTTTACCCTCGCTGAACATGCCGGAACCGAGAATGGCTGCCGGTTCCGGACATGCCGGCTGTTTTCGTTGACACTCGAACCAAACGCTGCAACACAGGTCCAATTCCAGACACGCTCTCGAACCATCATGCCGAAGCGCCTCCGCCCCCTGCTGACCTTCGCCGCGACGCTGGCGCTGTCGTTGCCGACGCTCGCGCAGCAGACCGACGTGCGCCTGCCCAGCCTCGGCAGTTCGGCCGACACGGTGATGTCGCCCCAGGAAGCAAAAGACTATGGCGCGGAATTCCTGCGCGAATTGCGCGCCGCGCATCTGGTGCTGGATGATCCGCAGGTGGACCAGTACCTGCGCACCCTGGGCTACCGGCTGGCCTCGGCGAGCAGCGACCCGACCCAGCAATACACCTTCACCGCACTGAATATTCCCGAGATCAATGCGTTCGCGACGTTCGGCGGCTACGTCTTCATCTTCTCCGGCATGTTCACCCTCACCCAGAACCAGGACCAGCTCGCGGCGGTGATGGCGCACGAGCTGGCGCACATCAGTCAGCATCACTTGCAGCGCGCGCTGGAGGACCAGAAGAAATCCGCCCCGCTGTACGTGCTGGGCGCGTTCGCGGCGGCCTTGGCTGCTTCGCACGCCGATTCGGGAGATCGCCGCGTCGAGACGCAACCCTACGGATACGGCTACGGCAATGCGCCTTACGCCCAAGGTCCCGACGCATCGTATGGCGCCTTCATCGCCGTGCTGGCGATGATGCAGCAGCACATGATCGACTTCACCCGCAAGGACGAAACGGAAGCCGACCACGTCGGCATCAACACACTGGCAAAGGCGGGCTTTGATCCCGAAGGCATGGCGACGGTGTTCGCGCGCATGCAGGCGGTGATGCGTCCCGGCGGCGATGGCGGCATGGCCGCCGGCAACATTCCCGACTTCCTGCAGGATCATCCGGTCAACAGCGTGCGCATCGCCGACGCGCGTGCGCGCGCCCGCGTGCTGAAGGCCGGGATGAAATCGCAACCTTCGGGCATCGCCGCCGATCCATCCGTGCCCGGCCTGCTGCCGCTGCCCTTCGTGAAGGGCACCGCGCTGCTGGATCATTCCGCGCGCGGGCCCAGCGAACTGCAATACGAGTTGATGCGCGAACGGGTGCGCGTGCTGTCGTCCAGCGACCCTCGCTCGGTGCTCGACTACTACACCCGCAGCATGGCCAACAGCACCACGTTCGCCGCCGCAACCGCGAACCAGTACGGCTACGCGCTGGCGTTGCTGCAACTGAACCAGGCCACGAAGGCCGTGCCGGTCATGGCCAAACTTTCCAGGCAACACCCCGACAACCTCAGTCTCGCGCTGGGGCTCGCCGATGCCGAACGCCACTCGGGGCAACGCACCGATGCGCTGCAACGCTACGCCTCGCTGAACGCGATGTGGCCGAACGACCCGGCGATCGTGCTGGATTACAGCCGCGCACTGCTGGACGATGGCAGCAAGCCCAGCGCGAAAACCGCGCAAGCGCTTTTGAAGCCATTGCTCAATGACGATTCCGAGCCGTCGCTGTATGCGGCCTATGGCCATGCCTGCCATGTCGCGGGTGACGACGTGCATGCCGGCATCGCGTATGCCGATGCCACGTTCCTGTCCGGCCATGCCGCCGATGCGCTGGATCAACTGCACCGCCTGCTGAAGCGCCCCGATCTCGATTACTACACCCGCGCGCAGATCGACGCGCGCATCGCGCAGGTCACGCCGATCGTGCTGGAAATCCGGCGCCGGCACCTGGACCAGGACCAGAACGACAGCAATTCATTGCAGAGCCCCTCCCTGCCCAGCCGGCAAACCGGATTCCGGTTCGGCGCCTGCGCGGGCGCCACTTGCGCACAGCCGTGAGATGCGCAACGCGCGGTTCGCAGATGCGTTCGCTTATCATGCCGCTTTCAGCTTCCCGATCCGCGCCATGATCCCGACCCGCCATCCGCTTCGCCGGCTGCTTCCCGCGTTGTCCGTGTCGCTTGCGTTCGCGTTCTTGCCGGCTCGGGCGGCGCCGCCCGAGCCGGCCTCGGCGTCATCGGCGGCTTCCACGGCAGCGCCTGCGCATCCGCAGGTTGAAATCAAGACTTCGCAAGGCGATTTCGTGATCGAGCTGTTCCCCGACAAGGCCCCCAAGACCGTCGCCAATTTCCTGCAGTACGTAAAGGATGGTTTCTACGACGGGACTGTCTTCCATCGGGTGATCCCGGGTTACCTGGTGCAAGGCGGGCTGTACACGCGCGAGCTGCGGCCCAAGCGCACGCTGCCCCCGATTCCCGACGAAGCCAACAACGGGCTATCCAACTTGCGCGGCACCGTGGCCGCCGCGCGCGGTCCCGATCCCGACTCGGCGACCGCGCAATTCTTCATCAACGTGGTGGACAACCCGCGCCTCGACTACGTGGGCAACCAAAGCGGCATGACCTGGGGCTACGCAGTGTTCGGCAAGATCGTGAAGGGCATGGACGTGGTGGACAAGATCGACAACTTGCCGACCGGTCCGCAAGGTCCATTCATCGGCGACGTGCCGCGCCCGCTGGTGGTGATCGAAAGCGCGAAGCTGATCGGCGAAGCCGCGCATCCGATCGAAGAGCCGGTGTCGCCGGTCACAGGGCAGGCGCCCGCCTCCGCGCCCGCCGCGAAGAAAAAGCCCGCCACAAAACACTGAACAGTGGTGACCTTATTCGTCTCCGACTTGCACCTCGACGACGCGCGCCCGCACATCGTCGAAGACTTTGAGCGCTTCTGTGCCGGTGAAGCACGCACGGCCGACGCGCTCTACATCCTGGGCGATCTGTTCGAGGCTTACATCGGCGACGATGACGACGCCGCGTTGAACGCGCGCATCGCTCGCGCACTGCAGGGCATTGGCGCCGCCGGCGTGCCGGTGCATTTCATCGTCGGCAATCGCGATTTCCTGTTGGGCGAGGGCTATGCGCGCCGCTGCGGCATGGACCTTCTGGACGACGGTACCGTCGTCGACCTGTACGGCGCGCCCACGCTTATCCTGCATGGCGACGTGCTGTGCACCGATGACACGGCGTACCTCGCGTTTCGGCAACAGGTACGCGATCCCGCGTGGCAGGCCGCGTTCTGCACGCGCCCGCTGGCCGAGCGTCGCGCGTTCGCGGCGCAGGCGCGTGACGCCAGCCGCGCGCATGCCGCGCAAACAGACATGGCGATCATGGACGTCAATCAGGCCGCAGTCGAATGCGCGCTGCGCCAAGCCGGCGTCACACGGATGATCCACGGTCATACCCATCGCCCCGCCATCCATGATTTCACGCTGGACGGGAAGTCCGCGCAACGCATCGTGCTGGGCGACTGGTACGAGCAGGGTTCGATGTTGCGGGTGACGCCACATGTCGTTGAGCTGCGCGCGCTATCGGGCTGACCAGCGAGATACTTGTTTGTTCGTCATCCCGGCGCAGGCCGGGATCCAGTGTCTTGGCTCACCATCCATGACAGTGGATTCCGGCCAATCCATGGCCGGAATGCCGATCAGCCACCCGCCGCCTCGATCGCCTCGCGCAGACGCTCCACGCCGATCACTTCCATGTCACCGATGCGCACGGATTTCTTCGGCGCGTTCGCCTGCGGCACGATCGCACGACGGAAGCCGTGGTGCGCGGCCTCTTTCAAACGTTCCTCGCCGTTCGGCACCGGGCGCACCTCGCCGGACAAACCGACTTCGCCGAAGGCCACGGTTTTTTCCGGCAACGCGCGATCGCGAAAACTCGACAGCACTGCCAACAGCACCGGCAGGTCGGCCGCCGTTTCCTGCACGCGGATGCCGCCGACCACGTTGATGAACACGTCCTGGTCGAATACCGCCGCGCCGCCGTGGCGATGCAGCACCGCCAGCAGCATCGCCAACCGGTTTTGTTCGAGACCCAACGCCACGCGGCGCGGGTTGCCGAGGTTCGATTGATCGACCAGCGCCTGCACTTCCACCAGCAACGGGCGCGTGCCTTCGCGGGTCACCATCACCGTGCTGCCGGGCGTCGCGCCCTGATGTGCGGACAGGAAAATCGCGGACGGATTCGGCACCTCGCGCAGGCCTTTGTCGCCCATCGCGAACACGCCGAGTTCGTTGACCGCGCCGAAGCGGTTCTTGAACGCGCGCAACACCCGAAAGCGCGAGCCCACCTCGCCCTCGAAATACAGCACCGCATCCACCATGTGCTCGAGGACGCGCGGGCCGGCGATGCCGCCCTCCTTGGTCACGTGGCCCACGAGGAACACCGACGTGCCGATCTGTTTGGCAAAGCGCACCAATCGCGCGGCCGATTCGCGCACCTGCGACACCGAGCCGGGCGCCGCCGGCAGGGTTTCGGTCCAAATGGTCTGGATGGAGTCGATCACCAGCACACGCGGTTTTTCCGCCATCGCGTGTTCGAGGATCCGTTCGACGCAGGTTTCCGCGAGCGCCCGCAAAGGCGCGAGTTCCAGACCCAGCCGATGGCCACGCGCCGCGATCTGCGCCAGCGATTCCTCGCCGCTCACGTACAGGCCGGGCAGCCGTTCACCCAGGGCGGCCAGTGTCTGCAGCAGCAACGTTGATTTGCCGATGCCGGGATCGCCGCCCACCAGCACCACCGAGCCTTCGACCAGCCCGCCCCCCAGCACACGATCGAGCTCACCGATTCGCACCAGATGGCGTTGCTCGAGTTCGCCCGCCACGGATGCCAAGGGCTGCACCTTCGCGACCTCCGCGCCGGCATAGCCGACCCGCCGCGATGCGTGCGCGGCATCTTTCGCCGGCTGCACCACAAACGCGGACAACGTGTCCCACGCGCCGCACGACTCGCACTGGCCCTGCCACTTCGGGTACTCTGCGCCGCAATCGGAACACACGTAAGCGGTCTTTGCCTTGGCCATTACGCACCATCCTCCGCAAACAACACGCGCCGCGTGACGCCACAGGTGAGTTCGTAGGCAATGGTGCCGGCGTGGTCTGCGATCACTTCGGCCGGCAGTTGCGGACCCCACAACGTCACCCCGTCGCCGACTTTCGCATCCGGCGCATTGCGCAAATCGAGTGTCAGCAGATCCATCGACACGCGACCGATCACCTCGGCAGGCGCATTGCCGACCCGCACCGGCGTGCCGGAACGTGCGCTGCGCGGATAGCCGTCGCCGTAGCCGATCGCGGCGACGCCGACGCGCATGTCTTCCGGGCATTCCCACGTGGCGCCATAGCCCACTCGCTCGCCCCGCCCGATGCGATTGATGGCGAGCAGACGCGTGGTCAGCGTCATCGCGGGCGCAAAACCGAAATCCACGCCGGTGCTGGCTTTGGTGACCGACAAGCCGTACAACAGTCCACCGACGCGCACCCAGTTTCCATGCGCAGTCGGCCAACCCAGCAGCCCTGCGGAATTGGACAACGCGCGTTCGCCGGGCAAGTCTTTTGTCGCGTCGAGGAAACATCGCGTCTGGCGCGCGGTGAGGTCGTTGTCGAATTCATCCGACGACGCGAAGTGCGTCATCAGCACGACGGAAGGATCGACGGCAGGCAGCGCACGCAATCGCGCATACACTTCGCGCCCGCGTTCCGGCGCAAACCCCAACCGATGCATGCCGGTGTCGAGGTTCAACCATACCTTCAGCGGATCGCCGCTGCGTTCGGCTTCCAGCATCGCCAGTTGCGATTCATGGTGGATCACGGCTTCCAGCTGCAACCGGCGCATCTCGGCGAGGTCGCCGGCTGCGTCGGGGCCGGACAACACCACGATCCGCTGACGGTGTCCGGCTGCGCGCAGCCGCAAGCCATCGGCGATCGACGCCACGCCGAAGGCGTCGGCGGCCGCCAACGCGCGCGCGCAACGTTCGAGGCCGTGACCGTAGGCGTCGGCTTTGACCACCGCCATCACCTTCGCACCCTCGGCCAGCGTGCGGACCCGCGCCAGGTTGGCGCGCAGCGCGTCGAGGTGGATCGTCGCGGTGGCGGAGCGGCTCAAAGGCTCACTCCATGCTGCCTATGTACGCCTCGGGCGCGTAATTCTCGAACTTGGTGTACTGGCCGAGGAAGGTCAGCTTGATGGTATCAATGGGGCCGTTGCGTTGCTTGCCGATGATGATTTCGGCGATGCCCTTGTGGTTGGTTTCCTTGTTGTAGACCTCGTCGCGGTAGATGAACAGGATCAAGTCGGCATCCTGTTCGATCGCACCCGATTCGCGCAGGTCACTCATGACCGGGCGCTTGTCGTTGCGTTGTTCCAGCGCGCGGTTCAACTGCGACAGCGCGATCACCGGCACGTCCAGTTCCTTGGCCATCGCTTTCAGGTTGCGCGAGATTTCGGAAATTTCCGTGGCGCGGTTTTCCTTGTTGCCGGGCACCTGCATCAACTGCAGGTAATCGATCACAACCAAGCCGAGCCCATGCTCGCGCATCATGCGGCGTGCACGCGAACGCAGTTCGCCGGGCGAAAGCGCAGGCGTGTCATCGATGAAGATTTTCGATTCCGAAAGCAATGATGCGGCCTGGCTGACGCGCGGCCACTCCTCTTCGGCGAGTTCACCCGAGCGCAAATCCTTCTGGTTGATGCGCCCCATCGACGAGATTAACCGGAACGCCAATTGCGAGGCCGACATTTCCATCGAGAACACCAGCACCGGCTGCTTGGCGCGCATCGCGACGGCCTCGGCGATGTTGAGCGCGAACGCGGTCTTGCCCATCGATGGACGGCCGGCCACGATCACCAGATCCTGTCGCTGCATGCCGGAGGTCAGGTCGTCCAGGTCCTTGAAGCCGGTGGTGAGCCCGTTCAACTGGCCGCGGTTGGCGTAGCGCTGCGCCAACAGTTCCACGGCTTCCTTCACCGACTGCCGCACCGGGATGACCTGCTTGCGCCCCCGTGCACCGGCCTCGGCAATCTTGAACACCCGTTGCTCGGCGGCTTCCAGGATTTCCGGGGTGTTGCGGCCTTCCGGATTGAACCCGTCGCCCGCGATCTGGGTGCCGGCTTCGATGAGTTTGCGCAACACCGCCTTGTCGCGAACGATGTCGGCGTAAGCCGCAATGTTGGCCGCGCTGGGCGTGTTGTTCGCGAGTTCCGCGAGGTAGGCGACGCCGCCGATGTTGGTGGTCTCGCCGTGACGTTCGAACCACTCGCCCAGCGTCACCGCATCGCACGGCTTGCCGGCCATCGCGAGTTCGCCGATGGCGCGGAAGATCAGGCGGTGGTCGCGGCGATAGAAATCTTCCTCGACCACGCGGTCGGCGACTTGGTCCCAGGCCTCGCCGACCAGCATCAGGCCGCCCAGCACCGACTGCTCGGCCTCGATGGAATGCGGCGGTACCCGCAGCACGTCGACGCGCGGCGAAGACTTGAGTTCCGGCAGAACGGCGCTCATGGAAATGTAGGTACTGGAAGGGTGCAAACGGCTCTGGTCATGTCGAGGATGATAGGGCGGTGTCTCATGCCGCGCGATACATCAACATCCGGGAATAAAACGTCGCACAGGCTGTGGATAAGCTGTGAGGTTCCCGTGGTCAACTTGCCGAGAAGACTGCAGAACCGTCGCGAGCGATGGCAGCGCCATCCATGACCAAAAAACACTCCGTGATCGCCGGAACGGAGGAAGCGGAGCGTACAGCCAGTACGGGAGCATTCCGAGCAACGCCTGCAGGATGCCGGTTTGAACCGCCGCAGGCGGCCCGCAGGGCGAGCCACCTGGACGTGGCGAGTGGCGCAGCAGGTTGTGCAGCCTTCTTACAACCCGAAGCGCGCGGGCGAATACGCCATCGCATCCAGCACCGGCGGTTCACCCGCGATCAACGAGACGACCAGTTCCGCGGTCGCGGCGCTCATGCTCACGCCGAGCATGCCGTGGCCGGTGGCCAGCATCAGGTTGTGCCAGCGATTCACAGGCCCGATCAGCGGAGTTTCGTCCACGCACATTGGCCGCCAGCCCCACCATTCTTCGCGCAACTCCGCACCCACCGGTGCACGCAGATACGCGGCGGCGCCGCGCCGCAGCGCATCCAACCGCGTGCGGTTGAGGCGTTCGTCGTAACCCGAGAACTCCATCGTGCTGCCGAGCCGATAGCCCGAACCCCATGCGGTGACGCACACGCTGGGTTCGCGTAATACCAGTGCGCGGCGCGGACACGGATCGGGGCGCGACATCGTGATCGAATAGCCTTTGCCGGGCTGGATCGGCACCTGCAGATCCAGCATGGACGCGACGCGTGGCGTCCATGCGCCCAGCGCCATCACGATGCGCTCGCCCGAAAAATCGCCGTGCGTAGTACGCACGGCGTCGACACGGCCGTCCGCGCAACGAAAGCCTTGCACCGCCGCGCCGGTCTCGATGGTGCCGCCCTGTTCGCGCAGCCGCCGCGCAAGTCCCTCGACCAGCAGGTCGGGGCGCAGTTGCGCATCATCGGTATGCAGGACTCCGCCCACCACGCCCGGCAGCAGCGAAGGCTCCATCTGCTCGACCTCGGCGCCGCCCAAGGCTGTTGCCGCAATGCCCAATCGATGCAGCCATTCGATCTCCGGCCGATCGTGTTCCAGTGTGCGCCGATCGCGATAGACGTACAGATTGCCCGCGGGCGCGTATTCACAGTCGATGCCTTCCTCCACCAGTACGCGCGGCAGCAGGGTCCATGATCGCTTGAGGATCGCCGCACGCACCAGCGCGGCGCGCTTGGCGAAACCGGGATTGCAGCGGCGCGCAAAACCCAACAACCAGCGCCAGCGATCCCAGTCGGGGCGCGGGTTGACATACAACGGTGCATCGCGGCGCAGCATCCAGTGCAGCGCACGCCACGGCATGCCCGGCACCGTCAGGGGAATCGCGTGGCTGGGGGTGAGGGTGCCGCAATTGCCGTGCGATGCGCCGCAACCCGGCTGGCCGCGATCGATCACCCGCACCGAGGCGCCACGCCGGAGCAGCGTCAGCGCGCAGAACAGACCGATCACGCCGCCGCCCAGGATCAGAACGTCACTGCGTGCTTCACTCATTCGTACGATTGTAGCGCCGCTGGCGCCATCGCCAAAACCATGCGCCCGCGCCGCTGGCCCCGCCCCGTCGCCTGGCTGTGGAAAACGCCCGTCGGGTCATGGAAAGCGCGGCCAAGCTTGGGGGGATCCCCGGAATCCGGCTCGGCTCGGCCATCTATTTCCGGCACCCCGTCACGGTTGGCATCATTCCTGCTTGGGTATTCCTGCACAAGGGGAATCCAGATGAACGCCAACGTCGATACCGGTTTTTGCAGCGTACCCGAAATCCTGCTGATGCTCCGCGCTCCCGGCGCGGGCTGGCTGGCCACTCTGCTGGCTGCGCTGGACGAAGCCAGCCGCGATCCCGATTTCAACGCCTATCACCGCGCGATCCTGGCTCGCTGCCTGGACGAGCAGACGGTGCCCGCTGCGGCCGCCGAAGCTGCCCGCCAACGCACGGCCCAGTTCGAACAGTCGCTCGCCACGCAACTGCACGCCAACGACCGTCTGGGCGATCGCGCCGCGATGTGCTGAAAAGCCGGGTGGCGTCTGCCGCTCGCTGGACGTCACCGGCGCCATCGGTTAACGTCGGGCCTGCCCCCGAGCGGCCGTCCGCCGATCCGATGCTTTTCCCCGATCGCAACCCATCTTTGCGTTCCGCGTTCGCCCTTGCGAGGGCCGCGCGTTGAACGCGCCATGGCGTCTTGGTCGCCTGCTCGCGGGGTGCGCGGTCCTGTTGTTGCTGGGGGCCTGCGCGACCGTTTCGCCCCCCCGGTCTTCGGCGCCGGCGCCACCCGCCACGGTCGCCAACAACGTACTGTTTCGCGCGATCGGACTGGTCGGCACGCCGTACCGCTGGGGCGGCAACACGCCCGACTCGGGCTTCGACTGCTCGGGCCTGGTCGATTACGTCTTCAGGACCGAAGCCGGCCTCGCCCTGCCCCGCACTTCGCGCGAAATCGCCGCGCTGGATGCGCCCACGATTGCGCGCAGCGCGCTGGAACCCGGCGACCTGTTGTTCTTCGGCTACCGCCATCGCGTCAATCATGTTGCGATCTACGTCGGCCACGGCCGCTTCGTGAACGCGCCGGACAAGGGCGGCACGGTGCGGCTGGATGAACTGGACGGCTATTACTGGCGCGACCATTACCTGTTCGCCAAGCGCGTGCTGACGCCCCGCATGCGCGCTGCGCTGGCGGCGGACTAACCCACGGCCGCCGCACGTGCGGGCGCGCCCGGGCATGCGATGCGGCAAGCGACCAAACGGAACCCACGATGCAGAACTTCACGTTGTTTGTCGGCCGCCTCGGACTGTCGTTGATTTTCATCCTGTCCGGCATCGGCAAGATCATGGCCTACCACGACACCATGAAGGTGCTGGTGGCGCACGGCCTGCCACCGGGCCTGTTGCCACTGGTGATCTTCGCCGAACTGGGCGGCGGGCTCGCCGTGCTGTGCGGCCTGCTGACGCGCTGGGCCGCGGTCGGGCTGTTCATCTACACGCTGGTGGCCGCGATGATCTTCCACAACAACTTCGCCGACCACGAACAGTGGACCAACTTCATGAAGAACCTGGCGATCGCCGGCGGATTCCTGGTGTTGGCGGTACGCGGCGCGGGTGGCTTGTCGATCGATGCGTGGCGGCGTTACCGGAAGCAGAAACAGAAGATCTTTTTCTGATCGGGACCGCCACCGCGTTCGCGTCGGCCGACAAGCCCGCGCCCGTCCGCAGGCTGGCAACAACCAGGCCAACAATCCGCGCTCCGATTGGTTACACTCGCGTGCACTGGAAGCCGGCCTGTCGCCGGCGGGGACT
>DATFGT010000116.1:0-80683 GCA_035249175.1 Rhodanobacteraceae bacterium
CGCTGGGCCTGGGACAGGCCGGTGATCTGCGAGCCCATGCGGTTGGCGATGGCCTGGCCGGCGGCGTCGTCGGCGGCGGAGTTGATGCGCAGGCCCGACGACAGACGTTCCATCGCGGTCTGCAGGGCGCCCTGGGAGCGGGTCAGGTTTTGCTGGCCGATCAGAGCGGTAATGTTGGTGTTGATGACTGCCATGACATTATCCTTTCGTGTGGTGGTTGGATTGAGAGCCGCTCTGGCGGCGTTCCTCAAAAGGTCGGTCCGGGCATCCGCTTCAAGCGGGATCACCACGCTGCCAGCCTTCGTGAATGTTTTTCGGCGCCAGCGAAAATTTCTTTAGGCGGTCACGCAACGAAACTGCGGCACGCTTCGCGAAATGGCTTCAATCCTGCGAAGACCGCACGTCGATGTGCATGCACTCCAGAGCTTGCGGCGCAATCGGAGCACCAGAACATTCGCGCGCGATCCGATGCCTGCCACTCCGCAGACAACTGGAGCGGATGGCGCGATCGCGTGCTTCGCTCAAGTTTCCCCTCGCGCGGCCGATACGGCCAACGAAGCGCGGGTTCGCCGGGCATCCGTCGACGCATCACGTACCAACAACAGCACGGCGTCTGCCGTGTCGGTGGACGCCCGCGAAGCGCCATTGCCATCGAAGGGGGAATACCGATGAAGCAGTCCAATTCGATTTTCGCGAAGCTGTCGAATCTGTCCGTGAAGACACGCCTGATCGGCGTGCTTGGATTGCTCGGATTGATGCTGATCGCGGGAACGTTCGTCAGCCTCGGCACGATGGCGTGGCAGAACGACGGCATGCGCCGCAGCTATGAGGAAGGCATGACGCCGGTGCAGTTGACGGGCGAGCTGCGTTCCAAGTCATTGCTGAATTTCACGGTGCTCGGCGAAGCTGCGAACTCGATCGGCCATCCCGACCAGGTGAAGCAGAAGGTCGCCGAATCACGACGCATCGGGAAAGACATCGCCAGTATCAACAAGCAGCTCGCGGCGGTACCGATGAACAAGGAAATCGCCGCCAAGTACAAGGATTTCCGCGCGTCGGATGCGGACTACCAGAGCGGGCTCGGCGACGTTTACGACGCCTTGAGCCAGGGCGACAAGGGCACCGGCGACATGCTGGAGATGCAGGTGCGTCCGCAGTTGATGATGCGGCTCGATGCGCTGAACAAGTTGATCGAGGCGCAAGGCGAGCAGGTGAAGCAGATCTATCACGCGCAGGTGGATCGCTACGACGCGGTGCGCGCGGCGGTGTTGATCGCGTTGGTAATCGGACTTCTGATTGCGGCATCGGTTTCGACCTTGCTGGTGCGCTCGCTCGGCCGCACGCTGAAACACCTGGCCGAAGTGGCCTATGCGATCGCGGAAGGCAAGTTGGGGCATCGCATCAGGGTGGCACGACGGGACGAACTGGGCCGGGTGCTCGATGCGTTCCGGGTGATGGACGAACGCCTCAGCTCGATCGTGGACGAAGTGCGTCAGGGTTCCGACGCGGTGAGCAGCGCCGCGCAACAGATCGCACGCGGCAACGATGGCCTCAGCCAGCGCACCCAGGAACAGGCCTCGAGCCTGGTGGAAACGGCGTCGTCGATGGAAGAGATGACTTCCACCGTGAAGCACAACGCGGACAACGCCAATCACGCGAACCAACTGGCGCGCGGCGCACGCGAACATGCCGAGCACGGCGGCGAAGTGGTGCGCGAAGCGGTCGCCGCGATGGCCGAAATCGACGCGTCCAGCCGCAAGATCGGCGACATCGTGCGCCTGATCCAGGACATCGCCTTCCAGACCAATCTGCTGGCATTGAACGCCGCGGTGGAAGCCGCGCGCGCGGGCGAGCAGGGTCGCGGTTTCGCGGTCGTGGCAAGTGAAGTGCGCAGCCTTGCGCAACGCAGCGCCGACGCGGCCACCGAGATCAAGCAACTGATCGCCGACAGTGAAGAAAAGGTGCGCGCCGGCTCCACGCTGGTCAACCAGTCGGGCGAGGCACTTGCGCAGATCGTGGAGAGTGTCAAAAAGGTGACCGACATCGTCTCGGAAATCGCGGCGGCCAATCAGGAGCAATCGGTCGGCATCGACCAGGTCAGCCACGCCGTCGCGCAGATCGAGGAAATGACGCAGCAGAATTCCGCGCTGGTGGAGGAAGCCTCGGTGGCCGCGCGCGCGATGCAGGACCAGGCCGTCAAACTGTCACACCAGGTCTGTTTCTTCCAGCTTGGGGGCAGGGACGAGCACGTCGCCTGCGATGCGCCCGACAGCGGGCAAATCCCGGATGTCGGCCGCGCCACCGAAGCGGTATTCGCCGCGGTGCGGAAATCCGCGCCGCGCGTTGGCGTCGAAGAAATGGACGCCGGGGCCTGGAAGGAATTCTGAATCGGTCAAGCGCCCGGTACGGCGACACGCCACATAGTTCGCGTGAGGTCACGCCGGCGATGAACCCGCCGATGTAGTCGAGTGCGTGGGTCGCACGCGATCGATTCGCTCGAAGCGCAACTCCCGCAGCCGCATTTTCGTGGCGATGAGCGGGACCGCAAGTCGAATCGGCGAAGTGGTATTGCGTGCCGGGCGGTTCCGCGTGCGAAATGCACGCGCACGAAGAAGCGCCGGACGTTGGCCGCCCGGCGCATACCTTCAACAACTTGTTTGCGGTGCGTCGAAGAGGGGTACTACCACGCACGCACGCTGACGATGCTGATCGCGAACGACTGCATTTCCGGGCTGAAGTGGATCAGGCGACCCAGGTCGAAGCTGACCGACTTGCCGGGCGAGATGTTGGAAGTACCGGCAGGCCATGCGCTCTTGCTGGCCACCACGTTGCCGCTTGCATCCTTCGCCACGACCTTGAGTTCCGCCGCCGCCGCCGCCGAACAACTGTTCACCAGTTCACCGCTGAGCGCGACGTGCCGGTTCATGGTGCTTCCCACGACCTCGGTCTTGAAATCCTTGACCGAAAAATCGGTCGGGGAACAGGCCGCGTGCGCGCCCAGCGGCGCGATCAGGCACACGGCGGAAATGAGCAGTGTCTTCATGGTGCGTACGTTCGAAAAGCATGTCGCGGGGCGACGTCACACTCGCTATCGGCCCGATCCGGGGAAGCTTTAGGCGGCATTCGGCTTTCGTGTGCGGACCGTTCGCGGTTTGATTCGGCAATGTGAGCTGGATCACGCGCGGTTGATGCTGCGCGGCGTCGAAGCGCGCGCGTAACAATTCTTCAGAATTCCTTCGGGTGGCCGGTTTCGTTCTGAAGTCGTCGGAGGCGCGACAACGCTGTCGCTGCAAAGCGCGCTGCGACGCGGTTTTCCGATGTAACGGCGCAAGCCTCGGTGCGCGAAGCACGGGTCCCGGCCTGCTCAAGCTCGCTGCCGATTGGCCGATAGATGCTGCATGCAAACCCGGGCGGGGAAGGATCACAGTTGTGTTGACTTTTATCGGACTTGTCGTCGTCATCCTTTCCGTATTCGGGGGCTACGCCATTTCGGGCGGCGCCCTCGGACCGCTGTACCAGCCGGCCGAAATCATGATCATCGTGGGCGCCGCGGTGGGCTCCTTCGTCGCCGCCAACAATGGCAAAGCCATCAAGGCGACCTTTCGCGCCGCGTCGCGACTCAAGCACACCAAGAAGTACGACAAGGTGTTGTACATGGACTTGATGTCGCTGCAGTACAAGCTGCTCACCAAGATGCGCCGCGAAGGCATGCTGGGCATCGAAAAGGACATCGAAGACCCGCCCAGCAGCCCGCTGTTCACCGAGCATCCGCAGATCGCCAAGGACCCCATGATCATGGGGTTTCTCACCGATTACCTGCGCCTGATGGCGAGCGGCAGCGTCGATCCGATCGAACTGGACGAGCTGATGACACACGAGATCGAGGCGATGGAAAGCGATGCGCACGTGCCGGCCGACGCGTTGTTCAAGGTTGGCGACGCATTGCCGGCGTTCGGCATCGTTGCCGCGGTGATGGGCGTGGTGAAGGCGCTGGCCTCGGCAGGCTCGGGCTCGACGGAGATGGGCGAAATGATCGCGCACGCGCTGGTCGGCACCTTCATGGGCATCCTGCTTGCCTACGGCGTGGTCAATCCGATCGGCAGTCGCATCGACCGGCAAGTGCGCGAAGCGGTGCGGATGCTGCAATGCATCCGTGTCACGTTGCTCGCGACCCTGAATGGTTATGCGCCGCAACTGGCGTTGGAATTCGGGCGCAAGGCGCTGAATTCCGCGGAGCGCCCGAGCTTCGATGAACTGGAAAACCATGTTCGCGGCAAGCGGCAGGAAGAAGGCGAAGCAGCATGAAAGAGGGCCACCCGCGGATCATCATTCGCCGCAAGGGTGGTGGGCACGCCGGCCATCACGGCGGCGCGTGGAAGATCGCGCTCGCCGATTTCATGACCACGTTGATGGCGTTGTTCCTGGTGCTGTGGGTGATCGCGACTGCGACGCCCGAACAGTTGCGCGGCCTCGCGGATTACTTCAGCACGCCGCTTGCGCAAGCCGTGGCCGGCGGCGATCGCACGACCTCAAGCGACAGCGCGATCCCGGGCGGCGGCCCCGACCACGTCTACAACGAAGGCGAGCGCGCGAATGTCCATGTGCAGGCGCAACCGCGCCCGAGCGAACAACGCGAACGCCTGCGCCATTTGCGCGACAACATCATGGCAGCCGTGCAGGCCAACAAGCAGTTGCGCGACGTGCGCGACCAGTTGCGTTTCGAGATGACGCCGGAAGGCTTGCGCATCCAAATGGTGGACAGCGATCGCCGGCCGATGTTCGAGCTGGGCAGCGACAAGCTGGAGCCGTACATGCGCGATCTGTTGCGCGCGATGGTGCCGTTCCTCAACGAACTGCCGAACCAGTTGAGCATCTACGGCTACACCGACGATCGCCCGTACCAGACCGGCGAAAACGGCTACAGCAACTGGGAACTGTCGGCCGGACGCGCCAACGCCTCGCGGCGCGAACTGGTCGCCGACGGACTCGACAGCAGCAAGCTGCTGACGGTGACCGGCGTGGCCGATCGCATCCCGCTGCCGGGCGCCAAGTCCAGCGATCCGGCCAATCGCCGGATCGAGTTGCTGGTGTTGACCAGCAACGCCGCGCAACGCATCACCGACGGCGCGCCGTTGTCGCTGCAGCAGGGTGGTGAAGCCGATCACGAGCTGCCGGATGCCGGCGGCGCGGTGCTCGCGACGCAGCGGGCGGCGTCGGCGGCGCCCGTCGTCAAGCTGAAACAGGGGAGGTAGCGTGGACGTTTCCGAGTTCCAGGATTCATTCTTCGAGGAAGCCGGGGAGCTGCTCGAAGGCATGGAAGCGCAGTTGCTGGCGCTGGACCTGGCACAGCCCGATCCCGAGCAGTTGAACGCGATCTTCCGCGCGGCCCATTCCATCAAGGGCGGCGCGGGCACGTTCGGCTTCGAAGCCATGCAGCGCACCACGCATCTGCTGGAAAACCTGCTCGATGCGGCGCGCCGCGGCGAACTCGCGTTGCGCCGGGACATCGTGGATACCTTCCTGGAAACCAAGGACATGCTGGACGATCAACTGGGCGCCTACCGGCAGGGACGGGAACCCGATTCGCAAGCGCTGGCACGCATCTGCGCAGGGCTGCAGCGTCTCGCCGACGAGGAGATTGGTGCGACCGGAAGCGGAAAAACCGCGGGGTCCAGGGACACGAAGCCGGCTGCGAAAAAATCGTCCGTGAAAAAGGCTGTTTCCGGAAAATCGGCCACCGGAAAATCCTCTGCGAAAAAAAATCCCAAGGCGCCACCGCCGGTCGACGAACAGGCAGAACGTTGCGATGGCTACCGGGTGACATTGCTCGGCGTCAGCGACAAGGATCGCGACCTGCTGATCGAGGAGCTCGGTCGCCTCGGCCGCATCGACAGCCAGCGCCGCGATGGCGACCGCCACGAAGTAGTCCTGGCATCGTCCGAAAGCGCGGCGGACATCGAGGCCGTGATGTGCTTCGTGGTCGAGCCCGAGCAGTTGAAGATCGAGGCGCTGGTGACGCCACCGCAAGCCATTGCGGAACCGGGAGCCGAATCGGCAATGGAAACACGCGCCGTGAAAACCGAAGCGCCCACCATCGCTCCGCCGCTCGGTGGTGACGCGCCAAGCGCCGCGCGCATGTCCCATGCCCAGGCAGAGTCATCGTTGCGCGTGCCCGTCACCAAGGTCGATCACATCATCAACCTGGTGGGCGAGCTGATCATCACTCAGTCCATGTTGAACCAGGTGGTCGGGAAGCTGGAGGGCCCCGCCAAAGCAGGCCTGGTCGCCGGCATCGACCTGCTGGAACGCAACGCGCGCGACCTGCAGGAGGCGGTGATGTCGGTGCGCATGGTGCCGATGGATCACGTGTTCAGCCGTTTCCCGCGGCTGGTGCGCGATCTCGCGGCCAAGTTCGACAAGAGCGTGGAACTGGTCACCAGGGGGCAGTCGACGGAACTGGACAAGAGCCTGACCGAGCAGATCATCGATCCCTTGACGCATCTGGTCCGCAACAGCCTCGATCACGGCATCGAGAATCCCGATGCGCGCGAAGCCGCAGGCAAACCGCGCACCGGCGTGCTGACGCTGTCCGCCGAACACCAGGGCGGCAACATCGTGATCGAGGTCAGCGATGACGGCGCCGGATTGAATCGCGAGCGGATCCTCGCCAAGGCGCGCGAACGCGGCATGGGCGTTTCGGATGCGATGAGCGATGAAGAAGTCTGGCAGTTGATCTTCGCGCCGGGCTTTTCCACCGCGGCGCAGGTCAGCGATGTTTCCGGGCGCGGCGTCGGCATGGACGTGGTCAAGCGCAACATCGAAGGCCTGGGCGGCCACGTGGAAGTATTGTCGCGCGCGGGGCAGGGCACCACCACGCGGGTGGTGCTGCCGCTGACGCTGGCGATCCTTGACGGCATGTCGATCCGGGTCGGACGTGAAACCTTCATCCTGCCGGTGAGCTGCGTGGTCGAATCGTTGCAGCCGCGCGCCAGGGACCTGCACGGCACGGTCGGCGACGACCTGCTGCTGAAGGTGCGCGAGGACTATCTGCCCATCGTCGCCGTGCACCACGTGCTGGGCGTGTCCGGTGCCTGCACCGATGCGACGCGTGCGATTGCAGTGGTGGTGCAGGGCCGTGGCCGTCGCTATGCGCTGCTGGTCGATGAACTGGTGGGGCAGCAGCAGGTGGTCGTGAAGAATCTCGAAACCAACTATCGAAAGGTTCCCGGCGTGTCGGCCGCGACCATCATGGGGGACGGCAGCGTTGCCTTGATTCTCGACGTCAATGATCTGGGCCAGCTCGGCGCGGACCAGAAAGAAAATGGAATTCCTGCCGATAACCCGGTCATGCCCACGTCCCACAGGAGCCCGAGTCATGAATCCCGTTGTATCCACTGACGCCGGCGCCGGCAACCAACAATTCCTGGTGTTCTCGCTGGGCGAAGAGGAATACGCGATCGACATCCTGAAAGTGCAGGAAATCCGCGATTACGCCCACGTCACGCGGATCTCCAATGCGCCGGATTTCATCAAGGGCGTGGCCAACCTGCGCGGCGTGATCGTGCCCATCGTGGACCTGCGCATCAAGTTCCGGCTGGAGAGCGCCGAGTACAACGCCAACACCGTGGTCATCGTGGTGAACATCGGAAGGCGCGTGGTCGGGATCGTGGTGGACCGGGTTTCCGACGTGATGACGCTCACTGCCGAGCAGCGCAAACCCGCACCGGAATTCGGCGTCGGGCTTCCGCTCGACTACATCCACGGCCTCGGCGACCTGGGCGAGCGCATGTTGATCCTGGTCGATATCGAAAAACTGCTGACCAGCAGGGAAATGGCGCTGGTCGATGAGGCGGGCGAAAGCCGCGCAGCCTAGGACACCGTGAACCCGAACCATGCCGTTGCGCAGCGGGAATATGCGGTTCGCGTTGATCGCGGCCCCGTGCGGACCACGATGATCGCCGATGGTCTTGCGGACGCACCACCCATGCGTGAACCGCAGCCGCCGGCCTGTATTCCGCCGCGGCGTGCGCCCGCCAATCGGGTCTGCAGCATCGCACTGGTGCGCGACCTCGAATTCGACGACCACGACTTGAAAAGCATCTGCGCGCTGATCTACCAGCGCGCCGGCATCGTGCTGGCCGCGAACAAGCGCGACATGGTCTACAGCCGAGTGGGGCGTCGCGTGCGGCACCTGCAGATGACGCGGTTCTCGGATTATCTCGCCAGCCTCGAGCACGATCCCGATTCATCGGAGTGGGAGGAGTTCACCAATGCCCTGACCACCAACCTGACCGCATTTTTCCGCGAGGAGCACCATTTCCCGTTGCTGGCGCAGCACGTCGCCGGTCGACGCGGCCCCGTGCGCGTGTGGTGCGCGGCGGCCTCCACCGGGCAGGAAGCCTATTCGATCGCGATGCAACTGGTGGAAGCGCTGGGCGAGAAAGCCGACTTCCATGTGTTCGCGAGCGACATCGACACCCAGGCATTGGACGTCGCGCGTCGCGGTGTGTATCCCTTGTCGCAGGTGGAGAAACTGGACGAGAAGTGGCGCAAGCGTTTTTTCCAGAAGGGCGGCGGCCATCGCGCCGGCTATGCGCGCGTGCGGCCAGAGCTGGTGGCGCGCGTCACCTTCCAGCCGGTGAACCTCATCGCCAGCCAGTGGCCGAAAAACGGTCCTTACGATGCGGTGTTCTGCCGCAACGTGATGATCTATTTCGATACGGAAACCCAGGCGAAAATCCTGAAACGTTTCGTGCCGCACATGAAATCCGACGGCCTGTTGTTCGCCGGGCATTCGGAGAATTTCACGTACATCACGGAACTCTTCCGTTTGCGCGGGCAGACCGTCTACACGCTGGCCTGAGCGCCGCGCTTCCCGGAACGTCGACTGCGTCACGCTGTCGCCGCGCCGGCGCGATGCCGGCACTTTGCCGTCTAAAGCTGCGATGGCCGACGCCGATAACTCCAGCGAGAGGAGTGCTCGACACGCTGCTTCGACGATGCGTCGCGGCAGACGGGAGGTCCACTTTGGTCACGCAGAAAATCAAGGTGCTTTGCGTCGACGATTCGGCGCTGATCCGCGGTCTGATGACCGAGATCATCAACGAGCACGACGACATGGAAGTGGTGGCGGTGGCACCGGACCCGCTGGTCGCTCGCGACCTGATCAAGCAGCACAACCCGGATGTGTTGACGCTCGATGTGGAAATGCCGCGCATGGATGGCCTGGATTTTCTCGAACGGCTGATGCGTCTGCGTCCGATGCCGGTGGTGATGGTGTCGTCGCTGACGCGATCGGGTTCCGAGGTGGCATTGCGCGCGCTGGAACTGGGCGCGGTGGATTTCGTGGCCAAACCCGAAATGGGCATTCGCGGCGGCATGCTGGATTACAGCGACGTCATCGCGCACAAGATCCGCGCCGCGGCGGCTTCGCGGCCACGGCGGCAGCAGGAAAACAAACCCAGGGTGCTGCTGCGCGAACCGCTGGTGTCCAGCGAAAAGCTGGTGATCCTCGGTGCATCGACAGGAGGGCCGGAAGCGATTCGCGCGGTGCTGGAACCGCTGCCGCCGAACAGTCCCGCGATCCTGATCACACAACACATGCCGGCCGGTTTTACCCATTCGTTCGCGCAGCGGCTGAACCGGCTATGCCGCATCACGGTGAAGGAAGCCGAAGACGGCGAGCGGGTTTTGCCCGGGCACACGTATATCGCGCCCGGCGATCGCCATTTGAAGCTGGCACGCAGTGGCACGAACTATGTCGTGGCACTGGATTCCGGAGCGCCGGTCAATCGGCACAAACCGTCGGTGGATGTGTTGTTCCGTTCGGCGGCGGAGCAGGGCGGTCGCAACGTGATCGGCGTGCTGTTGACCGGCATGGGCAAGGACGGCGCCGCGGGCTTGCTGGCCATGCGCAACGCCGGCGCCACCACGCTGGCCCAGGACGAAGCGACCTCGCTGGTGTTCGGCATGCCCAGGGAAGCGATTGCCCTGGGGGGCGCCAGCGAAGTGCTGGGACTTGAAGACATCGCCCCAAGGTTGTTGGCGCTGGCCGCGGCCTCGGGGCGCGCACAACGGGTGTAAGGCAATCGGCGCACGCGAAAAACATGCGTTTCCCACAACGGATAGCGGCGAATTCGGAGCAAACCGATGAAGGCGATGCGCTACATCAGGATCAACACGGCCATGCTGGGCCTGCTGGTGACCATCGCGGTGATGATGGCCGTGGCCATCGGGCTGAGCGTGGTTGTGGGGCAGAAAATGGGCGATTACCTTGACACGATCAAGCGGGTCAATATCGACCAGCTCAACGTGGTCAACGAGATCAACAACGAACAGAGCTTCGTTCGCGCACGGATCGCCGGCATGCTGGACGATGTGCGTGCCCATCGGGAACCGGATCGTACCGAACTGGCCGCGATCGCCGGTGCGCTGGACACCATGGATGGCCTGCTCGAGAAGTTCAACGCCGTCCAGAAAACACCCGAGCAGCAGGAACTGGCCCAGGCGATATCCGACAGCGCTGGCGGTTTGATCAAGACGATCCGCGGAGAGAAGGCGGCGATCGAAAAAGGCGACCTCGATGCGTTCGACGCGCTCAACGAGCAGATCGCCGCACCCACGCGGAATTTCCACGACAGCCTTGCCGCGCTCGCCCATTACGCCAACGCAGGCAACGCCACCATCATCACGGACTTCGGCCGCACCGGCAGCGCCTTCAAATGGGTGTACCGTGCGCTGGCGCTGTTCACGCTGCTCCTGCTGCCGACGGTGTACATGGGCCTGCGGCGGCTGGTCGTGATTCCGCTGACCGGCGCCGTGAAACGGCTGGATGCGATTGCCAGGGCCGATCTTTCCGAGCACATCGGGGTGCAGGGCGACAACGAGATCGGGCGGCTGTTCGCCGCGATGCGCCGCATGCAGCAGAGCCTCGGCAAGATCGTCGGTGATGCGCGCGGCAGCAGCAATTCGATCTACGTAAGGTCCACGGAAATTTCTCGCGGCAATGCCGACCTTTCCACGCGCACCGAGCAGCAGGCCGCGTCGCTGGAAGAAACCGCGACCAGCATGGAAGAGATGACCGCCACGGTGAAGCAGAACGCCGACAACGCGCGCCAGGCCAGCGGCCTCGCCAACGACGCGTCGGCGACGGCCAGCCACGGCGGCGAAGTGATGGACAAGGTGACGCTCACCATGCGCGGCATTTCCGACAGCTCGAAGAGGGTGGCGGAAATCACCGGCATGATCGATTCGATCGCGTTCCAGACCAACATCCTCGCGCTCAACGCTTCGGTGGAAGCCGCACGCGCCGGCGAACAGGGGCGCGGTTTCGCGGTGGTCGCGGGCGAGGTGCGGAATCTCGCCGGCCGCAGTGCCGATGCCGCGCGCGAGATCAAGCAGTTGATCGAAAGCTCCACCCGGCAGGTGGGCGAAGGCTCCGCGCTGGTGGAGCAGGCCGGCAAAACCATGCGCGAAGTGGTGACCGCGGTGAAGCGCGTCACCGACATCATGGATGAAATCTCCGCGGCGTCGCAGGAACAATCGAGCGGCATCGAGCAGATCAACCAGGCCGTCAGCCAGATGGACGAAGTGACCCAACAGAACGCCGCGCTGGTCGAACAGGTCACCGCCGCCGCGACCTCGCTGGAGGAACAGGCGCACCGGCTGGAAACCTCGGTGGCGGTGTTCCGCCTGCCGGGTTCCGGGCAACAGGGCGAGGCCGTCGCGGCCAGACCCGCCGCGTCGTCCGCGGGCAAGGAAGTATCGGCGATGACGCAGCGGATGAAGCGGCTTGCCGCTCAGCCGCCGCGTCAAACGGCGAAGTCGCAGCGCGATGCGAAGGCCCCACGTGTCGAATCGGTCGCGGCCGAGGACAACTGGGAAGAATTCTGATCACCCGTCGGAGCGCCGCGTGCGTTCCGGACCTGCTGGAACCGTGAGAGCAAGCCATGATCGACAAGAACATGAACGTCCTGGTAGTGGACGATTTCCCCACGATGCGACGCATCGTCCGCAGCCTGCTCAAGGAGTTGGGTTTCGCCAACGTGGACGAAGCGGAAGACGGACAGGATGCGCTGGGCAAGCTGCAGGCCGGCAGCTTCCAGTTCGTGATTTCGGACTGGAACATGCCCAACCTGGACGGCCTCGAGATGCTCAAGCAGGTTCGCGCCGATCGTCGTCTGGGCGCGACGCCCGTCCTGATGATCACCGCCGAGGCGAAGAAGGACAACATCATCGCCGCGGCCAAGGCCGGCGCCAACGGCTACATCGTCAAGCCTTTCACCGCGGCCACGCTGGAAGAAAAAATCGGCAAGATTTTCGAGAAGCTGGGCAAGTAACCCGTGCGCATCCGGTCTGACAGGGGAATGACTATGCAAGGCAACGCTCAGCAAGTGGCGCAGATCGTCGGCGGTGACGGCGACGACCTGATGCGCCGGATCGGCCAACTCACCCGCACGTTGCGGCAGAGCATGCGCGAACTCGGCCTGAACAAGGAAATAGAGAAAGCCGCCGCGGCGATTCCCGATGCCCGCGACCGCCTCAACTACGTCGCGAGGATGACCGAGCAGGCCGCCGAACGTTCATTGAACGCAATCGACCGTGCGCAACCGTTGCAGGAGCAGCTCGGTCGCGAGGCCGAAGCGCTCGACGCGAAATGGCAGGCCTGGTTCGAGCACCCGATGGAACTTGACGGCGCGCGGGACCTGGTCATGGTCACCCGCGGCTATCTGCAGAACGTGCCGGCGGTGACGCAGAAGATCAACGCGGAACTGCTGGAAATCACGCTGGCGCAGGATTTCCAGGATCTCACCGGACAGGTCATCAAGAAAATGATGGACATGATCCACGAGGTCGAGAAACAACTGTTGCAGGTGCTGCTGGACAGCGTGCCCGAGGGTCGCGAACGCGACGAGGTGCAGCAGCGGCTGGAAGGCCGCTTGCATCTGGGTGTGATCGAGGAAAGCCGTGCCCTCACCAACGGTCCGCAAATCAACGGCGATGCCGACGGCGTGGTCAGCAGCCAGGATCAGGTCGACGCGCTGCTGGATGAGCTGGGCTTCTGAACGGACCCCCGCGCGGCCGCGGCTAAAGCCCGCGCGACCGATGCCGATATTGCGGAATAGAGGGGCTTGAGGTGGCTTTTTCGGCCGCTGCCCCGATTCGGAATGCGGCAACAATGTGACCCGTTGACAAGGTGCGCCAGGATCGCTGCGCCGTACAAAGGGCAATCTGCGGAACCTGAAGGAGTTCGCCGGTATGACATCGATTACAGCGCTTGGCGTGGGTTCGGGCCTGGACCTGAATGGCCTGCTTGACCAGTTGCAGCAGGGCGAAAACCAGAAGCTGACGCCCATCACCACCCAGAAGACCAGTTATCAGGCCAAGATTTCCGCGTTCGGCAGCCTGAGCAGCTCGCTGTCCACCCTGCAGGACGCGATGCACGCGCTCAGCGATCCGAGCGCGTTCCAGGCGGTGAAGAGCACGGTGTCGGGCACGGCGTTGACCGCCGCCACGACCAGTGACACGCCGCCTGGCGATTACCAGATCCACGTCGACCAGCGCGCGCAGGCTTCCAGCGTCGCGACGCTGGGCGTGGCCGACAGCACCACCAGCCTCGGCGCCGGTACGGTGGATTTCACGCTCGCCAATGGCACCAGCATGAGCGTTTCGATCAGCGCCGGCGCCAGCAGCCTCCAGGACATCCGCGACGCCATCAACGCCCAGAACGGCGGGGTGCGCGCTTCGCTGGTCAACGACGGCAGCGGCCAGCCGTATCGGTTGGTATTGCAGGCGGCCGACACCGGCAGTGCGGCATCCGTCAGCAGCGTCCAGTTCACGGGCGCGCTCGGCAGCGCGCTGCAACTGGACGCTGCCACCCAGCAGGCCGGACAGGACGCCAAGCTGACCATCAACGGCATCGCCGTCCAGAGTGCGAGCAACATCGTCGAGGGTGCGATCCAGGGCGTCACGTTGAATATCGCGGCAAGCGGCGATGCCAGCCTGCAGGTCACGCACGACGGCGACGCGATCAACGCCAGCGTGCACAAGTTCGTTGACGCCTACAACGGTCTGGTGCAGGTCCTCGGCGGACTCTCCGGCTACGACGCCAGCACCCAGACGGCCGGCATCCTGCTGGGCGACAGCACGGTGCGTTCGGTGCAATCGCAGTTGCGCAGTGCACTGGGCGGCGCTGTCAACAACGGCGGGGCCTTCAAGGTGCTGAGCGACGTGGGCGTGACCCTGCAACTGGACGGCACGCTGAAGGTCGATGACTCCACGCTCAACAACGCCATCAACAACAATCTCGGCGCGCTGACCCAGTTCTTCGCGGGCGGCACGGCGGCCGATGGCCTGGCCGACCAGGTCGACACCATGGTCGGAAACATGACCGACAGCAACGGCTTGATCGGCAGCGCCACCGACAGCCTCAACCAGAGCATCAGCCAGCTGAACGATCAGTACGACCGGACCCAGCAGCAGATCGACGCGACCATGGCCATGTACAAGCAGCAGTTCAGCCAGCTCGACAGCATGATCGCGCAGATGAACTCGACCAGCACCTATCTCACGCAGCAGTTCGATGCGATGAGCAAGATGACAACCAGCGGGAAATAACGCCGGAAGAACGGCGAGGAGATCACCTGATGAGTCCCAGGTTCGGTGCTGGCGCCTACGCCAGCGTGGGGGTGGAGAGCAACGTGCTTGCAGCCACCCCTTCCCAGCTGATCAACATGTTGTTCGACGGCGCCGGAGTGGCGATCCGGACCGCGGGCATGCACATGCAGGCCGGTCGCATGGCACCCAAGGGCGAAGCCATTTCGCGTGCGCTCGACATCGTCAACAACGGCCTTTTGGCGGCGCTTGACGTGGAACGTGGCGGCGAGTTGGCGCAACGGCTGGCATCGCTGTACGACTACATCGCCCGGCGCCTACTCAGCGCCAACTTGAACAATGACAGGGCGGCCCTCGACGAGGCTGGTCAGCTTCTCGAAGAAATCGGTTCCGCCTGGCGTGAAATCACCCCCCGGACAGCGCATCAGCCGTCATGACAGAGGATCAGGAAAACATGGTGCCATGCGGTCGCAAGATCATCGGCGTTTATCGCGAGCTGGAAAGCAAGGCCTCGCGGATGGTGGCGCTCGCCCGGCAGCAGGATTGGGAAGCCATGATCTGCGAAGGCGAGGCCTACGTGAATGCGGTGGCCGCGCTCGCCGACATGGAAAGGGATTGCGAGCTGGACGAACAGGAACGCCTCGCCAAATACCGGGTGCTGGAACGCACGCTCGACTACGATCTGGAAATCCGCAGCTGCCTGCTGGAACATCGCGAGGAACTTTCCCGCCTGATGGCGTTGTCGCGCAGGGAACGCGCGCTGTCGCAAGCCTATGGCACGATCGGCGTTGCGGCGGTGGGTAGCCAGCACCTCAACGAGTAAAGGCCATCGTGAGTGGCGTTACGCCGATCCTCGACACCCTGTTGCACCAGGTACTGGGCCGGCGTGATACACCCGTGGATCGGCCGCTGCCGGACAAGCTGATCGCGCCGCCGCGCGCGGGCTTGCCCCCGCAATCGGCGCACAGCGACTCACGGCTGGACCCGCGTCCGTTGCCGACGGCGCGCACCGCGATCGGCGCCGGCGACAAGGTGGACAGCCGCGCCGCGGCGCCCCGCAATGAAATGCCAGCGCACCCCGGACAGGGGCAAGCGGTGACGACCCGCTTCAGCGCTGCCGCGCGCGTCATCGCGGATGTGCTGGCGCGCTTCCCCGCTTCGCCCTCCGCGATCCGGGCGCAGGCTCCGCTGGTCGCGATGGGTGAGCGCTCGAATGCCGCGTTGTTGGCGGCGCAATTGCGCGGCAGCATCGAGTCCAGTGGATTGTTTTACGAGGCGCACCTGCTGCGCTGGCACGGCGGCGCGTTCGCGCTGTCGCAGCTGCTGCGCGAGCCGCAGATGCTTTGGAGCGGGCGCGCCGGCGCGCCGCCGCAAGCGCCGCTTCCGCAGCCGCAAGGCAATGCGCCCGCGGCTGCGCTTCCTCCGCAGGCGGGCAATGCGGCGCCTGCGCAAATCCCTGTGGCCGATCCGGCACCCCCCCCGAATGCTCCGGCGGCTGCGTCGCAAGGCTATGGCGCCGACGGCAAACCGTTGGGCAACATGCCCGCCGCGACCGCGGATTCTGCTGCCCGATCCATGCAGGCCTTCAATCAGGCGTTGGCATTCGCAGGCGACGATCACGTCGTCCATTCCGCGCTGGAGGGCGTATTGCGGCACCAGCTGGAGATGTTGGCCGCACCCGTCCTGCGCTGGGAGGGCGCGCCGTGGGCGGGCGTGGTCATGGCTCTCACGTTGCAACCCCCGTATCAATCGGAACATGAGACTCCGGATGAAGAGGGACGGTCGCAGCAGGACGGCGAAGCACCGTGGCAAACGCGTCTGACCTTGCGCCTTGTCCGGCTGGGCGAAGTGAAGGTCAACCTGCAGCTCGGCGCGGAGCGTGTAGCGCTGGATCTCGAAGCCGAATCGGACGCGGTCGATCGGATGAACACCCATAGCGGAACGTTGCGCGAGCGGCTCGGCGCACTCGGCTTCCAGAACGTGACGTTGCGCATCCACGCCCACGATCCGGCAGGAGGCGGCGATGACTGAGGAAAAGCGCCGTCAGGCCGTGGCGTTGGCCGGCTCCGACGATGGCCAGGCTGCGCGTGTGATCGCCAAAGGTTATGGCGACCTGGCCGAACAGGTGATTGCGGAGGCGCGCCGCCACGGCATCTACGTCCACGATTCGCCGGAATTGGTCGGTTTGCTGATGGGGCTCGACCTGGACCGGCGCGTGCCGGACAAACTGTACGATGTGGTCGCGGAATTGCTGGCCTGGGTGGCGGAGATGGACGCGCGGTAATCCAGACTGCGGGCCCTTCGTGGTGATTCCCGGCCGTTTCCACGAATAGCCGACCCAATCCCGCCTTTATCGCGGGATGGGCGCAGGTGCCGACGCTCGACAATGGCAGTGAGGAAACTGCCGTTCCCGCGCCGCATCCAGCATGTCCGAAGAATCCGACGACCAGGAAAAAACCGAACCGGCGACCCTTCACCGCCTCGAAAAGGCGCGCGAGGAAGGGGAAGTTGCACGTTCGCGTGAGCTGACGACCTTCCTGTTGCTGGGCGGCGGGCTGCTGGGGCTGTGGGCGATGGGCTCCCGGCTGTCCCGGCAGCTCGGAATGGTGATGGAACAGGCGTTCCTGTTCGACCGCACCCAGGCGTTCGATCTCCACGTGACGATGAGCCAGGTGTTCGAACTCGGCTCGCAGGGCTTGTTCGCGATCACGCCGCTGCTGCTCGGGCTGGTGGTGCTGGCACTGATTTCGCCGCTGCTGCTCGGCGGCTGGTCGATGTCCAGCAAGGCGATGGCGCCGAAATTTTCCAAGCTGAATCCCATCCAGGGTCTCAAGCGGATGTTGTCCGCCCAGATGCTGACCGAATTGGGCAAGGCCATCGCCAAGTCGCTGCTGGTGGGCGGTGTGGCCGTATGGTTCCTGATGCAAAAACGCGGCGCGCTGATCGCCCTGATGGGGGAATCGGTGATGCAGGCGATCCCGGACGCGCTGAAGCTGGCGTTCGACGCCAGCCTGTTGATGGTGCTGGTGCTGCTGGTGGTGGTGGGCATCGACGTGCCTTGGCAGTTGTGGAGCCACGCCAAGAAGCTGCGGATGACCAAGGAGGAAATCCGCCGCGAGAACAAGGAAACCGAGGGCGACCCGCACGTGAAGGGTCGCATCCGTTCGCAGCAGCAGGCGATGGCGCGCGGACGGATGATGAGCAAGGTGCCGGACGCCGACGTGATCGTCACCAACCCGACCCATTACGCGGTGGCGCTGCGCTACGACGACAAGAAGATGAGCGCGCCGCGCGTGGTCGCGAAAGGCGCGGGCGAAATCGCCGCGCGCATCCGCGAGCTGGGCAAGGAACACCACGTGCCGCTCCTGGAAGCGCCGCCATTGGCGCGCGCGCTGTATCGCCACGTGGACCTGGACCGGGAAATACCCGGCCCGCTGTACAACGCCGTCGCGGAAGTGCTGGTGTGGGCCATGCGCCTGAAACGCGCGCACGCCGATGGCGCCACGGCGCCGCCCGAACCCATGGACCTGCCCGTGCCCGAAGGCATGGACAAGATCGAAATCGACACAGGGGACAACGCATGAACGCCGCCGTCATGGGCCTGAACCGCAACTGGTTCAAGGACTCGCGCATGAAGCTGCTGACCGGTCCGATCTTCATCATGCTGGTGATGGCGATGTTGATCCTGCCGTTGCCACCGTTCGCGCTGGACTTCTTCTTTACCTTCAACATCGCGCTATCGGTGATGGTGCTGCTGGTCAGCATGTTCACCCAGCGCACGCTGGAATTCGCCGCATTTCCATCGGTGCTGTTGTTCACCACCTTGATGCGGCTGTCGTTGAACGTGGCGTCCACCCGCGTGGTGCTGATGGAGGGCCACCACGGCGACGCCGCCGCCGGCAAGGTGATCGAGGCGTTCGGCCATTTCATGGTCGGCGGCAATTTCGCGGTCGGGCTGGTGGTGTTCATGATCCTGGTGGTGATCAACTTCATGGTCATCACCAAGGGCGCGGGCCGCATCGCCGAAGTCGGCGCGCGCTTCATGCTGGATGCGATGCCCGGCAAGCAGATGGCGATCGACGCCGACCTCAACGCCGGTCTGATCAAGGAAGACGAGGCCCGCCGGCGCCGCGTCGAGGTGGCCACCGAAGCCGATTTCTACGGCTCGATGGACGGCGCCAGCAAGTTCGTGCGTGGCGACGCGGTCGCCGGACTGGTGATCATGGGCGTCAACATTGTCGGCGGTCTGCTGGTCGGGATGCTGCAGCACGGGATGTCATTCGCCGAAGCCGGCCACACCTACACGCTGCTGACCATCGGCGACGGCCTGGTGGCGCAGATTCCGGCGCTGGTGATCTCCACCGCCGCCGGCGTCACGGTATCGCGCGTCAACACCAACCAGGACGTCGGCGAGCAGGTGGTCGACCAGTTGCTGGCCAAGCCGCGCGTGCTGTGGCTGGCCGCGGGCGTGCTGGGCCTGCTGGGCCTCGTGCCCGGCATGCCGAATGCGATTTTCCTGTTTTTCACGGTGTCGCTGGCGGGACTTGCATGGTTCCTCGCGCGCCGCGAAGGCCGCAAGACGGCTGAAGCGCAGATGCAGGAAAAACCCGTGGCGGCGCCGGAAGCACCCGAGGCGAGCTGGGAGGACGTGCGCCTGATCGACGTGCTGGGCCTCGAAGTGGGGCATCGGTTGATTCCGCTGGTGGACTACAACCAGCGGGGCGAACTGCTGGGCCGCATCAAGGGCGTGCGCAAGAAGTTCGCGCAGGAGATGGGGTTCCTGCCGCCGGTGGTACACATCCGCGACAACCTCGAGATCAATCCCAATCAGTATGTGGTGACCTTGAAGGGCGCACGCGTCGGCGGCGGCGAAGCGTTTCCCGGCAAGTGGCTGGCGATCGATCCGGGCCAGGTGTCCGGCGAAATCGAGGGTTCCGCCACCACCGATCCGGCCTTCGGTTTGCCGGCCAGGTGGGTTGAAGCCGACAAGCGCGAGGAAGCGCAGATTCTCGGCTACACGGTGGTTGACGCCAGCACGGTGGTCGCCACGCATCTCAATCATCTTTTGCACTTGCACGCCGGCGAGATGCTGGGCCGCCAGGAAGTGCAGCAACTGCTGGACAAGGTCGGTGCGGAGCACAAGTCGTTGGTCGAGGACGTGGTGCCCAAGACGGTTTCGCTGGCGGTGCTGCAAAAGCTGTTGCAGAACCTGCTGGACGAGGCGGTTTCGATCCGCGACATGCGCACCATTCTGGATACGCTGGCCGCGCAGGGCGGCGAGCAGACCAATCCCGCCGAGCTGACCGCGCGGGTGCGCGTCGCGCTGGGTCGGGCGATCACCGACCAGTGGTTCGGCGCCGAACGGGAGCTGCACGTGATAGGGCTGGACACGCAACTCGAGCAGGTGCTCGACCAGGCGATCCACGGCGGCGGCGCGATGGAGCCAGGCTTGGCCGACACGCTGATGCAGGAAACCGCCAAGGCGTTGGCGCGCCAGGAAGCCGCCGGCGAACCGCCGGTGCTGGTGGTCGCGCCATCACTGCGAGCCTTGCTGGCGCGTTTCCTGCGCCGCCGGTTGTCGCAACTGGCAGTGCTTTCGCAGGCGGAAATTCCCGACGAGCGAGGGCTGCGCGTCACCACGCTGGTGGGCGCCACGCGTTGAATGTAAACGAGCTCCGCCAATGCCGCCGCGCCAGGCACCTCTGGCCGTGGGTGGTCGTGCTATGGCCGTGTTTCGCGCTCGCCGCATCCGGCAGTTGGAGCGGCACGACGGACGGACCGCGTGTGGCGGGGCCGGATCGCAACTACGACAGCGCGATTTTTCATCCCCCAGCCATCGCCGCCCGCGCACGCGTGCGCCGGGTGCATTGGGGTTATGCGCTGCCACCGGACCGCCGCTTGATCGCCGAATTGTGCATGGCTCGACACTGCGTGCTTTTGGACGGGAGCCGCGGCATCAGCGATGCGTTTGCAGGTACGTCGGCCGCGACGCCGCCGGTATTTCGTTTCCGGTTGCCGCCGGGCGAGCGCCGGGCGGTGCGGGTGGGCGCGATCCGGTTGATGGTGGACTACCAGTGAGCAGCGAGGCCGGGCGCGCGGTCCGATCGTGCAAAAAGCCGTCGACATTGTCACCTTATTGCTGCATTCCGCCGCGCACATCCGGCCATAATGAGCTCTCGTGACTATGATGTCCGGAAACTCCAGCCGCTGCTGATCCGACCAAAGATGTATACCGCACAGGGAAAAATCGATCAGAACGAGCTGCTGAAGCAGCATCTGCCGGCCGTCCGCCGCCAGGCGCTGGCCCTGCAGGTGAAGCTGCCGTCGGGGGTCGAGCTGGACGATCTGATCCAGGCCGGTACGCTGGGGTTGCTGGATGCGATGGGTCGCTTCGATCCCAAGGCCGGTGCCAGTTTCGCCACCTTCGCGAGCCAGCGCATCCGCGGCGCGATGATTGACGAATTGCGCAGCCGCGACTGGTTGCCGCGCAGCGTGCGTCGCCAGGCGCGTGCGATGGACGCCTGCGTCCACAAGCTGGAACAGCGCTACGGTCGCCCGGCCGAGGAAAATGAAATCGCGGCCGAGATGGGTGTCAGCCTCACCGAGTACCAGCAGTTGCTCACCGACACCAACAGTGGCTATCTGCTGCCGTTCGAGGAAATGGTCGAGGAACACGGCGAGCCGGAAGACGATTCCGAAGGCCCGCAGTCGCCCATCGCGCGGCTGCTCGGCGAGGAACATCGCGAACGGATCAAGGCCGCGATCGAGGCGCTGCCGGAGCGCGAGAAGCTGATGATCACCCTTTATTACCAGGAAGAACTCAACCTCAAGGAAATCGGCGCGGTGCTGGGGGTGTCCGAATCCCGCGTGTGCCAGTTGCACAGCCAAGCGGTCTCGCGCATGCGCGCACGGCTCGCCGATTGAGCTTGGTGGAACGCCACATTTCCATGCAATGCAAAGACGCGCGTCCGGAGATCGCAACGATCTCCGGACGCGGTCAGCGACAACTGGCTTGGAACGGACCTAGTGTCGTCCGCCGGCCACGCGTTTGCGCGCCAGTTCGACCGGCTCGGCTGCGGGCGCATCCACATCGGTGACGGGCTGGGCGTGTTGCATGTCGACCACGACGTTGTCCTGCCCGCTTGTCTCGTGAAGCTTGGAGCGGGCCTTGCTGGTCTTGCCGGCGCGTGAAGGCGGACGGCAGATCCCGCAGACATAGTCCTTGCACGGCGTGTGCGCGTGCATCACGAAACGCCCGTGGCAACTGGTGCATTCGGCCAACTCCAGCAGTCCGCTTTCAAAGAAACGCAGCAGCGTCCACGCGCGGTTCAAACCCAATACCGGTTCACTGTCGTCCAGCATCACTTGTTCGAGGTACAGGCGGTACGCCTTCACGAATGCGTCGATGCGCTTGCAACCCTGCTCCTGGGTGAGCGTCTGGTAGATGCCGTAGAACAGCGACGAGTGGATGTTGGGCCCCCAAGTCAGGAACCAGTCCGTGGAGAAGGGCAGCATGCCCTTGGGCGGCGAAATGCCGCGCACTTCCTTGTACAACCGCAGCAGGCGTCCGCGGCTCAGGTCGGTTTCGGTTTCCAGCACCTGCAGGCGGGCGCCCAGTTCGATGAGGTTCACCGCCAGTTGTACTTGATGCATTCTGGCGACCAGGCTCTTTTCCGAATTTTCCATGTTCCCGCCCTCCTCAGGCGTGGGCCGCGGCGGCGCGCGACATCAGAAGGGAGGCGTGGGTTTGCATCATCGCCGAATCGCGCTTCTCGCCGACGATCTTCTGCACCTGATCGGCGTTGTCGAAGCACAGACGGAACAAAAATTGGTTGGTGCGTGCCAGTCGGCTGAGTTGCCTGGTGGACAGCGACATCAACAGTTTGGCCATGTCGTCGGTCAGCTTCAGCCGGAATTGCGCGGCGGCGTAGTCTTCCTTGAGCAAACGTTGCGCCAGCAACAGGTAGGTGAGATTGGTGTCCTGGATTTCCTCGAGCAGTTCTTCAATGTTCATTTTTCACAGCGGGCGCCGAGCGCGGCGCCTCCTCCCCTTGTTCTCGTTGGTATGAATGCCATACAGCCGTTTGGAACGTTCAAACTTCTGCGTGATGCGATGTCGAACTGCGTGCCTCCTTCCTTCAATCCAGCGAAATGCAGGCAGCCTTCGCGCGTCTGCAACACCCGAAGCGGGTCGGGTGTTCCCGCGTTGTTTCGCATTGATCGTGCCTAGCGGTTTCAACGACCGGCGCTGTTGCGATCACATCGAACCTGCGGTGCTGCGTGCCCTGGGACACGCCAAGACAGAAGCATGGTTCGTACCAAGCAAAGGATTCCGCATGAAGAAGTGGCAGTCCGATGCGCAAACTGTCGACTGGTTCCCGCGTGAGGGCGAAATCGACCCTCAAGTTCGCCCCAACGCGGCCGAGTGGGCAGATCGTCATTTGATACACGTCAAAACGGAGAACGTGGTTGTGTCAGGCGCGCATGCGCGTGCCGGCGATCATCCGGAATCCGCGGGGTAGTGCGGGTGACGATCTGCGCATAGGCCGAAAGTCATGCACGAATTTCCGGGATCGCGCCGCGCGCCCGATGCGGCGTGAAACGGAACGTGGCATCGCGACGCGTCAGAGGATTGCTTCCGGAATGGTGACGGGGCCGCGCGGGCCGGAGCGCGTGCGAACGGCGAACCGGTCCGAAGGACGAACGCCATGGATGGCGTGAGTCATCGAACCACGTGCTTGATTCCGGTAGTGCGGTTCTTGAAATGGAGGCGCTGGTTCGCGACCCCAGGCATTGGTGGCTAGGGGCGGAATCGAACCGCCGACCTCAGCATTATGAGTGCCGCGCTCTAACCGTCTGAGCTACCTAGCCGATACCGCTGCGCCTCTGGTCTGGCGAAATCGCCGACATCGTGGGGCAATCGGTCGGACGCAAAAGCCCACCAAGGATGCAGGTAGCCGGTCAGTCTAACGAACGTCCCGTCACTGTCAAGCGTTTGTATTGGGCCAATGCATCCTGCACTCGTTGTCGAGATGATCGGCGAGTATATCGAGGGGTGTGCGCAAGGCGAGGGCGTGGTGGGGCCGTCGGCGTTGTACCAGTGCAACCACTCGAACGGGCGATTGTTGAAGGCGTCGAGGTCGTCGAACAACAGGGATTCGTGCGCAGCCCGCCATGCGCGGGCGGCCGATATACTCTGGGCGTTTTTGCACAAGCGAGTCGCGATTACGAGCACGCCCCCGCCAATGCCGACGCGCACCCGGCGTTTCCACTGGGCGGAACCGCTGGTGATGCTCGCGACGGTCGTGCAATGGCTGGTGTTGTCGATTTTGACGGGCGCGCTGGTCGGCGTCGGCTGCACGATCTTCCTGCGTGCGCTGTTCGCCACCGCCGGGCGTGCGTACGCGGCGCCGCTGTGGCTGCAGATGACGCTGCTGCCGCTGGGTGGCTTGGCCAACGGCCTGCTGCTGCACTACGGGTACAAGCTGCGTCGCAGCACCTTCAATGACAATGTGATCGTCGCGGTCAACGAACAGCACGGCAGGTTGCCGTTCCGGACCATGTGGATCAAACCGGTCGCGGCGCTGATTACGCTCGGCTGCGGCGGTTCTGCCGGCAAGGAAGGACCGTGCTCGCACATCGGCGCCAGCCTTGCGGCGGCGGTTGGACGCGTGCTGCGCCTGAATCCCGAGATGCGCAAACGCCTGCTGGCGTGCGGCGTCAGCGCGGGTTTTTCCAGCGTGTTCGGCACGCCGATCGCGGGTGCGATTTACGGGGTGGAGATGTTGGCGATCGGCCGCATCCGCCACGATTTCCTGTTTCCCGGCATCGTTGCGGGCGTTACCGCCTTCGAAGTATCACGCTGGCTCGGCGTGCCCTATCCACACTACGGCATTTCCTTCGCGGGTGATTTCACCGAAATCCTGTTTCTGAAGACCGTCGTCGTCGGCATCTTGTGCGGCGCGGTGGCTTGGCTGTTCGTGGAACTGCTGCGCCAGTCGAAAAAGGCGTTCGCCTGGTTGCGTACGCGTTATGCGCTGTGGCCGCCTTTGCTGCCGATGCTCGGAGGCGTGGTGCTGGCGCTGTTGATCATCGCGATTCCGGACCAGTACCTGGGCTTGAGCCTGCCGCTGATGGACCGTGCGCTGCAAGGCGACGCGATGCCGTACCTCGCATTCTTCTGGAAGGCATTGCTGGTGGCGATCACGCTGGGATCGGGCTTCTACGGCGGCATTGTGACCCCGCAATTCGTGATCGGCGCCGTGACCGGCGGCGCATTCGCGCACCTGCTGGGATTGAAGGCCGCAATGGGTGCGGCGGTAGGGCTGGTCGCAGTGGTGGCTTCGGCGTCGAACGCGCCGATCGCGGCGATCCTGATGGGCGTGGAATTGTTCGGCGCGGATTCCACGCTGTACGTGGCCGGTGCATGCGTGGCGGCGTACCTCATCATCGGGCATCGCAGCGTGTACCCGGAACAGCAGATCGCCTTCAGCAAGTCATCGTGGATCTTCGCGCGCGCCGACCTGCCGGTCGGTCAGGAAAAGGTTCGCCTGTCCTACGGCCTGCTGCGCTGGTGGCGGATGCGGCGCAAGCGCGCCAAGGTGGCTGACGCGGACAAAAAATGAGACGAAGGGATGGTTCGTTTATACTGCGCGGTCCGTGCGCGCTCGTAGCTCAGCTGGATAGAGTACTGCCCTCCGAAGGCGTCATCGAGTCGAAATACGCGGCGGGAAAAGGTCAACGCGCCTGTAGCTCAGCTGGATAGAGTACTGCCCTCCGAAGGCAGGGGTCGTGGGTTCGAATCCCGCCAGGCGCGCCAAATCAACCGCTTAGCTGTGTTTGCCGGCCCGTCAGTTGTGGACTCGATGCCAGAGTACGTTTAGGTGCACCCGACCTGTTGACCCGTGTACCGCTTCTGCGCCGGTTGCCCGGCTTCGCCGATTCCCGCCGCCAGCGACTCAGGACATTTGGCATTGATGCCCGGCTCCTGCGCGACCTGGCTGACCGATGTCTGCGGGCGACGCGTCAGGTCGACCACCTCACGCTTGAACTCCGCACTGAACCTTCTTCGTTGTGCCATGACACTCCTCTCTGCTCATGACCAGCTTACTTGGAAGCGTCCGCGGAATCGGGGTAGAACCCCATCGATGATGATGTGTGCTCGACTAGTTTAGGAAATCACGGGTGCACGGCCGGGAGGCAGCTATCGAGCGGTATCCAGGCTATTGGCTTGCCCCACTGATATCATGGTTTAGTCATACGATAATAAGTACGCATCCAGCGTCGTTGAAAAGAATGGACCCCACCATGGTTGTTGATGCACGCTCGTCGCTTCAGCTCACGATCGACAGCAACAGCTTTACGCCCTACTACCAGCAGATCACGGATCAGGTCCGTGCGCTGGTCAGGTCAGGCAAGCTCCGCGAAGGGGATGTGTTCCTGTCGGAGGGTGAGGTAGCGAGCCACCTTGGCATCAGCAAGATGCCTGTCCGGCAGGCCTTCTCTACGCTTCGTGCGGAAGGCTTGCTGGTCATCAAGCGGGGCAAGAAGCCAATCATCGGCACGGAGAAGGTTTCGTGGGATTTCCGGCAGCTTCGTGGTTTCAGCGAGGAAATGAGGCGCCGCGGCCTCAAGCCGTCAAGCAAGCTCCTGAAGCTCGAGAAGGTCGGTGCCGAGAGCGAGGTCGCTGCGGCGCTGCGATTGAAGCAATCCGAACCGGTCTATCGCCTGCAGCGGCTCTACTATGTTTCAGGGGAACCCGTGGCAGTAGTGACGAGCCACTTGCCGGCCGCGTTGTTCCCGAACCTCGAGCAACAACAGCTGGACGGCAAATCACTGTATGAAGTGTTCGAGAAGACCTACAAGAAACGCTTGAAGTGGGCCGAAGAGGAAATCAGTGCCGTCGTCGCGACCAAGGAAGATGCCGCGACCATGAAGACAACGCGTGGCGCAGCACTTCTCTCGATCAGGGAGACGACTTACGACACGCGGCAGACTCCCATCGAATTCAGCATATCGCGGTTGCGCGCGGATCGTTACACGGCAACCCTGAGATCTGTCCGATAGCGCTCCCAGGGCAATTCGGGGCCGGCCGCACAACCGAAGCCGGCTCACCTCGCCCTCGGATCCGTTGCGACGGCGAATGCAATTTTGACCGGCTAGGCTCCTCCAGCGGTTGCGAAGCCTCGTACGCAAGAATGCCCCGTAGCGGAGGCTGCGAGGCAATCTTCGACACCTCGAGCGAGCCCTTGGATCAGAAGTGCGCGCGGACTCCCAGCACATACCGGCGCTCGAACTGCGTGGTATGCCCCACCTGGTCTGGCCAAACCAGGTAATAGCGCTCATGCTCGTTCGTGAGATTGGAAACCTGCGCGAATATTTGCACGTGCGGCGCCACGTTCCAGCTTGCCGACGCATCGACGTAGAAGGTGGGTGCCTGGTACACCTCCAATCCATTGACCCCTCCGAAGTTCTGCGAGACGGCGCGCTTGGACCGATAGTTGCCAGCGATACGCGCCTGGAACTGGTTGTTCTGGAACCATAGGATCAGGTTGGCTTGCTGCTTCGAGTTGTCCTGGAATGGGATATTGTTGCCAGCCAGATCGCTCTGCCCGCTGTTGCTGGGCGAGTAGGTGTAGTTGACCTCGACGCCGGTGTGCGACAGCAGGCCGGGCAAGAACGTCAGCGCCTGGCGATAGTCAACTTCCACGCCATGCAGTGCATTGCCCGTACCCTGTATAGGTTCGAAGATGGCCACACAGTGCCCGCGCACGACGCCATCCTGGTCCGGCAGATCGCAGTTTTTCACGCTGCCGCTGTTGATGAAGCTTGCGACATCGATGTAGAACACCGCCGCACTGAGCATGCTTGACTTGTTGATGTAATACTCCAGCGACGCTCCGTAGTTGGTCGACCGCCACGGATCGAGGCTGGGATTGCCGTCGGAGCTGCCACCCAGAACACGGAAAATCGTCGATCCGGGAATCGACGTGTCGATGCCGTAGTTGAGGGTCAATCCGCCGCCCCACTGGTTCAGGTCGAGCGGCATCATGTTCTTGGAATAGGCCAGTCGAAGTTTCAGGCTGGATGTCAGATCGAGCGCAAGATTGGCCGATGGCAGGACATCCTGGTAGCTCCGGGCCGTCTGCACGGCCCCGATGTCGTCGGAAAGCAAGCCGTAGGGCTCGGGATTGCCTGTGAGATGCTGCGTCACATGCAGGTCTGTCTTGATGACACGGACGCCGACGTTCCCCTTGTAAGGAACGCTTCCAAAATCGCCGTCGAAGTCCGCCTGCGCGTAGGCAGTCGACTCCTTGAGCGACACGTCCCAGGTTGTACCGGGATTGATCTGGCGTTGCTGTCCCGGGTACAAGGCATTGTTGAAGCCCACCACGTTGTCCATGACCTTGGGATCGAGGCCCCAGATGGTCACTCCCTGCACACCGGCGAGGTCGGTGTATTGCTTGAAGTTGTTGGCGAGCACGCCCGGCAACTGGCTGGCGTTCAAGCCCGAGAGCACGCCAGCGCGGAAGTAACCATCCGAGTTGCCTGCCGTGCACGCGCCGTCAATTCCCGCCCCGTCAAGGACGACATCGGCCGCGTAGTAATGCACCAGGCAACCGCCGGAATCGCTCGCACCCATGCCGCCGTAGACAGGCGCGTTGAGCTGGAAGCCGACGTTGGACGCGCTTCGGATGCTGTTGCGCAATCCAAAGTCGATCTTGAATCCGTTGGAAAAATCGTAGTGCCCATCGGCACGAACAATGGTCATGCCGGTACGGCGGTCGTAATCGTTTTCGCTGGCGATGGTCTTGAGCACCCAGTCATCGCGGGTCGCCAAGACGTTCTGGAGATCGCTCGGCATCGTGATGCCCAAGCGGGTCCCACGCATGTCGATGACAACCGGGATCGTGTTCTGCAGGACGCCATTTGCGTTGAAAACGCGATTGCCGCCAAGTTCCTCAGGGTAGATGTAGGTGCCCGGGGGTGCCGCATCCTCTGGATCGTTCGGCCACTCGACGCCGGTGGAGTCGGTGAACTGGACGTAGTTGGACATGGAAAGCTGGTGCGCGGTTGCCCGCACTCCGCGAACGCTTGCAGTAAATGGGCCGCCGTTGTCGTAATCAAGCTGGACGTTGAAGTTGTGCGCGACGGAATTGGTCACACCTATCGAACTGTAGGTCTCGATGTCTCCGGGCCACTTCTTGTAGACCTGAGTCGTCGACAATGTCGTACCGTCCCAGCCATCTTCGCCGTCGTTGAACTGGCCAGTTACCGGGACACCGGTGTTCCGGGATACCAAGGGCACGAAGGTTGCGCCTTGCCAGTTGGTGGAATTGAACTCGTAGCCCGTATTGCGGTTGTACTGATCCTGGCGCGTGAAGAAGAGATCGCTGGTCAGCGTGAATCCGGAACCGAAGTCGAACTGCCCGGACGCATTGAAACTGTGGCGCCTGCGTTGCATCTGGGTGTCAAACACCGTGAAGTTTTCGCTTCCGACGAATGCGTCGTGCGGGTTCCCGTTGCCATTGACGTCGACGCTGCCGTCTGGGAACTGATGGATATCGGAGGGGATCGGCATTCCGTTGAACGCACCGAGGAAGCCGCTGTAATAGCCTGCACTGGACGCGTTTTCACCGTCGAGCACCACCCCGTACTGGTCCATCCCGGTACTGGAGTTTTCGCGTGTCACGTCTGAATAATCTGCGGACAGCAAGATTCCCCAGCGTCCGGCTGCGTTGTAGCTGATCAGCCCATTCGCCTCCGGCTGCCACTTGTCGGTCTCGTCACCGTGCGCGGTGTTGACCGCGCCGCCGAACGTCCAGCCGCTCGGTAGATCCCACGGCCGGTACGTGTGCAAGTTGATGGTGCCGCTGATGCCAGCGTTGGTGAGGGTTGCGCGAGATGACTTGATGACGTCAGCGCCGCTGAACAGCTCTGACGGGATGGTCGAGAAGTTTGGCTGCTGCGAGACGATCTGGTCGGGGGTAATGAACGCCTCGCCATTGAGGAGCGTCCCGACTTCCGGCAACCCTCGCACGTCCACCGAACTTCCGACGCCACCATCCCGGTTGATCTGCACACCGGTGATCCGCTGCAAGGAGTCGGTGATCGTGGCGTCAGGCAATTGCCCGATATCGACCGCCGAAATACTGTCCTGGATGTCGACGGCGTTGCGCTTGAGTCCCACCGCGCGCATTTCGGATGCGCGGACGCCGACGACCTGGATGGTGCCGAGCGTGGCCTTCTTTTCGCCTTTCGCCGTTGACTTGGGCTTGTCCACGCCGCCCTCGGTGGTTTGCGGCTCCTGCGTTGCGCTCTGGCTGGGGGGAGATGATCCCGACGACACGTCTTGAGGAGGAGCAGCCGCTACCGAAGTAGCCATGACTGCCATCAAAGAGAATGTTATCGCGCACGACAGCGGATGCTTGCGGAGAGTGCTTCCCATGAATGTCTGCCTCTGTCCGGAACGCGCAGCCCCGACTGCGCCTGCATGAAGGGATCCACTCCCTGTCGTTGCATTTCAATCGTTCCACGAAACGACATGCGGGACCCACAGACCCGACGGCCATCCGCATCGCGCCAGCCCGTCCGGCCACATGCGAAGCTCGCATTCTCGTCGTGGTTCGCGAAACTGACTTCCATTCCCAGAATCTGTACTGTATCCTAACCACATAACATGATATGTGCAAGAGCTACATTCGCACGGCAAACCGCGGTTGATCGGATCAGGAAGGGGCTGGGAACCCGCACAGCAGCAGACGTCTTCAAGAGATGCCCGCCATGCATTCGCGCCGGGGCGCACAATCTTCAAACCACAACCAGGGGGAGGTCTTGCCAATGCAACCACGGGTGACGTCGAACAGCTCGCACATCCCTCTCCTGGCGGCACTGTTGGTTGGCTGCATGCTCTGGGGCTTGGCGCCGGGGGGACACGCTCGGCCGAGCGATGCCGAATCCCATTCGGCGTTGCCGGCGGTGACCCTTGAAGGCAACTACTTCACGAAAGGCGGCCATCGGTTCGTGGTCATCGGGACCAACTGGGTCTCTGCGCAGGCTGGCTTGTTGTGGCCGGTGCACTGGGATCCGCGTGCGATCGAAACCGACTTCGCGATGATGGCCCGCATGGGCTTCAACACGGTGAGGCTGGACCTCATGTGGGGCTGGTTCGAACCACGCCCGGGGTATTACAACCCCGAGGCGTTCGAGCAACTCGATTACCTCATCAAGCTCTCGCACAAATACGGGGTCTATCTCAATCCCATCCTGTTTACCGGCGGTGAGGTCGGAGAGGCTTGGTGGGACGTGCCTTGGAGGATGGGCCGCGACCCACAGTCGGATCCGCTCATGCTGTACCTGGAAACGAACCTCGCCGAAGAGTTCGGACGCCGGTACGCCGACGAAACGGCGATCCTTGCGTGGGATCTTGCCGACGAACCGCCGTTCTGGATCTCGCGGCAGGTAACGACCGACGCCATGGCCGCCAACTGGACGCGGCTGATCGCGGGCGCCATCCGCAAACATGACAAGACGCACCCCATCGTCGTCGGCACCGATACGGCTGACATCAACCACGGGCCGTTCCGCCCGGATGTAATCGCCGATGACGTCGACTTCTTCAGCATCCATCCATACACCATCTACACGGCCAGCCTGTTTCCGGATCCAATGGTCTCGGTACGCGGAACCTATGGCGCGGCTTTCGCGACCGCCTTGGATCTTGGCGCCGGCAAACCTGTCCTGCTGCAGGAGTTGGGCGCTTCATCCGCCCAGTACTCGCCTGAAAAAATCACGCAGTTCGAGCGGACCAGCTATTACTCCGCGCTCGCCGCAGGCAACAACGGCTTCCTGCCATGGGTGTTCAGTGACGCCGCGCCAGAGCAGTATCGCAAGGTGCCATATCTGCGGTCACCCCACGAAACGCAATTCGGTCTGGTCACCTGGGACCACAAGATCAAGCCTCGCGGAAGCGCCTTCGAGCGGTTCGGAAAAATCGTTTCGCGCATGGATCTCGCGGGCGTTTCGATACCGCAACGCGAAGTGGCGATCCTGATGCCGGAGGAATGGTCCAGCGTGCGCGGCAACCATTCGAGCTTTGGCCTGACCGGCCCTTCCAGCATCCCGTATGTATCGGTGTCCGAAGGCGGTGCGGTGAACGGCGACGCCACGGCCGCGTACGAGGGCAACCAGTGGCTGATGAGTTCGGTCTTGTCCGCTTTCATCCTCGCTCACCAGGCCGGCTGGAACCCTGCGCTGCCGCGCGAACAAGGCGACTGGGATCGATACCCGATGCTCATCTTGCCGTCGCCCGTCACCGCGACGGATCCCATCGATGTCCATGTGCACACGGACTTCTGGCTCAAAGCGCAGGACTACGTGCGCAAGGGCGGGATCATCTATGCATCCATCGGGGCTGACGCCGCGATTCCGGGGATGGCGGACCTGTTCGGCGCGCGCATGACGGACTCCCAGCCGGTGGACGAACTGACCCTGAAATTCGTCAAGCCATTCGGCACTTTCCAGCCCGGTGACACCCTGCAATACCCGGTGCCAGGCAAGGACATGAAGTACTGGGGCACCGGCCTTGACGTAACCTCGGGCGAGGTGATCGCGGTCGACCAGCAAGGCCGGCCCGCATTGGTCGTCCATGGTTTCGGCGCTGGCAAGACTCTCCTGTCCGCATATCCACTGGAGGCTTACCTCGGCAACACGGTCAATGCATTTGAAGGATCAAACGCCAACTACGCACGTTTGTTTGCCGCGCTTCGCGACTGGTCCGGCGTTCAGCCCCTGGTCCGGACCGACCAACCCGATGTGGAGGCCTCCGCGCTGAACGCCGCAAACCGGGGTTACATCGTCCTCGTCAACCACGCCGGGATCGCCCAACAAGCGCGCGTCATCACCAAACTTCCCGTCCATTCCTTGAAGCGGCTCGATGTGGAGGGAAGCGCCGCGGTTTCCTGTGCGAAGGACGGTTGCAGTGTTGAAGTGCCGCCCTACGACGGGACCATTCTCGAATGGAGCCGTTGATCGTGACCAACGAGCAGGCCATCGGTGCGGTCGACATCGGGGGCACGAAGATTGCCGCGGGCATCGTTGATGCCAATGGTTGCCTCTTGGCTTACCGCGAAACGCCAACGGCAGCGCACGAAGGGTTCGGTGCCGCCATGGATCGCGTCCATGCCATGTTGAACGACGCCATCCGCAGCGCGGATGTCGAACTTTGTGGCATCGGTATTGGCTGCACGGGTCCGGTCGATCCCGTAAGCGGCGCCATAGGAGCAGTGGAGTTCCTCCCCGGCTGGAAGAGTTGCAATCCAGTCGGATGCCTTGCGGAAATGTTCAAGCTGCAAGTAGCGATGGAAAATGATGCTGACGCCGCGGCTCTCGCAGAGGCCGAGTGGGGCGCGGGCCGGAACAGGCGCAGCGTCATCTGCGTGATGGTGGGTACCGGGATCGGCGCCGGCATTGTCCTGGACGGATCTTTGTATCGCGGCGCCGCGGGTTCACACCCTGAAATCGGCCACCACGTCATCGACTGTTCCGGACCGAAGTGTTTTTGCGGGGCCAATGGTTGCTGGGAAGTCTTGGCGCGTGGTCCCGCGATGGAAGATCGCATGCGAAACCGGATGCCGGCAGGCGGACCGGCGGAAAACCCCCTGACCGCGAAGAAGATCTGCGAACTCGCACGGGTGGGGGATCCTGTTGCCAAGCGCGAAATCGAGCGCGAAGGCCATTATCTCGGAATTGGGGTGGCCAACCTCGTCACGCTCTTCGCACCAGAGGTGATCGTCCTTGGCGGCAACGTGATGCTCTCGGCCGACCTGTTCATGCCGACGATCCAAGCGACGGTGCAGCAGAACTGTGGCCTCGTCGATTCGAAAGCGACCACCATCACCTCGACTTCGCTGGGCAGTGGGGCACCGTTGATCGGTGCCGCAGCCGTGTGGCGCCGTCGATTCGAAGGAGCGAGAGCGTCATGAGGCAACCCACTGTTCCAGTCATCGAAGGCGCCTATTTCAACGATCTCATGGCACAACCCGACGCGCTGAAGGCCACCTTCAGCCACTTGGCGCGAGACGGTGCCTGGCGCGCGGCCAAAGGCTTTGTTGTCGATCGTGCGTGGCGACGAATCGTCCTGACGGGCATGGGCTCGTCATACCATGCACTGCATCCGCTGAATCTCGCGCTGGTCGCCGCCGGCTTCACCCCCATCATGATCGAGACCGCGGAACTGGTGCATTACGCGCTTCCACTGTGCGACGCGGACACCCTCGTGATCCTCGTTTCGCAATCGGGCCGAAGTGCGGAGTCGCTGCGACTGCTCGATGCCAACCAGTATGCAGCAATCCTGGGCGTCACCAATACCCCCGACAGCCCGCTTGCGAAGCGCGCCAACCTCAGCCTGATGACGCAGGCCGGAGCGGAGTTCTCCGTTTCCTGCAAAACGTACGTCACGACCATGCTGGCACTGGCGTGGCTGGGTGCAATCGTGTCTGCGCAGGGTGAAAGGGGGGCACTTGCACGGCTGAGTCCGGCCGCGCAGCAGGTCGCGGAGTATTTGGCCAAGTGGCGCCAACATGTGGATGAGCTGGGCAGGCTCCTCGACGGATCACGTCACCTGTTCCTCGCGGGCCGCGGCCGTTCGCTTGCCACGGTGGGAACGGGTGCGCTCATCGTCAAGGAATCTTCGCATGTTCACGCCGAGGGAATGAGCAGTGCTGCGTTCCGGCATGGCCCGCTCGAGATGCTCCAGGACGACATGACCACCATTGTGTTCGATGGAGACGAGCCCACCCGAACGCTCAACCAGCGGCTGGCGAGCCAACTGAACAGTGAGGGGTTCAGGTGCAACCAGGTCGGCGTCGACGCCAAGCTGGAGTCCCTGCGAATTCCGGCCTGTGACGCGGAACTGCTGCCGATCCTCGAGATACTTCCCGTGGAAATGATGACGCTCGCACTGGCTGGGCTTGCGGGCCGCGAAGCCGGGAAGTTCGAGCACGCGAGCAAAGTGACCGAAACCGAATAACGAACGACTTGGAGGCGCCGTGGCACGAAGCACGCTGGCAGTTGGAATGGTCCTGCTGATCTTCTTCGTCATTTCGTTCCTGACGAACATCCTCGGCCCGATTGTCCCGGACATCATTCGCGACTTTCACGTATCGCTGGGAATGGCGGCGCTGCTGCCCTTCTGCTTCTTTATTGCCTATGGGGTCATGTCCATTCCCGCCGGCTTCATGGTCGAGCGCTGGGGCGAGAAGCGACTGATTGTCGTCGCGTTTGCGGCGGCTGCCATCGGCGCGCTCAGCTTCGCCATCTTCCACACCTATGCGGTCGCGACCGTTTCCCTGTTTGTCATGGGGGCAGGGATGGCCGCGCTGCAGGTCGCGATCAACCCACTGCTGCGGGTTGCCGGAGGCGAAGAACATTTCGCGTTCAACTCGGCATTCGCTCAACTGGTTTTCGGCGCCGCGTCGTTCATCAGCCCGTTCGTTTATGCGTACCTCGTTGAAGGTTTGAATTCGCCCGCGCAGCGCAGGGGCGTCGTGCAATGGTTAGCGCCCATCACACCGCCTGCGCTTCCATGGGTTTCGATCTACTGGATTTTTGCCGTGGCGGCTGTCGTCATGGCGGGGGTCATTGCCGTTGCCAGACTTCCTCGCGTCACTCGCACGGCCGAGGAGTCGGCGGGTGCAATCGAGATGTATCTGGCGCTGCTGCGCAAGCCGATCGTCTGGCTCTACCTGCTCTCCATCATCGCGTATGTGGGTTCTGAACAAGGAACAGCCGACTGGACGTCCCAGTTCCTGTATCAGTACCACGGTGTCGACCCGCATGCCGGTGGTGCAACGGCAGTGGCCTACTTCTGGGCGCTGCTGACCGCCGGCTGCTTCATTGGCATGTGGCTGTTGAAGTTGTTCGACAGCCGGCGGGTGTTGATTGCGTTTTCCGTTGGGGCATTGTGCATGCTCACGTTGGCGCTGTTCGGTCCGCGCGGCGTATCGCGCATCGCGTTCCCGTGCATCGGACTCTTTGCCTCGATCATGTGGCCGACGTTGATCTCGCTCGGACTCAATTCGGTTCGAACCCATCACGGCCCGCTCGCAGGCATCTTGTGCACCGGAATCATGGGCGGGGCGCTTGTGCCGTTGCTCATCGGAAGCCTGGGCGATGTCTTTGGCCTGAGGACGGGGATGCTGCTTCTCTACGTGACGTTCGGCATCGTCTTGAGCGTCGGATTCTGGGCACGGCCGCTGATTGGCAATGCCATTCGCGGAGACCAGGGAAGGGTTATGCCGGACCGCGCGTAGCGGCCCCATCATTCAGAACTGCCATTAGCGAGGTCGCCATCATGATGCGCTTCAAATCGATGTGGGTTGCAGGTGCCGCCATCGCCATCGGGCTTAGGGTTGCCGCCGCGGCAGCACCGTCGTCTGCCAGCACGACTTCGATCCCATACCTCAACCTTTCGACACCACAACAGATCCTGGATAACCCGCAGCACTGGGAAGGCGATCAACAGCCGCACACGCTTTCGGTGGTCGAACTGAATCGCGGTGGCTACAAGTACTGGGCTTGGTATGGACTGAACCAGGGGCGCGGAATGGGATTGGCCCGCAGCAACGACTTGGTGCATTGGACCAAGTATTCGGACAACCCGGTCTGGCTCAATGCGCGCTGGCCATCCGTCCTGGAAGTTTCAGATTCTTCCGGACACGCGGTCCTGTACTTCGCCATTACCCGCGACTACGACACGCCAAGCAGCCACATTGTGCTGGCCAAGTCTACGGACGGCATCCACCTTGAGCAGGTGGGTGTGCTTGTGAAGACCGTAAATGGCCAACGCAACCAGAATCCCAACCTGTTCCACGACCCGCGCTCAGGGAAGTTTTTCCTGACCTTCTACCGTGGCAACGACCATGATGATTTCAATCTCGTCAGCAAGAGCGCCAGCACCATCGAAGGTCTCGCAAGCGCGCCCGAGAAGCTCTTGATGCACACGTCGACGACCATCGCCGCGCCAACCCTGCTGTACGTACCCAGTGCAGGTCCAGACGGCCACGGCGTGTACTACCTCGCGACCGAAATCTATCCCGGGAGGTACTCGAAAGACGGGTCGGGTTGGCAAGTGAAGGCGTTCTACTCGGACCGGCCGGATGGACAATTTCGTCCCGTCGCAGGCAATCCCGTCCAGTCAGGCGGCCGCGCATGCATGTTCCAGTTCATCTTCGACGGAAAGTTCTACGGCTATCAGTCGCATCTCGACGCCAAGACTGACAAGTGGGAGATGGAAGTGGTGACTGCAGCTTTGCCGCGCAACCATTGATCGCCGGACCAGGCAGGACTGGGTTGGCTACACTCCGATCACTACGCGAAGAACTGAATTTGCAGATGTCCTTGGATCCCCAAAACGGCGCCCCGCCAGGCAAATTCCATTTCATTTCCGGGTTGCCGCGCTCGGGAAGCACCCTGTTGTCAGCGATTTTGAGGCAGAACCCGCGTTTCCATGCCGGCATGACCAGCCCACTGGCGGACATGCTGAGCGTTCTGGTTGCCGAGATGAGCAGCAAGAACGACTTCTCGGTGGTGGTCTCCGACCAGCAACGCGCGGCGGTCCTCGACGCAGTCGTGCATGCGTTCTACAAAGGCTTTCGCGGCATTGACGTTGCGTTTGATACGAGCCGCGTGTGGTGCGGCCAGATGCCCCTGCTGGCGACACTGCGTCCCGAATCGAAGCTGATCATTTGCGTCCGCGAGATACCCTGGGTGCTGGACAGCGTTGAGCGGCTGGTGCGCGAGCAGCCGCTCAACGTCAACAAGATCTTCCGCTTCAACCCACATGTAAACGTCTTCTCGCGCGCCGAGGCATTGACGGATCCGAAAGGGATGGTCGGCTTCTCGTTCCAGGCCACCAAGGATGCCTTCTACAGCGATCTCGCACCCGGTCGCGTGCTGTTGCTGACCTACGAAAGCCTGACAGACAATCCAAAGGCGTCCTTGCAGGCGATCTATAAATTCATCGACGAACCCTGGTTCGAGCATGACTTCGAACACGTCGAATACAACGCAGATGAGTTCGACGCCAGGCTCGGCCTCCCGGGTTTGCACACCGTCCACAAGAAGGTCTCAAAGCCGGACCGTGCGTCGATACTGCCTCCTGAACTCTTTAATCGGTATGTAAATGAGTCGTTCTGGCTGAATCCGCGGAACAACATCCGCCAGATCCCGATCATTTGATGGGACGCATGGCCCACGTTCCATAAATCCACGCCTCGATCCATTTGGAGAACCCGATGATCTGCTCGGTCACGAGCTCGCTCGTGCGCACTTCCGCCCTCTCTCGGTGACCGGCTTTCTCCATCATCGGTTGGTATGGCTGCTGCAGGGAGCGGCTCAAAGTCGACCCCGACGTTTGAGTCGGTGGTGGGGCGACCATCCTTCCGGGCGCGAGCATCGGGTCGCGCGCGGTCGTCGCCGCCTGGTAAATAACATGGCCATGGTAAGCGCAGTTGCACCGGTGGCCGTGGATTGAGTGCGGCGGGTGACGAAGCATTGGTCAATTCCTGTTCGTTTGGCACAGAACCGTATGTGTCACAAAGCGGCGCAAACGAGCATGCGGCCGCTCTGCGTGAATCTAATGAAAGCCTTATGGAACGCGCATTTCAGACCGTTTACGACTTTTTATGTCGCGTCCAGCTATGCCCTCCGAAGGGTCGTGGGTTCGAATCCCGCCGAGCGCGCCAGTTTTGCGTTTTGTAGGGCGGAGAAGTGAGATGAATCCCGCCGACGAACGTTCCGATGGCAGGTTGCATCCACCCCACGCAGTTGCATCACTCGAGCCCTGGCCCTCCCTTCGCTATCTCACCACTGCACGATCGCGCGCGTCGGTGTCCCACTTCGGCGCGTTTTCGATTGCAGCCAACACGTCTTCGGGTTCGGCCGCGCGCGACCACATCTTCGCGTGTTCCGGGTTCATGAAACGCTGTTCGATCACCTGGTGCAGGAACGCGTCCAGCGGCTGCCAGTAACCGAGCGTGTCGAGCAGGACAATGGGATTGAAGTAGAGGCCCAATCGTTTCAGCGTGATTGCCTCGAACAATTCTTCCAGTGTGCCGCAGCCGCCGGGCAGCGCGACCACTGCATCGGAACCCGTAAGCAGGCGATGCTTGCGCTCGCGCATGTCATCGACCATCTCGAGGTGCGTCAGGCCAGGATGGCCCCATTCGAGGTCGGCCATGAAGCGCGGCAGGATGCCGATGACTTCGCCGCCTTTTGAAAGCGCACCGTCGGCGACCGCGCCCATCGAACCCGCCGAGCCGCCGCCGTAGACGATGCTGTGGCCATCGGCCGCGAGCAACTCGCCAAGATGAAACGCGGCGTCGCGGAACCGAGGATCGGCCTGATTGCTGGAAGCGCAGTAAACGCAGATTCTCATGCGTTGCGTCACTCGTCCTGATCGATGATCACCAGCGTGCCGTGGCTGCCGGCGGCGACGGCGTGCGGCGTATTGACGGGAACGATGAAGATTTCACCCGCCGAAACCGTGACGATTTCGCCGCCTATCCCGAGCTTCAATTCGCCGTCCAGCACCAGCAGGCCTTCGTCATACGCATGCGGCTCTTCGCCGGAGGCGACTTCGTCCATGCGCAGCACCTTGATGCTGGCGCCCGCAGCATGGCCGACGATTTTCGAGCGCCATGTTTCGGGCAGCGCATTGGAAACATCGCGAAGGTTGATTTTGCCCATGCGCAGGATGATCCCGTGGGGCGAGATCAGCGCTTCATCGCATTGAAGAACTCGTCGTTGGTCTTGGTGTTCTTCATCTTGTCCAGCATGAATTCCATCGCCGCCAATTCGTCCATCGGATGCAAGAGCTTGCGCAGGATCCAGATCTTCTGCAGCATGTCCGGCGGAATCAGGAGTTCTTCGCGGCGGGTGCCGGAGCGGTTGATGTTGATGGACGGATACACGCGCTTTTCGGAAATGCGGCGGTCGAGGTGCACTTCCATGTTGCCGGTGCCCTTGAATTCCTCGTAGATCACCTCGTCCATCTTGGAGCCGGTGTCGATCAGGGCGGTGGCGAGGATGGTGAGCGAGCCACCTTCCTCGACGTTGCGCGCGGCGCCGAAGAAGCGCTTCGGGCGCTGCAGCGCATTGGCGTCGACGCCGCCGGTGAGCACCTTGCCCGAACTCGGCACCACGGTGTTGTAGGCGCGCGCGAGGCGGGTGATCGAGTCGAGCAGGATCACCACGTCCTTCTTGTGTTCGACCAGACGCTTGGCACGCTCGATCACCATCTCGGCAACCTGCACGTGGCGCACCGCGGGCTCGTCGAACGTGGACGACACCACTTCGGCGCGCACGCCGCGCTGCATTTCGGTGACTTCTTCCGGACGCTCGTCGATCAGCAGGATGATCAGGTGCACGTCGGGATGGTTGTGCACCAGAGCCTGCGCAACGTTCTGCAGCATCATGGTCTTGCCGGCTTTCGGCTGGCTGACGATGAGGCCGCGCTGGCCGCGCCCGACCGGCGCGATCAGATCCAGGATGCGGCCGGTGATGTCTTCCGACGATCCGTTGCCGCGCTCGAGGTGAAATGCCTTGCGTGGAAACAGCGGCGTGAGGTTTTCGAACAGCAGCTTGTTCTTGGATGCTTCCGGCGGATCGCCGTTGATGTCGTCCACCTTGAGGAGTGCGAAGTAGCGCTCGCCTTCTTTCGGGTGACGGACGCGGCCGGTGATGTAATCGCCGGTGCGCAGGTTGAAGCGACGGATTTGCGAAGGCGACACGTAGATGTCGTCAGGGCCGGCCAGGTACGACTCGTCGTGCGAGCGCAGGAAGCCGAAGCCGTCCTGCAGGATTTCCAGCACGCCTTCGGCCCAGATGCTGCCGCCGGACTTGGCGTGGGCGCGCAGGATGTTGAAGACCACGTCCTGCTTGCGGGCGCGTGCGACGCCTTCCTGGATGCCGAGTTCCTCGGCCATTTCCAGCAACTTCACCGAGTTTTTCTGCTTGAGCTCGGTGAGGTTGATCAGGCGTTTCGGATCGCCGGCATCGGCTTCGTCGCCGGAGACGTCGGCGGGCAGGCCGTTGGGATTGCCGCCTTGCCCGTTGCCAGTGCGCGAATGGCGGCCGCGGCGCCGCCGATTACGGTCGGGGCGATTGCCGCGTTGTTGCGGGGATTGGCCTTCGCCGCCTTCGTTGCCGGCAGAGTCATTGGATTCGGGAGCAGGGGCGGACGCGCGGGCGTCTTCGCCCTGTACGGTGTTTTCGGTATCGGACACGGGATAAGCCTCATCGGCGCTCGAAGCGCGGGAGGGTACGAAATGGAAGAGGGCCGGGCAAAAATACCACCGGCCGGACGTCAATCTAGCATTGCGCAAGGCCCGCATACAAGCGGGGCCTTGCAGGAGTTCAGCCCGTAGCCCGGATGCAGCTAGGAATTGCAACGATTCTTGCGAGGCCGTCCATGGCCGTTCACGACAGCCTTTTCAGGCCGTCGCGCTGGATTGCCCCTGCGAAATCACCTTGTCGACCATTTGGGTGAGTTGCCCCTTGCCGACGGCGCCGATCTGGGTGGCTTCAACCTTGCCGCCCTTGAACACCATCAGCGTCGGGATGCCGCGAATGCCGTAGGTCATCGGGGTTTTCTGGTTCTCGTCGATATTGATCTTCACGACTTTCAGCCGGCCTGCGTATTCCTTGGCGAGGTCGTCCAGCATCGGCGCGATCGACTTGCACGGCCCGCACCACTCGGCCCAGAAATCCAGCAGCACCGGGGTGTCGGCATTCAACACTTCGTTCTCGAAATCGGCGTCTTTGACGTGGGTGATGTTTTCGCTCATGGGAGGTCTGAAACGGTAACGGAGACGACAAGATGGGGGGTTCGGATCGGCATTGCAAGCGCGGCGAGCACGGGCGTCCTGCTACAATCAGCGCAATCACTTGGCGGCGGGGCGCGGATTCACACACGCATGTCGCCGTGAGGTTCCGCGCATCCGTGGGACATTTCATCTCGATCCGTGACGCGATTCAATCGCGCAAGCAGCGGGACCACGTCGTGCGACGATCCCGTCACCTGCCATTCGTGGCCCCTATTCCGTGGCGTAAAAACTCCGTGGCCGACCAAGTCCTCACCGAAACCTTCTTCGAACAATTCGACCTGCACCCGCACCTCGCCGCCGGCCTCGCCGACTGCGGCTTCACCCGCTGTACGCCGATCCAGGCGCTGACGTTGCCCGTCGCGCTGGAGGGCCGGGATGTCGCGGGGCAGGCGCAAACCGGCACCGGCAAAACCTGCGCGTTCCTGGTCGCGGTGATGAACCGGTTGTTGACGAAACCTGCGGCGCCCGGCCGTCACGACAACGACCCGCGCGCGGTGATCGTCGCGCCGACCCGCGAGCTCGCGATCCAGATCGACAGGGACGCGCAAGCGATCGGCCGCCACACCGGGCTGCGTTTCGCGCTGATCTACGGCGGCGTCGATTACGACAAGCAACGCCAGCAACTCCGCGACGGCTGCGACGTGATCATTGCGACGCCTGGCCGCTTGATCGACTATTTCAAGCAGCACGTTTTCAGTTTCCGTGCGGTGGAGGCCACTGTGATCGACGAGGCCGATCGCATGTTCGACCTCGGTTTCATCAAGGACGTGCGTTATCTGCTGCGCAAGATGCCGCCCCGCGAGGAGCGCCAGGGCATGTTGTTCTCGGCCACGCTCAGCTACCGGGTGCTGGAGCTGGCCTATGAGCACATGAACCAGCCCCAGAAGCTGGTGGTGGAGACCGAAAACGTCACCGCTGATCGCGTACGTCAGCAGGTTTATTTCCCGGCCAAGGAAGAAAAGCTGCCGTTGCTTTTGAACCTGCTGGAGCACTGCAATCCCCACCGCAGCATCGTGTTCGTCAACACCCGCGCCGCTGCCGAACGGGTGACCGAAAAATTGAAGCGGCAAGGGTTCAAGGTCGGTGCACTCTCGGGCGATGTGCCGCAGGCCAAGCGCCAGAAACTGCTGGAGCGCTTCAAGAAGGGCGAAGCCGACGTGCTGGTGGCCACCGACGTTGCGGCGCGCGGCCTGCATATTCCCGACGTCACCCACGTGTTCAACTACGACCTGCCCCAGGACGGCGAGGATTACGTGCACCGCATCGGCCGCACCGCCCGGCTCGGCGCCGAGGGCGATGCCATCAGCTTCGCCTGTGACCTGTATGCGATGAACCTGCCTGACATCGAGCGCTACATCGACATGAAAATCCCGGTCGGCGCGATCGAACCGGCATGGCTGGCTGTCCCGCCGCCGCGCGCGACGACGACACATCAAGTGCATCATGACCACGCGGAGGCCGCCGATGGGCCGTCTGCAAGCGAAGCGAACCCGCCTGCTGCGGACAGGAAACGCCGGCGTCGCCGCCGCAATCCGAAAACCGAGGCGGCATCGCCGGCGGCCAACGGCTGACGCTCCGCTCGCCGGCATGCCTGGTCGCCCAACTGCGGTTTGCGATGCCAATCGGTCTTCGGTCGCCCCGGAAGGGCGGTATTGTTGCTAGTCTTTCGCGGTCGTCCACACCTCTGCTTTCCGTGATCCGTTTCGAATCCGTCAGCAAACGTTATCCCGAAGGCCGCGAAGCGCTGATCGACCTGACGTTCAAGGTCGATGTCGGCGAGATGTTGTTCGTCACCGGTCACTCCGGTGCGGGCAAGACCACCTTGTTGAAATTGATCGCGCTGATCGAACGCGCGAGCCACGGGGCGATCGAAGTGCATGGTCGTGATCTTGCGAAACTCAAGCATCGCGACATTCCGCGCCTGCGTCGCGATATCGGCATGGTGTTCCAGGATCACCGGTTGCTGATGGATCGCAGCGTTGCCGACAACGTCGCGCTGCCGCTGGTGATCGCGGGCATCCCGCGCGAGGAACGCGCCAGGCGTGTGCGCGGTGCGCTGGAAAAAGTCGGATTGCAGGGGCGCGGCAAGGATGCGCCGGCTGGCCTTTCCACCGGCGAGCAGCAACGGGTCGGCATTGCGCGCGCGATCGTGGGGCGCCCCGCGCTGATCATCGCGGATGAACCCACCGGCAATCTCGATCCGCAATTGTCCGAGGAAATCATGCAGTTGTTCGTGGCCCTCAGGCAGACCGGCATCACCATCCTGATCGCGAGCCACGACCTGCCGTTGCTGAAGCGCATGAAGCAGCGCGTGGTGGTGCTCGACCACGGGCACATGATCGACGACGTGCCGGCGAGCCAGGTCGCATGAATGCGCGCGCCGCGATGGGCGGTACGGTCCGTCACTCACGGGTGGCGATGTGGCGGCGGCAGCATGCGTGGTGCGTGCGCGACAGCTTGCGGCAGTTGGCGCGGCGGCCGCTCGGCACTGCCTTGACGATCGCGGTGATGGGTCTGGCACTGGCGCTGCCGCTGGCTTTCTATTTGTTGCTGACCAACGTGCAACATCTCGCGACGGCGTTGGGTGATTCGCAGTCGGTCAGTGTGTTCCTCAAATCCAGCATCGTGAGCGATGGCGCGGAAAAACTGGCCGGGAGTTTGCGCGCGCGTGCCGACGTGGGTGGAGTAACCGTGCGCACTCCGCAACAGGGTCTCGCGGAGCTTGCCGCGATGCAGGGCTTCGGCGATGCGATCAACTCGTTGCCGGACAATCCGCTGCCGTTCGTGCTGCTGGTTGAACCGCGTGCCGGTGCGGACCGCACGCAGGTCGAGAAGATGGTCGCGGCCGTACGAGCCTTGCCCGCAGTCGATCTGGTGCAGGACAACGGTCAATGGCGTGCACGACTGGATGCCCTGATTGCGCTGGGACGCCGCATCACGCTGCTGCTGGGCGTGTTGCTCGGCGCGGCCGCGGTGCTGGTGATCGGGAACACCGTGCGGCTGGATCTGCGCAGCCGCGCCGACGAAATCGCGGTGCAGCGATTGATCGGTGCCAGCGCATCGTTCGTGCGCCGGCCATACCTCTATGAAGGCGTGTGGTACGGGTTTGCGGCCGGGATCGTCGCGGTGCTGCTGGTGTTGCTGCTGGAAGTGGTGCTGGTTGCGCCGGTGCGTGACCTGATCGTCAGTTACGCGGGTCGCCTGCACTTCGGCGGCCTGTCCTGGGTTACCTTCGTGATCGCGCTCGCCATCGCGGTCGCGCTCGGATGGTTGGGCGCATGGATCGCAAGTGGCCGGCATCTGGCGCACCTGCGGCCGTAAACGCACAAGTTCAGCCATGAACGACGTTCTTCGCCACATCGCCAGCGACAATCCGCGCGTGATGGTGGTGGACGGTTCAAAGGTAGCGCGCACCCTGATTGCCCGGGTGCTGGAACAACAGCTTCCGGGCGCGAGCGTGATTGCCTGCGCCAGCGGGGCCGACGCCAAGCAGGCTTTGCACGATGGCGTGGTGGATCTGGTGACCACCGCGTTGCGTCTGCCCGACATGGATGGCGCGGCGCTGGCGAATTACGTGCGCGAACAGGCGCCGCAAGCCTATATCCCGATCGTCGCCGTTTCGGGCGATGTGCAGGAGCGCTTGCAGAACCGCGAAATCGGCGACGCGATCACCGACTATTTCGACAAGGCCGCCGGTTACGCGGCGCTCGCTGACTTCATCCGCGGTTACGTGGCGCCGGTGGAACATGCGGAAGGCGTGGTGCTGTATGTCGAGGACAGCCGCGTGGTCGCGCTGGCGACGCGCCGCATCATGGAGCGCTACGGTCTCACCGTGCACCTTGCAGGCAGCGCCGAGGAAGCGGTGGAATTTCTCGGCGCGGCGCAGGATCGCGGCGAAACCGGTGCCGACATGGTGCTGACCGACGTCAGTCTGAAGGGCGAAATGTCGGGAGGCGATTTGCTGGAATGGATCCGGTTCGACCTGGATCTCGGCAAGGGCCGGTTGCCGGTGCTGGTGATGACAGGCGACGAGAATCCCGTCAATCAGGCGGCACTTCTGAAAGCGGGCGCCAACGACCTGGTCGAAAAACCCGTCGAGGAACGTCTGCTGATGACGAAGCTGTTGTTCCAGTTGCGCGTATCCCAGCGGGGCGCTCATCCATGATCGCTGCGTCGCTGGATGGGTCGGCAAGCGACAGTGTTTGAGGCTCGTGGAGACCAGAACGGCCATCCGCCGCCTGACTTTTCACGACAGCCGCTTCGCGAGGAGTGCCCTTTGGTGACAGACGAACGTTTGAAACTCGAGCCCTCGTGGAAGGTGCGGGTAGGCGATCATTTCGATCGTCCGGACATGCACGCGTTGAGCGAGTTCCTGCGCGCCGAGAAGCGCGCGGGCAAGCGCATCTACCCGCCCGGTCCGCAAATCTTCGCCGCGCTGGATGCCACGCCGTTTGACGCGGTGAAGGTGGTGATCCTGGGACAGGACCCGTATCACGGTCCGGGTCAGGCGCACGGTCTGTGCTTTTCGGTGCAACCGGGGGTGCCGGTGCCTCCCTCGTTGCAGAACATCTTCGCGGAAATCCGGAACGACCTCGGTATTGCGCCGCCGGATCATGGTTGCCTCACGCCGTGGGCGCGACGCGGTGTGTTGCTGCTCAACTCCGTGCTCACCGTTCAGGCCGGCAACCCCGGTTCACACCAAGGCAAGGGTTGGGAAGGGTTCACGGACCGGGTGATCGACGAGCTGAACCGCAACCGTGAAGGACTCGTCTTCCTGCTGTGGGGTTCCTACGCGCAGGCCAAGGGCCGGCTGATCGACACCCGTCGCCATTGCGTCCTGAAAGCGCCGCACCCATCTCCTTTATCCGCGCACCGCGGGTTCTTGGGATGTCGGCACTTCTCGAAGGCCAATCAATATCTTGAGGCCGCCGGGCGAGCGCCGATCGACTGGTCATTGCCGCCCCGCAAAAGCCTGCCGGGGGGCGGAGCGAGCGGCCTTCCGGCTGCGTTGGAACGATGATGTGCGGCCTCTTGCAATTCCTGAACTCGTCGGTATAATTTCATCCATCACCCTCATGGCGAAGCCGGTTCCGAGCCCGGAGCCGCGCGGGAACCTTCACGAGGGCTTGGCACTCGAATATTTAGAGTGCCAATACAGACGAGTGGGGTACATAGGATGAGCGAAGCTTTGGTCGCCAACAACTTGCCGATTCCCAGTGTCGTCGGCAGCCTTGATGCCTATATTGGTGCGGTGCACCGGATTCCCGTGCTCGCCGCAGATGAGGAACAGCAACTCGCACACCGCTACCGCGATGATGAAGATCTCGATGCGGCCCGCAAGCTGGTGATGTCGCACCTCCGTTTCGTGGTGCACGTCGCGCGTGGTTATTCCGGCTACGGCCTGCAGATGTCGGACTTGATCCAGGAAGGCAACATCGGCCTGATGAAGGCCGTCAAGCGCTTCGATCCCGATCACGGCGTGCGCCTAGTCAGTTTTGCGGTGCATTGGATTCGCGCGGAGATGCACGAATTCATCCTGCGCAACTGGCGCATCGTCAAGGTCGCCACCACCAAGGCGCAGCGCAAGCTGTTTTTCAACCTGCGCAAATCCAAGAAACGCCTCGGCTGGATGAACCTGCAAGAGGTACGCCAGGTCGCCAAGGATCTTGGGGTGCCCGAAGCCACCGTGCTGGAAATGGAATCGCGCCTGTCCGGCCGCGACATCGGCTTCGATGCGCCCACCGACACCGACGACGATGGTCCACCTGCACCGGTGGCATATCTTGAGGACCATGGCGCCGACCCGTACCTGCAACTGGCCGATGCCGACCAGGAAGAACATCAGCTCGACACCTTGCAGCATGCGCTTGCCAAACTGGACGATCGCACCCGCGACATCATCCGTCGTCGCTGGTTGGTCGAGGACAAGGCCACACTGCAGGATCTCGCCAACGACTACGGCGTGTCGGCCGAGCGCATCCGTCAGCTCGAAGCGAATGCGATGAAGAAGATGCGGGGCGCCTTTGCGGCGTAAAAGAAACGGGGTCAGGTTCACTTTTGCTGGAGCTCGGTGACTTCCACCGAGCGTAAAAAGTGAACCTGACCCCGTTTCAATACAAATCCACCGGATCGATATCGATCGACCAGCGCAGGCCGCGCGGTTGGGGCAGCGCTTGCAATTGCGGCAGCCATGCTGCAATCGCCTGACGCAGCGACGCGCGCTGCGCGGACTCCAGCAGCAGTTGTGCGCGGTGACGACCGGCGCGCAGCGGCATCGGCGCCGCGAATGGGCCATTGACCCGTACGGTGCGCCTGCGGTGCAGCGCATCGGTACCTGTGACCTCAGGATCGGGGGCAAGCGCATCCCGCGCGGCCGCCATGAAGCCCTCCAGCACGTTGCGCCGGGTGCACTCGGCACGCAGCAACGCGAGGTGCGTGAACGGCGGGAGGTTTGACGCCAGGCGCTCGCCGAGCTGGAGCGCCGCCGCGGCGTCATAGCCGCCCTTCAGCAACGTCGTCAGCAGGGGGTGTTCGGGCTCGTGGGTCTGCAGCCACACCGCACCAGGCTTGTCGGCACGGCCCGCGCGACCGGCGACCTGCACGATCAATTGTGCCAGCCGTTCGCCCGAACGGAAATCCGCGCTGTGCAGGCCCTCGTCCACGCCCACGATCGCGACGGTGGTGAGATTCGGCAGGTCGTGGCCTTTTGCGAGGATCTGCGTGCCGACCAGGATCGCGGGCTTTCCGTCCGCGAGCCGGTCGAGCACTTTCGCGAAGGCGTTGCGCTGGCGCGTGCTCTCGCGATCGATGCGCAACACGGGAACGGCGGGATACCGCGCGGCCAGCGCCTCCTCCAGGCGTTCGGTGCCTTGGCCTTGCGGAATCAGTGCGGGGGCGCGGCAGTTCGGACACGCTTCCGGTGCACGTTCGCTGTGCCCGCAATGATGGCAAAGCAGTTGCCGCCGCCCGTGGTAAAGCGTCAGCGGCTTTTCGCAAAGCGGACACGCCGCGTGCCAACCGCACGCGTGGCACAGCAGCACCGGCGCGTAGCCGCGACGGTTCTTGAACACCAGCGCCTGTTCGCCACGCGCGACGGTGGCGTCCAGCGCGCCCAGCAATGCGGGGGACAGGCCGTTGGCGAGTTTCAGACCGCGCAGATCCAGCACGTGCACGGGCGAGGGCGGCCGTGCACGCGCGCGATGGTGCAGGCGCACGCGCGTATAGCGCCCGGCCTCCACGTTGGCCAGCGTTTCCAGCGAAGGCGTGGCGCTGCCCAGCACGATCGGCAGGCCCAGCGATTGCGCGCGCATCAGCGCGAAGTCGCGCGCGTGATAGCGAAAACCTTCCTGCTGCTTGTAAGAGGTGTCGTGTTCCTCGTCCACCACGATCAGGCCGGCGCATGGCAAAGGCGCGAATACTGCTGAACGCGTGCCCAGCACGATCGCCGCTTCGCCTGAACGGGCGTCCAGCCAGGCGCGCGCCCGTTCGCCTTCGGCGAGATTGGAGTGCAGCACCGCAATGCGGGCATCGAAGCGCGCGCGCAAACGGTGCAACGCCTGCGGCACCAACCCGATTTCCGGCACCAACCAAAGTGCTTGACGACCCTGCTCCAGCACGCGTTCGGTGAGGCGCAGGTAGATTTCCGTCTTGCCGCTGGCGGTGACGCCTTGCAGCAGGAACGGATGAAAGCCCTCGCCGGCCGACAGCAAGGTTGCCAGCGCGTCGGCTTGTTCGTCGTTCAGCACGGGGGCCGCGCCGTCGCGCGCACGCGGCAGAGGGGTGGAAATTTTCGCGCGCTCGACCAATCCCGCCGCGGCCAGTCGTCGTGCCGCCGCGCGCCAGCCCGGCAGCAGCGTATCCAGTTCGCTGGCGGACAACGTGGCGTCGCCCAGCATCTCCAGCAACGCAGCGGAGCCGCGGCGGCGCGTGCGTGCGTCACGGGCTGCAGCGCCCCCCGCCGTCGTCCGCCATGCCTCTTGGGCGAAGTCGGAGGGCGCGCGACCTTCGCGCAATCCCAGCGGCAGCGCACCGGACATGACCTCGCCAATCGGTCCGCACCAATAATCCGCCGCGCGGCGCAGGTTCGCGAGCAGTTCGGCATCGAGCAACGGGTCATCGTCCAGTACCGCCTCGATCGGTTTCAGACGATCGGGGTTCATGTCGGATCCGGTCACGATGTCCACAACGATGCCCACGCGATGCGTGCGCCCGAATGGAACCCGCACGCGGCAGCCTGGCCTCAAGGCAAAGTCACCCGACAGGTAATCGAAAACCTGTGGCGTCGGTACCGGCAGCGCCACCTGCATAATGCTGGCGAGCGGAATCGATGGCGGCGCTTCGCTCATGACTTGCACTGGCCCAACTTACGAGGGTTTGTTGTCACGGGATGCAGAAATGCGCGGTAAACCGGTGACACATGGAAGATTTTTCGCTTATCCACAATCGCTGTGGATAAGGTTGTGGAACACCGGCGAGCAAGCTTCGCCAAGGCTCGCCGGATCGGCCCGCCGCACGGGTTGGCGATATTTTCGACAGTTGTGTTTTTACCTTATTATTCAGGCACATGACTGTTCAAGCAGGATGAAAAAGGGGTAATCCCCCGTGGCTTCGACCGTGCGTGCCCGGATATTTGCGGCTGTGCACAACGGGTGGTGCGGGAGCGCGTGCTCACGCGGTTTTGAGCACCCCGCGCGTGGCTTTTACGCGATCGCCGAACCGCGCAAGCCCCGCTTGCCGCATGCGCGGGGCGTGCTCGGCAAGGTAGCGCTGCCATGCGGCGCGATCCTGCAGTCGGTACTGCACGCAAACGACCCACCGCCGGTCGGGCGGTGGCGGCTCGATGTACGTCAGGATTTCCACACCGATGAAGCCGGGCAGTGCCAGCATTTCGCGGACGTGTTCATTCAGCCACGCCGTGTGTTCCTCACGCAGCGACACATCCATTTCGAGCTCGACGACGTACAGGATCATGCGCCCGTCAAGCTGATCAACACGGCGAATACCGAGCCGAATCCCATCATGATCAAGTAGCAGAAGCCAACCGACCAGTATTTCAGGTTGGTCATGAACCAGCCTTGCCGGTACACCCGCTTCTGCATCAGCCACAGGTACACGAACATCCAGATCCATGCGGCAGCGGTGATCAGGTACAGCGGAACCTTGAGCCAGGCGGCATGCGGCAGCAGCGTGTGGCGCAACACGGCGATGCCGACCAGCACCAGCATCGACAACATCAGGAACGCGTGGCTGTGCATGGCCACGATCAGGTGCTCCATGTACAGCCGCTTCTTGAAGATGTAGAAGATCTTGAGCAACAGCGCGAACAGCGGCAGCAGCAGGAACAACACGGTCGGTGCGGCGGAAAACAAACCCAGCGTGAACTTGCGGCGGGCGTTCTGCTTCTCGGCGAAGCTGCCCTCGTTCATCGCATGCAATTGCTGCTGGGCATTACCTATGGAGTCGTTCAGCCAGTCCACTGCCACGCCGGGCAACCAGGCCATCTTGAGCGGTTTAGTGTCGCGATTCCAGAGCACCTTGTCGTTGATAGAGATGTTGCCATGGGAAAAGGCACCGTCATCCGATGACACGGGGGCCGGCACCGCGTTCGGCGTCTGTGTCACCGAGACGGTCGGGCCGCTCGAGCCGGCGGAAATGCGCACGGCCTCCTTCGGCATGCTTGTGAAGCCGGAGCGCACCGTCAACTGAATAGCGAAGAACGCCGCGATTGCAAGGAAGAACACCAGCCGGAACGGCGTCACGTAGCGCGCGCGCCGGCCGGCGAAGTAATCGAGCGTGAGTTTGCCGGGCTGCAGGTACAATGGCCCGATCGTGCGGAACAACCGCTCATCGACGTTCAGCACGCTGTCGGCGATGTCGGACATGACGCTGCCGAAATGCCGCACCAGTCCCTGGATAGGCTGGCCGCACGCATAGCAATACTTGCCGTACAGCGGCGCGCCGCAGTTCTCGCATTGACCCAGCGATGCGACGGGCGGGGAGGTCGCGGATTCGGCAGGTTGCGTTGTTGTTTCGTGTGACATCGGGTCTTTCCGCAATGCCCCAGATTCTAGCCTTGGATCGCGCGCGTTTCGCGCGGGAAATACGCGCGACGGTCAAGTTGGCGTTGCCTTTGATCGCCGGGCAGCTGTCCGCGGTTGGAATGAATGCAGTCGATGTCGCGCTGGCCGGACATTACAACGCGCACACCCTGGCCGCGGTCGCGGTCGGCGCCAACGTGTGGGTGCTGGGATTGGTGAGCGCGGTCGGGGTGATGATGGCATTGTCGCCCTCCGTCGCCCAATTGGATGGCGCGGGGCGGCAGCGCGAAATCGGGCCGCTGTTCCGGCAGGCGCTGTGGCTGGCGGCGGCCCTGTCGGTATTGTTGTGGTTGGGTGCGCGCCATTCGGGTCCATTGCTGAACCTGATCGGCGTCGATGCGGCGCTCACCGATGACGTGCAGGCGTTCCTGCACGCGTTAAGTTGGGGAGCGCCCGGATTATGCGGCTATTTTGCGCTGCGCGGTTTGTGCGAAGGATCGAGCTGGACGCGGCCGACGATGCTGTTCGGCATGTTCGGTCTCGCGGTGCTGGTGCCGCTGGACTGGATCATGATCTACGGCAAGTTCGGTTTTCCCGCGATGGGCGCCGAAGGCGCGGGCATCGCCAATGCGCTGGCGTTGTGGCTGCAACTGCTGGCCTTCCTCGCTTACCTCAAATTCGGCAAGCGCTTTCGCAGTCTCGACCTGTTCGCGCGGATGGAACGCCCCGACTGGCACGCGATCCGGCACCTGCTGTGGATCGGGGTGCCGATGGCGGTGACGTTGCTGATGGAAGCCGGGCTGTTCGTGATCTCGGCCTTGCTGATCAGCCGGCTCGGTACCGTTGCAATCGATGGCCACCAGATTGCGATCAATGTCGCCTCCGTCACCTTCATGTTGCCGTTGGGCCTTGCCTTGGCGGTGACGGTTCGGGTCGGGCACGCCGCCGGTCGTGGTGACGCGCGTGCCGTGCGCTACGCGGGTTTCAGCGGTCTCGCATTGACGCTGGCGACGCAGGCGTCGTCGGCCACGCTGATGCTGGCGATTCCGCATGCGATCGCGCACATCTATTCGGGCGATCCGCGCGTGATCGCGCTAGCTGCGCAATTGCTCATTCTGGCCGGCATCTTCCAGTTTTCCGACGGCATCCAGGTGGTGTCGAACGGCGCCCTGCGTGGCTTGAAAGACACCCGCATGCCGATGCTGATCACCGCTATCGCCTACTGGGTGGTGGGCATGCCGATCGGCGCTTGGCTGGCGTTCGGCGCGGGCTATGGCGTGCGAGGCATGTGGGGGGGGCTGATCGCCGGCCTGACTGCGGCGGCCGTGCTGCTGATGGCGCGCTGGACCGTGCAGACGCGTGGCGATCGCTGGCGGAGGTTTGCCGTCGCGTCGTCGCCGTCATTGGGAGGCCTCGATTGACCGGGGGCGGTTCGCCAAGTCGCCTCGCGTGACGCAAACCAACCGCGCGGCTACGCTTGCGTTCACCGTTTCATCCTTTCGGGAACCGCCACCATGAACAATCCACCACGCGGCGGCTTTGCGGGCTTCATGCGCGCGCTTGGACGCGGCATCAACGTCGCCCGGCTCGTGATCATCAACGTGGTGTTCTTCGGCATCCTGTTCCTGATCCTGGGGCTGATGTTTCGCGGTGCACCCAAGGTCGGGCCGGATACGGTGCTGTTGCTGAAGCCCGAAGGCCAACTGGTCGAACAGTTCAGTATCGACCCGTTGTCACGCGCGGCAGCCCGCGCGTCGGGCCAACCGGTGGGACAGGTACGCGTGCGCGATCTCGTCGCGGCGATCGATCACGCCGCGCATGATGCGCGCATCACCCGCATCCTGGTCGATCCCTCCAACCTGCAGTTCGGCGGCATGGGCGCGCTGGAGGAAGTCGGCGCGGCGCTGGACCGCTTCCGCGCGGCGGGCAAACCGGTGATCGCGTGGGGCACCCAGTTCGGCCAGATGCAGTATCTGCTCGCGGCGCACGCCAACGAAGTGTTGCTGGATCCGGCAGGTTCCATTTCGATCACGGGCTTGTCCGACTACCGCAGCTACTACAAGGGCCTGCTGGACAAGCTCGGCATCAGCGCGCACCTGTTCCGGGTCGGCGAATTCAAGTCGGCGGCCGAACCGTTCATCCTCGACCAGCCGTCACCCGCATCGCTGCAAGCCGACAAGTACTGGATGGGCGGGCTCTGGAACACATGGCTGGGCGAAGTCGGCAAGCTGCGTCACATCGATCCCGCGGCGTTGGGCCAGCAAATCGACAACTTGTCGACGGAGATTCCTGCCGCCAACGGAGACGCCGCGCAATTGGCACTGAAGCTGCATTGGGTGGATGGATTGGCCACGCGCGAAGACGTGGTGCGGATGATGCAAAAGCACGGTGTCGCGACCGACAATGGCACGGGCTTTCGCGCGGTCGATCTCGGTCAATACCTGCCACAAACCATGGATCTCGGGCTCGGCAAGCCGCAGGTCGCGGTGATCGTGGCCGAAGGCGACATCGTGGCCGGGCGGCAGCCTGCGGGCAAGATCGGCGGCGAATCCACCGCAACATTGATCCGCGCCGCGCGCGCCGACCGCAACGTGCACGCAATCGTGTTGCGCGTCGATTCGCCCGGCGGCGAAGCGTTCGCGGCCGAGCAGATTCGCCGCGAGGTGGTGCTGGCCGAAAAGGCCGGCAAACCGGTGATCGTGTCGATGGGCGACCTGGCCGCGAGCGGCGGCTACTGGATTTCGATGAACGCCCATCGCATCTTCGCCGAGCCCGACACCATCACGGGTTCCATCGGCATTTTCGGGTTGTATTTCACCGCGTCCGACGGGCTGGCCAAGCTCGGCATCAATACCGCGGGCCAGGGCACAACGCCACTCGCGGGTGCAATGGACCCGCGCCGTCCGCTCGATCCCGCGCTGGGCGCGATGATCCAGAGCACCATCGATCGCGGCTATCGCCAGTTCGTCGGCCATGTTGCCGAAGCGCGCGGCAAGAGCTATGCCGAGATCGATGCGATCGCGCAAGGGCGCGTGTGGTCCGGCGCGCAGGCGCTGCAACGGGGACTGGTTGACGAACTGGGCGGCCTGCACGATGCCATCGCCTACGCCGCGAAGGACGCCAAGCTCGGCGACAATTTCGCGGTGCGCTATTTCCAACCGCCGGTCAGCCTCTGGCAACGTTTCCTGCTTGGCGCGGGCGACAGTGCCTCGGCGCGCGTGCTCACCTCGCTGGGTTTGAGTCTTCCGAAGGCGTGGCTGATCGCCGCACCGGATTTTTTGCCGGAGCTGTCGTGGCTGCAGCACGCGGTGCCCGGCAAGCCATCGCAATATGCGTACTGTTTTTGCCGCTTGAATCACTGAACAATCTGCTGCGCTGATTCGCCAAATCCTCGTGGCCCCGCCTGGGGGCCGCCTGCGGCATTCAATTGGCAGCCCTGCCGATCTGGTCGACGTCACTTCATCTGCCTTCTCTCGCGACGGTTCCCACAGGTTCTCATGCTGAAGAGGGTGAGCTTTTCGGTTGGACATTCAGACGTCCAAACACTTGCGAAGGCGGTGTGACGCCGTCAAGCTGCGGCCATTCCGAAGGAGAGCCTGCATGGCTGGCAAAACCCGGCGGCCGCGCGGTGCAACCGCAAAATCCGCGCGTCCGAAAATCGCAAGCAAGCGCGAAGCGCCCGCATCGAAGCCCGATCTCGCGACGGTGCGTGCCGAGATCGACGGTATCGACCATCAGATCCAGGCCCTGATCGCCCGGCGCGCGCATTGGGCGCACGAGGTCGGCCGCGCCAAGGGTAAGCTCGCCGCGGCGGTGGACTATTACCGGCCAGAACGCGAAGCCCAGGTGTTGCGGCGCGTGGTCGATCGCAATGACGGGCCGCTGGCTGATGACGTGCTGGTGCGGCTTTTCCGCGAAATCATGTCGGCCTGCCTCGCCCAGCAGGAACCGCTGAAGGTCGGTTTTCTCGGCCCCGAGGGCACGTTCTCCGAACAGGCGGTGTTCAAGCATTTCGGGCATTCGGCCAAGGGTTTCCCGCTTGCCACCATCGGCGAAGTGTTCGACGAGGTCGCCGAGGGTCGCGCGGATTTCGGCGTGGTGCCGGTCGAGAATTCCGGACAAGGCACCATCCAGTCCACACTCGACCTGTTCCTCGGCTCGCCGCTGAAAATCTGCGGCGAAGTCGAGCTGCACGTGCACCAGTACCTGCTGTCGCGCGGCGGTCATCTCGAGGACATCGAACGCGTGTACTCGCACAGTCAATCGCTGGCGCAATGCCGGGGCTGGTTGCGCCAGAACCTCCCCGGCGTGGACCTGGAAGCCATGTCCAGCAACGCCGAGGCCGCGCGACGCGCGCGCAAGGCCGATGACGCCGCGGCGATCGCCGGCGAAAGCGCGGCGCACGTGTACGGATTGCAGGTGGTCGCCGGCCCGATCGAGGATCGTCCCGACAACACCACGCGTTTCCTGGTGCTCGGGCGCGCGCTGTTCCCGCCGTCCGGCAACGATCGCACTTCGCTGCTGGTGTTCGTGCGCGACCAGCCGGGCGCGCTGTACCGCGTGCTGGAACCGCTGGCGCGGCACGGCGTCAGCATGAACCGCATCGAGTCACGTCCTGCGCACACCGGCAAGTGGCAGTACGCGTTCTTCATCGACGTCAGCGGCCACGTGGGCGAATCGCCGCTGCGCGATGCGCTTGCGGAATTGGGCGACTTTGCCTCGCAAGTGTCGGTGCTGGGTTCATACCCCGTTGCGATCGCCTGAAACTCGACATGTGCTCGCGCGGTCCCATGTTCATCGCCGTGAACGAGGACGTGCCATGCGACGCCTTTGTCTGTTGCTGATTCTGCCGATGGTGGTGGGTGTCTGGCCTGCGATGGCACGCGCGGGCTCCTACGCGGACGCGCTGTCGCGATGCCTGATCCGTTCGACTACGCCCACGGACCAGAAGACCGTGCTGCGCTGGGCATTCGCGACCATGGCCTTGGACCCGGACGTCGCATCGATGAGTGCGATCACGCCCGCGCAGCGTGCGTCGATCAACCAGAAGGCCGGTGCGCTGGTGACAGATCTGCTGGCAAGCTCGTGCAATCAGCCTGCGCAGCAGGCACTGATGTTCGAAGGGCCGGGTGCCGCGCGAACCGCATTCGAAGCCTGGGCGCGCTGGGCCATCACCCATCTCGCCGAGGAACCGCATGTGATGCAGGGCGCCGGCGCACTGCTGCAGTACATTGATCTTGGCAAATTGATGTCGCTGATTCCGTTGCAGGGTTTTCCGCCGGCAAGCAGCGGTACGCGTTGATTCTCGGGTTGGGCGGATGCCCGCTTTAGCAGCGGAAGCCCAACGTCTTCGGTCACGCGGCCATGCGATGCAACCCCGTCCACGCGGCGGTACCGGCCATGCCGGTTCCGTCGGGCGTCGATCTTGTGGGGGCAATTGGGCCGGCGCGTGGGCTGGTGCCCGAGCTCGGTCACGGTCATGTGACCGTCACCGCGTTGGCCGACGCGGTCACGCGCTATTCGAAAAAACCCTTCAACCCCGAGTTCCTGCGCAGCAACGGCCTTCCCGGTGCCCGATTGGCTCGATCGCGCGTTTCCCGACCCGCCAGCATGCAACGCGGCATGAAGGCCACGGTCGGCAGATAATTGGGATTCCGGCGAGCCACGGCGGGTGGCTGCCTTTGCGGGCGCGAGGGACCAACCATGTCCATCCATGACAGCATCGTCGATACCATCGGCGGCACACCCATCGTCCGGCTGCATCGCTTGGCACCCGCGCATGTGGCGATGTACGCCAAGGTTGAATCGTTCAATCCCGGCGGATCGGTGAAGGACCGCCTGGCCATCGCCATCGTCCTGGATGCCGAGCAGCGCGACGTATTGAAACCCGGCCAGACGATAGTGGAAGCGACGTCCGGCAATACCGGCGTCGCGCTGGCGATGGTGTGCGCCGCGCGCGGTTATCCGTTTGTGGCGGTGATGTCGGATTCATTCTCGATCGAGCGCCGCAAGCTGATGCGTGCGTACGGTGCCAAGCTCATCCTGACACCGGCGTCCGAGCGCGGCACCGGCATGGTGCGCAAGGCCGAGGAACTGGCCAAGCAATACGGCTGGTTCCTCGCGCGCCAATTCGAGAACGAAGCCAACCCCGCGTACCACCGCAGCACCACCGGTCCGGAGATCCTGCGCGACTTCGCCGGCCAGCGGCTCGATTATTTCGTCAGTGGCTGGGGTACCGGCGGCACCCTCACCGGTGCAGGCGAAGTGCTGAAGCTCGCGCGCCCGGACATCCAGGTGATCGCAACCGAGCCGGCCAACGCGTCGCTGCTCGCAGGTGGCGAATGGCACTCGCACAGAATCCAGGGCTGGACGCCGGATTTCCTGCCCTCGGTGTTGAGCCGAACCATTGCCGATCAAATCATTCCCGTCGATGACGTGCTCGCACGCGATACCGCTCGGCGTCTCGCGCGCGAAGAAGGCATCTTCTGCGGCATATCCTCCGGCGCCACGGTCGCCGCCGCGCTCGAAGTCGCAAAACAGGCACCGCAAGACTCCGTGCTGCTGGCGATGCTGCCCGATACGGGCGAGCGCTATCTTTCGACCTTCCTGTTCGAAGGCGTGAACGAAGGTTCGGATGATGATTGGCTGGCGCAACAATAGCGCCAGTTCGCAGCGTTGCCTGCCATTTCAGCGAAGGGCGGCAGGTCAACGGCGTCATTCCGGACGCCGCGCAGCGGCGATCCGGAGCCCTGTCACTTGGCTATTGGTTTGACATCCTGTCTTGATTCCGCGCGCCGTCCTCGCACGCGGGTGCCTTTTGTTTCGGCAAAACGCACCAAAACCATTGCGCCGGGCATGACGATCCCGCCGACGTCGCGTCGGCTCGATTGCGCTGCGCTTCTTGCGCCAAGCGGGCCGGCGCGAACTCGCATGTCCCCTGTGCTCGGACATGCGCGCCTTGTTCCCGCTTGGCGCTGCGATGCTCGCCGCCATGCGACAGCGCAAACATCGCTTCGACGCGGCCATCCTGGCCTGGGTTTATAGGGCGGGTGACAACCCGCCGGCTGCATGCTGTCGGCGGATTCGCTTCGCTACTCCCGCCCTACGCGCTGCGCCGGTTGATCCAATATCCGCACGATTGCGAGCATAGTGTTCCAGTTGCGGGTGGTTACCGGGGTGCCAAATAGTCTGTCGAGCTGGCTGAGATAGCCAATAGTTTTCAGGTGGCGGCGATACATGCCGAAGACAAATTGACCTTTTGCAGCGATCACCCTGACCAGCCATTTGTCATCCGACGGAAACGCAATGGGAACGTCGGGCCGGATGTGACTTACCTTCGGTAGCACGCTGACGAATCGAACAACATCCGGCTGAAACGGTTCGTCCGCAAATGGATCTTCCAGCACCATGCGCGCGAAAGCACGACCCTCGCACATCACGATGTTGGCCTCGAACGGGAGTTTCTGGAGCAATGCGGATCGAAACTCCGGATGGGTTCCGGGTTTGCGAACGATGAATGTACCCGCCGCACCCACGTTCACGACATCAAAGTTGCTCAGTTCGCTGGCAAGAAGGCGCGGGCGAAATGTTCTGTGGCCGCCGACATTCACACCTCGAAGGAAAACAACGAGGGCCATATGGAGGTCTACCCGCGGCCAACAGTTACGACGCGCGCTTGAGCGCGATCACGGCATTGAGCCCGCCGAAGGCAAACGCGTTCGATAGCACCGCACGAACGGGTGCCTCGCGCGCGCCATTCGGAACGTAATCCAGATCGCATTCGGGGTCGGCGTCGATGAAGTTTGCGGTGGGCGGGATCACGCCTTCGCGCAGGGCACCGATCGCGGCGACGATTTCCAGTGCGCCGGCGGCGCCGAGAGCGTGGCCGTGCACGGATTTGGTGGACGACACGGCGACTTTCTTGGCATGCCCGCCGAGTGCGGCGTGGATCGCGCGCGTTTCAGTGGGGTCGTTGGCGGGCGTCGCGGTGCCATGGGCGTTAATGTAGTCGATGTCTTCCGGCGCGAGTTGCGCGTCGCGCAGTGCCGCCGTCATCGCACGCGCCGCGCCCACGTCGGACGGCATCACGATGTCACCCGCGTCGGCGCTCATGCCGGCGCCCGCGAATTCGGCGAGGATTTCCGCACCGCGTGCACGCGCATGGTCGAAGTCTTCAAGCACGATCATGCCTGCGCCTTCGCCCAGCACCAGGCCGCGACGCTGCTTGCAGAACGGCCGGCAGGTATCGTCGGCCAGCACGCGCATCGCTTCCCACGCGCGCAGCACGCCGAGCGTGAGGCAAGCTTCCGTGCCGCCCGCCAGTGCCACTTCGGCAACGCCCGAGCGCACCATCGCGAATGCTTGCGCGAAGGCGTGATTGGCCGAGGCGCAGGCGCTCGACACCGCGAAGCTCGGGCCGGTGATGCCGAACTCGATCGATACCTGCGACGCGGGCGCGCTCATCATCCGGCGCACGATCGAGAGTGGATGCAGACGCGGGTTGTGCTCGCCATACAGGCGACGCGAGCCTTCGTCATTGGTTTCCTCGCCGCCGGTGCCGGTGCCAACCACGCAGGCGCTGCGCTGGCGCAGGTCGCCTCGCGCGAAATCAAGGCCGGATTGCGCGACTGCTTCGCGCGCCGCAATCAGCGCGAATTGCGAGACGCGGTCCAGCAAGATCAGTTTCTTTGAATCGAAATGCTGTGCGGGATCGAAGTCGCGCACCTGCGCGGCCACCTTGACGCGCATTTCCTGATTTTCGAAACCGGCGAGCGGCGCGATTGCGCTCCGGCCCTCGCGCATGCCGGCCCAGATCGCGCGTGCCTCGCGACCCAGTGCGCAGATGGCGCCGACTCCAGTGACGACGACGCGGCGGTTCATGGCAGGAACGATTTATGCGGCAGGCGGCGCCGGAGGGGTGGAATTGCCGGACGCAGAAGGATTCGCGGCTTTGTCCGCCAGCAATTTTTCGACGGTATCGACCAGCCCCTTGACCGATTCCGTGTCGAAGTTGGGATCGCGGTCGGGCATCTGGATCTTGAAGTGGTCTTCGATCTCGAAAATGATCTGGATCGCATCCAGCGACGGGATCTCCAGATCTTTCAGGGTCGAATCCAGCGTGACCTTGCTTTCATCGATGCCGGCTTCCTTGGCGATGATCGAGAAAACGGTCTTTTGGACGTTATCTGGTGTGAAGTCGTCGCTCATTGCGGGTTCCCTTCGGCGTCGTTGCGCGGTGGCACTGGCGGGGTGTGCTGTGCGTCGCCGCCGAGCAACAGGATACCAGCGACGATGATCGCCGACCCCAGGATTTTTTCCCACCCCATCGGGTCGTCGAAGACTGCCCATGATGCGATCATGATTGAGACGAACGCGATCGCGCTGGTCGGAAAGGCGGCGGATAGCGTGGATTTCTCCAGGATGCTCATCCACACCGCGAACTGGCCGAGGTAACAGGCCAGCGCCAGCCACAACCATGGTGTGGACAATGCCGCATGGATCGACGGCCCACTCAGTTCGAACGTGCCGACCTTGGCGCCCGCCATTTTCAAGGCCACCTGGCCCAGCGTTTCGATGGCAAGCAACGCCGCCCATGCGATGACCAGCGGCATCAGCCGGCGCCCTCGTGATGATGGCGTCGCCGGATTCATGCCTGACCTTCCCACGCGGGCGTTTCGTCATCAAAACGATCGAGCCGCGCCAGCTTTTCGAAACGTGCGAATACGCCGTCCACGAACCGGTTGCAATGGCGGTACCAAAGCGCGTTGGCGTGGAGCGTGCTGCCGAGGTGCACCTTCTCGCGATGCAGGCCCTGACCGCTTTCGTACACGCCGATCCCCTCGTCGATGCAATGCCGCACGTTCTCCAGCCAGCTCACATGGTAGAGGTTGTAGCGATCCATCGCCGTGTAGTCCATGCCGAGGAACTTGTCGAGCAGCCGCTCGGAATCATGCAGCACCAGATTGAAAGCCACCAATCGATGGCCTTCCATGTACGTCACGCAGTATGCGCGGCCGGGCATGTCGCGCAGCACGTTTTCGAAATACGCCGGCGTCAATTCCTCGAAAGAGAACTCGGCGTGTGCGAACGTTTCGCGATACAGGCGCTGCACGTCGTCGGCGATGCCGTCGAGATCGATGCGCCATTCAATCCGCAATGCTGCGCCGTCGCGAAGTTTGCGGCGCATATCCTTGCGGGTGGAGGTGCCGAGCGAATCCAGGTAACCATCGATGTCGTGCCAGCGGATATCGAGCATTGCGCCGGGTAGCCCGGGCAGGGCGCGCAGGCGGTGGCGCGGGCACACCTGTTGCCATAGGGTTTCTGCAAGCGGCGCATCCTTGACGGCAAGCATGCCGAGCCTCTGGTTCGCCGCGACGATTTCCATGTGCGCGAGGATCGCATCCAGCGACGCCGCACGTTGTTCCGCCGTCGCGTCTGAGGCAAATCCGACGCGGCAGCGTTCGGTCACGGGTGAGCCCAGCGACAGCATCGGGATGCGCAGCACGCGCGGAAAAATTTTTGCGAGCGTTCCGGCGGCACGGCGCACGCCGCCCTGCATGGTGGTATCGAGGCGATAGTCGGTGATGAAAGCCGGCACCGTCGCCAGCAAATTGTTCCCCTCGCGCACCGCGAAGTACAGGTAGCGAAAGCCCGGCAAGCCCGCGTGCTCGACCGCACGCAAATAGGCGTGGTCTTCCAGGTCGTGCGGGAACAGGTAATTCCATTCGATCGGCGCGAATGCGTCGATGGAAGGATGCGCAGTAGTGGTGATCATGCCGCCGAGACGGTGGCCGTGGTGATGCGTGGCCGTGAGATGCGCAGTGGACTGTTGGCGAGGATGCGGGTGAAGAAATCCGCGGAGCGCCCGATCACCTTGTCGCGTTCGCCATCGACCGTGATCATGTGGTAGCTGTCGTTCAACAGCACGGTTTCGGTAGGTCCGGTGACGCGGCGTTCGATCAGCCGCGCGTTGCGGACGCTGGCGATATCGTCGTCCGCGGCGTGCATGATCAACGCCGGCGCGCGCACGTCCTGCAGGCGCGGGCGCACGTGCCACACCAGTTTGTGGAATTCCGCAAGCGACGGCCACGGGTTGCCGGGCAGGCCGGCGGCCGCGCTCTGGCCTTCCAGCATCGCGCCGGCGATGCGCAGACGCACGCGCTCGTCCTTGATGCCGTACGGAAAGCTCTCCATGAAACGGCGTTGCTTGAAGAACCCCATGCCACAGACCAGTGGCAGCATGAACGACAGGCGTGCCATGCGCGGGATGGTCCAGCCGTCGTAGAAGAACGTGCTGCCGTACAGGCCGAGACCGTCCACCCACTGCGGTTTTTCGATCGCGAGGTTCAGCGCCAGTACCGAGCCCATGGACAGCCCGGCCACGAACAGGTGGTCGACTTCGCGGCGCAGTCGATCCGCACCTTCGACCACGCTGCGCGTCCAGTCGCGCCAACCCGTCTTCAGGAGATCCGCTTCGCTGCCGCAGTGTCCCGCAAGCTGCATGCCGTACACGGTGAAGCCGGCGCGGTTCAGGCCCTTGCCCACGAAACGCATTTCCGCCGGCGTGCCGGTGAGGCCGTGGATCAGCAGCACACCTGCGCGGCCGCCACGCAGCAGAAAATCCGCTTGCTTGATCATCGATTGGGTCATGATGGTTCGGCTCAGCCCAGGTTTTGTCCGGTCACCAATACCACGCCCACCACGATCGTCCCGATGCCGACCCAGCGGCGCAGCGAGATGCGTTCATTCAGGATGTGGCGACTGGCCAGCACCACGCCGACGTAGCCGAGCGCCGTGAACGGAAACGCGATGCTGAGTTGCGTGCGCGACAGCGCCGCAAACCACAGCACGAATTCCAATGCATAGACCGCAACGCCCAGCGCGATCCACGGCGAGTGGAAGACCTTGTAGACGAGCGAGGGCCCGTCGGCCGCCACGGTCTCGTGGCCGACGCCGAGCTTGAAACACACCTGGCCGGTCACGTCGCACGCGACCGAGCCGAGCAGCAGCAAAAGGGTGACGAGGGTGGTGGTCATGTCGTTGAAAGGGCCGCGCAGGCCTCGAACAGCGTCCGCGCCAGCTCACGATCGGTGCGTATATTGTCGTCTATTCGTTGGCGGTCCGTCACGTCGCGCGCGGGTTGGTCCACCCGCGCCTCGATGCGTTTAAGCCAGTTCACGTGGCGCGGCGGCGAATATTCTCCACAGATGTCCACGCCCAAAATTCGTTTGTGCTGGCCGGTCGCACGCAGCACGGCCGCCAATGCGGCCAGCGGCATGCGGCCCTGGTCCCAATTGGTCAGTGCCTCGTGTTCGGGCAATACGTCCTTGTCGATCGTGATCCAGACCGCGTCGGTTGGAATCGCGTCGAGCACCGTGCGCGTAGCATCCTCCAGTTGCCTTTCGCCGAGGTTTCGCCAATGGATGCAACCCTCGCCCCATTCATGCCCTGGCCCGCAGGCAATCCGCCGCGCGTGCGAGGGTGCATGCTGCCACGGGAACAACACCAGTCGACCCGAATCCAGCGCTCGCAGGTTGCCGCCCTTGCGCCCGGGGTTGACCAGGTCGTCGCTGCAAGGCCCGACCGTCACTACCCGCTGCACGTTCGGCAGCGCCAGGACCCGGTTTACCCACGAGCCGCAATGCCAGCGGGGCGCCAGCCGCACCCAGTCCGGATGATTGTCGAAGTGCAGCACGGTGAACGGCTCGGCCACGCGCTCGATCAACAGCGCCGCAAGATGATGGAAGTCGCCGGAACCGAGGAATGTGATCGACGGGCGCGGGTCCGCTGCGGCGGCAATGCGTCCGCGCGCCGCGGCGATGTTCTTCGAGCGACTCCAAAGCCGCAACGCGGGTCCGAGGTCGCGCAAATCGACGCGCACCACCGACGCCCACGGCGCGGCGCCGGCCAGCATGTCGACATCGACGCTGCCATCGGTGTCGAGGATGCGGAGGTGGACACCCTCGTTCATCGGGCGATGGTATCCGTAGTCACTGTGTGGCTGCTTGCGACATCCCTCTTCCGCCCGCCTTCAGTGCGCGCGGAATCAAGGCATGGATGTCATTGAAGCAACGGGGTCGAGTGGTCAGCCCGCCAGTCGGGTCTTGACGCGCTGCGACAGCGAGCCCATGTCGGCGCGACCCGTCGCGCGCTCCTTCAGCAGCGCCATGACCTTGCCCATATCACGCGGGGACGTGGCGCCGGCGTCGGCGATACATTGCGCGACCAGCGCGTCGAGTTCGGTGTCCGTCAGCTGCTTGGGCAGGTATGCCTCGATTACGCCGACCTCATAGCGTTCCTGCTGGGCGAGGTCTTCGCGCTTGGCGGCTTCGTATTGCGTGATCGAATCACGCCGCTGCTTCAGCATTTTTTCCAGCGTGTGCAGCACCTGGGTGTCGTCCAGCACGATGCGCTCGTCGACTTCGCGCTGCTTGATCGCCGCGAGGATCAATCGGATGATCCCGAGGCGCGGCTTGTCGCCGCCTTTCATCGCGGCTTTCATGTCATCGGTGATGCGTAGCTTCAGTTCGCTCATGGCCAAGCTTCCAAACCGTATCGATGCGAACGCAAAAAGCCGGCGCCGCAGGGCAGCACCGGCTGGGTGATCGCGGGTGGCGCGCCTTGTATCAGTACAGGCGCTTGCGGCGCGTGACTTCGCGCGAGACGCGACGCAGGTGGCGTTTGACCGCCGCAGCGCGCTTGCGCTTGCGTTCCTGGGTCGGTTTCTCGTAAAACTCGCGCTTGCGCGTTTCGGCGAGCACGCCGGCCTTCTCGCAGGTGCGCTTGAAGCGGCGCAGGGCGATTTCGAACGGCTCGTTCTCGCGGACTTTGACGCTGGGCATGGACGCTCCACTTGGTAAACTGGCCCGCTTGGACGCGGGTGAGCCGCGAATTATAGCGTGAGATCCATGACCGATTCAAAGCCCCCCGCACTGGGTCCGGTGCTGGGCATCGAGAGTTCCTGCGACGAAACCGGGGTAGCCGTCTACGAACCCGGCCGAGGCCTGCTGGCGCACGCGCTGTATTCGCAGATCGCGCTGCACGCCAAGTATGGCGGCGTGGTGCCGGAACTGGCCAGCCGCGACCACGTCCGCAAGCTGCTTCCCCTTTTGCGCCAGACACTTGCGGACGCGGACCTGAAGGTTGCGGACCTCTCTGCTGTGGCCTACACCGCAGGTCCAGGCCTGATCGGGGCGCTGCTGGTCGGCGCCTCGGTGGCGCGTTCGCTGGCATGGGCGCTGGAGGTTCCGGCGATCGGTGTGCACCACATGGAAGGTCACTTGCTGGCCCCGCTGCTGGAAGAACCCGCCCCCGGAACCGAACCGCTGGCGCCGCCGTTCGTGGCGCTGCTGGTGTCCGGCGGGCACTCGTTGCTGGTCGGCGTGGACAGGATCGGCAGCTACACGATCCTCGGCGACACGCTGGATGATGCCGCCGGCGAGGCGTTCGACAAGACCGCCAAATTGATGGGCTTGCCCTATCCGGGGGGCCCGGCACTGGCCAAGCTGGCGGAAACCGGCGATCCGAAGGCGTTCAAGTTCTCGCGCCCGATGACCGACCGGCCCGGGCTCGATTTCAGTTTCTCCGGCCTGAAGACGCAGGTGCTGATGGCATGGCGCGACAGCGATCACGCCGATGCGACCAAGGCTGATATCGCGCGCGGATTCGAGGAAGCCATCGTGGAAACGCTGGCCATCAAATGCCGCCGCGCGTTGGTCCAGACCGGTTACAAGCGGCTGGTGGTTTCCGGCGGCGTCGGCGCCAACAAGCGGCTGCGCGCGCAACTGGCCGAGGCCGGACAGTGGGAAGGGTTCCAGACCTATTTCCCGCGGCTCGCGTTCTGCACCGACAACGGCGCGATGATCGCGCTGGCGGGTTCGATCCGGCTTGCGGCCGGGCAAACGACGGGCCCGGAAATCCGCGTGCTGCCGCGCTGGAATCTAGAAAGTCTTCCCGAGGTTGCGTGATCATGGACATTGTTTTTATCGAAGCACTCGAGGTGGAAACCGTCATCGGCATCTACGACTGGGAGCGCAACATCCGCCAGAAAGTCGTGCTGGATGTCGAGATGGCCTTCGACAACCGCAAGCCCGCGACCAGCGACGAGATCAAGGACACCGTCGATTACAAGGCCGTCTCCAAGCGCTTGATCGCCTTCGTCGAAACGGCCAATTTCGAATTGGTCGAGACTCTGGCCGAACGCTGCGTGGCGATCATCCGCGAGGAGTTCGGCGTGCCATGGGCGCGCCTCAAGTTGGCCAAGCCTGGTGCGGTCACGGGTTCGAAAGCGGTCGGCGTCGTGATCGAGCGCGGCGCGAAGCCGCAATGACATGGCGCGCGTTTACCTGAGCCTTGGTTCCAATGTCGAGCCGGAAAAACACCTCAGTCATGCACTGCGCGCACTGCGCGAACGCTTCGGTGCGCTCGAGGTGTCGCCGACCTATCGCAGCGCAGCCGTTGGCTTCGAAGGTTCAGCATTCTTGAACAATGCGGCGGGGTTCGACTGCGATCTCACGCGCGCCGCCTTGCGCGAGTGGCTGCACGCGTTGGAAGATGCCTCGGGGCGCGACCGCTCGTTGCCGCGTTATGCCGATCGTACCCTGGACCTTGACATCGCATGTTGGTGTGAGGGCGGTATCTGCACCAGCGACCTGTCACGCGAGGAATTCGAACGTGCCCACGTCCTCGCGCCACTCGCCGCTATCGCACCCGGGCTGCGGGATCCGTTTGATGGCGAAACGCTTGTTGCCCGCTGGCGTCAGTTGGCACCGACCTTGCCGAAACTGGAACGCCTGCGGGACGATGCTTGACCGTGCCGAGACAGGTTTGGTGCGGGCGGTGGATTCGCCGTTTCCGTGCAAACGAGACCTTCCTGGCGGAACCAGTCCAATCCGGGCTTCATAACCCGGCATCTCGCGCGTCCTGGGCGCGATCGCGGTGCGCGCGTTGCGCGGGAACTTGGACACTTTGGTGGGCGGGAATGATCTCCACTTCGTGCGAAAACATCGCGAAGGCCGTGCGCGCGACCTGGCGAGTGTCGTACCACGCGTACGCGCCGACGCCGAGCGCCCCTGCCACCGGCAGCATTCGCGCCAGCGAGCTGCCCAGCGTACGTTCCGAAAGTTTGAGGCCGATGCGGTGCACGACGCTGCGCAACGTATGCGTGGTTGCCGCGTGCACCACCCAGCGCTGTCCGGCACGCACCGCGAGGTCGCGCACGGCCTGCGCGGCCGCGTGGCGGAACAGGCAGTACAACATCTGTTCGCGGGTGAGCGTGGTGTGCCGGCCGCAGACAGCGGCGATATCAGCAACCATCTGCGCCTGGATCTTCCAGATCGCCACCAATTCCGGCAGCACCGTCAGCCATCCCAGCGGCCCGGGCGGCAAAGCCAGCGAGGAGGACGCCACGAACGCCTTGCGGCGTGCGGCGAGCGCGACCGCTTCGGCACGGGCACGCGGATGTTCACGCGGTTGCTCGCGGCTGGGCGGAATATCGGAAAGAAAATCGAGGATCTGCTGCGCGATGCGTTGCGACGGCTGCTCGCCGGTGGCGGCGGTAACGGAGGCGGTCATCGGCGTCCTCGATGGAGATCGAACCAGCCTTCAACATGCCGCCGTCACGGTCCCGAATCAAGTTGCGCGCACCGGTGCTTCAGCCGGGAATCATGCGCTGAGAATCCGGCCCCCATCCACGCGAATCGTCTGGCCGGTCACGTAGACCGCGTCGCGGATCAGCCACAACACCGCGCCGGCGATGTCTTCGGGCGTGCCCTGGCGCTGCAACGCGCTTTGCTCGATCAGCGCCCGCGCTGTGTCGGCCTTGACGGGATTCTCCGGCCACAGCATGTTGCCTGGCGCCACCGCGTTTACCCGCACTTCCGGGCCGAGTTCCTGCGCCAGCGCCGGGGTCGCCATCCGCAGCGCGGCCTTGCTCATGCAGTAGGCGACGTGTTGCGGCAGCGGGCGTTCGGCGTAGATGTCCGTGATGTTGACGATCGAACCGCGCGACTTTTTCAGGTGTGGCGCGGCAGCCTGCGACAGCAGCAGCGGCGCGCGTGCGTTCACGACAAAGAACGCGTCCGCCGACTCCGATGTGATGGTGCCCACCGGCGTGGCATGGAATATCGACGCGTTGTTGACCAGTGCGTCAAGCCGGCCGAAGCGCGCGAGCGTTGCGGTGACCAGCCCCGGCAGGCATTCGGCGTCGGCAAGATCGGCTTGCAGGGCCAACGTGGAATGCGCACGTTGCGCTTCCAGTTCACCGATCAACGCGTCGAGTTCGGCGTGCGAGTTTCGATAGTGCAAGGCAAGGTCGTAGCCCGCGGCATGCAGGGTGCGTGCGATCACCGCGCCAATGCGCCGGGCGGCGCCGCTGATGAGTGCGACGGGAGGGGTTTGGCTCATGGCGGGCCCTGCGCGTTATCCTGCATGGCCGACAGATTGCCGCAACTACGTGGACGCCGCCAGCATGGATTGCGCCTTGCCTGAACCCTCCGCCGAAGAATCCGCGCATTCGGCACGCCTGGCGGAAACGATCCGCGAAGAGATCGCGGCCAGCGGGCCCGTTTCTTTCGCGCGTTTCATGGAGCGCTGCCTCTACACGCCGGGGCTTGGCTATTACAGCGCGGGACGGCTGAAGTTCGGCAAGGCCGGCGACTTCGTCACCGCACCGGAACTTGGCCCGTTGTTCGCGCGCTGCGTGGCGCGTGCACTGGCGCCCGCGGTGCGTGCCTGCGGCGACGAGGCCGTGTGGTTCGAACTCGGTGGCGGCAGCGGCGCGTTTGCGCGCGACTGCCTGCTGGAGCTGCAAACGCTGGATGCGTTGCCGGGCCATTACTGGCTGCTGGAGCCTTCCGCGGACTTGCGAGAACGCCAGCGCGGATGCCTGCGTACCGATCTTCCGGCGGAACTGTTCGCGCGCTGCACCTGGCTGGATCGTCCGCCGCAGCATGCATGGGGCGGCGTGCTGTTCGCCAACGAGGTGCTGGACGCGCTGCCCATCACGCGTTTTACCCTGCACGACGGCGAAGTGTTCGAGGAACACGTGGATGCGAATGCCAACGGTGCGTTCCTGCGCATCGATCGCCCGGCCGACCCGTTGGTGGCGGGGGCGGTGCGGCACCTGCAACGGCATCTCGGCCGGGAATTCGAGGACGGCTATCGCTCGGAAGTGCTGCCGCAATTGCCGTGGTGGCTGGAAGCCATTGCGGGCGAGCAGACACGCGGTGCGGCGCTCATCGTCGACTATGGCTATGTGCGTCGCGAGTTCTACCTGCCCGAGCGTCGCGACGGCACTTTGCTGTGCCATTACCGTCATCGCGCGCACGACGACCCGTTGATCCTGCCGGGCCTGCAGGACATCACCGCGTCGATCGACTTCACCGCCTTGGCGGAGGCGGGCGTCGGCGCGGGACTCGAACTGGTCAGTCATGCATTCCAGTCGCAGTTCCTGATGGCATCCGGTCTCGACGCGGCGTTCGCCTCCGCGCACGGACAAGCTGCGGACGAAGCCGCGCGTTACGCGCTGTCGCAACAGGTCAAGCGCCTGACCCTGCCGGGCGAAATGGGCGAGCGCTTCCAGGCGATGCTGTTTGCGCGCGGTCTCGACCCCGATGCGTTGTTCGGGTCGCTGATGCAGGTGGATCGCAGCGAACGACTGTAGTCACCGAGGCAATGTACTGCGCTGCCATAATCGCCGCCTGTCGCAGCGAAGGTCCCTGATCGTGCAAGGCCATTCCTGGTTGCCGTCGGTGCTGGTGTTCCTGGTTGCGGTGGTCATCGCCGTGCCGCTGGCGCGCAAGCTGAAGCTCGGGTCGGTCCTGGGTTATCTCGCGGCGGGCGTGGTGATCGGGCCGTACGGCCTCTCCTGGGTGCACAATCCGGATGCGATTTCTGGCATTTCCGAATTCGGCGTCGCGCTGCTGCTGTTCGTGATCGGACTGGAATTGTCGCCGCAGCGACTTTGGGTGATGCGTCGGGCGGTCTTCGGCGCGGGCGCGGCGCAGGTTCTTGGTTCAGCGTTGATCATCGGCTTGATCGCGGCGTTCGGGTTTCATCTTGGACCCCTCGCCGCGGCGGTGGTGGGTCTGGGCCTTGCGTTCTCGTCGACGGCGTTCGGCCTGCAGATCCTGGCGGAGCGGCGCGAGCTGCAGAGTCCGCACGGGCGGCAGGCGTTCGCGATCCTGTTGTTCCAGGATCTGGCGGCGATTCCGCTGATCGCGGCGATTCCATTGCTGGCCGAGCACGGCGCACCGCACGTCACGCATCCGCTGTGGCTGTCGTCCCTGCGGGTAGCCGGCGTGATCGCCGTGGTCGTGGTGGGCGGCCGCTATGCGCTGCGCCCGATTTTCCGCGCGGTCGCGAAGACGCAATTGATCGAAGTCTCGACCGCGACCGCGCTGCTGGTGGTGATCGGCACCGCCTGGCTGATGCAGCTTGCCGGCATTTCGATGGCGCTGGGTACGTTCCTCGCGGGCGTGCTGCTGGCCGATTCCGAATACCGCCACGACCTCGAATCCAATATCGCGCCGTTCGAGGGTTTGCTGTTGGGGCTGTTCTTCATCACGGTCGGCATGGGGGTCAACCTGAAACTGCTGACCCTGCATCCGTGGATCGTCGTGGGCCTGGTGGTGTTGCTGTTGGCGTGCAAGGCACCGGTGCTGGCAGCGGTCGGACGCTTCGGTCCGCGCATGCAGGGCACGGACGCGATCAAGCTCGCGGCGTTGCTGGCCGGCGGCGGCGAATTCGCGTTCGTGGTGTTCAAGCTCGCCGCTGAACACGACTTGCTCACGCGCTCGCAGCACCAGCTTCTGGTGCTGGTGGTCACGCTGGGCATGGCCGCGGTGCCGTTGCTGGTGCTGGCCGCCGCGCGGCTGCCCGAGCGGCGCAAGCCCCAGCGCGAATTCGATAGCATCGAGGCCGGCACGCCACGGGTGATCATTGCGGGTTTCGGACGCGTCGGGCAGATCGTCGGACGCCTGCTGCACGCGCGCAACATTCCCTTCGTCGCGCTGGAAAGCTCGGTCGAACAAGTCGACCTGTCGCGTCGTTTCCAGGGCACCGAAATCTATTTCGGCGATCCCACCCGTACGGAAATGCTGCGTGCGTCCGGCGCCGGCAAGGCGGAAGTGTTCGTGTTGGCCACCGATGACCCGGATGCGAACATACGCACCGCGCGGATCGTGCGCCGCCTGTTTCCGCACCTCAAGATCATCGCTCGCGCGCGCAATCGCCAGCACGCGTTCCGTTTGATGGATCTGACCAGCGATCCCGACGACGTGGTGCGCGAGACCTTTTATTCCAGCCTGAAGATGGCGCGCCTCACGTTGAAGGCGCTGGGCATGGACGAGGAACAGGCCAGCGCCAGCGTCGCATTGTTCCGCGAGCACGACGAGAAGTTGCTGCGCGACCAGCACCTCGTGTACGACGATGACGTGGCCCTTCGCCAGACCACGCGCGAGGCGTACGCGGAACTGCAGGGCTTGTTCGAGGCCGACACCGCGGCGCGCGTGCGCACGTCCGAAGCTACTCCGGATGCGTCATCAGCGGCGTCACCACCTGTGCGTTGAGCGGTGTGCTGCGGCGCGGTGCCAGCTCCATCGCCAGATCGACATAACCCAGCACGCGTGCGACTTCAGCGGGCGTGCGCTGCATGCAGTCGCGCGCACTGCGGTCGGCGCCGCGCGCCAGCAGCACGCGCGCGGGCTCGAACAGCGCGTGCATCGCGCACGCATGCAGCGCGGTGACGCCGTGTTCGTCGGCGTGCGTCATTTCCGCGCCGGCATCGAGCAGCACCGGAACCAGTGCGCCCAGGTGCGTGCCGTCACATTCCGCGCCCGGCTTCACGTGCACGCCGAGCAACATCAGCAGCGGGGTGGCGCCGCGCTTGTCGGCGGTGTTCACCGGCGCGTCGCCTGCAAGCAATGCGTCCAGCAGGCGACGGCAGCGCAGACTGTCGCGGCTGTCGAAACAGAAACGCGCGGCCGCGTGCAGCGCGGAGTTTCCGCGCGCATCCACCAAGGCAAGGTTCGCGCCGAGTTCGCGCAGTGCCGTGATGACATCCGGATGACCGAGTGCCGCCGCGATCATCAGCGCAGTGACGTCATCGCTGTGCCGTTGGTCGACCGGCACGCCGGCGGAAACCAGCGCGCGCACGATGTCCGCGTGGCGCGCGCTGACGGCGGCGGAAAGCGGCGATGCGCCGGTGTCGATGGTGAGCCTGGGGTCGGCGTGCGCGGCCAGCAGCCGTTGCACGCTCTGCAGTGCTCCCGCGCCGCTCGCACGCAGCAGCGCGGTGGCGCCGCGCTCGTCGCGTGCATCGGCGGGCAGGCCGAGTTCCAGCAATCGTGCGACCGCGTCGGCGTCGGCCGCGGCGGCGGGCAAATCCGATTCGCGCAGCGGACGCCTGGGCAGTGCCCAACCATTCCAGCGCAACCAGTACTCGATTTGCGCCGCGCCGCGCGCCAGCGCCAGGCCCAGCGGTGTTTCGCCGCTGGCCGCGGGGCTTTCCGGATCGGCGCCATGCGCGATCAAAATTTTCACCGATGGCAGGGTGGCGTCCGGGTTGCCATCAAGCGCGACATGCAACGGCGTGGCACCGGCGCGATCGCGCGCGTTCGGATCGGCGCCGCGCGTGAGCAACGCGCGCAACACCGGCAGCAATGCCGGGCGACTGGCGTGATGCAGCGGCGTGCGGCCGTCCGCGTCCGCGCCGAACGAATCGGCGCCGCGTTCGAGCAGCGCAAGCGCGAATGAAACATCATGGCCCGCTTCGCCCAGCTGCGACAGCGCGTGTGCGAAGCGGCCGCTACCGGCCGGGGTCGCGCCGGCGTCCAGCAGTTGCTGCAATGCGACGCGCGATTCCGGCAGGCGATCCAGCAGGACATCGAACAGGTGGCTGCCGTCGTCGAGGCGGGCTTCAGCGGAGAGCCCGTGTTCCAGCAGCCACGTGCGCGGCGCGGCGGCGGCGTGATCGGCGAGGTCGAGGTACAGCGCCGCGAGTTCCGTTTCAGGCCACGTCCGCGCGCGTTCGGCGAAACGAGCGACCACGTTCCAATGCGCGAAGCGCAGCGCGTCGAGCAGGTGTGATGGTGTATCCGCGCCGGCTTCCGGTTGGCTCGCCTGCGCGTGGCTGGCGGGCAGCGGTGCCTCCGGGTCCATCAATGCCACCAGATCCCAGCGGCCCGCCGCGGAGGCTTGATCGATCGCGCTGCGGCCGTCGCCGCCCTTGCGCCGCGGATCGGCGCCGAGCGCCAGCAATGCGCGCAGGCAATCGGCGTTGGCGCGAGGCGACTGGCAGGCCAGCGTCAATGCGGTGCGGCCGTGCTGGTCCGCGGCATGCACATCGGGATTTTTTTCCGCCAGCAGGTTCGCCACGTCGGTGGCGCCCGCGCGGGCAGCCTCCATCAACGGCGTGGTGCCATAGCGATCGCTGATCGCGACGTCGGCGCCTGCTTGCAGCAGTACGCCGGCGATCTGCACATGATTCTCGCGCGCGGCGTGGGCCAGCGCGCTCGCGCCCAGTGCATCCACTGCATTCACGTGCGCCCTGGACTTCAGCAGGATTTGCACGCCTTCGGGATCATCGTCGGCAATGCCCGCCGCCGCCGGCAGCGCGGCGTCGGCTTGCGCGGCGTGTTCGACCAGGAAGCGAAGCAGCGGCCAGTTCGCGGCGCCCGCGGCAACCGCGAGGGCCGTTGCATGGTTGCGGTTACGCGCCTCCAGCGGTGCCTGCGCATCGATCAGGATCGCGGCGACCGCCGCTTCCGAGCACAACGCCGCGTGATGCAGCGGCGTGTTGCCGTCGGCGTCGGGCAGCGACGGGTCGGCGCCGTTCGCGACCAATGTGGTGACTGTTTCCGGGCGCCCCTGGCTGCACGAACGCGTCGCGGCCAGCAGCGGCGTCAAGCCGGCGTGCGGGCGATTCACCTGTGCGCCCTTGCCGATGAGGCTGCGCAACAGCCGCGTGTCCGGCAACTCGGCGGCCAGCACCAGCGCGGACCGCTGGTCGCGCGCGCCAGCAGGCGGGGCAGCATCGGGACTGGCGCCGCGCGCGAGCCAGTCGTTCGCGCGGGCCAGATCGCCCGCGCGGACGGCCGCCAGCAGGCCTTCGTCGAGCGTGGCTTGCGGCAACAAGGGCTCGGCAGGTGCGGACTCGGCCACGTGCGGCGCGGATTCGTCGCGATCGTTGCCGTCGTCGGTTTCGACGGCACCGATGGCATCGAGCTCCGCATCCGGCGCACGCGATGGCGGCTCCGCGGATGGTGGCGGGGCGTGCTGGCTGCGTCCGCCGAACAGCAGCCGCAACGTGCGATCGGCAACGATCAACGAACACACCGGCAGCACCGCCACCGCGAACAGGAACAGCGCGGCGGTGCGGATCTCATCGGGCAGGCTGGCGCCAAGCCCGGCGAGACTCAACGCGCCGAAGGCAATCGCAAGCTGCGCCAGCGCTGCCGGCAGGAAGTGCGTGACGAACAGGTCGCGTCCACGCGTCAGATGTCGCGCGAAGGTGATGCTGCGGGCCAGCGCGGCGGTGATCCAGGAATGCTCTGCGCCCGCCGGAAACGCGTCGTCCCACTCGAACACCAGACCGAACACCGGCCACAGGCGCCATAGCACCACCAGCGCAACCACCAGTGCGAACGCGAGGCCCAGCGTTGCCGCCAGCGACGGCGCGTGCGACAGCACGGCGAGTGGCCATGCAACGAGCAAGAACACCACGGCCGTATGGATCGCCAGCGCGATCAGGTGCGGCGGCCCGCGTCTGATCACGATGCGGGTGAACGAAGGCTCGCAGCCGAACCCGATCGCGTGGCAGACCGCCGCCATCGACAGTGAAGCGCCGACCAGCAGCAGTACGAGGGAGTAGCGTTCCCAGGACGGAGGGATCCAGACCGCAAGCAGAACCGCGATCAGCGAAGGCAGGAAACAAGGCAGCGACTTCAGCAGCGGCGGCCGGCGGCGGGGCTTGGCGTGAGGCATAACAGGCTCGTGCGGCGGACGGCCAAGTATAGGGAGTGTCGATGTACCGGGGTTATGTGTGCAATCGTCTTCATCGCGCATTGTCGAACTGCCGATGAGTGGAGCGCAAAAAGATCGGGAACCTCAGAACGGTCATCCGTGGCCTGACTTTTCACAACCGCCGCTCTTCGAATGGAGTCGGCGAGAAAGGTATGAAGCCTTTGCCGATACGCCGAAACGACAGGCACGAAAATTCCAAAACGGGTTGCCTTGATCTACGTACTTGCGCCGGTCTTGCCAAACTGCGATAGTCCGTATAACGAAATTCATACAAACGTATGAAATACCCCCGCGGCGCCGCTTCCCGGGCCGCGTAGGCACCGAAAACACCCGACTGGAGACCCACCGATGAGCAAGCACTCCATCACCGCGCCGAGGTTCGCCGGCTTGGCGCTCGCCGCCCTGAGCGCCGCCGTGACCGGGGCCTTGGTGAGCCCGGCCGCGTCCGCGTCCGGCTTCCAGATCGCCGAGAACACCGTGCAGGCGCTGGGCCGCGCCTACGCCGGGCGCGAAGCCGCCGGCAATGACGTATCCGTGGTGATCAACAACCCGGCCGCAATGGTCGACTTCGATACCTACGCGGTGCAGATCGATGCCACCGCGATCAACGTCAGTACACAATTCCATGGCAGCGGCACCGACGCGATCGGACAGCCGCTTTCCGGTGGCGATGGCGGCAACGGCGGTGGCGTGCACGGCGTGCCGGCGATCAGCTTCATCGCGCCGATCGCGCCGAACTGGCGAATTGGCTTCGGCATCAATGCGCCGTTCGGCCTTGCCACCGAATACGACGCCGGTTGGGTGGGGCGCTACCAGGCACTGAAAACCAGCGTGAAGTCGATGGACTTCACCGGTTCGGTGGCGTGGGCGATCAGTCCGCAGTTCTCGCTGGGTTTCTCGGTGATCGCACAGAAGACCACCATCGATCTCGGCAACGCCATCAACTACGGCGCGGTGCTGGGGGCGCCGCCGCCCACCGGGTTCGGGCTTGCGCCAACCTTCTTCCCGCAATCGGCGGACGGCGCGGTGCGCATGCGCGGCGACAACTGGAAATGGGGCTGGGCCATCGGTGCCGAGTGGAAGCCGACCACGCAGGACACCATTGCGCTTGCGTACCACGCCAAGATCAATCACGACATCAGCGGCACGGCCTACTTCACGGTGCCGGCCAGCGTGCAGTTCGTGTTGTCGCAGCCCGGGGTGCCGCCCTTGTTCCAGAACACGGGAGCAAGCGGCCAGTTGGCGACGCCGGCCACCGCATCGCTGAGTTACTGGCACAAGACGCTCGGCCCGGTGTCGTGGGGCGCGGAACTCGGCTGGACCGGCTGGAGTTCCTTCAGTCACCTCGCGATCGATTTCGCCAATCCGGCGCAGCCCGACATCGACCAGTACTACGGGTGGCGCAACACCCTGTTCGGTTCGGTCGGCATGGACTACAAGGTCAATGATCAGTGGACCTGGCGCGCGGGCGTGGCTTACGACCAGACCCCAACCCGCGATTTTTCGCGCGATCCGCGCATTCCCGACGGCGCGCGCAAGTGGATCTCGGTGGGCGCGGGCTACACGCCGACCCAGAATTTGCGCTTCGACATCGGCTACACCCACCTGTTCGTCGACAACGGCAACATCAACGACGTCAGTGCGACCGGCGATCATTTGGTCGGCAGCTTCGACAATTCCGGCGACCTGTTCGGGATCTCGATGCAATACAAGTTCTGACCGGCGCGTCCGGCAGCGCCGCGACACGAAAACCCCGCCACCCGGCGGGGTTTTTGTTGGCGTCCGCGGCTATCCGCGAAGTGTCCGCGGACCGCCCACCAAATCTTGGCTCCGCAAATTCAGGCCGACGATTTGGCGGACGACTTGCGGGCGTTCCTGCATGGCATCGCGAATGCAGGACAAAGGTGCCCGTGGGCGACCGCAAACAGAAGCGCCTTCAAGGGGAGAGATGCGCCGCACGGCCGTTCCGGGCGGTACCCTCGCGCTTCACGACTTCGATGATGCCTGCGGTTCCGGCGGCAGCAACTTCTGGACCTTGGCCCGGACGGTGCTGTCCGTTTGCACCAGGTTGGCGATCTGCACATAGCGCTGGGGCGACAACTGGTGGCTCTCGACCGCAGCTTCCATTTTCTTTTCGCCCGACTGTTGCAGTTTCGTGCGCGCATCCGCGCTCGGCGCGGCCGCGAGTTGGGGCTGCAGGGAGTCCTTGATGCCTTGCACCTCCACGATGGCCTGAGCGAAGTTTTTCAGCTCGGTATCGTTCGGGGCCGGGGCTGTGCCGGTTTGGGATCCAGCGGCTTGCTGCGGCGGGGTGGCGGGTTGGGTTTGTGCGAGCGCTGCGGGTGCCAGCATCGCGGTCCCCAGCGTCATGGCTACCGCGACGCCTGCGCGGTTGAGTCGTCCAATCATTTGCGTTCTCCTCATCGGCGGAATGCACGGCGCTGACAGGCGCCGCTCATTTCACCGTAACGAGGTGCACGACATCCGCGCAACCCTGCGCCGCATGCCGATTCAGGCGCAAGTCGGTTTGCGCGGGAAATCCGAACGCGCGATGAATGAACGAAAGGGTTTCTGCACGCTGCCGTGCTGCAACCGTCAATCCTCCAACGTCAGCAGCGACGCGTTGCCGCCCGCGGCGGTGGTGTTGACGGTGAAGGTGCGTTCGGTGGCGAAGCGCAGGAGATAGTGCGGGCCGCCGGCCTTGGGGCCGGTGCCGGAAAGATTTTCGCCGCCGAATGGCTGCACGCCCACTACCGCGCCGATCTGGTTGCGATTGACGTAGAGGTTGCCGACTTTCGCGCGACGGCGGATGTGTTCCACCGTTTCGTCGATGCGGCTGTGTACGCCGAGCGTGAGGCCAAAGCCCGTCGCGTTGATTGCGTCGATCACCTTGTCGAGTTCGCTCGCTTTCCAACGCACCACGTGCAGCGCGGGGCCGAATACTTCCCGCGTCAACAATTTGATGGATGGAATCTCGTACGCGCGCGGCGCGAAGAACGTGCCGTGCTCGGCGCCTTCCGGAAGCTTGGCCATGTTGATCAGCTTGGCCGAACCGCGCATCACTTCCGCGTGCTCTTCCAGCGAGGCGCACGAAGGCTGGTCGATCACCGGGCCCACGTCGGTTGAGAGCAACGCCGGGTCGCCGACCTTCAATTCATCCATCGCGCCCTTGAGCATGTTGATCACATGATCGGCGATATCGTCCTGCACGAACAGCACGCGCGCGGCGGAGCAACGCTGGCCGGCGGAATCGAACGCGCTGGTCATCACGTCCTTGACCAGTTGTTCCGGCAGCGCGGACGAATCCGCGATCAGCGCGTTCTGGCCGCCGGTTTCGGCGATCAGCGCCGCGATCGGCGCGTTGCGCGCGGCCAAGGTGCGATTGATGGTCCACGCGGTCTCGGTGGAGCCGGTGAAGCACACGCCCGCGATTTCCGGACGCGTCAGCAACGTGTTGCCGATCACCGAACCGCGGCATGGTGCGTATTGCAAGACTTTTTCCGGCACACCGGCCTGGTGCAGCAGCTTCACCGCCATGTAGCCGATCAGCGTGGTCGGCTCCGCGGGCTTGGCGATCACCGCGTTGCCGGCGGCAAGGCCCGCGGCAACTTGTCCGGTGAAGATCGCCAGCGGAAAATTCCATGGGCTGATGCACACGAACACACCGCGCCCGCGCAGGAACAACTGGTTGGATTCGCCGGTCGGGCCGGGCAGGTCCTGCGGCTTGCCGAACAGCTTGCGCGCCATCGCCGCGTAGTAGCGGCACATGTCGGCAGCTTCGCGCACTTCGCCGACCGCGGCGGGAATGGTCTTGCCGCCTTCGCGCACGCACAGCGCGATCAATTCGCCGCGGTTCTGTTCGAGCAAGTCGGCCGCGCGTTCGAGGATCGTGGCGCGTTCGTCGGCGGGCGTGTCGTCCCATGCCGGTTGTGCGGCGACCGCGTTGTCAAGCGCGCGCAGCAGGGTCGCGGCATCCGCATCGCGCGATTGGCCGACCACGACCCGGTGATCCGCCGGGCTGGGAACGTCGCGTTGCGGCTGGGCGGATTGCGCACCGGGCACCAGCGGCTCGGCACGCCAAGGGCCGCGTTGGGCATTCACCTCGTCGGCCAAGGATTGCAGTTCGTCGTCGTTGGCGAGATTGACGCCCATGGAATTTTTCCTCAAGTTTCCGTAGAGGTCGATCGGCAGGGGAATGCGGGGATGCTGGTAATGGCTGCCGTGCGCCGCGCCGAACGCGCGCACTTCGACACACGGATCGGCGACCAGCTCGTGGATCGGCAGCTTCCCGTCGCTGATGCGGTTGACGAAGCTGGTGTTGGCGCCGTTCTCCAGCAGGCGGCGCACCAGATACGGCAACAAGTCCTCATGACTGCCGCACGGCGCGTACACGCGGCACGGCACGTTCCAATGCTCGGGACCGACGACTTCCGCATACAAGTCGGCGCCCATGCCGTGCAGGCGCTGGAATTCGAACGGACGTCCGTTCGCGATGTGGTGGATCGCCGCGATGGTGTGCGCGTTGTGGGTGGCGAACTGCGGATAGATCACCTCGGCGCCCGCGTCGAGCATGCGCTTCGCGTTGGCGAGGTACGACACGTCGGTGTTGGGCTTGCGTGTGAACACCGGGTACCCGGAAAGGCCGAGTTCCTGCGCGCGCTTGATTTCGGAATCCCAATACGCGCCCTTGACCAGCCGTACGCACCAGCGGCGCCCGGCGGCCTTGGCGGTTTCGATCAGCCATTCGATCACGAACGGGGCGCGCTTCTGGTACGCCTGCACCGCAAGACCAAACCCGTTCCAGCCTGCAAGCGAAGGATGCGTGAACACCGCTTCCATCACTTCCAGCGACAGCTCCAGCCGGTCGGCTTCTTCGGCGTCGATGGTCAGCGCAATGCCCTGCATCTTCGCGAGCTGCGCGAGTTCGAGCACCACCGGTGTCAGTTCCGCGTGCACGCGTTCGCGCTTGGCGACTTCGTAGCGCGGATGCAGCGCCGACAGCTTCACCGAGATCGATGGCGCATCCAGCAGGGTGGCGAACGGCCCGCGCGCGCCGAGTGCAAGGATCGCATCGTGGTAGGCCTTCTTGTAGCGCGCGGCGTCGGGCGCCGTGAACGCGGCCTCGCC
>DATFGT010000117.1:0-19242 GCA_035249175.1 Rhodanobacteraceae bacterium
GGTCTTCAGGCGGTATTTCTTGTCCCAGATGTCCAGTGATGCCGGTTGCAGGGGAACCTCCGTGACCGCCCGCGCTATTTGTTGTGCCCGCGCCGTACCCATCTTGTCATGTGCCTCCGTGTCTTCCGGGTTCTTGTTGGACGCCCGGATGCCGACGAATATCCCCTGCCGCCGCGCCTTCTGGCGCCGCGTTCAAGGGTCCGATTTCTGCGAGAGGGCCGCGCCGCATCGATTCCCGACGCCCTGGCGTGCCCCGCTCAACCACCCGATCACCATCCGATTGTCCCCCGACGCGAAGCTGCCTTGAAGCCAAACTCTTGGGCCCTGCGACAGCCCAGGACACAAGATGTTGTGATCACGAGCGGGAGTCAACCCTACGCTGACCGACCGGGCCTGTAAAGGGGGCGAACACAAAAAATTTTGCGGTTCGGGCGTGGAGTGCATCGCGGCGCGGAAAAGCCCAAGACATCGCATCCGCCGCTTGTCCGATAATGGGCAGGCTCGACCCTCGAAGGAACCGCCATGTCGTCCGCCACGCGCACCCGCCGTCCGTCGTCCCTGATCGCCGTCCTCGCACTGGCGCTGGCTTGCGCGCTGCCCGCCGCGGCGGGCACGCTGCCGGTCGCGGTGAACGGCCAGGCACTGCCATCGCTGGCGCCGATGCTGGCCAAGGTGTCGCCCGCGGTGGTGAACATTTCCTCGACCAGCCACCGTCGGGTCGCGGTGAACCCGTTCTTCAGCGATCCGATCATGCGCCAGTTCTTCGGGCTGCCGGCTGAGCCGCCTTCGCGCGAACTGGTGCAGCAATCGCTCGGCTCGGGCGTGATCGTGAACGCGAAGGACGGCTACGTCCTGACCAACAACCACGTCATCGCGGGCGCCGACGACATCAAGGTCACGCTCACCGACGGCAAGTCGTACAAGGCCAAGGTGATCGGCGTCGATTCGACCACCGACCTTGCGGTGATCCAGATCCGTGCGCCGAACCTGGTCGCGTTGCCCATGGCCGATTCCACGAAACTGCGGGTGGGCGACTTCGTGGTGGCGATCGGCGATCCATTCGGCCTCGGTCAGTCGGCGACCTCGGGCATCGTCTCCGGTTTGCAGCGCCAGGACCTGCGCCAGAACGGGGTGCAGAACTACATCCAGACCGATGCCTCGATCAATCCCGGTAATTCCGGTGGCGCGCTGGTGAATCTCGCCGGCGAACTGGTCGGCATCAATTCGATGATCTATTCGCCTTCGGGCGCCAGCGCGGGGTTGGGTTTCGCGATTCCCTCCGACCTCGCCGCCGAAGTGATGAAACAACTGATCGCGCACGGCAAGGTGGAGCGCGGCAGCCTCGGCGTGGACGCGCAGGACTTGTCGCCACGCGTGGCCGCGGCGCTTGGCATCAAGGCATCCCGCGGCGCGCTGATCACCAACGTGCTGCCGGATTCCCCGTCCGCGAAGGCGGGGCTGAGGCCGGGCGATCTCGTCACCAGCGTGAATGGCAAGCCGGTCGCCGACGCGCAGGATCTGCGCAATGCGCAGGGGCTGGCGACGGTGGGCAGCACGCTTACGCTCGGGGTCGATCGCAGCGGCAAGCCACTCACAATCTCCGCGAAGCTGACCGCGGTCACCAATCAGGCCGAGGGTGGGTCGCTGGATCCGCGGCTCGCCGGTGCCAGCTTCACCGACGCGCCATCCGGCAACGGCATCGAAGGCGTGACCGTCGCGAGCGTCACGCCCGGCAGTCGTGCCGCGCGCAATGGACTGGCCAGCGGCGACATCGTGGTCGGCGTCAACAACGTCGCGACGCCGGATCTTGCGCAACTGCGCCGGGTGTTTTCGCTGCATCCGCGCGTGCTGCTGCTGGCGCTGGTGCGTGATGGACAACTTGTACAGATACAAATCGGTGGCTGAGAACCGCTGCATAACCTGCTGCGCTACCCGCCACATTCCTGTGGCTCGCCCTTCGGGCCGCCTGCGGCTCAGATCGGCAATTCTGCCGATCCAGTCGCGACGGGTTTGCAACGGTTCTTCAGTTGGCGATGCGAACCGTCACGTCTGATCGCAGTCGAAAGACTGTGAGCGGCGTCGTCAAAAATGCCGCGCAAAAACTGAACGGCGCTCGCAAGCGCGACCGATTCCGCCATAATCGCCGGGTCCTTTCCCCTCGCATCGTCATTCGGTACCTCGTTCATGTCCGCACGTTCGTTGAGCCTGCTCGCCGCTTCGTTCTCGCTCGTCTTCGCCCTCGCCGCCACCGCGGCGCCCGCCAAACACTCCACCCGTCACTCCGAATCCCGTCACCACAAATCCTCCGGCCCGACCCTGGTGGTGCGCGGCGATCAGGTCAGTACCGAGGGACTGGTCACCGCCGTCGCGGATGCGTTCGCCGGTACCGGCGACGGCCATCTGGAAATCACGCCTTTCAACACCATCGATGGCATCGACCAGGCGCTGGCCGGCACCGTCGACATCGCTGCAAGCGCGCGGCCCGCATATCCCAAGCGCACCCAGGAAGCCGGGCTGGTGTTCACGCCGGTGGCGTGGGACGCGCTGGTGATGATCACCAACGTTTCCAACCCGGTGAACAACCTCACCCTGAAGCAGGTGCACGACATCTACTATGGCAAGGTCACCCACTGGTCGCAGGTGGGCGGCTCCGACGAGAAGATCGACCTGGACGGTGTGGCTTCGCCGCTCGACGGCGTGCAGTTCAGCTTCCGCAGGCTGATGTTCGGCAACGGCGACAATCCCGTCGCGGTGCCGCGCCTGTTCATCAACATCGACTCGCTGCAGCAGGAAGTGTCGCTGGACGGCAAGGCGCTGGCGCTGTCGACACTGGTGCACGCGCGCCGCCAGAAAGGCATCAAAATCATCCCGATCGAAGGCGTGATGCCCAGCATCGCCACGCTGGAAAACGCGACCTACCCGTTGCCGCTCAAGATCTACCTGGCCTACAAGGCCGACAGCCCCAAGGCCGCCGCGATCCAGAAGTTCATGACCTTCCTCGGCGGCAGCCACGCGGACGACATTCTGCGCAGCCACGACCTGCTGCCGTACGCGCAGGCAACCGTGTTGAATGCCAGGACGGAGATCGACCGCATCAATACCCTCGGCGCGCGCATGGTCGCGGAGGGCCTGCCACCGGAATACGCGCCGGGCAACGAGTTCGCGCGAATCGCCCGGGAGTATCCGGATCTGTCCCACCAGATGCGCCTGCAGCAGGTTGCGACGGAGCAGGTCGCCAAGGCCGACGAGAAACGCGTGGCGCTGAGCGAGGCCGCGGGCGTCGATCCTTCGCCCAACGCGACGCCGGGCCCGCCGACCACATCCTCTTCAGCTGCTGATTACACGGTGGTGAGCGGCGATACGCTTTCCAAGATCGCGCGCGCTCATTCGGTCAGCGTCGAAGACCTGCGCAAGTGGAACGACCTGCACGGCGACATGCTGAAGGTGGGGCAGGCATTGAAACTTGCGCCTTCGCACGCGAGCGCGGGTACCGCGGGCTGCGCGGCGAGCGCGACGGCGTGCTGATCCGGATTTCCGCATGATGCGATCCGGCCGCTTGCGGAGGCGCGCTGCGTGCTCGGCCTGAGCGCCGACCGGCGCGCTCGACGCGCGCTGCCGCTGACGCCGGTCACACGCGCTGGTTGGCCAAGTTACGCGAAGACCCTCGGTGCGCGCCAGCGGCGCTGGGTCGAGGCCAACGGTTTCTCGGGACAGCCGGGCGCATTCTGCCTGCTGCCCGGTGCGCAGGGCGGCACCGCACGCGTGCTGTGCGGCATCGACGCGAGCCTGCCGCCGTTTGCACTGGGCGCCTTCCCCTATCACCTGCCTGCAGGTGAATACCGCCTGGATGGCGACGCGTTGTCCGCGCACGATGCCGCACTGGGTTGGGCGCTGGGCAGCTATCGCTTTGCGCGTTACCGCGAGCCGCATGCCCAGCCCGCACGGCTGGTGCTGCCGCGCACGGTGCTGGACCAACTTGCACCGATGCTGGAAGCCGTCGCGCGGATACGCGATCTGGTCAACACGCCCGCGCAGGACCTGGGTCCGGCCGACGTATGCGCCGCGGTCCGCGAAGTCTCCGATCGCTTCGGCGCGAAATGCCGCGAGTGGAGCGGCGATGGTTTGCTGAAAGCAGGCTTCCCGACCGTGCACGCGGTCGGACGCGCCAGCCCGCGCGCGCCGCGCGTGATCGAGCTGACGTGGGGCAGTCCCGAACATCCGGTGCTGGCGCTGGTCGGCAAGGGCGTGTGCTTCGACACCGGCGGATTGAACCTCAAGACCGGCGACGGCATGCGCTGGATGAAGAAGGACATGGGCGGCGCCGCGCACGCATTGTCGCTGGCGCACCTGGTGATGGCGTCGAACCTGCCGGTGCGGCTGGTGCTGGTGATCCCGACCGTGGACAATGCGGTCGCGGGCGACGCGCTGCGCCCTGGCGACGTGATTCGCACCCGCGCCGGGATCACGGTGGAAGTGGACAACACCGACGCGGAAGGACGCCTGATCCTGTGTGACGCGCTGGCGCTGGCGGTCGAGCACAAGCCTGATTTGCTGATCGATTTCGCGACGCTCACCGGCGCCGCGCGCGTGGCGCTCGGGCCAGATTTGCCGGCGCTGTTCGCCAATCGCGATGACGTGGCCGGCGCGCTGCTCGACGCCGCGCGCACCCAGCACGATCCGGTGTGGCGGTTGCCGTTATGGCAACCCTATCGCACGATGCTGGTTTCGGCGTTCGCCGACACCTGCAACACCGGCGCCTCGCGCCATGCGGGCGCGATTACCGCCGCGCTGTACCTGCAGCATTTCGTGCCGGCCACGTTGCCGTGGCTGCACGTCGACGTGTACGCGTGGAACGACGCCGATCGGCCCGGCCGTCCGCGCGGGGGCGACGCGCAATCGTTGCGCGCGTTCGACGCGTTTCTCAAACGGCGTTACGCACGTCATTGATGGCTGCGCTCAGGATCGCGGCAGGGCCGCGATCGCGTGGATTCGCGCCCGCCGCATCGCCTCTCCAATGGCCGTGCCCGTCAGTCCCTGTTCGAGGAAAGGTTGCGCCGTGACCGCGCGCGCGGCGTCGCGGGCGGCGCGCAGGAATTCGGCCTGCGGATAGGCGTCGTGTTCGTGCTGCAGGCGGCCGCGCTTGTCGGCGGTGCAGGTGATCAGGAACGGTTCCAGCCGCTCGGGACGCCGGAAGGCGTCGAAGGCTTCCAGCAGCATCAGCACGGTAGCGGGCTTCAGTTCCAGCGCGCGGTGCGCGTCGAGGTGATGGCGACAGGTGAGCGCCGCGAGTTGCGCGTATTCGGCGGGCACCTTCAGGCGTTCGCACAGCGAGGCCAGTGGTTTCAGGCCGCGATGTTCGTGCGCGATGTGGCGCGGCAGCACGTCTTCCGGCGTCAGTGCCTTGCCGAGATCGTGGGTGAGCGCGCAGAAACCCGCGAGATCGTCGCCCGGCGCGAGCTGCGCGCACTGGTCGAGCACCAGTTCCAGGTGCGCACCGCAATCGACTTCAGGATGGTGCTGCGGGGGCTGCGGCACGCCGTACAGCGCTTCGATTTCCGGGAACAACACCGCCAGCGCCCCGCATTCGCGCAGCGTGCGCACGAACGCGGACGGTTCGGGCTCGGTCAGCGCCTTGCGGGTTTCCGCCCACACCCGCTCGGGCACCAGGTGCGCGGCTTCGCCGGCATCGACCATCGCGCGCATCAGCACCATCGTTTCATCGGCGATGCCGAAACCGAGCGGCGCGTAACGCGCAAGAAAGCGCGCGACCCGCAGGATGCGCACGGGATCTTCCGCGAAGGCGGAGGAGACGTGTCGCAATGTCTTTTCGCGAAGATCCTCCGCGCCCCGGTACGGGTCGACCAGCGCGCCGGCCTCGTCGCGCGCCATCGCATTGATGGTGAGGTCGCGGCGCGCGAGATCCTCATCCAGCGTCACGTCGGGCGCGGCATGGAAGGCGAAGCCGTGGTAGCCCGGCCCCGTCTTGCGTTCGGTGCGCGCCAGCGCGTATTCCTCGCCGGTGTCGGGGTGGAGGAACACCGGAAAGTCCTTGCCGATCGGTCGATAGCCTTCGGCCAGCAGGTCCTCGGGCGTCGCGCCCACCACCACGTAGTCGCGATCGCCATGCGCGCGCCCGAGCAGTTCGTCGCGTACCGCGCCGCCGACCAGGTACACGCGGTGATCGCGTTTCGGCATCGTGTCAGCCCTGCGTCAGGCGCGCTTGATCGAAGCGTCGGGCCCGCGAATGGCTGCCCAGCAACACCGGCAGCATCGCCACGAACCGCCGCGGCACGACGCCGAGTTCGGCGAAACCATCGCGGGTGCCCACCGAATCCAGCGTCAGCGAATTGAAGTTGTCGCGGGAAAAAGGTTTGCCGGGGATCAATTCGGCGGCGATCGCCTGCAGGTGGCCGAGCCCGGTCGGCAATGGCAACACGGCGCGGCGCAGCCCGGCGGTGTTGGCAATCATGCGCACGATCTGCACGAGTTCCAAGGTGTCGGGCCCGTACAGTTCGAAGATCTTGCCGATGCGGTTGCGGTCGGCGAGGCAACGCTTGATCGCCTCGACGACATCACCGACATACGCCGGGGCGAACTTCGCATGCGGTTGCGCCAGCGGCAACACGGGGCCCACCTGCAGCAGCTTCAGAAAGCGGAACACCAGGCCATCGCCTGGGCCATACACCACGCTGGGCCGGTAAATCGTCCATTCCATGCCCGAGTTGCGCACCTGCGCCTCGGCCTCGCCGCGGGTCTTCAGGTATTTCGAGGCGCGCTCGCCCGCGTTCAGCGAACTCATCTGGTGGATGCGGCGTATGCCGACCTGCCGGCAAGCCGCAATCAACGTGGCCGTGAGGTCCACGTGCGCGTGGGTGAAGGTGGCGCCGCCGGTTTCATTGAGGATGCCGACCAGATTGATGACCGCATCGTGGCCGGCCAGATGTTTTTCCAGCGACGCGCGATCGTAAACGTCGGTGCTGACGGTGCGCACGTACGGCAGCACGCTCACCCCGCGCCGCTGTTCGCGATTGCGGCTGAGCACCGTGACCTTGCATCCGGTGTCGGCCAGTGCCGCCAGCAGGTGGGCGCCGATGAAACCGGTGCCGCCAAGGACGGCGTAGCGTTTGGAAGTCATGGGGACACACTCCCTGCGGAGGCGGGGGAAACCGGTGCGGCGCCGGGCGCCACCGGCGTTGTCGATGCGGGTGCCGGTGCCCGGCAAACGACCTGCTTGTGCGCCGGATCGGCCGGCGGATCGTACGGGGCGCCGATCGCAGGCAGCCGCGAAGAGACCGGCACCGGGTCGCCGTCAAGCCGCCAGCCGTAGATCGTCGCGAACGACATCACGCGCGTCACGTAATCGCGCGTTTCATTGAATGGAATCGTGAAGATGAAGCGCTCCGGATCGAAGTTGCCGCGCGCGTCCACCCAGCGTTGCGCATTGCCGGGGCCGGCGTTGTACGCGGCCGACGCCAGCCAAGGACTGCCGTTGAAACGCGTCGCGAGGTTCGCGAGGTACTGCGTCCCCAGCGGAATGTTGATCGCCGGATCATACAAGCTCGTCGCCCCGTCATAGGGCAGGCCGCTGCGGCGCGCGACCAGTTGCGCGGTGCCCGGCAGCAACTGCATCAGGCCGCGCGCGTCGGCGCCCGATTGCGCGTCGGTCTGCCACGCGGTTTCCGCGCGGATGATCGCGAAAGCCCAGGCCGGGTCGATGCCCGCGCGTTGGGCGGATTCGACCACGCGCTGCTGGTCGGCCAACGGAAAGCGCAAGGCGTAATAGTGCAGGTCGCCCGACTTGCCGAACGCGAATACCGCGCGGTCGTACCAGCCCTTGGCGGACGCCAGCGCCGCTGCCTGTTGCTGCTGGTCGGACGCCAGGTTCGCGAACGCCGCGTTCCATTCGCGCCGCGCGGGTTTCAGCATGTCCAGGGCGAAGAATTCAAACGCGCGGGCGAGGCCCGGCACCGCTTCCAGCCGTCGGTCCATCGCGGGATCGGCGGTGAAGGTCGCCGGACAGATCGAGTACGGCAGATTGGCCTGGTCAGCGGCGAGGAATCCATAGAACGTCGCCTGTTGCGCGAGCGCCGTGTAATCGTCGAGTGCCGCGGTGTTCTTGCCGAGCTTCTGCGCGACGCGCGCCTGCCAGTAGCGCCACTCGTCGCGCTGCATTTCATCCGGCGTCAGCGCCAGGATCGCCGTCTCGGCCGCTTTCCAGTCGCCTTGCGCCACCGCGGCGCGCACGCGCCACCCGCGCGTCGCGTCGGTTTGTGCCGCAGCCGGCAGGGCGGCGAGCCGCGTGATCGCGTCGGGTCCGAAATCCACCGCGTTGTACAGCGCCAGCGCCGCGAGGATGCGGTTGCGTTGGCCCGGATCGAACGCGAAGCGCTTGGACAGCAATTCCCAGTACGTTTGTGCCTGCGCACTGTCGCGGCGCGCCATGCGCGTCAACGCACGCGCCACGGCTTCGCGATCGTGCCTGGTATCAGTGAAGGTGGATGCGTTCTTGAGCAGCGTCGCGGGCGAACGCAACGCATCGGCAATGCGCATCGCCACCGCCCCTTGGTTGTCCGGCAGCCAACCCGCGGCTTGGTCGATGGTCGAGGCGTTGCCGGCATCGGCCGCGCGTTCGATGCGATCCCACACGCGCTGCGGCGTCAGCAGTCCCTGCGCCGCGGCGGCTTGCAACACCGGCGTGCACGCGGAAGGCAGGCGCGTCTGTTGCCACAGTTGTGCCAGGTCGCGATCGAAATCGAGGTGCTTGCCGTCGGCGAGGTTCGCCTGCAGTGCATCGCAGGTGAAGGTGTCGCCAAGGCCCGCTTGGTAGAAACGCCGGAAGGTGGTCCAATCCTTCTGTTGCGCGGACCAGCGCAACTCCGCGCCGCGCAGGTCGCCCGCGGGAATCATGTCCGGGTAGCGCTGCAGGTACGCTTCGATCTGCGCCGGCGTCGCGGTCTTGATGTCGTGCTGCAGCGCCGCGGCTTCGAGGTACGGATACAGCGGATAATCCTGGAGTCCGCGCGCGAGGGTGCGCCAATCCTGTCCATTCTGCGCGGCGGCGTAGGCGGCGCGGAATGCATCGCGTTGCTGCTGCAGCGCAAGCGCGGGTGCCGGTGCCTGCGCCGTGCCCGCGGCAGCGACCATCGGCAGCACCAGAACGACAAACCGGCGCGCCCACGCATGCCACCGCGTGTTCCTCGATACGATCCTTTGCATGCGAACGATTCTAACCCGTTGTCGAAAAAGTGCTCTCCTTCACTATTCGCACGCCGGGTCCGGCGCGGTGTCTGTACTCCGCTTTAGCCAAGGCCGATGTACGCGCAGCACCTCCACGCACGAACGAAAGGCCGCTTGCGCGGCCCTTCGCGGTGATGCTTGTCGCTGGACTCAATGCCGCGCGCGCGTATTGTGCTTGGCGCGATGGATGCGACGGCTGTCCCGGTTGTCGGCGCGCTGCACGCGGCCGGTCTGGCGCAACGTGTCGCGACGCGACTCCATGCGATCGGTGTGCGCTTCACCGCCTTCGGCGCGCGACAGTTCGCGGTTGGTGAGCGAGCCGTTCTTGACGCCATTGTGCAGCCGCCGTTCCTGGTTGATGTTGCGCTGCACATTGGCCTGCTCCATATTGGATTTCAGCGAATCCGGATGGCCGGTTTGGGCGTCGTGGTTCTGGTTGTAGATGGCTTTGCTCTCGCGGTTCTGTTGGCGCTGGATCTGCGTGCGTTCGGCGGCCGAAAGCGTGCCGTTGCGCAAATCGCGCTGCTCGGTCCTGTCGATGTGCGCTTCGCCGGCTTCCAGCTTGCGCGCTTCGCCTGACGTGAGCTGGCCCGATTGCAGGCCTTGTTCGATGCGCTTTTGCTGGTCGACGTCCCGTCCGGTTTCGCTGGCTGCGTTGTGGGAACGCGCGGTTGCGGTGGTGGAAGGCGCCGGCGCGCTTTGCGCGACGGCGGCCGTGGCCAAGCCCATGCCGGCGGCAATGGCTGCAGCCATTACGAGGGTGCGTTGCATGATGGTTTCCTTTGCGTGGATGGGGGTGCGGTCCGCCGGAAAGGAAACGCAAGGGTGCTGCGGCCGGTTGACGCGCGGCCTGGCGCGTTCAGATGTCCGACAGCCGGTTATGCAAAGGCTCTCAGGCGGCGGCCTGCAAGGCGGCGGCAGGCACGCGGATCTCGGCGGCCAGCGGCAGATGATCGGAGAACGCGGCGGGCAGGGTCCACATCCTGTCGACCGCGAGCTGCGAGGTGACCAGTATGTGGTCGATCGCGCGCTGCGGGCGCCAACTTGGGAAGGTGGGTTGCGGATGGGTCGGCGGTGCCAGCGACGTATGCGCGAACAGGCTGCGCAGCTCGGGGCAGTCAGGCGGACAATTCAGGTCGCCCATCAGCACGGCGTAAGGCCGGTCGTGCAGCAGGTCGGCGATGAAGTCGACCTGGCGCTGGCGCGACTGCACACCCAGCGAGAGGTGTGCGATCGCCACCGTCAACGCTTCGCGGCCCGCGCCATAGCGCGCCAGCAGCACGCCGCGCCCCCCGAGTCGACCCGGCAGCGGATAATCGAGCACCTCGACCGGCTGCGCGCGGCTGATCAAACCGTTCGCCGTATGCGAGACATTGGACAGCTTGCGATTTGGCTGGTGGCTCCAGTACGGCAGCCCGGACGTTTCGGCGAGATAGCGCGTCTGGTTGAGGAAGCCCGAACGAATGCTGCCGGCGTCGGCTTCCTGCAAACCGATCACGTCGAAATCCGCGATCGAACGCGCGAGGGTGTCGAGGTTGCCCAGCTTGTATTTGCCGGGCAGCACCGCGCCCCAGCTACGGGTGAAGTACTCGCGATAACGCTTCACGCTCGCGCCGGCGAGGATGTTGCAACTCAGGATGCGCAGGACGTTGTCGGCCGGCGCAGGGGCGGGCTCGGGTTTCATGACCGGATCAGACTAACATTTTGTCGGCATGTCGCGCATGCCAGCATCCGCTGGCGGCGTGCGGGTGCGATGCGCGTCTCAGGATTTGTCCGCGTGCTGCGCCATCCACAGACCGAGTTGCTGCAGTTGCGCGTAGCTGCCGATTTCGGCGCTGCGCATCAAGGCGACGAACGGCGCATCCTTGGCGTCGCTGGCGCGACGCCCCACCACCAGCGTCGGCGTGGCATCGATGCCCCAGCCCATCTCGGTGTGCTGGTCGGCAGCCATCTGTTGCATGGTTTCGGCGCCGGTAGCCGCGGCCATGAATTTCTGCGGGTCCACGCCGTGGCGGCCGTACCAGGTCGCCATGTCCTGCAACGAATTCAGCGGGTAGTGCTCCAGCATCGCCTGGAACATCGCGTCGTGGGTCTGCTCCAGCACGCCAAGCTGCCTCGCGGCATAGAACGCCTGCGCGTAAGGCGCCCACGCCGGGCTGAAGACGGCCGGCATGTAGCGCACCTCGGCGCCCTTGGGCAGTTGAGCGCGCAGCTTGTCCATGTACGGCGCGAATTCCGCACAGTGCGGGCAGCCGTAGGAAAACACTTCGACCACTTCGATCGGGCCGGTTGGCGCAGCCTGTCCGGCCGGTGGCTTCAGGACGACGTATTCCTTGCCTTCGGTGAAGTGTGTTGAAGTCGCGGGCGCGGGCGCGCCTGTTTCGGCGGCGGCGCTCGCCGCCGCGGAGGCCGCCACGGCAGTCGTGGCCGTGTTGTTGTCATTGTGCGCCGAGCACGCGGCGGTCAGCAGGAGGCCGCAAGCGAGCAATACACCGCGAATCAGGCGAGCCGTGCTCATGTCACTTGGCCTTCTTCGCGGCCAATTCCCTGTTGACGAGATAAAGCGTCAGGTCCACGGCCTGCTGCGCACCTTGTGCCGAGCTCGGCGTCAGGCGCCACTTGCCGTCGATCACGATGGTCGGCGTGCTGTCCGCGCCCCAGGCCATGACCTGTTGGTCGGCGCGCTTCATTTCCAGGTTGATCGCGAACGAATTGGCGGTCGCGACGAACTCGTCAGGCTTGGCGCCGAACTGGCCGTAGAACTTGGCGACGTCCTCGATCTTGGGCAGGCTGGCTTCGGCCTTGGGGCGTTGCGTGGCCGGATCGTAGGTGGCGAGCGGCCCGTTCGGTCCCCAGATGGCCTTGAACATCGCGTCGTGCGAGGCCTTGTTGTCCAGACCCAGCGCCTTGGCGGTGAAGTAGGCGCGCTGGAACACGGGCCAGTCTTCATTGGGGTGCCAGCTTGCCGGCACGAACTGCAGCACCGTGCCTGCGGGCAGTTCGGCGCGCAGCTTGTCGACGTAGGGCTCGAACTGGTTGCAGGCCGGGCAACCGAACGAGAACACTTCGGTCACCACCACCTTGTCGGGCTGGCCGGTGGGCTGCGGATTCGGGATCGCGAAATACTGCTTGCCCTCGGTCCATTGCTGCGGCGTCTGCGCGAAGGCAGAACCGGCAACGACGGTCAGCAACAGTGCCAGCAGCGTCACAATCGCGGCGGTGCGTTTGAACATGATCGGGTCCCCGGCTTGCGGAAAACGGCTGGCGAGTGTGCCAGTCCCTTCCTGAATTCGACCGCGCGCAGGCGCGGCGGGTTCAATCGATGGCATTGGGTTTGGATGTGGCCTTGGCTTCAGGCGCGGCGTGCAGGCCTTCGATGTAGCTCGACACCGCGGAAATATCCTGTTCCGTCAGGTGCTGGGCAATGGCCGGCATGATCTGGGCATGCGTGTCGCTGCCCCAGCTCGCCCCGTCATGCCACGCCTTCAGTTGCGCCTGCACGTAGTCGGCATGCTGGCCGCCGACGTTCGGCACGCGCCAGCCCGGATTGCCGGTGCCATCCGGGCCGTGGCAGGCCATGCAGGCCGGGATGCCGCGACTGGAATCCCCCTCGCGATAAAGTTTTTCGCCGTCGGTTGCCAGTTTCTCGTCGGCGACGCCCGGCAGGCGCTTCTGCTGGGCGAAGTACGCGCCGATGTCGTGCATGTCCTGCGGCGAAAGCGTGGAAGCCATGCCCTGCATGATCGCATTCTGGCGCACGCCGGTCTTGAAGCGCATCAATTGGGTGACGATGTACTGCAGGTTCTGATTGGCGAGTTTGGGATATTGCGCGTCGGTGGAATTCCCGTCCATGCCATGGCAAGCGCCGCAGGCGGTGGCCTTGGCTTGGCCAGCCTTGGCATCACCCGGTTGCGTCTTCACGGCCTCGAGTTGGGTGAGCGCGGCTTCCGCAGCCTTGGATGCGCTTTCGGCGCCGGCCGGCGCGGCGGCGCTGGAAGCATTGGCGGGCGCGCTTGCGGCGGGTGCCGAGCTTGCTGGTTTCGACCCGGTCTGGGCCTGCGGCGCCGACAGGGCCACCGCGATCGGCGCCGAGGCGGCGAGCATGACAAGGACAGCTGCTGAGCGCCGGAAACCCATAGAATCCTCTCTTTCCCGTAAGGCGTGAGCACCGGCGCTAAGGGCCGGCGCGAACCGCGGGATTATCGCTGCGGCGACAAACATGCGTCAAACGCGTCACCCCAGTTGCGAAGCGGCCGTCGCCCTGGACCGAATGCCGATCGAACGCAGGAAACTCCACAGGACCATGCGAGCCCAATATGCCGACGTTTGCCTCCGACAATCCGCTGCGCGGCGCGGCGTTCGTGCTGGCCGCGCATCGTCCCGACCAGTTGCCGCCCGACACGGGCGCCGAAATCGCGTTCGCCGGGCGATCCAACGCGGGCAAGTCCAGCGCACTCAACGCGCTGGCCGGCCAATCCGCGCTCGCGCGCACCAGCAAGACGCCGGGCCGGACCCAGCAACTGGTGGTGTTCGCGTTGCCGGACGGGCGCCGGCTGGTGGACCTGCCGGGCTACGGTTACGCCAAGGTGCCGCCCAGCTTGCGCGACCACTGGAAGCACGCGATCGATCACTACCTGCGCAAACGGCAGTCGCTGCGTGGGCTGGTGCTGATCGCCGACATCCGCCATGCGCTGACCCCGTTCGACCGCCAAATGCTGGCGTTCTGCGCCGACATCGAGCTGCCTTGCGTAGTGTTGCTCAGCAAGGCCGACAAGTTTTCCCGCGCACAGGCGCGCACGCGCCAGCGCGAGGTGGGCGCGGAAATCGCCAAGCAACACTGGCGCGCGCGGACCATTGCGTTTTCGGCGCCGGCCGGCACGGGCCTCGATGAAGCGCGCACCGCGGCGGCGGCGCTGTTGGGATGAGGCAACGCCACGTTGCGCACTTGCGGAGCGCCCTCCGCCACCCCATCTTGGATTCCTTGCCCCACCCAAAGGCGCGCGCATGTCAGGTCCCAGCCACGTTGCCGAACAACCGATCGAGCAGCGCGCGCAACTTGTCGATTACCTCGTTGCCGGCGGCCGGCCGGCGGAGCAGTGGAAGATCGGCACCGAGCACGAGAAATTCGTGTTCCGCACCGACGACCTGCGTCCGCCGCCGTACGAAGGCGAGCGCGGCATCGGCGCGCTGCTGAAGGGCGTCGCCGGCTGCGGCTGGGATCCGGTGGAGGAAGATGGCAATGTGATCGCGCTGTCGCGTGGCAATGCCTCGGTCACGCTGGAACCCGCGGGCCAACTGGAACTCTCCGGCGCGCCGCTGGCGACCATCCATGAGACCTGCTGCGAAGTGCAGGAACACCTTGAATGCGTGCGGCGTGCGGCCGAACCACTGCGGCTCGGCATCCTCGGCATGGGTTTCCAGCCGAAGTGGAAGCGCGAGGACATGCCATGGATGCCCAAGGGCCGCTACGCGATCATGCGCCGCTACATGCCGACGGTGGGTTCGCTCGGCCTCGACATGATGACCCGCACCTGCACCGTGCAGGTGAACCTCGACTTCGCCAACGAAGCCGACATGGTGAAGAAATTCCGCGTGTCGCTGGCGCTGCAGCCGATCGCCACCGCGCTGTTTGCCGACTCGCCCTTCACCGAAGGCCAACCGAACGGCTTCCAGAGCTACCGCTCGCAGATCTGGACCGACACCGATGCCGACCGCACCGGCATGCTGGATTTCGTGTTCGCCGACGGTTTTGGTTTCGAGCGCTATGTCGACTACCTGCTGGACGTGCCGATGTATTTCGTGCACCGCCACGGAAAGTACATCGATTGCGCCGGGCAGTCGTTCCGCGGTTTCCTCGAAGGCAAGCTGCCCGCGCTGCCCGGGGAAAAACCGACGCTCCGCGACTGGTCCGATCACATGACCACCGCATTTCCGGAAGTGCGCTTGAAGCAGTACCTCGAAATGCGGGGCGCCGATGGCGGTCCTTCCAATCGCCTGTGCGCGCTGCCCGCGTTCTGGGTCGGGTTGCTGTACGACGCCACCGCGCTGGACGCGGCGTGGGACCTGGTGAAGGATTTCACGATGGCCGAGCGCAATACACTGCGCGATGGCGTGCCGAAACACGCACTGAAACTTCCCTTCCGCGGCGCGAGCGTGCGCGAACTGGCGCTGCGCGCGCTGGAGATCGCGGGGCAGGGCCTGAAACGCCGCGCCCGGCTGAACCGCAACGGTGTTGACGAGACGATGTTCCTGCAGCCGCTGATCGAATTCGCCGAGGCCGGCCAGACGCCGGCCGAACGCAAGCTGGAGCTGTTCCGCAAGGAATGGAACGGCAGCGTCGATCCGGTCTTCCGCGAATTCGCGTACTGACATTCCAATCGCGGCGCCTCGCAAGAAAGCCGACCAAAGTCTCGTCACAGCCACCTGTTTCGTCATTCCGGGGCTGACGCCGGGCTTCATCGCCCCGCAAAGAGCGCGGGCAGCCCCGGAATGACGAAACAACGGAAGGTGCCGGAGGAATGGTTTGCGAGGCGCGATCGCATCGATCCGGCAGGGCATTGGTTACGTTTCTGTTAGCCGGAGAGCGACTCGTGACGCGGCTCGCAGTCCAGACCCACTCACGGCTGAACGGTCATTTCAGACACGCGTTTCGTTCAGGGCGACGCCAGCCCATGTTTGTTTAAGTAGTGCGCAACTTTTGGACCGGGAGTCCATCGTGTATCTCTGGCGAATTTATCTTCGGGTGCTCGGCCTGCTCGCACCCGAGCGGGGTCTTGCAATCGTGCTGGCCGTGGCGAACCTCGCGCTGGCCTGCGTGTTGTTCGTTGAACCCCTCCTGTTCGGTCGCGTGGTCGACGCCTTGGCTGCGCCCACCAGGCACAACCTCGCACTGCTGATCGGTGGCTGGGCGCTGGTTGGTTTCGGCGGCGTCGCGACCGGCGTGCTGGTGTCGCTGCATGCGGATCGCATGGCGCATCGCCGGCGTCTCGCCGCGATCCGGATGTTCTTCCGGCACGCGATTTCGCTGCCGCTGTCGTTCCATCGCGACCATCACTCCGGTCGTCTGCAGCGCATCATGCATTCGGGCACCGACAACCTGTTCACGCTGTGGCTGAGCTTCTTCCGCGAACACCTGACCACGCTGCTGTCGATCGTGGTGATGATTCCGGTGGCGCTGACCATCAACTGGCGGCTCGCGCTGCTGATGATCGGCTTGCTCGCCGGATTCACGCTGTTCAATGTGCTGGCGGTGCGGCGCAGCCGCAAGGCGCAGGCCGAGGTGCAGGAACATTTCCACGCGATCTCGACCCGCGCCAGCGACGTGCTGGGCAATGTCGCGGTGGTGCAGAGTTTCACGCGCGCGGACGAGGAAGTCGGCAATCTCGAAAAATTGACGGCGCGCGCGCTGGCGGCGCAATACCCGGTGCTGAACGGCTGGGCCGCGCTGTCGGTCGCGACGCGCGCCGCGAGCACGCTCACGGTGGTCGCGATCTTCGCGATGGGCGCGATGCTGCACGCGAAAGGTCAGATCTCGATCGGCGGCATCGTCAGCTTCGTCGGTTTCTCGCTGATGCTGATCGGCCGGCTGGAACAATTCGCGAGCTTCATCTCCAACCTGTTCTTCCAGTCGCAATCGCTGCGCGATTTCTTCGAAGTGATGGACGTGAAGCCCGCAATGGCGTCGACACCCGATGCGGCGCCGCTGCCGCCGGTGCGCGGCGAGGTGGCGTTCGAGCACGTCGAATTCAGCTACGACGGACGGCAATCGTCGGTGCACGACCTGAGCTTTCGGGCCGAACCCGGCAGCCGCATCGCGCTGGTCGGCCCGACCGGCGCCGGCAAGTCCACCACGCTCAGCCTGCTGTATCGCGCCCAGGATCCCGATCACGGCCGCATCACCATCGATGGCCACGACATCCGCGACGTCGACATCGATTCCCTGCGTCGCAACATCGCGGTGGTGTTCCAGGAAGCCGGGCTGTTCCAGCGCAGCATCGCGGAGAACCTCAAGGTGGGCGATCCCGCGGTGAGCGCGGCGGACATCGAGGCCGCGGCGCGCGCCGCCGAAGCACACGACTTCATCAGCGCCAAACCGGATGGTTACGCGACGCAGGTCGCCGAACGCGGCCGCTCGCTTTCGGGTGGCGAGCGCCAGCGCCTCACGATCGCGCGTGCGATGTTGAAGGATGCGCCGATCCTGATCCTCGACGAAGCCACCAGCGCGCTCGACAGCATCACCGAGGCGCGCATCCAGCGTGCGCTCGATCGGCTGAGCCGCGGACGCACCACGTTCATCATCGCCCACCGGCTTTCGACCGTGCGCAATGCCGACCGCATCCTCGTGCTGGACCAGGGCTGCCTGGTCGAACAGGGCCGCTACGACGAACTGATCCGTCGGGGCGGGATGTTCGCGCGGCTGGCCGAGCAGGGCCGCTTCGCGCCGGATGCGCATCCGGACCGGGCGATTCCGCTGGAGGTCGCGGCGTAAGCGCTTGCAGCACCGTTCCGGCGTTTCGACAATGGCGGTGGCGTTCGCGTGAATGCCACCGCCTTTTCATTTGGATTCGGACATGCACGTGCTCGATCGACCGGTCTGGGAAAGCCTCGCCACCCGCCACATGGCGTTGTCCGAAGGTGGCCCGCTGGCCAAGCGCTACCTGCCCGACGTAAACCTCTTCGCCTCGGCGCGCGATGATGGTGACCAAGCACTGAATGCATTGGCGGAACTGGTGAAGCGCAGCGAACACGTTTACGTGCTGCAGGTGCCGGAGATCGCGATACCAAAAGCGTTGCGCGCCACCAGAACCGCGCTTGGCGTGCAGATGGTGGCCACGCGTCCGATCCAGCCGGAATCCGGCAACGATGGAATCCTGCCGCTCGGCGATGCCGACGCGCCGGAGATGCTGGCGCTGGCGCAACTCACCCAGCCCGGTCCATTCCTCGCGCGCACCCACGTGATGGGCCACTTCATCGGCATCCGCATCGATGGGCGGCTGGCTGCAATGGCGGGCGAGCGCATGCACGTGGCCGGCTACACCGAATTGAGCGGCGTGTGTACCCACCCCGATTTCCGCGGACGCGGATTCGCGCGCCGTTTGTCGGGGACGGTTTCCGCCATGATCGAAGCGCGCGGCGAAACGCCGTTCCTGCACGCATGGAAAGACAACCGTTCCGCGATCGCGCTGTACGAAAAGCTCGGCTTCCGATGGCGCACCGACGTGAACGTTGCGGTGCTGGAACACTGTGCCGTGGCGAGTTGAACGCGGCGGTTCAGAAGATTTCCGCGACGCAGCAGCGCAGGCTGCCGCCGGCTTTCTCGATTTCATCCAGCGGCACGCTGCCGATCGCGAAACCCCATTCCGCCAGCAACGCGCGCCGCGGGTCGGTCAGCGCAGACGCGGCGCGCTCGCTCATCCATACGCGGTTCGGCGACAGCGTGATCGCATTGCCCGCGTACGCGCGCTTCTGTTCCGGAGTGAGCCAGATGACGTGGTCGTCGAATGCGCGCGCGATCGCGCCCGGCACCTCCGCGTCGACGAAACCGTCAGGTGCCAGGATCGCCGCGCGTCCGGCCAGCGACGTCATCACCACGTTGGTGTGGTATTCGCCTTGCGCCAGTTCGAAGCAGAACATCAGGCGCAGGCCGAACACTTCGTGTAGCGCGCGTGCGCCGGCCATGTCGCAGCGTTCGCTCAATCCGCAATAGCCGATGCCGCGCGCATGATCTATCACCAGCGAACCGGTCAACTCCGCGACGCCACGGTCGCCGCGCGACAAATCGATTTCCTCGCAGCCCATCACGTCGCGGAAAAAACCGCGGATGTCCGCACGCGCCGCCTCGCGTTGCCGCACCGCGTGGCGCATCCGGCCGACGATCAACTTGCCGGGCACGGTCGCAAACACGTTGTTGGGAAACATCGCATCCGGCGTAGCCGCATCGCCCGGAAACACGATCGTCGGCACGTCCTCGCGCAGCGTTTGCGCCAGCGTTGCGTGCTGCGCCAA
>DATFGT010000118.1:0-4335 GCA_035249175.1 Rhodanobacteraceae bacterium
GCGACCAAAGCCACCGAGTAGTAGAACCAACGCATCACGTCACCCCCTCGCAATCCCCAAGCAAGGAGTATGCCGTGAGGTACGAGGAGATGCCGCAGCCAGCGGAGGTGATCGCGGCAGAAGCTCGGGCGCGGACCAGCGCTCGTTGCGCGGCTACGCGCGGATTTCGTTGTGGATGTCCTCGACGCCGCCACAGTCGTCGACGATGTCCTCGATGCCTGCCGGACGCGGCGCTGCTCGACGTTGCCGCGCAACGTGACCTCGCCGTTCCTGACTTCGACGGTCACATCACTGGCATCGACGTAGTCGTCAGCGCTTCGACCGGAAAAAATCCCGCAGCAGCCTGGACGAAGCTTCTGCCAGCAAGCCGCCCTGCACTTCGACGCGGTGGTTGTGCAGTTCCGAGGTCAACGTGTCGAACACGCTGCCGGCGGCGCCTGTTTTCGGATCGGTGGCGCCATAGACCACGCGCGCCACGCGCGCGTGCACCAGCGCCATCGCGCACATCGCGCAAGGTTCCAGCGTCACGTACAGCGTCGCGCCGGGAAGGCGGTGGTTGCCGAGGCGTTGACCGGCATCGCGCAGCGCGCCGATTTCGGCGTGCGCGCTGGGATCGTTCAGGGTGATATTGCGGTTCCAGCTTTCGCCGACGATGCCACCATCCAGCGTCAACACCGCACCGACCGGCACCTCGCCGTCGGCGTCGCGTGCATGCACCGCCAGCTCGAGCGCACGCTGCATGAAACCTGCATCCTCGGGCGAGAACGGGATGGACGACGGAAGCGGCATTGCCGTGCTCGGAGGGCTGCGAAAGAAACGGGACGGCAAATTCTATCGTCACCGGGATTCGGGCGCCGCCGATTCGGGCGCGCGAACCTTTTTCATCTGTGTGTCGCCACGGGCTTTCAGCACGATCCATTTCCACCATGGTGCTGCGTGGAAGATCGCCATCAACAGGTACATGACGGCCATCCCGCCCAGCGACAACGGTCGGTGGCCCATCGCCTGGCAGAGCATGCGAGCCGGATCGGCATCGATGACGCCGGTGATCAGTGCCATGGCAGCGAAGGTCGGCGAGGCCGCGAGGTGCAGCCAGCTACCGACCTCCGCCACGTCGCGGGTTTTATTCCTGCGCGTATTCATCGCGCCGACGCCACCAGATGCCGGCTGTTTCGTTGCGGCCGCGCGGCGCGCGATCGAGCCACTGGTACGCGCCCCACAAACCATCGAGTCCGCGCGCATAGGTGGAATAGGTGTGATAAACGACGCCGTCCTCCAGCACGAATGCGCTCATGCCCGGCAATTCCCGCAGGTAGGTTCGTTCATCGACGCCGCTCGCCTTCGCGAACAGGTTGGGTGCATCCGGTGTGGCACGCGACATCGGCGGACTCTTGCGGAAGTTGTATTCGTAGCCTTCGCTTTGCTGCTGCTCGCTCAAGCCGACGCCATAATCTGCGTTGAAATCGCTGCCGAACGAGGACGCCCAGGGAAACGTCCAGCCCATGCGTTGCTTGTATGCCTGCAATTTCGCCAGCGACGCACGCGAGATCGCCCATAACATCGCGTCGTGATTGGCCAGGTGTTCAGCGAATCCGTTGAAGCCGTCCGCGATCATCGAGCAGGACGGGCAGCCCGCGGTGTAGTCCGGCCCGAACATGAAGTGATAGACCAGCAACTGCGATCGTCCGCGGAACAGGTCCGCCAGCGAAGCTCTGCCATCATCGGTGTCGAATCGATACTCCTTGTCCACGCGCACCCACGGCAGAGCCTGCCGACGTTGGGCCAGTTCGTCGCTCTGGTGCGTCAGTGCCTTTTCGGCTTCCAGCAGGTCGAGCCGTGCCTTCAGCCATTCGTCGCGTGTTCCGGTTTGGTGCGTTGCCATGGTCGTCTCCTTCGGGTGTTGCGCCGCTACGATGCGGCGGCGGGTTGATCGACGTAACCAGATTAGGCAGCAACGCTTGCGGGTGGGAGTGACAAATGTGGCGCGATAGAGAATGGACTCGCTGATCACGGCCGCAGCGCACGCGCTGGCGACGGGCGACCCGTTGGGAGCGCTGAAGCGGGTCGCGCTGCGCGACGATGCGCCCGCGCTCGCGTTGCGTGCAATCGCGATGGCGCAACTGGGCGATTTCCAGCGTGCAAAATCGCTGGTTCGTCGTGCCGCGCGCACGTTCGGACAAACGGAAGCCGTGGCGCGTGCGCGTTGCGCAATCGTCGAAGCCGAAATCGCGTTGGCGTCGCGCGACCTCGGTTGGTCCGAAAAAAGACTCAACGCGGCGCGCGCGACGCTGGAGGCGCACGGCGACCGCACCAATGCCGCGCACGCGCACTATCTCGCGATCCGACGCTTGCTGCTGATCGGGCGTATCGATGAGGCGGAGCACGCGCTTGCCGCCATCGATGTCGCGTCGTTGCCACCCGCGCTGCGTGCCATCCACGAACTGAGCGTCGCCGGCATCGCGATGCGGCGCATCCATGCGGCCGCCGCGCGAGAGGCGCTCAATCGCGCCCGATGGGCAGCGGAGCAGGCCGGCATCCCGGCCCTGGCGGAGGAAGTCGGAAGCCTGTCGCGCGAATTCGCCGCAACGGCGGCACGTCGAATCTCGAGCGGCCGGGAACAACCGCTCACGTTGGAACAACTCGAAGCCTTGCTGGCGTCACCTTGTTTTCTCGTCGACGCCTGTCGCTACGATGTACGCGACGCAGGTTCGGTCATTTCACTTGCTTCGCGGCCGGTGTTGTTTGCGCTCGCGCGTGCCTTGGCCGAGGCGTGGCCGGGCGAGGCCATGAGGAACGTGTTGATCAGGTGCGCATTCCGAACGCGTTACGCCGACGAAACCCACCGTGCGCGCTTGCGGGTGGAAATCGGCCGGCTTCGGGCAGCCCTGCGCAATGTCGCCGATGTTCGCGCCACGCCCCGAGGCTTTGAACTGGCGCCCCGATCGTCGCACGAGGTGGTGGTACTGGCGCGGCCGATCGAAGAAAAGCATGCGGCGGCGCTGGCGGTGCTGTCCGATGGCGAAGCCTGGTCCAGTTCGGCGCTTGCCTTGGCGCTTGGTGCCAGCCAGCGCAACGTGCAACGCGTGCTCGACGCGCTTGCGGCATCGGGTAAGGTGCAACCGCTGGGGCTCGGCCGTGCGCGTCGCTGGCTGTCGTCGCCTGTGCCGGGATTCACGACAGCATTGTTGCTCCCTGCCCCGCTGCCGGGCGACTAGGATGGCGCCACCCCGAAACCGCGAGAGGGTGCAATCATGAAACGGTCAAAGGCTGAAATCGTGCGCGAGTACGGCCCGTTCTCCGGCGCCGATCGCGTGCACGGCGTGACGTTCGATGGCGAGCGCATCTGGTTCGCATCCGGCGACAAATTGAACGCCGTGGACCCCGCCACCGGAAAACCCCAGCGCTCCATCGACGTCGCCGCGCACGCCGGCACCGCGTTCGATGGCAAGCACCTGTTCCAGATCGCCGAGGATCGCATCCAGAAAATCGATCCCGAATCCGGGCGCGTGCTGGCGACGATTCCCGCTCCCGCCGGGGGCGGCGACTCCGGGCTCGCATGGGCGGAGGGCAGCTTGTGGGTGGGCGATTACCGCGGGCGCAGCATCCACCAGATCGATCCCGACACCGGCCAGGTGGTTCGCACCATCGAATCGAAGCGCTTCGTCACCGGCGTTACCTGGGTCGACGGCGAACTCTGGCACGGAACCTGGGAAGAAGAACGGGGCGACTTGCGCCGAATCGATCCCGACACGGGCGAGGTCCTGGAGCAACTGGACATGCCCGAAGACATTGCTGTTTCAGGACTCGAAACCGACGGCGCCGGCCAATTTCTGTGCGGCGGTGCCAGCAGCGGCAAGATCAGGGTCGTGCGGCGGCCGAAGCGAAACGCCGGGGCCGGGTAAGCAGCCGGTTCACTCCCATTCGATCGTGGCAGGCGGCTTGCCGCTGATGTCGTAAACGACGCGAGAAATGCCACGCAACTCGTTGATGATCCTGTTTGAAACCTTGCCGAGGAATTCGTAGGGCAGATGCGCCCAATGCGCGGTCATGAAGTCGATCGTCTCGACCGCGCGCAACGCGACCACCCATTCGTAGGCGCGCCCGTCGCCGACCACGCCCACCGACTTTACCGGCAGGAACACCGCGAACGCCTGGCTCACCTTGTGGTAGAGGTCGTGCCGATAGAGTTCTTCCAGATAAATCGCATCGGCCTTGCGCAGCAGTTCGGCAAAATCCTTCTTCACCTCGCCCAGGATGCGCACACCTAACCCCGGGCCGGGGAACGGGTGGCGGTACACCATCTGGCGCGGCAGCCCTAGCTCCTCGCCGATGCGA
>DATFGT010000119.1:0-35604 GCA_035249175.1 Rhodanobacteraceae bacterium
ACCTCGGGATCGAGGTTGTGCTGGATCATCCGGTACGGCGCCTCGATCAGCCAGTTCTTGCACGTAAGCTCCGTGCCGCGCGGTGGATGGATCTCGCGCGTGGTGTCGATGCGGGTGGGGGCGTTCATGGGTGTTCCAGCCAGAAAGAGACCCCGATTATGCGGCCGATCGGCGTTCCCCGCACATCTGCCGATTCCTTGTCACGTGCAGGCGTAGAATCGCCACGCTGACCAGAGTAAGCGTTTTCATCCACTCCACTCGAAAAGGGGCACGTGCGATGTACGCAACCGACCGCGATTCCCGCCGCCGTTTCCTGCAACAGGCCGGCCTCGGCATCGTCGCGCTGTCCATGGCCGCACCGCTGCGCCGCGCGCTGGCCGATGCGCCGCAGAACGCCACCACGCCTCAAGCCGCGCTGGGCCGGCTGATGGCGGGCAACGCGCGCTACGTGGCGAATAAGCTCGACCCCAAGGATTTTTCGGCGGGGCGCGCGGCGCGCGCGAAAGCGCAATACCCCATCGCATCGATCCTGAGCTGCGCCGATTCACGGGTCGCGCCGGAACTGATGTTCGACCAGTCGCCCGGCGATCTTTTCGTGGTGCGCATCGCGGGCAATTATCTGAACCTCGATGCGCTGTCGAGCCTGGAATACGGCGTGGGCGTGCTCGGCACGCCGCTGTTGATGGTGCTGGGCCACAGCAACTGCGGCGCGGTCAAGGCGACGATCCAGGAAATCCAGAATCCAAAACCGTTGCCCGGCCACATCTGGGACATCACCGACGCGGTGCGGCCCGGGATCGAAAACGTGGTGAAACGCGGCGGCAACGGATTGCTTGAGCGCGCGATCGATGCGAACGTCGCGTACAACGTCTCGCGCGTTGCCTCGGCGCAACCGATCATCGCGGAGGCGGTGAAAAGCGGCCGCGTGCACGTGGTCGGCGCCGAATACGAACTGGCAACGGGCAAGGTACGACTGCTGGAGATCTGAGTGGAGACACAGCAAACGCCGCCCCTGACGTCATCGAGACTGCGATGGAAGCCGAGTACTGGCTGAAACGTTGGCGCGATGGGCGCACCGGCTGGCATCGCGAGGAAGTGATGCCGTTGCTGGTGCAACACTGGTCCGCCTTGAACGTGCCGCGCGGCGCGCGGGTGCTGGTGCCGTTGTGCGGCAAGTCACTGGACATGTTGTGGCTGTCGCAGCAAGGCATGCGGGTACTCGGAATCGACGTGTCGCCGATCGCGATCGAATCTTTTCTCGCCGAGAACCAGTTGCACGCGCGTACCCGCAGCACCGCCGAAGGCACGCTCTACGACGTCACCAATGCGCCCGGTGGTGAGATCGAAATCATCAACGGCGACGTGTTTGAAATCGACCCCGAGGCGATCGCGCAGTGCCAGGCCTTCTACGATCGCGCTGCGCTGATCGCAATGCCCGCATGGATGCGCGAACGGCTTGCCATCGACGTGTACCTGCAATTGCCTGCCGGCAGCGCCGGTCTGCTCATCACGCTGGATTATCCCGAGGACGAAATGCAAGGCCCACCCTTCAGCGTCGCCGGCGCCGAGGTACATCGCCTGTTCGACCAGCAATGGAACATCGAACAACTGGAGCATCGCGACATCCTGGCGTCGCAACCATCGTTCCAGGGACAAGGCGTCACCGCATTGCACACGGGCGTGTACGCGCTCGCCCGTCGCGCGGATTGAGCACCCGACCCACCCATGAAGCGCATCCTGCTCACCTTGATTGCCACGCTGATCGTGGCGGTCGGACTGCTGACCGGGCTGCCGCGTGCCTACGCGCAGCGCGCCGTCGATTTCCCGCACGGACTCGCCTGGTTCAACGTTTCACGTCCGCTCGCATGGAACGATTTGCGTGGTCGCGCGGTACTGCTGGATTTCTTCACGCCCGGGTGCATCAACTGCATCCACATGCTGCCCGCGGAAAAACAACTGGAAGAACGCTTCGGCACGCGGCTGGTGGTGATCGGCATCGACTCACCCAAGTTCACTGCGTCGAAAACGCGGCAGGGGCTGGAATCCTTCATCCAGCGCTACGACCTGCGCCATCCGACCGTGCTGGATGCGGACATGAGCCTTTGGCAAGCCTACGGCGTGCAGGCATGGCCGACATTGATACTGGTGGGGCCGGGCGGTAGCGTCAGGCAAAGCTTCATCGGCGAGCAGTCATTGGAGCAACTTGCCGGGCCGGTCGAAGCCGCACTGAAGGACGCGCCGCCGGCATCGAAATTGGCCAAGTTGCCGCTGCGCCCGCTGGCGTTCCAATCAGGCGGCCTCGCGACGCCCGCTGGCATTGCAGTCATGCCCACCCTGGTTGCGATTGCCGACACCAGCCACGACCGGATCGTGCTGGCCGATCATTCCGGCAAGTTGCAGGCCATCATCGGCAGCGGTTGCACGGGCAATGCCGACGGCGATTACGCGCACGCCGAATTCAATCGACCGCACGGACTCACGTTCCATGACGGCGCGCTATATGTCGCCGACACCGACAACCAGACGATCCGACGCATGGACCTTGCAAAGCGCACGGTCACGACCATCGCAGGCAACGGACAACGCGGTTTCGCCACCAGGGGCAGCTTTTCCGCCCGTTCGGCGGTGCTGAATTCGCCGTGGGATCTTGCGTGGCACGGCGACAAGCTTTACGTTTCGATGGCGGGCGACCACCAGATCTGGCGTTACGATCCAGCCACCAGAACGATAGGCCCTTGGGCCGGTACCGGCGAGGAAGGCTTGGCCGATGGTGCACGTGCCGAGGCGCAGTTCGCGCAACCGAGCGGACTGGGTGTCCACGACGACACCTTGTATGACACCGATCCGGAATCATCCTCGGTGCGCGCAATCGTTTTGCCCGATGGCAAGGTTTCGACGCTGATTGGCCGGGGCCTCTTCGATTTCGGGATGCGCAACGGCTCGGCAAACCATGCATTGCTGCAACACGCGGAAGATGTCGCGTGGAACGCGGGCGATCTCTACATCGCCGACACCTTCAACAACGCGTTGCGCAAAATCGACCTTGCGGCGCACCAGGTGACCACCGTCGCCGCCCTGCTCGACCGGCCGCTCGCCGTCGAAGCGTTGTCGCCCGACACATTGCTGGTCGCTGAAGGCGACAGCAACCGCGTCGACGCGGTGCACCTGCCGGACGGCAAGGTCACACCCTGGACGGTTGTGGGATTGAAGGCCCCGAATGCCAAAACTTGCCGAGCCCAGCCCTGATTCCGTCGAACGGATTTCGACTCGGTGGATCATTGCACCACGCAAACAAATCGGCCTCGTAGCGAGCTTGGAGGAGATCAGCGACGAGGACAGGAGGCGGCGATTCCGGTTTCCAATCAACCGTAATCCGGGACGGAAACCATGTTCATCCTGTCAAGACACGACCGGCGGGCCGCTCACGGCATCGCACCACGACTCATCGGCGTCGGTGGCGTAGCGGTGTTTTGTGGCAGCGGCGGCAAGCGATACAAGCCGAGCGCGATTGCAAGGCCGACCAGCGCCATTGCGCCCACGAACACGCCGACGCCGTTCCAGCCGTGCGAGGCGTAGAACACGCCGCCGCATGCGCCGGCGATGCTGGAGCCCATGTAGTAACAGAACAGGTATAGCGACGACGCGTGCGCCTTCGCGTCACCGGCGCGGCGGCCCACCCAACTGCTGACGATGGAATGGCCGCCGAAGAATCCGAACGTCAGCGCGATGACGCCCAGCAGGATCGCCCATAGGGGCGACAGCAATGTGAACGCCGTGCCGAGCAGCATCAATGCCAGCATCGCCCACAGCACCTTGCGCCGGCCCAGCTTGCCGGCCAAGTGCCCCACCCACGGTGAACTGAAGGTGCCGATCAGATAAATGATGAAGATCGCGCCGACCACGGCCTGGCTCAGGTTGTAGGGCGGCGCCAGCAGGCGGTAGCCGATGTAGTTGTACACGGTGACGAACGCGCCCAGCAGCAGGAAGCCCTCCGCAAACAGCCACGGCAAACCGCGATCGTGGAAGATCACGCCGAAGCGTTCGGTCAACGCACTGCGATTCAACGGCTGCGCCACGAAGTGCCGCGACGGTGGCAGCAGGCGCCAGAACATCCACGCACAGACGAGGCCAACGATCGCTACGACGATGACCCCCACGCGCCAGTTCGCGAAATCCGTCAACACGCCGGTAATGAGCCGCCCGCTCATGCCGCCGATTGCATTGCCGCTGATGTACAACCCCATGCCGAGTCCGATCGAGGCGACGTCCATTTCTTCGGCGAGATACGTCATCGCCACCGCGGGCAGGCCGCTCAGCGTCAGGCCAAGCAGCGTGCGCGCGATCAACAGCGTGGTCCAGTTCGGCATCAGTGCCGAGGCCAGCACCAGCAACGCAGACGCCAACGTGGACGCCACCATGACGGGCTTGCGGCCCCACGCGTCGGACAACGCGCCGACGAACAACATGCCGAACGCCAGCACGAACGTGGTGAACGACAGCGACAACGCACTGACCGCTTCGCTCACGCCGTAGTCCCGCGTGAATTCCGGCAACAGCGGCTGCACGCAATACAGCAATCCGAAGGTCGCGAAACCAGCCGCAAACAGCGCCAGATTCACGCGACGGAACGCGGGTGTCCCGCGATGGATATAACCGGTGAATTCCGCGGCGTCTAATGATGAAGCGGCAGTGTCGATCATCCGCGCATCATAATGATGCACGGAGAGACATTGCGCCGTCTCAGCGATACCGCCAATGCCCGCGAGCCCACACACCTGCATGCCAGTGGCCGGGCACCCAGACCTGCGCGGGTGCGACCGCGACCACGCGGCCGCGTGGCGGCGCGACCACGCAACCGCCAAGTGCAAGGCCGGAAAATCCGGCGAGCATGAGCAATGCGACAGCACGACGTTTCATAACGCGTCTCCGTGATGGGACTCCCACGAAAAACGCGTCACGGCGATAGGGCGTTGACGCACGCGTCCTGCACCAGCGGGCGGCATTCAGGGTGCCGCGGTTTCAGCCGCGCAACAGCGCCCGCATGCTTGCTTCCGCGTAACGAGCGCCCGCCGCGGCGTCGACGGGGAATGCGGCGTCGATCGCGGCAAGCTCGCCGTCATCGAGTGTCACGTCCAGCGCGCCGATGTTTTCATCCAGGTACCCGATGCGCTTGGTGCCGGGAATCGGCACGACGTGTTCACCTTGCGCCAGCACCCACGCCAGCGCGAGCTGCGACGGCGTGCAACCCTTGTGCGACGCAAGTTCGCGCACCTTGTCCACCAGCGCGAGATTCTTCTCGAAGTTCTCGCCCTGGAAGCGCGGACTGCTGCGACGGTAGTCGTCGGGCGCGAAATCATCCGGACTCTTGATCGCGCCGGTCAGAAAACCGCGCCCCAGCGGCGAATAAGGCACGAACCCGATACCGAGTTGCACGCACGTCTGCAGCACGCCGTCTTCGGGATCGCGGGTCCACAGCGAATACTCGCTCTGCACCGCGGTGATCGGATGCACGGCGTGTGCACGCTCGATGGTTTTTGCGGAAGGTTCGGACAAGCCGAGGAACCGCACCTTGCCCGCGCGCACCAGTTCGGCCATTGCATCGACCGTGTCCTCGATCGGCGTGGCCGGATCGACGCGGTGCTGGTAATACAGATCGATGTGATCGACGCCGAGGCGTTTCAGGCTGGCGTCGCACGCGGCGCGCACATAGTCGGGACGACCGTTGACACTGCGTTTGGCAGAATCCTCGGGGTCGCGCATGATGCCGAACTTGGTGGCAAGGAATACTTCGTCCCGACGTTCGCGGATGGCCTTGCCGACCAGCACTTCGTTGGTGTGCGGCCCGTAGATATCCGCGGTGTCGAGGAAGTTCAGGCCGGCATCCAGCGCGTGATGGACCACCCTGATCGATTCGGCATCGTCATGCCCACCGTAGAACTCGCTCATGCCCATGCAGCCGAGGCCGATGGCGGAAACTTGCGGGCCCCTTGGGCCAAGTGTGCGGAATTTCATGGGGCGTTCTCCTGCTTGTTGGATGATTCGTCCGGAACGAATGGTCTCACGCGGCCTGCAATTCGGGAGCCATGGACAGCGCGCGCCAGTATGGCGAACGTCCCGCCGGCACCCCCGACGGGGCCGCGCTCACGCATTTGCCCCTGCCCACATTGAAGGCCGACCTCGACAGCGGACGCCTGGAAACCGCGCTGGATCGCTGGCTGCCGCCCTACGACGGCCTTCACTTTTATTACCCCTCCCGCTACCAGGTCCCGCCGAAGTTGCGCGTGTTCATCGATTTCCTGAAACAACGGATGGGGTGACGCACACGCATGTCAACGCAAACGTCCCTGCGCGCGTTGGAAGGTTGCGGGCAACCCTGCGCGGTGCGCTTCGAAGCTGACCGCATGCCATATCGCCCGCAAGGAATCACGCAAATTTAGCGAATCTGCGCCACGGATCGGCGACCATCCATCCCCACCCCGAGGATATCTCGATGCACAGTTTTCCATTCCGCACTGCCGTGTTTGCCGCGGCGCTCGCCTGCGCGCCGCTGGCCTTCGCCGCGGCACCACCATCGGTCGGCAGCACCACCGGCATGTCGCAATCCGCCAAACATCACGGCGACCATCACATGTTCGATCAACTCGACCTGAGCGCCACGCAGCGCACCAGCGTGCAGCAGCTGTTCCAGCAGAATTTCGAGCAGGCGCGTCCGGAGATGCAGGCGCTGCGGCAGAAGCAAGCCGCGTTCGAAAATGCCACGCCCGGCAGTACCGCGTACCAGAGCGCGGCGAACGATCTGGCACAGGCCGAGTCGAACGCCGCGCATGCCCGCGTGCTGCGCCAGGCCGAGTTGCGCACCAAGATCTACAACCTGCTGACCCCGGAGCAGCGTACGCAATACGCGACCCTTCGCGCGCAACACGAAGCGAAGATGAAGCAGTGGCGTGGATCGCACATGCACATGCATGGATCGCACATGCAGAAGGACTCCGGCAATCCACCGGCATCATCCGCCACGCAGTGAGGCGGCGACTGAAATCGGCGCCATCGATCCCCAGCGAACGCCTTGTCCGTGACGGCGTTCGTCTCTTGTGGCCGCTGTTGTCGTGTATGTGGCTCGCGGCCTGTTCGGGCGACGGTGGCGGCAATCATGCCGCGCAGATGGTGCAATCGACCGCGCCTTCATCCCCCGCTGGCGCGGCGACGGCAGCCAAGCGGAACGGCAGTGCCCCCTTCGCGAGCGAGGCATGGCGCTTCCGCATCGACGTGCCGCCGGGCTGGGTGGCCCGGCATCATTTCCGGTCGAGTTATCTCGCCAACGACACGTGGAAAACCTTTGCCAGCCCGGACTCGCGCGGACAACCGGTGCTGGCATTGACCGTGCCGGGTTCCAACAACATCACCGACGCCGAAATCCGGATCGGCGCGAGTCGCGATCCGATGGAAGTGCACGATTGCACCACGCCGCCGTCCGCCGTGCGCTCCGGCAGCGTCGCCACCCGCACCATCAATGGCATCACCTTCACGACGTTCGATGCCGCCGACGCAGCGATGAGCCATCATCTGGACGTGCACGCGTATCGCACCGTCCACCACGGCGCCTGCTACGCGATCGACTTGCTGGTGTTCGGCGTGAACCCGGCCGTCTATGACCCGCCCGCGACGCCGCCGTTCTCCGACACCCACGCGTTCGCCGCAATGCGCGAAGTACTTCAATCCTTGAAGTTCATGGAAACGGCGAATCAGCCTGCCGCCAGCGCTTCGACGGTTTCGCGGTAGCGCGCTGCGATGCGATCTTCGTCGCGGTGCCTGAAATCCCGCACCACCCACTTGCCGCCCGCCATTACGTCGCGCACGAGCGGCGTGTTGCCGGCGAACAGGAATGCATCGATCACGCTGCGTTCATCGCGCGCCGCGAGCAGCGGCGACGCGTCGTCCAGCACGATGAAATCCGCGCAGTCATCCGCGATGCCCGCCGCGCGGCGTCCGCCCTGCAGCGCGGCGCCCCACAATGCCTCTCCGACACTCGCACCGGGCGCGCGCGCGGCGATGTTGCGATGGCGCGTCAGCAGCCGCTGCCCGTATTCCAGCCAGCGCAGTTCCTCGACCGTCGACACCGAAATATGCGAATCGGACCCGATGCCGAGCGCGCCGTCCGCATCGAGATAATTCGCGAGCGGAAAAAGGCCATCGCCCAGGTTGGCTTCGGTGGTCGGGCACAACCCGGCCACGGCGCCCGATGTTGCAATCGCCCGCATTTCCGCGTTATCCAGGTGCGTCGCGTGGACCAGGCACCAGCGTTCGTCGACATCCGCATGATCGAATAGCCATTGCACCGGACGCGTGCCGCGGAGGCTCAGGCAATCCTGCACCTCCCCGATCTGTTCGGCGATGTGGATGTGCACCACGCGGCCGCACGCCAGCGGTGCGGCCAGCACCTCACGCATTGCGGCCTCGGGCACCGCCCGCAGCGAATGCAAGGCGACGCCTATGCGCACGCCTTCCGATTCGAGCGCGATCAGCGACTCCACCAATTCAAGATACGCATCGACGGACAAGCCGAAACGCCTCTGCCGGTCCGACAGCGGTCGTCCGTCGAATCCTCCCGTCATGTACAGCACCGGCAGCAACGTAAGGCCAATGCCTGCTTCCCGCGCAGCCTCGATGATCGCGCGCGACATCGCGGCGGGGTCGGCGTAAGGCCTGCCATCGGGCGCGTCGTGCAGGTAATGGAATTCGCAGACCTGCGTGTAGCCCGCCTTCAGCATCTCGACGTACAACTGCGCCGCGATCGCGCGCAGTTCATCCGGACCGATGCGCGAGGCGAAGGCGTACATCGTCTCGCGCCAGGTCCAGAATGAATCGTCGCCAGGGCCGCGCTGCTCGGCCAGCCCCGCCATCGCGCGCTGGAACGCATGCGAATGCAGGTTCGGGATGCCGGGCAACACGAAGCGTGCGCGCGCCGTGTCCGCGTCCTGCCCGACCGCCGCGTCGTGCCGCCATCCGAGCGGCGTCCACAGGTGTTCCGCGTGCAACATGGTCGCTCCCGCTAGACGTGTTCTGATTCCGGTCGAAGGCTACCGGCGCCTTGCCGCAAGCGCCACCATCGTCGTGGCCCGCACCGGTTTATCGCCGTCATAATGTCTGCGTGAGCACCGCACTCGAACATACGCCCCGGCTGATGGTGCGCAACACCACCGATGGCGACATCCCGCAGATCGTCGCACTGGGCAAGCGCGTGTACGGGCCGGGGTTCGGCTATTCGCCGGAAATGGTCGCCGGCCAGCTCGCGCACTTCCCGGAAGGACAGTTCGTGGCGGTGTACGACGATCGCGTGATCGGCTACTGCGCGACCTTCCGCATCAGCGAGGCAGTGGCGATGGCCCCGCACACCTGGGCCGAAATCACCGGCGGAGGTTTCGCGTCGCGCCACGATCCACACGGCGATTGGCTGTACGGCATGGACATCGGCGTCGATCCGGATTGCCGCGGCATGCGCATCGGCCGACGCCTGTACAGCGCGCGCAAGCGGTTGTGCCAGCGGTTGCGTCTACGCGGCATCGTGTTCGGCGGACGCCTGCCGGGCCTCGCCAAGCGCGCGGGCAAATACGCCACGCCGGAAGATTATCTCAAGGCCGTGATCCACGGCCGGCAACGCGATCCGACCTTGAGTTTCCAGTTGCGCAACGGCTTCGAGGTCATCGGCCTGCTCGAAGGCTATCTTCCGTACGACCGCGAATCACTGGGTTATGCGGCGCACCTGGTGTGGCGCAATCCGCGACTGATGGATCAGCCGGACATGCCCCCGCACGCGGTGACGCAACGGCTGCCGGACGTGATCCGCCTCGCCACCGTTCAGTACCAGCAGCGGCGCATCAAGAATTTCGACGAGTTCGCGACCCAAGTGGAATATTTCGTCGACGTCGCTGCCAATTACGAAGCCGACTTCGTGGTGTTCCCCGAGCTCATCACGCTGCAACTGCTCTCGATCGAAAACGCGCCACTGTCGCCGGTCGATTCGATCCTGAAGCTGTCCGAATACACGCCGCGGGTGAAGAAACTGTTCAGCGATCTCGCGGTGCGCCGCAACATCAACATCATTGCCGGCACCCACCCTGCCCTGAGCGATGACGGCGACATCCACAACATCTGTTTCGTATGCCTGCGCAACGGCTCGATCCACCAGCAGATGAAATTGCACATCACGCCGAGCGAGCGCAGCTTGTGGAACATCAGGGGCGGCAGCACCGCGCGCACCATTCCAACCGATTGCGGCCCGATCGGGGTCGCCGTGTGCTATGACATCGAATTCCCGGAAGTCGCGCGCCACCTGATCGATCAGGGCGCGCTGATCCTGTTCACGCCATTCTGTACCGACACCCGCGAAGGCTATCTGCGCGTGCGCTACTGCGCGCAAGCGCGCGCGGTCGAGAATCAGTGCTACGTGGTGCTGTCGGGCAACTGCGGCAACCTGCCGGGCGTCAACAACTTCGATATCCAGTATGCGCAAAGTTGCATCCTGACGCCGTGCGATTTTCCGTTTGCCCGCGACGGAGTCGCGGCGGATTCCACCCCCAACAGCGAAACGGTCCTGTTTGCCGACCTGCGACTGGAGGACCTGGCACGCGCGCGCAACAACGGCACCGTGCAGAACCTCAAGGATCGCCGGCACGACCTCTATCAATTGCAATGGCCATCCCGGCGATGAGTACCCAAGGCGACACGTCCTCCGCGGGCGAACGCTGGGACCATTTGCTGCTCGACTGCATGCTTGCGACGCTTGCAGGGGACGCGGGCTACGGCTTGATCGAGCATGCCGCACTTGCATGGCGCGGCGACAAGCTCGCGTTTGCCGGTCCGATGGATGCATTGCCCGGCGCGCCGGCCGACCTGGCACGCACCGCCGAATCGGTACATGGCGAACTGGTCACGCCGGGGCTCGTCGATTGCCACACGCATCTGGTGTTCGGCGGCAACCGTGCGGACGAGTTCGAGATGCGGCTCAATGGCGAAAGCTACGAAGCCATCGCACGCGCCGGCGGCGGCATTCTTTCCAGCGTCCGTGCCACCCGCGCAGCCAGCGAGGACGAATTGTTCGAGCAGTCGCTGCCGCGCGCGGAAGGTCTGCTTCGCGATGGCGCGACCACGCTGGAAATCAAGTCCGGCTATGGGCTGGACCTCAAAACCGAAATGAAAATGCTGCGCGTCGCGCGCAAGATCGGCGAAGCACTTGGCATCACCGTACGCACGACCTTTCTCGGCCTGCATGCCCTGCCGCCGGAATTCAAGGATCGCCGAGCCGATTTCATCACGGCAGTTTGCGATGAATGGCTTCCCGCCATCGCACACAGCGGCTTCGCGGACGCGGTGGACGCTTTCTGCGAAGGCATCGCCTTCACGCCGGACGAAGTGCGTCGCTGTTTCGAGCGCGCGGGCGAACTGGGCTTGCCGGTGAAACTGCATGCCGACCAGCTGTCCGACCTTGGTGGTGCTGCATTGGTGTCGTCGTTCGATGGATTGTCTGCGGATCATCTCGAATGCGCGGGCACCGAAGCGGCGGCAGCCATGGCGCGGTCGGGCACCACCGCCGTGCTGCTGCCCGGCAGTTTCTACGCGTTGCGCGAGACGCGCCTGCCGCCCATCGAGGCGCTGCGCGAACACGGCGTGCCGATGGCCGTCGCCACCGACCTCAACCCCGGCACCTCGCCGTTGCGTTCGCTGCGCCTTGCGATGGGCATGGCTTGCACCTTGTTTCAACTGACCCCCGAGGAAGCCTTGCGTGGCGTGACCGTCAATGCCGCGGGCGCGCTGGGCTTGCGCGACCGCGGCACGCTCACACCGGGTGAACGCGCCGACGTGGTCGTCTGGAATGCGCACAGCCCTGCCGAGCTCGCCTACTGGATCGGCGGCAGTCTTGCATCACGCGTGTTCGCGGGCGGCATCGAAGTTTCCTTGTGACGCAGACACAAGAAAGGCCCCGGACGGGGCCCTTCGGTGAAGCAAATACAGATCCTCAAGCAGACTTTTTCGGCGCCGCCTTTTTGGCCGGAGCCTTCTTGGCCGGGGCACGCGTGGCTGGTTTGGCTGCCTTGGCCGCCGTGTTCTTCACGGGCGCGTTCGATTTCGGCGAATGCGGACGGGTGTTGCCGTGGCTGCCAGCGTAAATCTTGCCCTTGCGTGTCTTCTTGTCACCCTTGCCCATGTCGATTCCCTTGTGTGGTCATGTTGTCTTGGAGTGCGATGCGCGCACCGCGCGCGGTTGACCGCATGGTAACAGCAAGCAGCGCCGGGGGTCAGCGGATCGGAGTCTGCGGGAATTGCTCGACCACGTTGCCCGGCCGGATGCGATTCACCGGGCGTCGGTCATCAGGCGTTTCGGTGCGGGTGCCCTGGCTCCTGGCAACCGGATTCCGGGTCGAGGCATTCCGTATTCTCGATCTGCACGGTGACGTGGCTGATGGAAAAGCGTTCGCGCAACACCTGCTGGATGATGTGCAGCGCGTGCCGCGTGTCGCCACCCTCGCCGATGCGCGCGTGCAGGGTGGCCATGCGCGAACCGGATGAGATCTGCCAGACGTGAAGGTGGTGCACTTCGACAATGGCCGGATCGGCCGTGGCCAATGCCGCACGAATCTCGTCGGGAGCCAGGCCTTCCGGCACGCCTTCCAGCAGGATGTGCGAGGAACGTTTCAGCAGCAGGAACGCGCCGCGCAGGATCAGCAGGGACACCAGCAATGACAAGACCGGATCGGCCCATTGCCAGCCGAGGTAGCGCACCAGCAAGGCGGCAAGCACTGTCGCGATCGAACCCAACAGATCGCCGAATACGTGCAGGCGTGCACCTGCCGTGTTGAGTTCTTCGTGGCCGTGGCCGTCCAGGCTGCGCAGCACCACCGCGTTGACGAGTAACCCGATTACCGCGACCACCAGCATGACGCCGGATTGGATATGGATGCCATCGGGCGCCAGCAATCGCGTGATCGCCTCGTACACGATGCCCGCGACCAGCAGCAGTTGCACCAGCGCGTTGACGAATCCGGCCAGCACTTCCATGCGCGCATAGCCGAAACTGCGACGCGCATCCGCGGGCCGCACCGCGAACACCGCCGCGGCCCAGGCTAGCGCCAACGCACCCGCGTCGACGAGCATGTGCGCCGCATCGGCCAGCAACGCCAGCGAACCGGACCACCAGCCACCGACCGCTTCGATGACCAGCATCGCGCAAGTCAGCGTGAGCGCGAACGCCAGTAGCCCGCGGCTGCCGCCGGGATGTTCGTAGGCATGGATATGGGTGTGATCGTGCGCCATGCGTGCAGCGTATGCAGGCACTCTGCGTTACACAATTACCATGCTTGTGCGGTCGTCCCATGATCACCGTTCCGATCAGTTTGATCACGGCTTGCCGGCCAAGCCATACAGACCATCAGAACGGCCATCCCTGGCCTGACTTTTCACGAAGCCGTGCGATTGTCCCTGATCGCAACTTCATCGAACGGCCTCGCCGCCGCCTCCCCAAGGCCGCAACACCAGAACGGCCTTCCGTGACTTGGCTTTCATCAACAGCCGCTTCGAGCGAGTCACGCGTTGCGCATCAGGTCCGCGCCGGTGCATGCGTGCACGTCGCGCAATGGTGGCGATGCGCCAGCACCAGGTTCGTGACGTGCGCGCTGGCCACCAGCACGCCGCCCGCCACCACGCTGGCGGTATGGATGACGACATGCAAGTCCAGATTCACCGCGACGCCGACCAGCAGCAGCGCGATGCCTGGCACCATGAGGAACAATGCCTGCGGATGGCGATGACGGCGATACGCGGAAAGGATGCTGGCGCAGGCGAGCATCGCCGCACAACCAACGAAGATGCGTTCGAACGCATGGCCGGCCAGGAATTCCAACCCGATCAACGGCAGCAGCGCCAGCACGAATGGCAGCAGCGCACAGTGTACGGCGCACAACATCGACGCGGTGGCGCCGACACGGTCGACCAGTGTCGCAAAACGGCGCGGCGACGTCGTCGCGGGAAGCGACGGGACGAACGCGGGGGTTGATTGAAAGGTAGGCATATCCACTTGCTTGAAGATCCCGTCGCCCATGCGCGCCCCGTGGTGGCGCGCGCCGGCGGATTCGAGCCCGTCGTCCGTAGGGTTGTGCAACATTATAACGTTCCTCTGATGGTGGGCGGGCGTGGATCGATGGGCCAGCGCCGCCCGTTCAGAAATCCTTGCTCAGGCCCAGGTACATCCCGCGCCGGGGACCGTATTGCGGCGCGCCCACGCCGATCCCGGAACCGTCGCGCAATTCGTACACGCGATCCAGCGCGTTGATCAGCACCAGTCGCGCATCTAGTTTGCGGAAGCCGGGCAGACGGAAGCCGCGCTCCAGGCTCAGGTTCAACTGGAAATAGGAAGGCAGCGATGCCGTATTGGCGAAGTCGCGCCGAAGTCCGCTGCCGTAGAGGAAGTCCGCGCCCACGCGGGTGGCGGCGTCGAGCGCGTAACTCATGCCGCCCGAGGCTACGAGCTTCTGGTCGTGATCCAGATGCACCCAGTGGGCATCGATGTAGTCGAGTTCGTCCTCATCGAAGTTGTATTGTCCGGAGATGATGCCCTTCCCCACCGCGCGGCTTTGCGCAAGGTTGAAATACGCGCTCAGCGGCCCGCTGTCGTAGTTGGCCGACAACTCGATGCCGCGGGCGCGGCCGCGCGCATAGTTGAACGGCGAGTACACCAGCGCCGCGCCGAACTGGCCCTCGTCCTGCAGGTAATTCACCTGCCGGTAGTAGCTGTCCAAGCCGACCGTCAGATGAGGCCCTAGCTTCTGTGAAACGCCCACATCGTAGTAATTCGAACGCTCGGCCTTCACCGGTCCGGTCAGATCATTTGGCAACTGGTTGGTGGTGCCCGCGTACAGCGCGATGTCCTCGGGCGCGATCAATTCGGTATCGGGTGGCGTGAAATAGCGCGCATAGCCGGCGTGCACGGTGGTGGTCGCGGTCGCGTTCCACACCAGGCCCACACGCGGACTGAGTTGTCCTTCCTTGAGCCACGCGCTGTAACGGTCGGCGCGCAGGCCGTAGTTGACCATCAGATCGTCGGCCACCTGCCACTGGTCCTGTACGTAAGCGCCGAGCGTGTGCGCGCGCTGGAAGTGGTTATCGACGACGCGGAATGGCGTGGTGGAAGTCTGCGCCCCCTCGATGTCGGCCGGAAATACCCACGAATCGTTGTTCGACGCCGCGCCTTCGTTCTCCGCATAGAATCCGTAGCGCAGCAGGTGCGACTCGCCGAGCGGCGTCGAGAAATCCGCCTGCAAGGTGGTCGCCCGATCGCCGCGGTGGACGGTGGAAGCGACGCCGTTGAACATCAGGTCACCGATCAGGTCCGGCCGGAATGCCACGCTGCTGAAGCGCTGCCCGAGCGCAATGCGGTAGTCGGTGTTCAGCTTCGTCACGTGGCCCTGCAGGTTGAACACGCCGAAGCGCGTCTCCTCGCGCTGGTTCTCGTCCAGCTTTGAGGAATCGAAGTCGCTGATGTCACCGTACGCGAACTGCGGCGACTGGCCGGGATTGTTCGGAATCTGGAAACGGTTGTTGGCCGTGCCGAAATAGAACCCCGCGCGCGTGTTGTCGTCGATGAGGTAGGAGAGGTAACCGAAGCTCTTGAACTGGTCGGTGCGGTCGTGGATCGCATTGCGCGCGGGCGTCGGATTCTGGATGCCGATGTCGCTTTCCAGGAAATTCGCGGTCAGGTAATACGACCAGCGGCCCTGGTTGCCGTGCACTTCGAAGCCCGGATTGAACGTCCCGAACGACCCGCCGTACAGATTCACATTGCCGCCGTCGCCGAGCTGCGCGCCCGACTTGGTGTCGATCTCCACCACGCCCGCGGTGCGGTAGCCGTACTGCGCGGGCAGCGCGCCGGTGAGGAAAGTGAGTGACTGGATCGCGCGGGTGTCGAGTGCCTGACCGAACCCGCTGATGCTTTCGGGAATGATCACCCCGTCGATGCGGTATTGCAGGTTGGCGTGGTCGCCGCGCACGTGCAGTTGCCCGAACGAATCCTGCACCACGCCCGGCGCCTGCAGCAGCACCTGGTTCAGCGGCGTGTCCTCGCCTTGCGGCAACTGGCGGATGGCCTTGCGATCGAACACCGTGCGGCTGGTGCCGGTGTCCGGCGACAACGCATTGCGCGCGCGATCGAGCCGCGCGTTGACCTGCACCGTATCCAGCGTCAGCGGTGCATCGGCTTGCGGCGGCGCGGGAGCTTGCCCGCTCGCGTCCGACGCATGGCCGGCGGGTGACGCGGCCTGCAGCTTCTTCGCGGCCGCATCTTCGGCAAACGCGGTGGCGTGGACCGGACAGCCGAATGCGGCGATGGCGACGGCGAAAACGGCTTTCCGGCGTGGATGGGATTGGGATCGGATCGAGGGCATGAATGTTATGTTATAACATTCTAGACGCTCCGCACAATACATGCGATTGCACGCACTCTCTGCGCGCTCGGAATCACACGGGAAGGAAGAACGCGGCCGGCTCAGGCCGGGCCGCACTGCCTGCAGACGCCGTGCACTTCCAGCGTCTGGGCCTTGGCGCGGAAGCCGAAGTCGCGCGCCTGCCGCTCGATCAGGTGCGCGATCGCACCCTCGTCGCACACTTCGGTCGCGCTTTCGCACACGTCGCAGATCAGGAACGGCACTTGGTGCGCTTCCGCCGGATGCTGGCAGAACACGAAGGCATTGATCGATTCCAGCTTGTGGATGAAGCCGTTCTCCAGCAGGAAATCCAGCGCGCGATAGACGGTGGGCGGCGCCGCGCCAGCGTGACGGTCGCGCAGGGATTCGAGCAGGTCATAGGCCTTCACCGGTTTGCGCGCCTTCGCGACCAGCTCCAGCACCTCGCGCCGCAGCGCCGTCAGCCGCAGGCCGCGCGCGTTGCACTCGTGCTCGATCTCGCGCACGATGCCGGCGGCATCGTGGTGGTGGTGATGGTGCGCGGTTTTGGGTGCGGTGACCATGGCTGCATTCTAGCGCTCACGTCGAAATGCGCGCGCGACGCCACTGATGTCAGGGCCGATGCCGCCGATTGCAAGTGTTCCTGGTCAGGCGACCTTGCGCTCGAGCGCTTGGCGTTGATCGAATCGCCGCCTCGCCGGACCGTAGCGTCCCGGCGGCAGCGCCCACAACGCCGCCCATGCGATCGGCCCCACCACCAATCCGAGTGCGACGCCCAACGCGATCCTTCCCCGCCACCAGCCGATCGCCGCGCCCACGATCGCGCACGCGACGGTGAACCAGATCAGCGGCCACCACGGCACCAGCACCAGCATGTTGTGCAGCAATCGCCAGAACGCGCCGGGTGTTCCGGGGTCGACGCCTTGAAGGAGTTTTTGCAGCAGATCATTCATGCGGTGGCAGCAGGACCCGGATCGAAACGGGTGAAGAGCAACAATTTTTGTCCGTCATTCCTGACGCCGCGCAGCGGCGATCCGACTGCATGTGCAGGATAGCAAACGCGAACGCCGAAGGCGGCCAGAAGGGCGAGCGCCTTGGATGGCGCGAGTCAATCCATTTTGATATAGAACTTTCTGAGCGGAAATCAAAATGGATCCCGGCTTTCGCCGGGATGACGGCATGTGAAACTATTGCGCCGCGCGCGCAATCGCGTCATCGATGCGTTTCAACGCAACGTCGCGCCCCGCGAGATACACGGTGTCTTCGATCGACGGTGACACCGCCGTGCCCGTCATCGCGACGCGCAACGGCTGCGCAACCTTGCCCATGCCGATGCCGCGTTCGGTTGCGACTTCAGCGACCAGCGCGTGGATGCCCGCCGGTTTCCAGGTCGGCAACGCCGCGAGCCTCACGTGCATCGCGCGCAGCACGTCGGCGGCGCCTTCCGCCCGTAAATGCTTTCTCACCGCCTTGTCGTCCCACGCCTCGATTGGCGCGTACCAGATGCGCGCCTGCTCGGCCATCGCCTTCAAGGTTTGCACGCGTTCGCGCAATGCGACCACGACTTCGGCAGGGTCGGGACCCTTCGCCACGTCCAGCCCGAGCCACTCAAGGTGCCACGCCAGTTCCTTGCCGAGTTCGCGTGGGTCGCCTTCCTTCAGGTAATGCTGGTTGAGCCAGCCCAGCTTAGCGAAATCGAAACGCGCAGCGGAATGATTGACCTTGGCGATGTCGAACAACTCGATCATCTGCTTGGTGGAGAAGATCTCCTGATCGCCGTGCGACCAGCCGAGGCGCACCAGGTAATTCAGCAGCGCGTGCGGCAGATAGCCATCCTCGCGATATTGCATCACCCCGACCGCACCATGACGCTTGGAAAGCTTCTGGCCGTCCGGACCCAGGATCATCGGCAGGTGCGCGAACGTTGGAACGGCGGCGCCGAGCGCTTCGTAAAGATTGATCTGGCGCGGCGTATTGTTGACGTGGTCGTCGCCGCGGATCACTTCGGTGATGCGCATGTCGAGGTCGTCCACCACCACCGCGAAGTTGTAGGTGGGGAAACCACCCGACCGCAGCATCACGAAGTCGTCCAGCTCGGCGTTGGCCCATTCGACGCGGCCCTTGATCTTGTCCTCGAACACGACCGATCCGGTTTGTGGATTCCTGAAACGCAACACCCGATTCGGATCGTCGCGATACGGGAGACCGGCATCGCGCGCACTGCCGTCGTAGCGAGGCTTCTCGCCACGTTCCTTCATCGCGGCGCGCATCGCATCGAGTTCTTCCCGGGATTCATAGGCCCAGTACGCCTTGCCGGCGTCATGCAACTGTTGCGCGACCGCTCGATAGCGATCCATCCGTTGCGTCTGGTAGAACGGACCCTCGTCGGGATCTAGGCCCAGCCAGTGCATGCCGTCCAGGATCGCCTGCACCGCTGCATCGGTGGAGCGTTCGCGATCGGTGTCCTCGATGCGCAAGATGAATTGCCCGCCGCGATGGCGCGCTTCCAGCCAGCAATAAAGCGCCGTGCGAGCGCCACCAATGTGCAGGAAACCGGTGGGGCTGGGCGCGAAACGGGTACGGAGGATCATCGTCGGCAGATCATTCAACAAAGCCCGTGATTGTAGTGGTACGCACAACCCGCAGGCCGTTCCTCTACTGGAACTGGCCCTGCTCCGCCCCCATCATCCTGCGATGACTGGAACCGCCGCCAAACCCGCCCGCGAGCGCCGCGCGTTGTCGATGTTGTGGCCTTACGTACGGCGCTATCCCGGCCGGCTGTTCGCCGCAGCGACGCTGCTGGTGATCGCCAAAGTCGCGACGGTGTGGGTGCCCGTCGCATTCAAGGACATCGTCGACCACCTCGATCCACGGATCGCGGTTCTGACCGTTCCCATCGCGTTGATTGCGCTGTACGGCGTGCTGCGCCTGATCGGCGCACTGTTTGGGCAACTGCGTGATGCAGTGTTCGAACGCGTCAGCCAGCGCGCGATGCGCGCATCGGGCCTGGACGCATTCCGACACCTGCACGAGCTGTCGCTGCGCTTCCATCTGGACCGCCACACCGGAGGCATCGGCCGCGACATCTCGCGGGGCACGCGGGGCGTGTACAACCTTCTGGGATGGGTCGTGTTCAACATCATCCCGACGCTTTTCGAGATCATCGTGGTGATCGTGCTGTTGTTGGAACATTTCGACTGGCGCTACGCCGTGATCACGCTGGGCACGATGTTGATCTACATCGCCGCGACCATCTGGATCACCGAATGGCGCACCGCCGGCGTGCGCGCGATGAACGAAGCCGAAAGCCTCGCCAATGCCCGCGCCATCGACAGCCTGCTCAACTACGAGACCGTGAAGTACTTCGGCAACGAGGCGTTCGAAGCCGAGCGCTACGACGCGGATCTCCGCCGCTACGAAGACGCCGCGGTGAAGACCGAATCGTCGCTGGCGCTACTGAACGGCGCGCAGGCGCTGGTGATCGCGTTGGGCTTGACCGCGTTGATGGCGATGGCGGCGATGGGGGTGGTCTCGCACCAGTTGTCGGTCGGCGACATCGTGATGGTCAATGGCTGGCTGCTGCAGCTCGCGATCCCGCTCAACATGCTCGGCTTCACCTGGCGCCAGATCAAGCAGGGCGTGATCGACATGGAGCACATGTTTGGCCTGCTGGACGAACACGCCGAGGTGCAGGATGCGCCGGGCGCGAAGCCGCTGGTGACGCGCGGCGGCGAGGTCCGTTTCGAGCACGTGTCGTTCCGCTACAACCCGGATCGCGCGATCCTCGACGACATCGATTTCGCCGTTCCGCCCGGCAAGACGCTGGCGGTGGTCGGTGAAACCGGGGCGGGCAAATCCACCCTGTCGAGACTGCTGTTTCGCTTCTACGACGTCAGCGGCGGGCGCATCACCATCGACGGCCAGGATATCCGCGACGTAACGCAGGAATCACTGCGCGCGGCGATCGGGATCGTGCCGCAGGACACCGTCCTGTTCAATGACACCATCTACTACAACATCGCCTATGGCCGCACCGGCGCCAGCCGCGAGGACGTCGAAGCCGCTGCGCGTGCGGCGCACATCCACGATTTCGTGTCCAGCCTGCCGCAGGGTTACGAAAGCACCGTCGGCGAACGAGGCCTGAAGCTCTCGGGGGGCGAGAAGCAGCGGGTCGCGATCGCGCGCGCGTTGCTGAAGAACCCCTGCATCCTGGTGTTCGACGAAGCAACCAGTGCGCTCGACACGCGCACTGAAAAGATCATCCAGGCGGAACTTTCCGACATCGCGCGCGGGCGCACCACCTTGATCGTGGCTCATCGGCTGTCCACGATCGTCGATGCCGATCGCATCCTGGTGCTGGATCGCGGCCACGTCGTCGAAAGCGGCACCCACGCCGAACTGTTGGCGCTGGGCGGCCGCTACGCCGCGCTGTGGGCGCTGCAGGCGCGGCGTCCGGTGGAACCCCTTCCCGCCTGATTGTTTATCGTGCGATCGTCCCTGATCGCCGCCTCCTTGAATCGCCTGCTTACCCATTGAGTCGCATTCCGTGGCAGACCAGAACGGCCTTCCCTGGCCTGACTTCTCACCAAAGCCGTAACCAATGTTTACTCCGCGGCACGCGTTTTCGCGCGTCCTGCTGCGTAAACTGGCACGCGCATTGCAGCGACCGGCGTAGGGGCAATAATTCCGCCGGTCAGGTTCTTTTGGCTTCGGAGGGAACGCCGACATGCAAGGTACCCAAGACATGACATTCGATTCTGAACAGTCCATCGCGAGCGCGCCCCGGACCACCGCGGCGGGCCTCGAAGCGTGGCTCGCGGGCGCGCGCAGCAGCGACGCGCTGCAGGTCGAAGGCGCCACCCAACCGGAAATCGCCACGGCGCCGGAACCGGTGCAGGTCGACCTGCCGGGAGCCGTCGAAGTCGGCCCCGTCAACGCGGCGGAAGCGCTCGCGCTGGCACTCGTGCAGGGCACGTTCTCCAGTCCGCGCAAGCTGGTCGGGCCGGATGGCGCCGAACTCGTGGTCGATCCCGAAAAGAACGTCTACCACTTCGAAGCGACCTCCCTGAAGCCGCTCACCGTGCTATTGCAGCAGCCCGCCAACGCCTGGACGCCGATCTACTCCGAGGCACTCAATGCCGCGCGGGCCGTCAATCCTGCACAGCCCTTGAGCCGTTTGCGCTGGTACGCGGGCCTTATTGCTACCCCCGGCATTCTCGGCCGCAAGTTGAACCGCACCGAACGTTACAAGCTGTCACGCTGGCCCGAAACCGAACGCGAATACCCGAGGCATTTCCGGCTCGCCAAGGAGATGGTGAAGGACTACGCCACCGTCGATGAAATCGTCGCGACATCGGGGATGACCTACGAGGAAGTGGTCGATTACATGAACGCCAGTTTCGCCGACGGACGACTGGAAGCCGCGCCCAAGGCGGAAGAGGGCGACGCGGCCCCGCGCACGTCGCGCCGCGAGCGCCTGATCGCGCGCCTCAACAAGCCGTTGTTCGTGCGCTGATCCCGACGACGTCAGGCAACGCCTGATTGAAACGCCGCGCGGAGTCTTCCGCGCGGTTTTCATTTCACGTGGACCGTGATCTTCCTGGAGACGACGGGCGGATCGAACGGCACATGGTTCGCGTCGCCCAATTCAAGCTGCAACGTGTGCGTGCCGGGCGAAAGGTGCAACACCGTTTCGGTCTGGCCACCACCGAAATGCCTGTGGTGGTCGTCGTTCGGAATCGGCTGGCCCGCTGGCGGCAGCGTCGCCATGTCGATCAACAAGTGGTGATGGCCGGTGTGTTCCTTCTCGATGCCCGCCGGTGCCACGCCCATTCCGGAAAGGCCGAACCGCACCGTCATGTCGCGCCCCACCGTCGCGCCATCGGCAGGGCTGATGAGGTACACCTTCGCATCGGCAGGTGCCTCGTGCGTGGGCAGCGCGGGGGCGGCGGCCAGCGCAAGCGTGGCTATACCCGACAGTCCCAAACCGATCAAAAACCTGTGCATGATGGAACTCCTCGAAGACGAGGCATCTGATCATAACCCGTCATGACCGCGGCTCCAGTCGCGCCGTCCGCAGGCGCAGCGCGTTCGATACCACGGACACTGACGACAGGCTCATCGCGAGCGCCGCGATCATTGGCGACAGCACGATCCCGAGCGCCGGATACAACACGCCCGCCGCGATCGGCACGCCGATCGCGTTGTACACGAATGCGAAGAACAGGTTCTGGTGGATGTTGCGCACCGTCGCGCGGGACAGTGCCCGCGCGCGCGCAATCCCGGGAAGCTCGCCTCGCACCAGCGTGACCGGCGCACTTTCCAGCGCCACGTCGGCGCCCGCACCCATCGCGACGCCGATGTCGGCCGACGCCAGCGCCGGCGCATCGTTGATCCCGTCGCCGGCCATCGCCACAACGCGCCCTTCCCGCTTCAGTGTCTCGACGACGGCAGCCTTGTCGGCCGGCGAAACATCCGCGTGCACTTCCCCGATGCCTAGCTTTTTCGCGACGGCCTTCGCCGTGGTGGCGTTGTCGCCGGTCAGCATCACGATGCGCATGCCTTCCTCGCGCAGCGCGGCGAGCGCGGCCGGCGTGTCGTCCTTGATGCGATCGGCGATCGCCAGCAGAGCCGCCACTTCACCGTCGGCGGCCATGAACATCACGGTCGCGCCGTCGCTGCGCAATGCATCGGCCTTCCCGCGGATGGCTGCGTCTGCGTGCACGCCGGTTTCATCCAGCAGCCTGACGTTGCCGATCGCCACGGCGCGGCCATCCACACGCCCGCTCACACCGCGTCCCACCAGTGCCTTGAAATCCTCGACGTCCCGGATCGCCACGCCGCGGGCTTCGGCGGCCGTCACGATCGCACGCGCCAGCGGGTGTTCGCTCGGGCGCTCCAGCGCTGCGGCCAGCGCCAGCACCTTCTCCTCGCCGATTCCGCCGAACGTTTCCACGGTGCGCAGCGAAGGCTTGCCTTCGGTCAGCGTGCCGGTCTTGTCGACCAGCAGCACGTTCGCATTGCGCAGGGTCTCGATGGCGGCGGCGTCGCGAAACAGCACGCCCATGTGCGCGCCGCGCCCGCTCGCGACCATGATCGAAATGGGCGTTGCGAGGCCCAGCGCGCATGGGCAGGCAATGATCAACACCGACACCGCCGCGATCAGCGCATGCACGGCTTTCGGTTCCGGACCGACCGCGGCCCATGTGATGAATGCCAGCACCGCGACGCCGACCACCGCCGGCACGAACCACGCGGCCACGCGATCGGCCACGCGTTGCAGCGGTGCCTTGCTGCGTTGCGCCTGCGCGACCAATGCGACGATCCGCGACAACATCGTGTCGGCACCGACCTTTTCGGCGCGCATGGTCAGCGCACCATCCTGATTGACGGTGCCGCCGGTGATGCGATCGTTCACGGCTTTCGCGGCCGGCATCGATTCGCCTGTCAGCATCGATTCGTCGATGTGGCTCGTACCATCCACGACGATGCCGTCCACCGGCACCTTTTCGCCTGGACGCACGCGCAACACGTCACCAGGCTGCACCTCATCGAGCGGCACGTCGGATTCGCTGCCGTCCGCGGCGATGCGGCGCGCGGTTTTGGGCGCAAGATCCAGCAATGCGCGCAGCGCGGAGCCGGTGCGCTTGCGCGCCCGCAGTTCCAGCCAGTCGCCCAGCGTCACCAACGTCACGATGACCGCCGCGGACTCGAAATACACCCCGACGCGTCCATGCATGTCGCGGAAATTGATCGGGAAGATGTCGGGCAGCAGGAATGCCGCCGCGCTGTACAACCACGCCACGCCCGTGCCCAGTGCGATCAGGGTGTACATGTTGGGCGACCAAGGTTTGAGCGACCGCCAGCCACGGACGAAAAATGACGCGCCACCCCATAGCACCACGACGGTTGCCAGCACCGCCTCGATCCAACCCGCGGCCGCGTTCCATGGCGATGGCAATTGCCAGCCGAACAGATGCGGCCCCATTGCCAGCACGAATACGGGAACCGTGAAAGCAACCAGCGTCCAGAAGCGGCGCGTCAGTGCCCGCAGTTCGCCGCCATCGTCCCCCGCGGCACCCGGCAGCACCGGCTCCAGCGCCATGCCGCATTTCGGGCAATGGCCCGGACCGATCTGTCGAATTTCCGGATGCATCGGGCAGGTGTAGATCGTGCCCGCAGGCGCTTCGGGGTGCGCGTGTTCGTGCGCATGACCGAGATCGGCGTGATGCGTGGCATGAGTGGGCACGGCCTTCTCCAGATACGTATCCGGGTCGGCTTGGAACTTGCCGCGGCAACCATCGCTGCAGAACCAGTAGCGCCTCCCGTGGTGATCCACGTGACGCGGCGAGGTCGTCGTGACCTGCATGCCGCAGACGGGATCGATCGCGTGGTCCGGCGCGACAGGCGCCGCATCCTGGTGGCAATGTGCACAGGTGCTCATGGTGTTTCCTCCCCGACCAGCGCGCGCAGGATCGGGCAGTGTTCGAGCGCACCGTGGCCCGGACAGGCGTCGATGAGTTGCTTGAGCCCGCGCTTCATGCGTTGAAGTTCGCGAATGCGGTGCTCGACTTCGCCGAGCCGTGCCTGGGCGCGTTGCTTGACGCTTTTCACGCCGCGCTCGCGATCTGTGGACAGCGCAAGCAGTTCGCGAATCTCTTCCAGGGTAAAACCGAGGTCCTTGGCGCGGCGAATGAAGCGCAGACGCTCGACAATGCCGCTGTCGTAATCGCGATATCCCGACGCGCGCCGCTGCGGTTTCGGCAGCAAGCCTTCGCGTTCGTAGTAACGAATGGTATCGATGCCGACGCTGGCCTGCCGCGCGACGACGCCGATGGTGACGTGTTGTGTGGGCTGCGTGTTCATACGCATAGTCTAAACCCTTGACCACGGTCCAGAGTCAAGGGTCAGTCCGCGCGCGCGCACCGTCCGGCCGCTCAAGGCAACCAGGCGGCGTCTGGCAGATGAGTCAGTGCGCGCTGGAGGGCGATGCCGGCGCAGCAGCCGTCCCGGCCGATGCAGGCGCGGGAGCGGCCTCATGGCCTTCCATGCCTGCGGCATTCGCAGTGAACGACTGGTATTCCGAGGCGCTCATCCGGGGCTGCTTCTGCAAGTACGCCACCATCGCCCAGATCGTATGGTCATCATGCGTCGCGCCCCATGCCGGCATCGCCGTCATCTTCAGGCCGTGCTTGATGATCCAGAACGCCTCGGCAGGATCGGGCGCGAATCGCGTCAGATTCGGCGGCTTGGGATACAAGCCGTCGCGCAGTTCGGAGTGGCCCATGCCCGGCGCAAGGTGACACCCCGTGCACATTTCGGCGTAGTGCTCGGCACCCAGCTTGACCAACGCGGGATCATCCAACGCCGGCGGCTTGATGTCCGTGGCGCGGCGTTCGATTGTGTGTTCGCGCAGGAAGCCTATCGCATGCTGCGTCAGGCCCCAGTGCGGAACGTCCGCTCCCACCTGGTACGCGCCCGTGAAGGCCACGACGAAGTAGGCAATGATTGCAATGACGATCCAGAAAATCAGCGCGCCGATGAATCGCATGTGAGCCTCCCGGACAGCCGCGGCCGTGGCCGAATGTTCCCGCATGCTACTCCGGAGCGCGAACCGGTGCAGCGCAGCCGGTATCGCGTCAGGGCGATGGACGTATGGCGAATTTTCGAAATGGCGCGCCTGACTGGAATCGAACCAGCAACCGTCGGCTTAGAAGGCCGATGCTCTATCCGATTGAGCTACAGGCGCGTCGCTGGCGCATTCTCGCAAGAATCCATCCATGGTGCGATGGTCCAGTCAAGCACGCCAACCTAGGTTGCCCACGCGCAAGCCTGCAACCTCACCGCCGACCAGAACGAGCTGGACAGCACGGCCGTTGACGTCCTACCCGCAACACCGGATAATTCGCGGCTCGCTTCACTGCGCCCGTAGCTCAGCTGGATAGAGTACCAGGCTACGAACTTGGTGGTCGGGAGTTCGAATCTCTCCGGGCGCGCCATTCGATGAGAAGCCGACGGTTGTTTACCGCCGGCTTCTTTATTTCAGAACCAGATTCGGGCGCGTTGCCGCGATGCGTTGACCCGCGCAATCCCGCGAACGTACCATTGCCTTCTGCTGCGGCGTCCATTCGCGGTTATCGGGGTATAGCTCAGTCTGGTAGAGCGCCAGCTTTGGGAGCTGGATGTCGGGGGTTCGAATCCCTCTGCCCCGACCAAGCAATCGTCCACGATCGCTGCCGTGATTGGCGGTCTGTTCGATCCGTTCGTCGTGAGGACAGGCCCCATCTTGAACAAAGACGGGGCCGGAGTCGAAGAGCGACTGGGCTGTCGAAGACTCGACGCGAATGGCCGATCAAAGTAGCTGCACCGCTGACTCCTATCACCTGAAATTCCGGCTCCGCACATCCAGGTTGCTCAGCAGCGGCGTCAGGTCGTGCAAGCGCTTTGCGATAAGGTGCCGGACCCCGCTCACGGCCTCCAGTGTGCCTTCCACCATCATCAAGCTCGATTCCAGGAAAGGGCGACGCTGCCGTTCGGCCAACTGTCGCCAGACCACCACGTTGATCATGCCGTGTTCGTCTTCCAGCGTGACGAAGGTGACGCCGCTGGCAGTTTGCGGTCGTTGGCGGCCCACCACCAATCCCGCCGCGGTGATGTGGCGTCCCGATGGAATGCCCGCCAGATCCTTCGAGCTTCGGCAGCGACGAGCTCGCAGTTGCGCGCGCAGCAGCGCCAGCGGATGTCGTCCCAAGGTGGTGCCCAGCGTCGCGTAGTCGGCCTGCAGGTCCTCGCCGACGGTCGGCATGGGCAGCCTCACCTGAGGCTCCCGCGGCCGCGTGGCTTTGCCGAGCAATGGACGTTGCTCCTCCACGCCAGCCACCGCCCAACGGGCACGATGACGATGACCCGCCAAGCCACGTAGTGCGCCGGCATCGGCCAGCCGCTCACGCGCTCGCGCGTCGAGGCCGGCACGCTCGCAAAGATCGGCAGCGTCGGCAAAGGGCTGTGCCGCCCTCGCCTGCTCCATTCGCCGTGCATCGTCCCCGCCGAAGCCGCGAATCATGCGCAACCCCATTCGTAATACGAACCCACTATGTCCATCGGGTTCAAGCGTGCAATCCCAATTGCTGTGGCGCACGTCCACCGGCGCCACGGTCACGCCATGCCTGCGTACGTCCTGGAGCAGCTGATCAGGGCTGTAGAAACCCATGGGCTGGCTGTTGATCAGCGCGCAGGCAAAGGCCGCCGGATAGTGGCGCTTGAGCCAGCAACTGGCATAGGTCAGCAGTGCGAAACTCGCCGCGTGCGATTCCGGAAAACCGTAGCTGCCGAAGCCCTTGATCTGATCGAAGATGTGCGAGGCGAATTCGTTCGAATAGCCGCGCGCCAGCATGCCACGGGTCAGCTTGTCGCGATGGTGTTCCAATCCGCCATGGCGTTTCCACGCGGCCATCGAGCGGCGCAGGTTGTCCGCCTCATCCGGCGTGTACCCCGCCGCCACGACCGCCAGTTCCATCACCTGTTCCTGGAACAAGGGCACCCCGAGCGTGCGCTCGAACACTTTGCGCAAGGCTTCTGACGGATAGGCCACCGGCTCCTCGCCGGTGCGCCGGCGCAGGTACGGATGCACCATGTCGCCCTGGATCGGGCCCGGACGCACGATCGCCACCTCGATCACGAGATCGTAGAAATTGCGCGGCCGCATGCGCGGCAGCATCGCCATTTGCGCGCGCGATTCGATCTGGAACACGCCGACGGTGTCGGCGCGGCAGATCATGTCATAGGTGTCCGGATCTTCCGCCGGAATCGTCGCCAGCGTCAACGCACGACCGTGGTGATATTTCACCAGGTCGAGGCAGCGACGCAACGCGCTGAGCATGCCCAGCGCCAGGATGTCGACCTTGAGCAACCCGACGGCATCGAGGTCGTCCTTGTCCCATTGCACCACCGTGCGATCTTCCATCGTCGCGTTTTCCACCGGCACCAGGCCGTGCAGCGGCTGTTCGGAGACCACGAAGCCGCCGGGGTGTTGCGACAGATGGCGCGGGAACCCGATCAATTCCGCGGTCAGGATCAGTATCCGTCGCAGCAGCGCGCTGTCCGGATCGAAGCCCAGTTCGCGCAGGCGCTCAGGCTGGGGCACCGCATCGTTCCAGTGACCGAAGCAACCGGCCAAGGCGTCGATCTGGTCGGACGGCAATCCCAGCACGCGCGCGATATCGCGCACCGCCCCGGCACCGTGATACGTACTGGCCACCGCGGTGATCGCCGCACGATGGCGACCGTAGCGATTGAACACGTACTGGATGACTTCCTCGCGCCGCTCGTGTTCGAAATCGACATCGATGTCCGGTGGCTCGTTGCGCTCTTTCGAAACGAAACGCTCGAACAGCATGCCGATGCGCTCGGGGCCGATTTCGGTGATGCCGAGTGCATAACAGACCACCGAGTTCGCGGCGGAGCCACGTCCCTGGCAGAGGATCTCCTGACTGCGTGCGAAGCGCACGATGTCGTGAACGGTGAGGAAGTAGCTCTCGTATTCAAGTTCGGCGATCAGCGCCAGCTCTTTCTCGGCGAGGTGTCGCGCCGTCGGCGGGATTCCGTCCGGCCAACGCCAATGCAAGCCATCTTCGGTGAGCTTGCGCAACCACGAGGTGCCCGTGTGTCCCTCCGGCACCAACTCGTTCGGATACTGATAGTGCAGTTGTTTGAAATCGAATGTACAGCGCCGCGCGATGCGCACGGATTCATCCAGCAGCTTCGGCGGATACAGCCCCGCGAGCGCGGACCGCGCGCGCAGATGGCGTTCGCCATTGGGAAACAACCGCGCGCCGGCTTCGGCCACGGTGGTGTGATGCCGGATCGCCGTCATCGCGTCCTGCAGTGCGCGGCGTCCGCGCGCGTGCATGTGCACATCGCCGGCGGCGACCAATGGCAGGTGCATGGACTGGCCAAGCGCCTGCAAACGCGCCAGCCTTGCCGCATCGTCCGGACCCCGATGCAGTTCCACGGCAACCCACAACCGCCCCGGAAAGCGCGTCTGCAACCACTGCGCTTCCCGATCATCGGCCGGATCGTTCGGCACCCAAAGGGCGAGCAAGCCCTCCGTCGCGTCGGGAAAGTCCTCCCGCAGCAGGCGGTAACTTCCCTTCGGGGCACGCCGGCGCGCGACAGTAATCAGCTTGCACAGCTTCTGGTAACCCGCGAGGTTCTCCGCCAGCAGCACGAGCTTCGCGCCGTCCTCGATCTGCATTTCGCTGCCGACGATCAGCGACAGGCCGACCTCTTTCGCGGCTTGCCAAGCCCGCACGATGCCGGCCAGCGTGCACTCGTCGGTGATCGCGAGCGCCTCATAGCCCTGCCGTTTGGCGCGATCGAACAATTCGTGCGCGCTCGACGCGCCGCGCTGGAAACTGAAATTCGACAGGCAATGCAGCTCGGCGTAATTCATGCGAACCATCCGTGCAGCATGAAATCCCCGCCATCCACGGGCCGGAACACCCACGCGCATTGCCCCGTGGAAAGCCGCGCGACGTAGTAGTCGCGACGCACGTCCCCGCCATCCCACCAGCCGCTCTCGATGCGCTCCGGCCCTGCCAGAAGACAAGGCGCCGGTCCACGCAACAACACGGGCCTCGGCAACAGCCATCCTGGTCGCGGGCCGGGAGCAATCCCGAGTAACGGCTCGCATTTCGCCGGGATTGCAGGCGTGCTTAGCGAACCATGCTCGGGGCGATGATCGGCATGCGCCTGCAACCCGCACACGGCCTTTTCGCCCAGCCGCGCGCGCAACCGTTCGCGCAATTGCTCCCAAGGCACCGCCTGCTGTGCTCGCGCATCGAACAGTTCACGATGTACCGGCACGAACGGTGGCAGATCGTCGGCACGCAGCGTGATCGCGCGAACCGGCGCTGGCAGTTGCACCTGTTCCAGGCGGCCACGCGCGAACTCGAACAGCAACGCGGCATCCCGTTCCGGCGCGAGCAAGCCCACCGGCACCATTGTCCTGGCATGACCGTCATGCTCCAGATGCAGGGCGAAGCGCTGCACGCCGCCATCGCGGCCGGAAAGAAAAACGGCAAAATCCGCAACCAGTCGCTTCAGTGGAAAAAGCAACGCCTGTGACGACTCGACTTCGTAGCCGAGTTCGATCCGCAGGTCGAAATGATCGGGGGGCCGATATCCGTGCCATGCGGGTTCGCGCAAGCCCCGCAATTCGTCGAGATGACGCAACATCTCCGCGGGAAAGCGTCGCACCAATCCATCGCGCGGCAAACCCCATACCTGTTGCAGCGTGCGCAGGCCCATGCGCGCGAATGCAGTGGCCACGTCCGGCGCAAAGCCCGCGCGTTGGATGGGCAACTGTCCGAGCGCACGCCATGTCGGTTTGCCCTCTCCGACGGCAAGTCCGTCATGCACATTGGCCAATACACGCGCGGCCACGGGATTGGGCGCGGCGACGATGCGGTGATGGAAACCCAGCGCCGTCAGTTCCTCGCGCAACTGCGCTTCAAACCGCGGCCACGGCCCGAACAGGCCCAGGCTTCCCCGGATTTCGAGAACCAGTGCATGGACGAACTGCAGGCTGACCTGCGAGCTGAAACGGTAGGCCCATCCCGCGAGGAACCGGTGCCAACGCGTCTCGTCTTCAGGATCGTATTCGGCGATCGCGAAGTTTCGAGCCAGCGCTTGCGCCGCGGTCAGCGCCATGCCCCGGCGCAATCCCAGCGCACGTGCTGCGGGATTGACCGCATGCAACGTGCGCCGTTGCGGGGAACCCGCGACCAACACCCACGGCGCGTCCCGATCGACGCAACGATGCAGCACGCCATCCAGCGCCAGCTGCGGCAACAAAATGCACGCCCAGCGCATGGCTCACCCCGCGCTCCGCGGAATTGGCTGCACCGGCGCCAATCCGCCACGACATTTGAGCACACGCCATTGCGCCGGCTCGGCGTCAACGGCGATGCGCAGCGCCGCCGGCGAAGCATGATGCGCGGCGTCGAGCGGGCGGGTTGCGAACCCCAGGGTGCGCCCCGATTCTGCCGCGACCTGCAAGCGGCGCAAGGCGCGATCGTCGACATCCCGTGGCCAGCACAGCACGGCGCCGCAACTGCGCGAGCGCAGGCACTGCTCGGTCGCCCACAACGCATCGCGAGACATTTCCACCCGCACGATCTGCAGATGGCGCAGTGCGATGCCTGCCCTTTGCCAAGCCGGCGCGAATGGCAGGTAAGGCGGTGCAACCAGCACGATGCGCTCGCCCGCCAGCGACAGGCGTGCCAGCGTCGGCCAGAGCAGTTGCAGCTCACCCACGCCATCGGCCGGGATCAACACTTCGATCAGCGCAGCCTCGGGCCAGCCCCCAGCCGGCAACGCCGCGTCCAGCGTGGCATGCCCGGTCGGCTGCGAACCCGGTGGCAGAGCCGTGGGTCGTCCTCTCCAGACACGCCGCTGGTGCAGCATTGCATCGATCGCCATCACCATGTCACCCTCTGCGTAGCAACCCGCAGAACACGCCCTCGATGGCGAAATCCTGTCCATGCCGCACTTCAATCGGCGCGTAATCCGGGTTGCGCGGCAGCAGCCGGATTACGCCCTTGCTCCGGGCAAGCCGCTTGATCGTCACTTCATCATCCAGCCGGGCGACGACCACCTGCCCATTGCGGGCCTCTGGCGTGCGCCGGACGCCGACCAAGTCCCCGTCGAGGATGCCATCCTCGATCATGGAATCACCCTGCACCCGCAGGAGGTAATCGGGCGGCGTGGAGAACAGTCTTGCATCCAGGGCCAGCATGTCGACCTGGCCGGGATCGGCACCGATCGGCGGGCCGGCCGCCACCCGGCCCAGCACCGGCAACTGCAGCAGGTCTGCACGCACCCGCATGCCGGCCGGCCGGATGCTGCGCGCCTGCCCGGCCACGATCTCGATCAATCCCGCTTCGGCCAGCGCCAATACGTGCTTGCGCGCCGCCCCGCGCGAAGCCAAGCCGGAGGCTTCGGCGATCTCGGCCAGCGACGGCGGTTGCCCATGTCGGGTGACCCGGTCGCGGATGAAAGTCAGGATGGCAGCTCGGCGAGGAGTGATGGCGGGCATGAGTACATTTGTACTCCAAATTGGTCCGCCTTGCCAAGCTTCCGGATGAATCGAAACGCAGCCGTGAGGCGACGAAATTACTGCCAGCGGAAAAGCAAAACGGCTGGCATGCCGAGGGCATGTCAGCCGTTTGCAAAAACTTGAAATGGCGGAGAGAGAGGGATTCGAACCCTCGATCAGGCTTTGTGGCCCGATACTCCCTTAGCAGGGGAGCCCCTTCGGCCTCTCGGGCATCTCTCCGTTTTTTTCATCTGCAAAGCAAGAAGTGTAGCAACTGGCGTCAAGGCAAACCGGTGGGTCGTTCGGGATAATGGTTTGAACCCATAAACCCGTACGAGTCATCACCCACGATGATTCCCATCGCGCGCACAACAATCGACCGGCAAAACCGGTCGATCAGGATAAGGGCATCTCAGCTTGCGGTAAAGCCGCCGGACATTCCGGCATCAGCCGTGGGTCGCTTCGTGCCGGGAAGACTCATCGGACTCGGCAGAAGCGGAACCCCCTGACTCGTGTTCCTGCTTGATGCGCTGGTAAATCTCTTCGCGATGTACCGCGATATCCTTGGGCGCCGTGATGCCGATGCGTACCTGGTTGCCCTTCACGCCCAACACCGTAACCGTCACCTGGTCGCCGATCATCAGGGTTTCCCCCACTCGGCGGGTCAAAATCAACATGACAGAACTCCATTCACTCGGATCCATTGGACCCGAAAACCACGATGCGCGTTCCCCTCCGGATCGCGAATCGCGGCAAGACAGGACGATCGCGAACCGACGCAGGTGCATCGCGACGTTCAGGTTCCTCCATCACCCACACTAGACCGGTGCAGGGGCGATCAAAGCCTCGCGACTATATATGAACGCGCCAAGCCCGCGCAATGAAAACAGCGTGACTTCTGGCAGGGTGCGGCGCGCCTATTTCAGCGCTTGCACAACCCAGCCCGCCAAGCCCTGCAGCGCCTGATCCAATGCGGGCGAATCGATTCCGCCGCCCTGCGCCATGTCTGGCCGGCCGCCGCCCTTGCCGCCGATCTGTCTGGCCACGTGCGCCACGACATCGCCGGCCTTGACCCGGTCCAGCGCCGCGCCATGGACGCCACCAACCAGCGCCACCTTGCCGTCGTGGCCGGATGCCAGCAACACCACGCAATTGTCGAGCTTCTGTTTCAGCGTATCGACCGCGTCGCGCAAGGCTTTGGCGTCCATATCCTCCAGGCGCGCGGTGACCAGCTTGATGCCGGCCACTTCCTGGGCGTGTCTCGCCAAATCACTTGTGGCCGAACTGCTCGCCTTGGCTTTCAGGGCATCAAGTTCGCGTTCCAGCTTTTTTTGTTTGTCGAGAAGCTGCCGCAGCTTGTCGGCGACGTCACCCGTGCTGGACGACAATAAACCGGACACCTCGCCGAGCCGTTGTTCTTCGTCGGTTACATGGGCCATCGCGCCCGCGCCGGTCAAGGCCTCGATGCGGCGAATGCCGGCCGCGACACCCGACTCCGACACGATCTTGAACAGGCCGATGTCGCCGGTGCGCGCGACGTGCGTGCCGCCGCACAGTTCGGTCGAGAAATCACCCATCCGCAGTACGCGTACTTCGTCGCCGTATTTTTCGCCGAACAATGCCATCGCGCCGGTGGCGATCGCGTCGTCGTAACCCATGTGGTGGATTTCGGCGGCATCGTTGCGGCGGATTTGCTCGTTCACGCGATCCTCGATGCGGCGCAACTCGTCCGGCTTCACCGGCTGGAAATGCGAGAAGTCGAAACGCAAACGGTCGGGTGCCACCAGTGATCCCTTCTGCGTGACATGCTCGCCCAGCGTTTCGCGCAACGCCGCATGAAGAAGATGCGTCGCCGAATGGTTCAATACCGTGTCCTGCCGGCGTACGGCATCGACGCGCGCGAATACATCTTCGCCAACGTGCAGCGGTGCACTGCCTTTCCACTCGCCGACATGGCCGTGGAACTGGCCGCCGAACTTCTGCGTGTCGTGGACGATGAAGCGCCCGTTCGCATGCTCCAGCGCGCCGGTGTCGCCAACCTGGCCGCCAGACTCTGCATAGAACGGCGTGCGATCGAGGATGATTGCTGCCGACTCGCCGGGCGCCAGCGCATCCACGGCGCGGCCATCGCAAAGGATCGCCAGCACCTTGCAGTCCTTGCCATCCAGTGTGTCGTAACCGAGGAATTGCGTTGGCTGCAATCGACTTGCCACGTCCGCCGGCAATTGCGCCTTGCTTTCGAACTTGCTGGCTGCACGCGCGCGTTCGCGCTGCGCTTCCATCGCGTGCTCGAAGCCGGCCATGTCCACCGACATACCGCGTTCGCGCGCGATGTCGGCCGTCAGATCCACCGGAAAGCCGTAGGTGTCGTAGAGGCGGAATGCATCTTCACCCGGGATCGTCTTGTCTGATTTCGATGCCACCTCATCGAATACCTTCATGCCGTGTTCCAGCGTCTCGCCGAAACGGTGTTCCTCGGCACGCAGCGCCTCCTCCACGAATGCCTGCTTCGCTGCAAGCTCGGGGTACGCCTCGCCCATTTCGGCGACCAGCGGCGCGACCATCTTCCAGAAAAAGTCACCGCGCACGCCCAACATCCAGCCATGGCGCAACGCGCGACGAATGATCCGGCGCAGCACATAGCCACGGCCCTCGTTGGAAGGCAACACGCCATCCACGATCAGGAACGCGCAGGCGCGGACGTGGTCGGCGATCACCCGCAGCGATTTGTTTTCGTGGTCCGCGCAGCCGGTGAGTTTCTGCGCGGCGGCGATCAGGCGCTGGAACAGGTCGATCTCGTAATTGGAATGCACGCCCTGCAGCACCGCGGCGAGACGTTCCAGGCCCATGCCGGTATCGACGCACGGCGCGGGCAACGGCGACAGCGTGCCGTCCTCGGCGCGATCGAACTGCATGAACACCAGGTTCCAGATTTCGATGTAGCGGTCGCCATCTTCGTCGGGCGAACCGGGCGGTCCGCCGGCGACCTCGGCGCCATGGTCGTAGAAGATTTCACTGCACGGACCGCACGGTCCGGTGTCGGCCATCTGCCAGAAATTG
>DATFGT010000120.1:0-16429 GCA_035249175.1 Rhodanobacteraceae bacterium
GCACCCAGCACCCGCGCCCCCCGTGCACCGGTCACCGATGGCAAGTTGCCTGGCATATTCTCCAGCCGCGCACGCGCGAGCCAGGCGAAGCCCACGGCTTCGACGAAATCCGGATCGAGTCCGAGCGCCGCGGTGGTGCCGACCTTCGCATGCGGCAACTCGGCACGGAGCGCATCCATCAATGCCGGGTTGTGCACACCGCCTCCGCAGGCATACACCTCGCGCACATTCGGTGCATGCGTGTGCAGCGCCTCCGCGATGCTTTGCGCGGAGAGCTGCAGCAAGGTCGCCTGCACGTCCGCCGCGTCGATTCCGGCGGACGCGCGCGCATCGAGCCAATCGAGGTTGAAATATTCGCGTCCGGTGCTTTTCGGCGGCTGTGCGGCAAAGTACGGATCGGCGAGCAGATGTTCCAGCAGCGCCTTGTCCACGCGCCCGCTGCACGCCCACGCGCCGCCATCGTCGCGCGGCGTGCCGCGCGCGCGCTGCGACCAGGCATCCAGCAGGCAATTCGCGGGGCCGGTATCGAAGCCCCCTACCGGTTTGCCGGAAATCAATAGCGTGAGATTGGCGATGCCACCGAGATTCAGGATGGCACGCGGCGTCGCGGCATCCGCCAGCACCGCCGCGTGCAACGCCGGCAGCAACGGCGCGCCCTGTCCGCCCACGGCCATGTCGGTGCGGCGAAAGTCGGCCACCGTGACGATGCCCGTGCGTTCGGCGATTACGTTGGGATCGCCGATTTGCATGGAGAAGGGATGCGGCCCGTTCGGCCGATGGCAGACGGTCTGGCCATGCGACCCGAGCGCAGCCACGTCACGCGCTTTGACGCCTGCATCGCGCAGCAACGCAAGCGCCGCGTCCGCGAAGCGCTCGCCGATTTCGGTGTCGAGGTGGCCATATGCATCCAGCGTGATCGCGGCGGCATTGCGCGCCAGCGCGAGCACGTCGGCGCGGACGTTTTCGGGATAGGCGGCGGTGCGCGTCGCGAGTACTTCCATCCGCGGCGCGAACCGCACCAACGCAGCATCGATGCCGTCGGCGCTGGTCCCGGAAATCAGCCCAAGGTAAAGAGCGTTGCGCATCTTGCCATCGAACCCCTGCCCCCTCGGGTCAAGGGAGCGGTCAAGCCCCGCAAGGGCTGAGCCGGGATTGTGGAAGCGCGAGTTCTCCGGCGTGCGGCGGAAGCCTCACATACGCAGCCATTCACACACACTGCCGCCGCACGCATCGCACGTTCAATCGGCGGCGATGCTGCTGGTGCGGCCGTTGTCCACCCGCGCCAGGCGTTGGGTGGCGTTGTCGATCATCTGGATGCGGGCCACCATCGGCGCGGTTTGCGAGCGGAATTCGGCCATCAGCTTGCCCGATAGCGGTTGCGGCTTGGGCATCGTCACCGTCAACGGATTTTCCGGCTTGCCATCGATGCGCACTTCATAGTGCAGGTGCGGACCGGTGGCGAAACCGGTCTGGCCGACGTAGCCGACCACCTCGCCCTGGGTCACGCGCGATCCGACATGCAGCCCCGGCGCGAAACGCGACATGTGGCCGTAGGCCGTGGTGTAGGTCGGCGTGTTCTTGATCGCAATGAAATTGCCGTAACCATGCACCCAGCCGCGGCGCACGATCACGCCGTCGCCCGCGGCATGCACCGGCGTGCCGGTCGGCGCAGCGTAATCGACGCCCTTGTGCAGGCGTGTGTAACCCAGCACCGGGTCCTTGCGCATGCCGAAAGTGGACGACAGGCGCGTGAACGAGACCGGCGTGCGCAACAGGCCTTTGCGCAGCGGCCGACCATCCTCGCTGAAGTAAGCGACTTCGCCGTCGCCCTGCTTGAACCGATAAGCCGTGTAGCGATGGCCATTGTTGACGAATTCCGCAGCGATGATGTTGCCCGCGCCCGAATACTTGCCATTGCGATAGATGTCGTCATACACGACGGTAAAGCGGTCGCCCTTCTTCAGGTCCTTGATGAAGTCGATGTCGTACTTGAACACGTCGGCAAGCTTCAACACCATCGTTTCGGAAAGGCCCGCCTTCTCGCCGGCCGCGAACAACGAACCCTGCACCTCGCCATGCGCGAAATGCATGCGACGCTCGATGGGAAGCGCCGTCACCTGCGCGCGCATGCTGCCGTCCGGTTGCACGGTCAGCGTCACCCGCGTGGCGGAGTCGGGTTCATAGCGGAAACCCTGCAGGTCGCCCTTGGCACCCATCAGGAATTCAACCTGGTCGCCAGGATGCAGCGTCTTCAGGGCGCCGGTCTCCTTGCCACTCGCCATCACCTCGGCCAGGTCGGCGCCATTCAAGCCTTGCGCCTGGAAAATCTCGGACATCGTTTCGCCCGGCTGCACTTCCACGACTTTCCACGATGCGACGGTGGGGCGCGAGGCTTCCTTCGGGGCGGGCGGCAACTTCAACGCCAGCGTTTCACGCGTCACCGGCTTCACCACCGCTTCGTGCTGGATCACGCTGGCCCACGCGGGAATGCCCAGCAATGTCAACAACGCAAGCAGGAACGCGCCTCCGCCGAGGATCCAGCGTTCGCGCATCCAGCGGAAAGTCGCGGACGGCGCTTCGGAATGAAACGACCAATGCGCGCAACGCGAATAGAAGTGAGAATGGCATTGACGAGTCTTGCGACGGATCGCCTGACGACGCACAACATGAGGGGTGACGCGACGGAGATGGCGATCCATCGGAGATCCATTAATCATGGGCGGGGACGCACGACGGGCCGTACCATAGCCCCATGGCAAACCGTGCGTCAATGCCTTGTATCACAAAGATTTGCACGCGGTTTCGCAGTTAACACATAATTAACCACGACGTCTCCTTCACGCGTTGACGCAGCCCGCTTTTTCGATGGCCGCGACGCTCACTGCCTCCGGAAAAACCATGTCTTCGAACCGGCAAGCCTTTTCGCTGATCCATCGCGGCGCGGTGGACGTCCTCAAGGACGATGAACTCGAAGCTCGCCTCGCGCTTGGACGCCCACTGCGCATCAAGGCGGGCTTCGATCCCACCGCGCCGGATTTGCATCTCGGCCACACCGTGCTGCTCAACAAGATGCGCCAGTTCCAGGATCTCGGGCACACCGCGATTTTCCTGATTGGTGATTTCACCGGGATGATCGGCGATCCGACCGGCAAGAACGTGACGCGCAAACCGCTGACGCGCGAAGAAGTGCTGGCGAACGCAGACACCTACGCAAAGCAGGTGTTCAAGGTGCTGGACCGCGCACGTACCGAGGTGCGCTTCAATTCCGAATGGTTCGGCAAGATGGACGCATCCGACATGATCCGTCTCGCCGCGCAGCACACGGTGGCGCGCATGCTGGAGCGCGACGATTTCGCCAAGCGGTACGCGGCGCAGCAGCCGATTGCAATCCACGAATTCCTGTATCCGCTGGTGCAGGGCTACGATTCGGTAGCCCTCAAATGCGACGTCGAACTCGGCGGCACCGACCAGCGCTTCAACCTGCTGATGGGACGCGGCCTGCAGGAACACTTCGGCCAGCCGCCGCAGATCGTGCTGACGATGCCGCTGCTGGAAGGCATCGACGGCGTGCAGAAGATGTCGAAGTCGCTGGGCAACTACATCGGCATCGACGAACCGGCGATCGACATGGTCACCAAGACCCTGAAAATCGGCGATGACTTGATGTGGCGCTGGTTCGACCTCCTGAGCTTCGAGGTGTCACTGGACGAACTGGCTAAGATGAAACGCGACGTCGCCAGCGGTGCGTTGAATCCGCGCGATGCGAAATTGCGCCTGGCGCGAGAACTGGCCGCACGCTTCCACAGTGCGGCCGAGGCCGAGAAAGCCATCGCCGGCTGGCACGCGGTGGTGCGCGGCGAAGGCGATACGTCATCGCTGCCGCTCAACGACATCGTGGTTTCAGCCGCAGGTCTGCGCCTGCCAGCGCTGCTGACCGCAGCAGGCCTGACGTCCAGCAACTCGGAAGCCAACCGCAAACTGAAGGAACGCGCGGTGCGCATCGACGCGCAAGTGGTGGAGGATCCGCAACGCGTTTTTGCCGAAGGCTTCGAAGGCGTGCTCCAGGTTGGCAAGCGCAATTTCGCACGCGTCCGCCTGATCAGCGCGTGACCAAAAGGGCGCGGCGTCCCGACGCGTCGCGCCCCATTTCCCCTTTCGCGTTCGGCCCCGCCTCGATCAGTACGTGACCGGCGAATCGATGGTCTTGCGCGTTCCCTTCAAGGATCCCTTGATGGGGATGCCGCCCGGCAGGATGATGTTGTAGTTCGTATCGTATATGGTGAACACGAACGTTCCGGTGTACGAACTGCCATCCTTGCTCAGGGTGACGGTCTCCTGGAGATGGCCCGGCCCCACGAACGTGTTGTCAATGTCGACGCCATTCGCGTCCAGGGTTTGCGCCCACCCCAGCATGAAGTGGTTGAGCCTATAGGATCGCTTGCCCGTTCGGGCCCAGGTGCCCATGCAGATGTTGGCATCCGCCGCAGGCCTCCCTGAATTCGTGGTTTCGGTGCCATCCGCGTGCCAGGCGATGTAGGCGTGGTCGACCACGAAGCCATCCGGCACGCTTGTGGGGCCGTTGCCTTCGGCGGTCAAGGTGGTCTCGTAGAAGCCTGCGATCGGTTCGAGGAGCCGCAAGGGATTGGGCATGGCTTGCGTGTCTGTCGGGGGGGCGGCGGCGAGAAACATCATCCTGGCGGTCGAGGCCGACATCTTGGCCGGTGGGGCTATCGTCCACTGGCCGTTGGCCGACCTGACCAGGTTCAGCCCGCAGGCTTCGGCCTGATGGCTCACGGCGAGGGCGGACAGGCCGATCACGGCCAGCGCGATGGATGCCTGCAAACGGGTGTTCATGAGGGTCTCCTCCAAAGGGGATACGGGGCGGATCGGCAGGCGCCGTCCGTCGGCGTACACTGCCCCATGGCGGGCGACGAGTCATGAGGTTTCCATAGGGAAATCACGAGACTTCGCCGGAATTCGCGTTGACGTTGTCCTGCATAGGCAGCGCGTGCGATATGGGAACGGGCGGACACATCGAGCGTCCGGTGGCACGGGACACATTTGCCTTCGCTGATGTGGTCATCGACGCGGGCGCGCACCGGCTGCTGCGCGGCGACCAGGAAATGGCGGTCGAGCCGAAGGCCTTCGCCGTACTGCTCGAATTTCTTTCGCATCCTGGCCAAATGCTCAGCCGCGACCAGTTGCTGGATGCGGTCTGGGGACACAGCTACGTCACCCCGGCTACGCTCAATCGCATCGTCGCGCAATTGCGCCGCGCACTAGCCGATGACAGCGAAGCCCCGCATTGCATCCAGACCGTGCATGGCCTCGGCTACCGCTTTATCGCCCCGCTGGAGCGCGTCCCGGAGAAAACGGCTGCCGCGCTGCGGTTCGCGCCGCCGGCGCGGGCACGAATACCCGAACGCACCGAGCCGTTGCTCGGACGCGAGCGCGACATCGAGTCGCTGAAGCTGATGTTGCGGGACCACCGACTGGTCACCATCATCGGTCCCGGTGGCCTCGGCAAGACGCAAGCCGCGCTGGAAACAGCAAGATCGATCGAGGGGGAATTCCCGGACGGCGTGTGGATGTTCGACTGCACGCCACAGACCGACGGCGAGGCACTGGTGCGGTGGCTGGCGGGCATGTTCGATATCCGCGCGTCGGCGGAGACAAACGAGCTACTCGCGCGGTCGTGCGAGCTGCTGCAGACTCGACAGGTACTGTTGGTGTTCGACAACTGCGAGCGGATTGCCGAGCCGCTCGGCAAGGCCGTCACCCGCCTGCTGTCGGGTTGCGCCGGGTTGCACGTTCTGGTGACCAGCCAGCAGCGCCTGAACTGTGCGGGAGAGTCGCTCTACGGATTGCCGCCATTGCAAGTGCCAGCGCCGGGGGAATGGACGACGGATGAGCAGATCGCTTCGCTGTCCTCGATCCCGGCGGTGCGATTGCTGTTGCTGCGATCGCAGGCGTGCGCCTCCGGATTCACGCTGACGCCGGCCAACGCCACCACCGTCGCCGAGATCTGCCGCCGGGTCGCCGGGTTGCCTCTCGCGCTCGAACTGGCCGCAGCACGCCTGCGCCTGCTGAGTCCGGAGCAATTGCTGATACGCATGGAGGATCGCCTCCTCAGCCTGTCCGATGACAATCCCAACCGGCCGGCCCGGCACCAGACGCTGAGTGCGCTGATCGAGTGGAGTTTCGCATTGTTGTCGGAGCACGAACAAGCGCTGCTGTGCGGATTAAGCGTCTTCGCGGGGACGTGCACACTCGGCGGCGCAAGCGCGGTGGGCGCGGTGTTCCGCCTCGACGAGGAGGAGACCCTGGACTTGCTGGGCGGGCTGGTCGACAAGTCGCTGCTGACCGTCGATGCCGCCACCAATCCGCCTTCCTATCGCCTGCTCGACAGCGTGCGGCTGTTCGCACAGGGGCGTCTGGCTGCCAACGGAGACGAAGTGCGGGTGCGGACCGCGCACTTGGCGCATTTCGTCCAGCTCACCGAGCTCATCTACACCGAGATCCGCGGCAATCGCTTCCAGCTTTGGTTCGAACGCGTCAGGCGGGAATGGAACAACCTGCATGCGGCGTTCGACTTCGCGCTGGTGCAGCCCGATTGCGGCGACAGCGCGTTGGCGCTGATCGGCAATCTTTGCTGGTATTTCCGCGGCAGCACCGACTATTCCGAATCGATGCAATGGGCAGAGAGGGCCTTGCAGGCGCGGCGTGCCTCCTGCTCGCGCCATCTTGCGCGGGCGCTGGTTGCAGCCGGCGTAGCCCTGCATATGTCGAAGGTCCACGAGCGTGCCAAGTCGCGGTTGCGCGAAGGCATCGCGCTGGCCAAAAACCAGGGAGACACGGCGTTGGCAGCGGCGGGTGAGGCGGTCCTGTCCTTCGAACTCGCGACCTGCGGCGATTTCGCCGGCGCCCGAGCGTGCGCGGAGGCGGTGCTTGCCATCGCGGGACAACTCGATGACGGCTGGCTGCGTTCCAATGCCCTGCTGGGTCGCGGAATCGCGGAGTCGCTGGACAATAATCATTGCGCTGCCGAGGCGAGCATCAGCGAAGCACTGAAGTGCTTGCCCCTGCAAGGGAATTCGTTCGATTGGGCGTACACGCTCATCAACCGGGCGCTGCAGCGCTTTTATGTAGGCGACTGGTGCGGTGCGGCGCAGGACTGGCTAACCGATTTGGAGTGGTTTGCCCGATTTCAGAACTGGCGCGGCTTGGCAGGGTGCGTGGAGGGAGCAGCCTACCTTGCCGCGGAGCACGGGGAGCCGGCAAAAACCGCGCGCTTTCTGGCGGCGACCGCGCGGGTGCGGGAATGGACCGGAGGGCCCCTGTTCGAACAGTGGCGAGAGGGGCAGCACGTCGCCGGCCGCAAGGCCCGAGAGGCGCTGGGGCCGGAATTCGAACGGGCACAGGAGGCAGGTGCCTCGGCGCGCTTCGAAGACGTCGTGATGGAGGGGCGTGCGCTGCTGATGGCGCTCGACGCTCAAACGGCGCGCACCGGTGCAAACAACTTCTCCGGATCGTAGCGCGCGCGCAGTTCAGCGAGCTTCGTTCGTGTCGCAGAGTCGATCGCGTGCGCGTCCAGATCGGCTGCCTCGCCGACGAAGTTGGGCTGCATGTCGGCGCGCGCGTAGGGCGCAAGCGCGGCGCGCAATCCGCGCGCCCAGTCGCGGATGGTGCCGAAACGTTCCGCTGCGTCGGTGTGTCCGATCACATTGATGAAGAATCGCGCCTCGCGATGCGAAAACGCGGTGACGTCATTGGCGACGCGTGCGACCACGCCGCCGAGGTGATGCACGTGCACGTCGCAAAGGGGATCGGCTGGTTGCGCGGCGCGCGCAACCAGCGCATCGATCAGGGCGTCGTCGAATGCATCGAACTGGGAAGTCGTCCAGTAGTAGTGATGGTCTGGCGGCGCTGCGGGATCAAAGGTCTGCTGCCAGTTTGCGTAAGGCATGACGCCTTCATGGCGGCCCAGCGGTTCGGCCGATTCCAGGATGGGTGCTGCGGCGCGCGCACCCAGCGCCAAGTCACCGTTCCAGCTGTAGGCAAGTGCCACGACGCGTTGCCCGTGTGTGCTGGCGGGCAGGAAGGGCAACGGCGGTGCGGTAGTGAACACCAACATTGCGGTCAATGTATCGGCCGCGTCCGGCGTGAACGCGCGAAACGCGCGCAACAAGGCGGGCGCGGCCTCGAGCGGATAGAACACCGCACCGGCATATACTTCACGGACCGGATGCAGGCCAAAGGTGAAGCGCGTTACCACGCCCAGCCCACCCGCGCCGCCGCGCAAACCCCAGAACAGGTCGGCATGCTGATTCTGGCTGGCGGCAACGCTGCGTCCGTCCGCCAGCACCACGTTCGCCTCGAGCAGGTTGTCGATCGCCAATCCGCAACGCCGCATCAGCCAGCCGACGCCCCCGCCGAGCGTGTAGCCGCCGACGCCGGTGGTCGACACGAACCCGCCGGTGGTGGCCAGACCGTGCGGCTGCGTCGCCGCATCGACATCACGCCACAACGCGCCGCCTTCGACGCGGGCAGTCCGCGACAGCGGATCGACGTCGACCCGATTCAGGGCACGCAGGTCGAGCATCAGTGCACCATCGCGCACCGCCAGTCCAGCCACGTTGTGGCCACCGCCGCGTACCGTCATCGGCACACCTTCGCGCAAGGCGAACTTGACTGCAGCGCTGACATCCTCGGCATCCAGGCAGCGTGCAATGGCCAGAGGATGACGATCGATCGCGCCGTTCCAGACGCGACGACCTTCGTCATAGCCGGCATCGCCAGGGAGCACCAACGTGCCGCGCAGCGCCCCCTTCAGGCCTTGCCATGACGGGGCGCGGCTGGATTCGGAAATCATGCGCGCCCTCCTTCATATATGGTGGACTGGACCTATGGGGCGGCCGGGGACGCACTATAGCCGTGCTTCCGGACCCGTTCATGACGGGCAGGTAGGGATTTTGTAAGGGCTGCAAAGCGGAGAATCGTGGCCGGCGGCACGGGGCGCGGCTAAGGTACGCAGCATGTTCGTGGACGTACCCAGCCGCCATCATGCTCACCTGCGCTGGGTCACGCCGGTGCTGGTGGTGACGTGCGTCGCCTGTTACCTGTGGCTGATGCTGTCAACGCCCGCGACGCGCTACGCGGTGCTTGGCAATTGGGGTACCGTACCCGCGCATCTTTTTCAGCATGGCAAGGCGCTGGAAGGTTGGTCGTGGCTGCGCCCGCTCACGTCGTTGTTCATGCACGCCGACTGGATGCATCTGCTCGGCAACATGCTGTTCCTGGTCATCTTCGGCCTGCCCGCCGAACGCGCGCTCGGGTCGCGGCGGTTTCTCGCGCTGTTCCTGATCGGTGGGGCATTCGCCAACCTCGTGGGTGCATGGTCCCTCTCGGGACAGTTGCGACCGATCATCGGCTGCAGCGGCGCGGTTTCGGCGACCCTCGGCGCGTATCTCGCGCTGTTTCCGCGCGCCCACCTTGGGCTCGTCTTGCCGCTCGGCTTGTATCTTCAGTTCATCCGGGTGCCGGCCGCGCTGCTGATCGGCATGTGGGTGCTGCTGCAACTGCTGTTCACCTGGGCAGGCCCCGGCTTCGGCACCGTGGTTTGGTGGGCGCACCTTGCCGGCTTCTGTTTCGGTATCGTGTTCGCGGTGATTTCGCGCGACGCGGTGGAGCGACGGCTGCGGCAAAGAAGTTATTGAGGACCGCGATCAGGCTGCCGCGCGCTGGCGCGTCAGTGCCGCGTGCGCGAAGCGTTCCAGCAATGCGCGCGCCGCTTCGGTTTCGCGAACCTCAGCCATCAGGGCCTCGGGAACGAGTCCCTCTTCGCGCAGCACGTCTGCACGCGCGGCGATGTAGGCCCGCATGCATGCGGCGCTGAATTCCGGATGGAACTGGGTGGAGAACGCGTGTACGCCGTATCGAAGCAGTTGGTGCGGATCGCGCTCCGACCGCGCGAGCACCTCGGCACCGGGCGGCGGTGTCAGCACCGTCTGCCGGTGCGTGGTATGCGCGGGAAATGACGAAGGCAACTTGTCCAGCCAGCCATCATCGGCGCGGGTGCTGCGCGTGATGGCTTGCGTGCCGATTTCGCGACCCGCCGGCAACCAGCCAACCGTGCCGTCGAGCGCGTACGCCATCAACTGGTGCCCATAGCACACGCCGAACAAAGGCGTCTGCGCATCCATCGCCTCGCGGATCCAGCCGGCCGTGCGCTCGCTCCAATCCGCGCGCTCGGTGACCATTGCCGCCGATCCCGAGATGATCGCCCCGGGAATTGCATCCGGCCCCGGCAACGCTTCGCCTGCATCGGGGCGCACCACGCGCATTTGCGCGGGCGACAGGCGCATCGCTTCGCGAAACCAATCGGCGAAGCCGCCGAACTGCATGCGTATCGCGTCCGGCGCTTCGCCGGTCTGGATCAACAACAAGGCTTGCATGGTGATGCCTCGAGGTGCGCTGCGCTCAGCATAGCGTTCGCACCGCTACGGTTGCACATCCGGCATGACGAAAGTCCCTTGCGCAGAGGCACCGCTTCAAGCATCAATGGCAATCTGCGCGCGGGAAACCCTCCCTCGCGCCACACCCGTCCGGAAACCATTTCGGCGGATCCCGTTCCCGTCGCAGGAGTATCCCCTCGTGAAATGGCTGATGATTTCGATGGCAGCGCTGGCTTTCGCCGGCCCGGCCATCGCTGATGGCACCGCTTACACCCCGGCTTTCAACGTGCAGCGCCTGTCCGCGGAAGTGAAGACCTTGTCCTCGGACGCGTTCGAGGGCCGCGGCCCGGCCACCGCGGGTGAAACCAGGACCATCGATTACGTGGTCGCGCAGATGAAGGCGGCCGGCCTCGCACCCGGCGGCGATCTCGTCGATGGCAAGCGCAACTGGACCCAGGATGTGCCGCTGGCACGCTTCCAGATCAGCGGCACACCCGCCATCAATCTGGACCTGGATGGCAAATCGCAGAAACTCACCCAGGGCGAAGAGATCGCGCTGCGCGCCGCACAGGATGGCTCGAAGCGCGTCGACATCGAGCACGCGCCGCTGGTGTTCGTGGGCTACGGCGTCACCGCGCCCGAGCGCAACTGGGATGACTTCAAAGGCGTGGACTTGAAGGGCAAGATCGCGGTGGCCCTGGTCAACGATCCCGACTACGAAACCGGCAAGGGCGATTTTGGCGGCAAGGCCATGACTTATTACGGCCGTTGGACCTACAAGTACGAGGAAGCCGCGCGCCGCGGCGCGCTAGGCCTTCTGATCGTGCACGAAACCAAACCGGCATCCTACGGCTGGCCCACGGTGCGCAACTCCAACACCAATGCCCAATTCGACATCGTGCGCGATGATCCCGCGGCCGCGCACCCGAAGGTGGAAGGATGGATCCAGCGCGACCTCGCAGTGTCGTTGTTCAAGCGCGCGGGCCTCGATTTCGAGGCACTGAAGAAACAGGCACAAACGCGCGCCTTCAAACCGATGGTGCTGAAGGGCGAAACCTTCTCGGCGCACTACGACGTCGCCGTGGACAAGATCACTTCGCACAACGTGGTGGGCCGCGTCACGGGCAGCAAATACCCGGACGAAACCATCATCTACAGCGCGCACTGGGATCACCTCGGCGTCGGCGCACCCGACGACACCGGCGACCGCATCTACAACGGCGCGGTCGACAACGCCACCGGCACCGCCGCGCTGATCGAAATGGGCCGCGCCTTCGCGCACGCGCCGCGGCCCGAGCGCAGCGTGGTGTTCCTCGCGGTGACCGCGGAAGAAAAGGGGCTTTTGGGTTCGGAGTACTACGCCAGCCATCCGCTGTACCCGCTCGCGAAAACCGTAGCGAACATCAATACCGATGCCCTGAGGCCCGGCGGTGTCGCGCGTGATTTCTCGATTTCCGGCAGCGCCAAGCTCGGCCTGCTGGATGACCTGATCACGGTCGCCAAGCGCCATGACTTGACCTTTACGCCCGACAGTCATCCGGAAGCCGGCTACTTCTTCCGCTCCGACCACTTCTCGTTCGCCAAACGCGGCGTACCCGCGCTGTCGTTCGGATCAGGCGAGGATCTGGTGGACGGCGGCAAGCGAGCCGGTGAGGCGCAAGGCCGCGAGTACCGCGTCAAGCACTATCACCAACCGTCCGACGAATGGCAGGCGAGCTGGACGTTCGCCGGCATGGCGCACGACCTGCCGATGCTCTACGACCTCGGCATGCAGCTCGCCAACTCGCGCGAGTGGCCGAACTGGTCCGAGGATTCGGAATTCCGCGTGGCGCGCGACAAGACCGCGGACGAACGCAGTTGATCTGATGGCATCGGCATGGCTGGTGCCGAAGCGACGCGTGCCAGGGAAGGCACGCGCCGTTTACTTTCGTTCGTCATTCCGGCGAAAGATCTCATAGGGCGGGAGTAGCGCAGCGAACCCCGCCGCACGAAAGGCGGGTTGTCACCCGCCCTACGGGACAAGTGAAGGCTGTCGTCAGCGAAACGGCAATCGCACAATGGGATGGGGCGGGAAGTACAAACAAAAGCAAAGTTACTGGGTTCCGGCTTGCGCCGGGATGGCGAGCAAGAACAAAAGTGGCGCGCGTCAGAACGGCAGCGTGAGCGAGCTGTCGCACGCCAGGATCTGCGCGCGGAACGCATCCTGGATGCGTTTCAGTGTGGTGGCGTTGTCGGCGTCGAAGCGCAGCACCAGCACGGGCGTGGTGTTGGACGCGCGCACCAGGCCCCAGCCGTCGGACCAATCCGCGCGCAGGCCGTCGATAGTGGTGATGCGCGCGCCATCGAATTGCGCGCGTTCGCGGAAGCGCGTGATGAAGGGATGGTTCTGGCCTTCCTGCATCTGGATGTGCAGTTCGGGCGTGGACACGCCTTTCGGCAGCGTCGCGAAGATTTCTTCCGGACTCCGACCTTCCGGATCGTCGGCCAGGATCTCCAGCAGGCGCGCGGCGGCGTACACGCCGTCGTCGAAGCCGTACCAGCGTTCGCGGAAAAAGAAATGCCCGCTCATCTCGCCGGCGAGTTGCGCGCCGGTTTCCTTCATCTTGGCCTTGATCAGCGAGTGCCCTGTCTTCCACATCAGCGGGCTGCCGCCGGCCTTCAGGATCAGCGGCTGCAGGTGGCCGGTGCACTTCACGTCGTACAGGATCGTCGCGCCCGGATTGCGGGTGAGCACGTCCTGCGCGAACAGCATCAGCACGCGATCGGGGTAGATGATTTCGCCATCCTTGGTGACGACGCCGAGACGATCGCCATCGCCGTCGAAGGCAAGCCCGACGTCGGCGCCGGTTTTCTGGACGGTCAGGATCAGGTCGGCGAGGTTCTTCGGTTCCGACGGATCGGGATGATGATTCGGGAAGGTGCCGTCGACGTCGCAATACAGCGGGATCGGTTCACAGCCAATCGCCTGCACCACGCCGGGCGCGGTGTCGCCGGCAATGCCATTGCCGCAATCGACCACCACTTTCAGCGCGCGCCCGGTCTGGATGTCGGATGCGATCCGCTCGATGTACTCGGGCAGGACTTCGTACTGGCGCAGCGACCCGTGGCCTTCGGCGAGGCGGCCGTCGACGATGCGCTGGTACAGGTCCTGGATTGCATCCTCGGCCAGTGTTTCGCCGCCGATCACGATCTTGAAACCGTTGTAGTCGGGCGGGTTGTGGCTGCCGGTCACCGACACGCACGAACCGGTGTTGAGCTGATAGGCCGCGAAATAACTGACCGGTGTCGGCACCGCACCGATGTCGATCACGTCCACGCCGGCGGCGCGCAAGCCGTCGATCAGCGCACCGGAAAGTTCCGGCCCGGACAGGCGCCCGTCACGGCCGACCACGATTTCGGAAAGCGCCTTGTCGCGCACGGCGCTGCCGATCGCGCGCCCGAGCTGGTGCGCGACGCCTTCGGTCAAGGTCTGGCCGACCACCCCGCGAATGTCATAGGCGCGAAAGATGCCGCGATCGGGAATGGCGTCTTCGTGTGCAGCGACGGACGGAGCGACAGCGGCGGTTGCGGCGGACTTCACAGGCGTCTCGGGTTTGGGTGTTGGCGGCGTGGCGGCGATCACATCGGACAGGACCGGCTCGTCGTGTATCGGCGCCCCGCCCAGGCGCGCACGCACCCGCGGGCGCATCCATAACAAGGCAACGCCGATCAGGAACGCGATCACGGCAAGAATCGCCGCGGCGGTGAAGGATCGCGTCACCGGCAGCCAGAATGACGGTGGCGTCGAGGTGATGCGATACAGGCTGTGGGCGACGGGAACACCCGCTTGGTCCGCGACGGGCAGGCTGCTTTCCCCGACATTGTCCAACATGATGTCGCCGGATTTGTTGCTCTGCTTCAACTCCAGGCGCCCAGCGGTGATCCGCGCCGAATGCAGCGCGATGCGGACGGCGGTGTCATGGAAATCGACCGTCGCATACGCCAACACCTTGCCGTCGACCCCCACGATCGGCCCCGCGAAGCTCAGCCTCTTGGCCTGCGGCGATTGAGCTCGGCCCACGTCCTGGTCATTCAGGCTGGACATCAATTGCGCCGCACGCGCATAACCCAGTTGCTGCAGGTTGCCGTGCAGCACTTCATTCAGTTGCGCGCTGTACAGCGTCACCGCGTCGGCGTCCTGCAATTCGGCCTTAATGCGCTGCGCGGCGGCATCGCGCGTCTGCGCGTCGTCATTGGCCGCAAGCTGCGCGACCAGCGCCGGTTGCGTCAACGCCTTCGCCACCTGCGCACGCCTGTCGGCAACGATTAATGCGATTTTTTGTGCGACGTCCTGCCTGGCCTGCACCAGCGTCTGCGCGGCGTCGGTCTGACGCGCAGCCAGCCACGCCTGCCAAGCCATGAATAACCCGAACAAGACCAGCAGGGTGCCGAGTGCCAGCACCAGGTCTGACGCAAGCTCGGCGATGCCGCGGCGAAGGCTCAGGCGCGCACGCACGGCGCGCGCCGCGGCCTGCACGTTCGGGGTTGCCTTCTTGTTGATCGTCGATTCGTTGTCCATCAGGACCTGTTACGCCACCCCGGTGGAACCGAATCCACCGGCGCCACGTTCACTCGGTGCGAATTCCTCGACCACCCTCCATGCCACGCGCGCCACCGGCATTACCAGCAATTGCGCAACGCGATCACCCGGCTGAATGGTAAAGGGCTCACCACCGCGGTTCCAGCATGAAATCATCAGCGGCCCCTGGTAATCGGCGTCGATCAGGCCGGTGAGGTTGCCCAGCACCAGTCCGTGTTTGTGGCCCAGGCCCGAGCGCGGCAGGATCAACGCGCACCAGTCGGGATCGGCGATATGGATCGCGAGTCCGGTCGGAATCAGCGCGCTTTTCCCGGGGTTCAGCGTGACCGCTGATTCGGGTGCGGCACGCAAATCCATCGCCGCGCTGCCATCAGTGGCGTAGCTCGGCAATGGGATGGAATCGCCGAGACGCGGATCGAGGCGCTTCAGTTCCACCGATGTCGTGCGCTTTTGCGAATTCATGTTTGCTTCCGCGCGTGATAGCGCGCGGCGATGCGCGCGACCAGCGCTTTCGCCAATTCGGACTTGGACGCGCGCGGCAAGGTTTCGCTGCCGCCCGGCCAGATCAGTTCCAGCGCGTTGTCGTCGACGCCGATCCCGACGTTTTCGTCGACGTGATTGGCTGCCAACATGTCCAATTTCTTGCGTTGCAATTTTTCCCGCGCGTGTTCGGCGACGTGGTCGGTTTCGGCCGCGAAGCCGACCACGAACGGGCGCGGATTGCGCGCCGCGACTTCGGCCAGGATGTCGGGATTTTCGACAAGCTCCAGCACCGGCGCGCCGGACGCGTTTTTTTTGATCTTGCGCGAGGAATAGCCGGTGACGCGCCAGTCGGCGACCGCAGCGGTCGCGATGAAAATATCGGCGCCGTCCACCGCACGCATCACCGCATCGCGCATCTGCAAGGCGCTGCGAACGTCCTCTCGGCGCGCGACGCCGGCGGGCGTCGTCAGTGCGACCGGGCCGGCGATCAGGGTAACGTCCGCGCCCTCTGCGACGCAGGCTTCGGCAATGGCAAATCCCATCTTGCCGGAACTGCGGTTGCCGAGGAATCGCACCGGGTCGATGTCCTCGTAAGTCGGCCCGGCATCGATCACGATCTTGACGCCGGCCAACGCTTTTTCATGCAACATGCGTGCCGCCCGGCGCCATCAGCGCCTGCACCAGTTGCTGCGGCTCCAGCATGCGGCCGGGGCCGGATTCACCTTCGGCGAGCGGGCCATTGGCGGGTCCAAGGATCGCGACGCCGCGCGCGCGCAACGTGGCGACATTGGCCTGCGTCGCCGGGTGCAACCACATCCGATGGTTCATGGCTGGCGCGACAGCCAGCGGCGAGGTCGTGGCAAGGCACAAGGTGCAAAGCAGATCATCGGCGAAGCCGTGCGCGAGTTTCGCG
>DATFGT010000121.1:0-18901 GCA_035249175.1 Rhodanobacteraceae bacterium
GCCCTCGCCACCCGCGCGATCCACGCCGGCCAGTCGCCCGATCCATCGACCGGCGCGATCATGACGCCGATCTACCAGACGTCCACCTACGTCCAGGCCAGCCCGGGCAAGCACAAGGGCTTCGAGTATTCGCGCACGCAGAATCCGACGCGGTTCGCGTGGGAACGTTGCGTGGCGGACCTGGAAGGAGGTGTCGCCGGGTTTGCATTTGCCTCCGGCATGGCCGCTATTGCGACGGTGCTGGAGCTGATCGACTCGGGTAGCCACGTCATCGCGATGGATGATCTGTACGGCGGCAGCTATCGCCTGTTCGAGCGTGTGCGCCGGCGCAGCGCCGGCCTGGATTTCAGTTTCATCGATTTGAACGATGCGGCTGCGCTCAAGGCAGCGCTGAAGCCCAACACCCGGATGATCTGGGCCGAAACGCCGACCAATCCGATGCTGAAGCTGGTCGATCTGAAAAAGATCGCAGCGTTCGCGAAGAAGCATGACCTGCTGCTGGTTGTGGACAATACCTTCTGTTCCCCAATGGTGCAGCGCCCGCTGGAATTCGGCGCGGACATCGTGGTGCACTCGGCGACCAAATATTTGAACGGGCATTCGGACATGGTCGGCGGCGTCGCGGTGGTGTCTACGCCGGAACTGGCCGAACGGATGGCGTTCCTGCAGAACTCGGTGGGCGCCGTCGCGGGTCCATTCGACGCGTTCCTGGCGCTGCGCGGCGTCAAGACACTGGCACTGCGCATGCAGGCGCACTGCGCCAACGCAATGGAGCTGGCCAAATGGCTGGAAAAACATCCGGCCGTCGAACGCGTGATCTACCCCGGCCTGAAATCACATCCGCAACACGCGCTGGCGCGCCGGCAAATGCACGGCGGCGGCGGCATCGTCACCATTGAAGTGAAAGGTGGCTTGAAGAAGGCGCGCCGGGTGCTGGAACGCTGCGAGCTGTTTGCGCTGGCCGAATCGCTGGGTGGCGTCGAGAGCCTGATCGAACACCCCGCCATCATGACCCATGCCTCGGTGCCGCCCGCCAATCGCAAGCGGCTCGGCATCAGCGATGGACTGATCCGGTTGTCGGTGGGTGTCGAGGATATCGATGACCTGCGCGACGAACTCCAACGCGCGCTGGCCTAGTTCCATGATGTTGTTGGGTGCAGGAGCAGCCGGACGCGCTGGTTCGGCATTCGTGGGTGGCGGCAATGGGGACGGCTTGGCATGAAGCCACTGGTATTTTTCACCGTCGTTTCGCGCAATTACCTCGCTTATGCGCTGACGCTGATGCGATCGGTGGCGGCGCAGCACCCCGATTCGAAGCGCTATTTGTGTCTGGCGGATGAACGGTCGGATGATCCCGCGCTGGATACAAACCTGTTCGAGACTGTCACGATCGACAAACTCGACCTGCCCAACTTCGATGCGTTCGTTTTCCGCTACGACATCATGGAGCTGAATACGGCGGTCAAGCCGTATATGTTCGAGTGGCTACGGATGCGCAATCCCGAAGCCGGTTTGGTGTATCTGGATCCGGACATCTATGTGCTGCGTCCGCTGGATGAAGTTGCGCAGGCATTCGCAAACGGCAAACTCGCCGTCCTGACACCGCATCTCAATGCGCCGCTGCCGGACGACGGAAAATTTCCGACCGAACTGTCGCTGATGCGCACAGGGACGTACAACTGCGGGTTCGTGGCGATCAACGCCGCGCATCCGCAAAGCGCTGCATTGATCGGCTGGTGGTCGCGCAAGCTGGAATTCGATTGCTTCGTCGATCTCGAAGCGGGCCTGTTCACCGACCAGAAATGGATGGACATGGCGCCGAGTCTGTTTCCGGACGTGCAGATACTGCGCCATGACGGCTACAACGTTGCGTACTGGAACTTGGTATCGCGCCCCGTCGCTCGCGCTATCGACGGTGGCTACACTGCCAACGGTGTGCCGCTGGTTTTTGCACATTTCTCCGGCGTGAATCTTGGCGAACCTGGCATCTACTCCAAACACCAGAACCGGTTCGATGCGGCCGGCATCGGCGGGTTGCGCCCACTCTATGACGAGTATCTGGGCAAACTGCGTGACAACGACCATCCCGGGCATATGGCCAAGCCGTATGCGTATGGTCGTTTCGCCGATGGCGAAGCCATCGCCCCGGTGCTCCGGCGCGTCTATCGCCGCTATTTCGACGTGTGCTGTGACAGCCCGCAGCCGCATCCGCAGCGGATGGACCGGGCGCGATTCAACGAGTCCTGTCCGGAACTGGCGGAGCTGCCGGGCCTGCCCGTCAGCCGTTTGATGTACGAAATATGGAGCCTCCGCCCGGACTTGCGCGACGCATTCAGTTTGCGCAGCAGTGAAGGACGCGCCGCGTACATCGAGCGTTATTTGACAACGGTGGCCTCCGAGATGGGACTTGGCGATATCTATATCCGTCCCATCCGCGCGCGCCTCCGGCCGCATTCGCTGCGAACGCGCGCCGGAGTGGTGGTGACGCGCATTTTCGCCTGGGGTAAGCGCCGCACCGGCTTGGCGCGTCTGTATGCGCGTATCCCGTTCAGATGGCGGCTGGCGTTCCGGCAGCGTCTGCACGCTGCAACCGGCATCCCGATGCCGCCGCTGCCTTTGGTATCGGCGGCACGGCAGACGGCGCGCGTCAGGCATGCATCGCTGCCGCCGGTCAGTCCCGGTGTCAATCTGCTCGGCTACGCGCGTGGCGAGTTCGGTATCGCCGAGAACGTGCGTTCCTACGCGCGCGCGCTGGAGCAGGCCGGGCATCCCCTCCTCATATTCAACTTCGATGTCGGCGCGAGCAGCCGCCAGGAAGATCGCTCTATGGAGCGGCATTTCTCCGAGACTCTGCGCTACGCCGACAACGTGTTCTTCATCAACGCCGATCAGATGCAGATTGCACGCAACGTTTTGGGCAGGGAGACCTTCGCAGGACGCCACAATATCGGCTTCTGGGTGTGGGAGCTGGAGAAATTTCCACGCGAGTGGCGCGGTGGCTTCGATCTGGTGGATGAAGTGTGGGTGCCGACTGAGTTCGTGCGCAAGGCCATCGCGGCTTGCACCGACAAGCCGGTGTTGCGCATGCCCAAGGCCATCGAGTTCGAAGTGCCGCAGGGCGTGGGTCGTGCCTACTTTGGCCTCCCGGATGGCACGTTCGTTTACCTGTATAGCTATGACTTCAACAGTTTCACGGCGCGAAAGAATCCTGAGGCGGCGATCGCCGCGTTTCGGCGGGCTTTTGATGACCGGACCGAAGGCGCGCACCTGCTCGTCAAGTCGATCAACGGCGAACGCTATCCCGAACGCCTCGCTGCGCTGCGACGCATCGCGGCCGACGATCCGCGCATCGAGGTTCGCGACGGGTTCCTTTCGCGAGACGAAATGTTCGGTTTGCAGAATATGGTCGATTGCTACGTATCCCTGCATCGATCGGAAGGTTTCGGATTGGGGATGGCCGAGTGCATGTATCTCGGCAAGCCGGTGATCGCGACCGGTTATTCCGGCAATCTCGACTTCATGAATCGTGACAACAGCCTGTTGGTCGATTTCAAGATGATTGCGCTGAGCGAGGGTGATTATCCGTATTGGCAAGGCCAGAAGTGGGCCGATCCGGATATTGCGCATGCGGCTGAACTGATGAGGCGGGTGTTCGACGATCGTGCGTTCGCGGCCGCCATAGGTGCTGCTGCTGCGGTCAGCATCCGCCGCGGCAATTCGCGTGAAGTGTGCGCGCGGGCAGTGATGGCCCGGCTTGCGGAGATCGACAGGCGGCGCACCGCGGCATGAGGGCGCGGGGTTGTTTCGCGACCCGCTTGCCCAGCCTGGTTTCATCGTGTAGCGAAGCTTGTGTTGCACCTCTGCGAACCAGTCGTCGCTCGGCAGATCGCAACGGCAGCCAGACGGCGGGTCACCATCCCCGGTCACGATATGATGCCGCGTCGGCTGGCCGGGTCGCATGGTGAGCGTGCGGCGGACCGGCCGCCACAGCAGCACAATCCAGTTCCATGAGGAGGCAAGGTGCCGGAATCGGATCGACGTCCTCGGATAGCGACGTCCATGACAGCAGTGTTGCTGGCTTTGCCGGTACTGGGCGTGCATGCATGGATGGCATGGACCTTCCCCTCGTACCTGTCGAGTCGGTTCGGGCAGGATCTCGTGTTCACGTTCGCGTGGTGCGGGTTGCTGGCACTGGTTGCACGTTGGCGATTGTTGCGCTTCGCGTCGGTTCCCTTGGCGCTGCTTGCATACCTGATTTGGCTGTTCCTGGCGCTTGGCGAGGGCGTTTCGTATTACCTGCAAGCCGACAGCTTCAACGCGCGCTTCTTCGCGCACCTCAATCCGGACAACCTGCGCACCGGCCTCCACGCATTCCCGGCAATGATCGGAGGCGGTCTCGCCTTGTTCGTGGTGATGCTTGCGGTTTGTGCGACATTGCTGGTAAGCACGCGGCGGCGCGGACGAAGCGAGGGGGCGACGGTTTGCAGCGGCCCTGCGGTCGTCGTGCTGACGATTCTGCTGTTGAGCGTCCTGGGCGTCGATTCCGCACCGAGGCGAATGATCACGTATCTCACCCGCGTACAACAGTCGCAACACTTTGCAGATACCCCGGAAGGGCATGCTGTGGCCCGTTTGCTGAATCTGCACCCAGTCTCGAAGAAAGACGTGATCGCTGCGCCCGGCAAAAACCTGGTATGGATCTACATGGAGTCGCTGGAGCGCATCTACTGGGATCCAAAGGTATTTCCGGGGTTGACGCCGAACCTCAACCGCCTGCGCGAGGAGGGACTCGACTTTTCCGGTTTTGAAACCTTTGCCGGGGCGAATTACACCATGGCGGGATTGTTTTCCTCGCAATGCGGTACGCCGTTGTTCACCAGTCCCTTCGCGGGTCTTGACGCCGTCGCCGGCAATGACACCGACGTCTCCACCTTCCATCCCAAGATTGACTGTTTCGGCGACGTGCTGCACCGGGCCGGCTACACCCAGATCTACATGGGCGGCGCGCCCATTGTGTTTTCCAACAAGGGCCTGTTCTTTCATTTGCATGGTTACGATCAGGCGCTCGGCTTCGTGCAACTCGAAAAACAGGCCGGTGGCAAGTTGCCGGAGTCTGGTTGGGGGCTGTACGACAAAGTGCTGTTCAAGCTGGCGCTCGACCGTTACCGCCAACTCGAGGCCGGGCGCAAACCCTTCAACCTGAGCATGCTGACGCTGGATACCCATCCGCCGCATGGCCGCCCTTCGCCGGGTTGCCCGAAATATGCGGCAAGCGACAACAGCATGCTTCAGGCGGTGCATTGCACCGACTATCTGGTTGGTCAATTCATCGGCGCACTGTCGAAGGAGCCGGGCTGGAAGAACACGGAGGTGGTGATCATGAGCGATCACTTGATGATGCGGAATGATGCCGAATCGCTGTTCCCCAAGGACTACCACAGACAGCCCGCGCTGCTCGTGCTGAATGCTGGCAATGGCGTCAGACCCGCGCGGATGTACCACATGGATATCGCGCCGACCCTGCTGGGTCTTCTGGGCGTGCGCACCAATGCGACGTTCATTGCTGGCGAGGATCGCGGCGCGCCGGACGCCGGGGACAGCGAGCTCGCTGACAATGCGGTGACGAGCTCGGTCTTGCGCAAGGCGCTATGGTCGCGCGTCAACGAGTTCGAACTGTGCAAGAAGAATCGACTGGTCGGTTGGACTTCCGGCGGGAATTTTGACGTCGGCGGCCGCGAGTTGGGACTGAACTATCTAGGAGAGGCCCAAGTTGGCATTCATGGTGGCCAGACCCTCGATTTTTTTATCGACAACGCCAACGCCAAGCTCGTAATTGCCGATGCGGACAGCCAGCCCGCGCTGCTCAAATCGCGCGGCGATGCAAGCGTATTGATGGTGCGGGCGCTCCCGGCATCCGATCGTTCCAAAGGTCTGTTCACGGTCGATTGGCTTGGCCATGACGGCGCCCGTACGCATCTCGCCGACATTCCCCGGCTTGCCGGACTGACGATCGAGTCGCCGCATTGCGCTGACCTGATCGCGCAGGCCGACAAGGCGCCGAGCGGGGCGAAGCTGGACTTGAGCCGCGATTTCAAAACGACTGTCGCGCCGCTGCCCGAATTGCCTTCCGGTCCGCTCATCGATTTCACAGGGCACGGGGCGACGGTTTACGAATCGGGCAGGGGCTGGTTGCCATCCGCGCCGTGGGGCAGTTGGGCCATCGGATCAGACGCGGTTTTGGGCTTCCGTTTGACGGACGGGTTGTGCCACGCCCGGGCGACGCTGCACATGCAGATTGATCCGTACCTGCCGCCCTCGCGTCCCAAACTGGATACCCAAGTTTGGGTCAACGGCAAACTCGCGACGACTTGGCATTTCAGGGCAGGTGGCGCATTCGCCAAGACCAACGATGGTGCCACGGATAATCATGAGGTGCTGAACGTCGAGGCGCCCATTGATACCCATGGCACCTGCGAGGCACATATAGCTTTGCACTTCGCGCGCCCGGACGTGTCACCGCCTCCATATCCAAAAGCCGAAGACCCGAGACCGCTGCAGCTGCGGGTGTTGAAGATGCAGGCGGCTCAAGCTGGAGAATCGCGGTGAGGTAGCGGGAACGCTTGCCGCATTCAGCCTTGCGCCACGACAATTGCGGCGTTTTGCACATCGCCATTGCCTTCCAAGGGCGGGAACCGTTTTCGATGAAAATCATGCTGCTGGCGATCTGGCACTACCGCCATTTCATCCTTACCTCGATCCGCAACGATCTGCGCACGCGCTTTGCACGTAGCAGGCTGGGCGCGACCTGGATGATCCTGCAGCCCTTGGCGCAAGGAGCCATCTACGCCATCGTTCTGGCACGGGTGCTGGGCAGCAAGTTGCCGGGGATCGACAACCAATACGCCTACGTGATCTACCTGTTGTCAGGTCTGGTCGGCTGGACATTGTTCGCCGAGATGATTACCCGCTGTCTGACGATCTTCGTGGACAACGCGAGCCTGTTGAAGAAGATGGTGTTCCCGCGGATTTGCCTGCCCCTCATCGTCGCGGGATCTTGTCTGCTGAACAACCTGTTCCTTCTGGCCGCGACCCTGGCGATTTTTGCCCTGGTCGGGCACTTCCCTGGCTGGATGTGGCTGTGGTTGCCTATCCTGACTGTGATCACGTTGATGTTCGGGCTTGCGCTGGGGCTGATACTGGGGGTGCTGAACGTGTTCGTGCGCGACGTGGCGCAAGTGATGAACGTGGTACTGCAGTTGTGGTTCTGGCTGACGCCGATTGTGTATTTCATCAATATATTGCCTGGACACTTTGCGCTGGTGCTGAGGCTCAATCCGATGTACGCGATCTGCTCCTCATACCAGCAGGTGTTGCTGTGGGGACACCTGCCGCACCTCAAGACCCTGGGCGCCATCGTCGTGGTGTCGTTGGTGCTGCTGACCGCCGGAATGGTCCTGTTCCGGCGCGCCTCACCCGATATGGTGGATGTGCTGTGAGTGGCGCTGTTCTTCAGATCGAATCGCTAGGCAAGGCCTTTCGCGAATACCGGATGGAATGGCAGCGGATGCTGTCGTGGTTCGGCGGAAAACAGCGGGCTTTGAATGAAACATGGGTACTGCGTGACATCGGGTTTCGAGTATCCGCCGGCGAAAGCGTCGGGATTGTCGGCCAGAATGGTGCCGGCAAGAGCACCCTCCTGAAGTTGGTGACGGGCACCTTGCGACCCACCAAAGGGTCGATCCGCGTTTCGGGTCGTATTGCAGCGATTCTCGAATTGGGCATGGGCTTCAATCCCGACCTGACCGGTCGCGACAACGCGCGTTACACCGCGGGCTTGATGGGCATGAGCCCCGACCAGATCGATGCGATTATTCCTGATGTCGAAGAATTTGCCGACATTGGCGAATACTTTGATCAGCCGTTGCGTACCTATTCCAGCGGCATGCAGATGCGCGTGGCCTTCAGCGTCGTCACCGCGATCCGGCCCGAAATCCTGATCATCGACGAAGCGTTGTCGGTGGGCGATGCTTATTTTTCACACAAAAGCATGGCACGCATCCGCCGGTTTCGCGAGGAGGGCACGACGCTGTTGTTCGTTTCGCACGATCCGGGCGCGATTCAGTCACTGTGCGATCGTGCGATCCTGCTCGATCACGGTCGTATGCTGATGGATGGCGAACCGAGCCAAGTCATGGATTACTACAACGCGTTGATCGCGGAGAGGGAAAACGCAACCGTCGAGGTTCGCGCGCTTGAATCCGGTGCCGCACAGACGGTTTCAGGTACCCGTGAGGCCGTGGTGGAATCGATCGGCCTATTCAACGCAGTGGGTGAACCGGTGGAGTTCGTGAACGTCGGTGAGCCAGTGGAACTGCGGGTCAAGGCCAGCATACATGGCGATATTCCGCGACTGGTTTTCGGCTACATGATCAAGGATCGTCTGGGCCAACCCATGTTCGGCACCAACACGCACCATACCGGTCAGGCGTTAGAGCATGTACGCGGTGGTCAAGTGGTGGAATACCGTATCCGCTTTCCCATGAATTTCGGGCCCGGCAGCTACTCGGTTTCAACGGCGCTGTGCAGCACCGAGACCCACCTGGTCAACAATTACGAATGGCGCGACTTGGCCCTGGTATTCACGGTGGCCAACCAGGATCGCGACCCGTTCGTCGGCAGCGCATGGGTGCCACCCAGGATCGAGATCAATCGCGCGCAATGAGCGACGACAGGGTCCGATCCGACTCACAGAGATCGCGGCAAGAATTGCTCGACGAGATCTACCGTCTGCGCGACTTGGCGGGTGAACGCGAGCAGCAGATTCGGGGGTTGCGGGTAGGTAGCGAGACAAGCGCAAGAGCCATTGCCGAACTCGAGTGCATCCTGCACAGCCGGTGGTGGCGCTTGACAGCCCCCTTGCGCTCGCTTGCGATGGCGTTGCAGCGTCCGAGCGCAGGACTCCATCGTCCTGCTTCGGAAAAGTCGCGGCAGGAACTGCTGGACGAAATCCGCTACCTGCGCAGCGTCGCGGGCGACCGTGAACAACAGATCCGTCGTCTGCAGGCCGGGGACATCGAGGCCGATGAAAACGCGATTGCCGAACTCGACCGTGTTCTGCACAGTCGGTCGTGGCGGTTGACCGCGCCACTGCGTTGGTTGGCTCGAACGTTTGGGATAACGCGACGTCCCAAACCCAATTTGGCCACTGTTCCCTCGCGGATCGAGACACCCACACGAGTCCCTGCTCCGGGTAGTGGGTACCGCGAGATGGCGCACGGCTCCATGACAACTGTGCGCGAAACGCGCGATCAGGATACGCAGCATCTATATGTGGATGTCACCGAACTGGCATTGCACGAAGGTAGAACCGGCGTACAGCGCGTCACGCGCGAAATCCTGAGAGCGCTTCTGGCAGCGCCGCCGGCTGATTACGTCGTCCGTCCGGTGTACGCGGTGCCCGGGCAGGCCTACCGTTTGGCGGAACGATTCGCTGCACGTCTGCGCGGCTTCGATGATGCGAAGAGCATGGATGCATTCATGGATGTGCGGTCGGGCGATGTATTCCTGGGGCTCGACCATTCGATGCGAGCCGTGGTGGAGCGTGCGGCCGACCTCGATGCGATGCGCCGGCGTGGCGTGCGGGTCTGGTTTGTGTGCAACGACACTTTGCCGCTGGATCACCCGGAGTGGTTCCGTGCCGCGGTTCATGAAAGCTTCCAGGCATGGCTTCGTACCGTTGCCACGGTGGCTGATGGGGTGGCCTGTATCTCGCGGGCGACCGAAGCGGGGCTGCGGCAATGGCTCGACGCTTGGCATGTCCAGCGGGAGCGTCCGCTGACGCTGGCTTGTTTTGCATTGGGGGCCGACATCGAACCGTTTGCGCCGGGTACCGCAAGGTTGGCCGATGAAGAATCCGCGCTATTGAAACGTTTGCACAAGAAGCCAACGTTCTTGATGGTCGGCACGCTGGAGCCGCGCAAGGGCCACGCGCAGACGCTGGAAGCCTTCAACCTGTTATGGGCACGAGGTGATGATGTCGGTTTGGTGATCGTCGGATTACCGGGCTGGATGACCGACATCGTGCAACGACGCATCCGGCACCACGACGAATTCGGCCAACGCCTGTTCTGGTTCATGGGCGCCAGTGATGCAATGCTCGAACGACTGTACGCGACCTGCACCTTATTGCTGGCGCCATCCGAGGGCGAGGGTTTCGGCCTGCCCTTGATCGAGGCCGCGCGGCATGGCCTTCCGATCCTGTGTCGTGACTTGCCGGTCTTCCGGGAGGTGGCTGGCGAACACGCCACCTATTTCAGTGGGCATGACGCCGAATCGCTGGCTCGCGCCATTCGCGCGTGGCTGGGTAAGTGGCAGGCGCGGACCGCTCCCGTCACCCGCGGCATGCAATGGATTACCTGGGCCGAATCGGCCCGACAGCTTGTGGGCTTGGTGCTTGGGAGCTCGAAAAACAGGGCATAGCGGACGTGCCCGTCTTGGGCGATTCTTCGTATCCTCACGCCCTGCCGTAAACGTCTTCCAGCCGCACGATGTCGTCCTCGCCCAAGTAGCTTCCGGACTGCACCTCGATCAGTTCCAACGGCACCTTGCCGGGGTTGCGCAGGCGGTGCACCGCGCCCAAGGGGAGGAACGTACTTTCGTTTTCCGCCACCAGAAAGACCTCCTCGTTGCGGGTGACCTCGGCGGTGCCGGACACGATCACCCAATGCTCGGCGCGATGGTGGTGTTTCTGCAGGCTGAGCGCGGCGCCGGGTTTCACCGTAATGCGCTTGACCTGGAAGCGCTCGCCCATGTCGATGGAATCGTAGCTGCCCCACGGCCGGTACACCTTGCGGTGGAACATGTGTTCCTGGCGGCCATCGGCCTTGATTTTGTCGACCAGCTTCTTGACGTCCTGTACACGCGCGCGTGGCGCCACCAGCACCGCGTCTGGCGTGTCCACGATCACGATGTCTTCCAAGCCCAACGCAGCAACCAGCCGCCGATCCGTTCCTCGCACGAAGCAGTTGCGGCTGTCGATGGAGATCACGTCGCCTTCCAGCCGATTGCCGTCGGCGTCGCGATCGGATGCCGCCCAAAGCGCATCCCAGGAGCCGATGTCGCTCCAGGCGCAGCTCACCGGCACCACCGCCGCACGCGTGGTTTTTTCCATCACGGCATAGTCGATGGAGCTGTCGGGCGATGCGGCAAAAGCATCCCTTCCGACTCGAACGAAGTCCAGATCGGTTTTCGCTGCGTCGAAGGCTTCCTTGGTGGCCGCATGCATCACTGGTGCGTGTTGCTTCAATTCCTCGAGGTAGCGTGAGGCTTTGAACAGGAACATGCCCGAGTTCCACTCGTAGTCGCCGGCCTCGACGTACTCTTTGGCCTTGCCACCATCCGGTTTTTCCACGAAACGCTCGACCCGGAAGCCGGCAGTGCCGAGCGCCTCGGCTCGCTTGATGTAGCCGAAGCCGGTTTCAGGCGCTTCCGGACGGATACCGAATGTGACCAGCCAGCCCTGCTCGGCGAGGGGAAGTGCTTTGCCGACTGCTTGGGAAAAGCTCGGCGTGTCGCCAATGAGATGGTCGGCCGGCAGCACCAGCAGCACGGCATTGGCATCGCTCGTTGCGGCCTGCCAAGCCGCCAAAGCGATCGCGGGCGCGGTATTGCGCGGCATCGGTTCCAGCAGGATCGAGGCGTCCTCGATCTGCAAGGCGCGCAACTGTTCGGCAACAAGGAATCGGTGCTCTTCGCTACACACCACGATCGGCGCACTTGCGCCGGGCACGCCGCGCGCACGCTCGACGGTTTGTTGGAACAACGTTGCCTCACCGCTCAGGGCCAGAAACTGCTTGGGCAAGTTTTTCCGTGAAAGCGGCCACAGGCGGGTGCCGCTGCCGCCGCTGAGGATGACGGGAGTGAGCATGAGGGCTGAGGTGACTGAGGAAAAGATGTGTCAATATACTGCCGCACCACCCGTGCGCCAACGCCGGCTGTTTACCTCGCGATTATTGTCTGCATTCTGGGATAATACGGCTTCGGTTACCCGCAGTGGCGCCTCGTATCCCTCTTCCATGGTCGAAAGTCAGTTCGTCACCTATGCCCAGAACGGTGAAGACGTTCTTCTGTGGCGTGCGTTGAAGCACGTTCAGAGCGGCTTCTATATCGATGTCGGCGCGCAAGACCCAGTCGTCGATTCGGTCACGAAGGCTTTCTACGATCGCGGTTGGCGCGGCATCAACATCGAGCCGGTGCAGCACTGGTACGGTCGCTTGGTCGAGCAGCGGCCACGCGACATCAATTTGTGCATTGCGGCCTCTGACCACGAAGGCGAGTTGAAGCTGTCCGAATCCGACGATAGCGGCTTGTCAACAGCCAATGAGAGTTTTGCGCGGGCGGCGAGGGAACACGGCTGGAAATTGCGGGAAAAAATGGTGCCGTGTACGACACTCTCCAGGATTTGCGCGCAGCATGTTGCCGGACCGGTTCACTTCCTGAAGGTCGATTGCGAGGGCGCGGAAGCGGCTGCGTTGCGTGGCATGCCGTTGCCCCACGTAAGACCTTGGATTATTTTGGTGGAGGCCAGCGAACCCAACACCAGCGTGCCGACATATGCGCAATGGGAATCACTCCTCGCGGGGAATGGTTACGAGTTCGTCTATGCCGACGGTATCAATCGCTACTATGTCGCGGGCGAGAGGCCCGAGTTGCGTGCTGCTTTCGCCTTTCCGCCGAACGCGCTTGATGATTACATTCATGCCAGCGAGTTCCGCGCGCGCGAATTGCAGCTTGAGGTTGCGGGGTTGCAATCCGAACTTCGCGGGCGCGGCACGGAGATTTCGCGACTGCAGCAGGAACATGTTGATGTCACGCGGGAGCGTGAAGCCGCGCGGGCCGAACTCGTGCGCATGCAGCAGGCCATGCGAGTCTTGCAGGGCGAGTCAGCTCGCCAGGCTGAGATTGCGCGGGCGCAGGCAACAGAAATCTTGCGCCTGCAGCGGGAGTACCGTGACGTCACCGAAGAACGAGAGTCTGTGCGCACGGAACTTGCGGGTGTGCAACATGATCGACGTGCGCTAGAGGAACAATTGGCGGCCATCGGTGCCCGTCTGTCACACCTAAAACATGAGCACGAGGCGGCACGTGCTGAGATTGCGGCTATGCGGTCGAGTCGTTCCTGGCGCTTGACCGCACCCTTGCGCGGGTTGCGTCGCGTATGCGGGAAGGCGAAGCGTGCTGCGAAGCGCCATGCCGTGATATGCCTGCGCCCAGTGGCACGGTCGCTGCGCCCAACGCTGCGTCGGTTGTCGCGAAACAACACCGCGCGCAGGCTCGTCGTTGGTGCGTTGGGGCGCGAAGCCAAGGTTGTTCGTCACGGCCGCCTTTTCCTTTTTGGCCCTCCCGCCCAGTCAGCGCCGCAAGCCGCGGATTCACGCGTCGAGACTGATACTGATGAGGGACGCGGGAATGATCCATTCATTTGGTCGTACCGTCAGCGCATGGTTTTGAAAGCTCTGCGCGACGCGCGCGGGCGCGCAAGCAGAGAGGATGATGGGGGGCACGCTCCGTGCGCATAGTTGTTGACTTGCAGGCCTGCCAGTCCTTGCCACACCGGGATCGCGGCATCGGGCGTTATTCGATGGCTCTGACCAAGGCGTTGCTGCGTAACGCAGGCGATGATGACGATATCTGGGTCGCACTCAACGGGGAAATTGGCGAGACCATCGAGCCGGTGCGGGCGGCGCTGTCCGGATTGATCGACCAGCGCCGCATCGCGGTATGGAAGTCAGCTTCGGAAACCGCGCTCATCAGTCGCGCGAACGAGTGGCGACACGCCGCGGCTGTTCAGGTGCGCGATGCGTTCCTCGCTCAATTGAAACCGGATGTGGTCCACATAAGCAGCCTGTTTGAGGGATACCACGATGATGTCGTGACATCGGTCAGCGTCGGTCAGCCATTCCTTACGAGCGTTAGTCTGTATGACTTGATACCGCTGGCACAGGCTGACACGTACCTGACTGACCCGCGTTTGCGCGAGTGGTACATGGGCCGATTGGAAGAGCTCAGGCAAGCAAGTCTCATGCTTGGGATTTCGAGTTTTACCTGTCGAGAGGCCGTGGAGCGACTGCAGATTCCGGCCTCGCGCGCCGTCCCGGTGATGGCCGCCGCGGATCCCATGTTTCGTCAGATCCAGATAGCCGTCGCGAAATCTCAGGCACTCTTGGCCCGGCTCGGTATCACCAAACGATTCGTGATGTATACAGGTGGCATCGATCCTCGCAAGAATATCGAAGGATTGATCGACGCCTACAGCCAGCTACCTGGCTCACTGAGACATGAGCTCCAGCTGGTCATTGTGTGCGAAGCGCGCCCCGATCAACGCGAACGGCTACAGGCATTGGCGGTGCAGCGCGGGTTGTTGGCGGACCAGTTGGTTGTTACCGGATACGTCAGCGACGCCGATCTCGTGGCACTGTATAACCTGTGTCAGGTTTTTGTATTCCCGTCGTTGAGCGAGGGATTCGGCCTGCCAGCATTGGAGGCAATGTCGTGCGGCGCGGCGGTGATCGCATCGAATACCACCAGCCTTCCGGAGGTGATCGGCGACCCGGATGCACTGTTCGATCCGCATGATGCTGCATCCATTGCCGGCAAGTTGCGGGCCGTATTGACCGACGAGCGCCTGCTTGCACGTCTTCGTGAGCATGGTTTGAGGCGTGCACAAGACTTTTCCTGGGACCGGTGTGCGCAAGCGTCACTTGCCGCAATGCGCGGGACACTCGATCGGCGAGATGGAAACCGGCGCGCTGCGACCGGCATATCATCTGCAGCCAGCAGGGAGAAGCCGCTGCTGGCCTACATTTCTCCCTTGCCTCCGCAGCGGTCCGGGATTGCTGACTACAGTGCCGAGCTGCTGCCGGCACTGTCTGAATACTACCGAATCGAGACAGTTTCCGATCAGCTTGAAGTCACTGATCCATGGGTGCGAGAGCACATTCCTTTGCACGATTATGAGTGGTTTGAGCAAAACGCGAGCCGTTACGACCGCGTGCTGTACCACTTGGGCAACAGCGCGATGCACGCGCGGATGCCGACCACGCTGGAACGCCATCCGGGTGTCGTGGTATTGCACGAGGTGTTTCTGAGTGGCCTGACTTCGCATCTTGAATTGGCCAGCAAGGTTCCCGGTTACTGGACCCGAAGCCTGTACGAATCGCATGGTTATCAGGCATTGGCGGATCGCAAGGTTCTCGGCAACTTCGAACGGATATTGCAGCGCTACCCCTGCAGCCTGCCCCTGATCCGGGACGCTGAAGGCATAATCGTGCATACCCAATATTGCAAAGGCATTGCCGAGCACTGGTTTGGGGAAAAGACCAGCCACGACTGGACGGTCGTTCCCCACTTGCGAGCGATACCCGATCGCGTTCCGCGCGAGCAAGCGCGCCGCCAACTCGGGCTCGGCGACGGAGATCTCCTGGTTTGCTGTTTCGGGGTGCTTGGACCGTTTAAACGCAATCTCGAGCTCCTCGAGGGTTGGGTGGCTTCCTCGCTCGGGAACGATCACAGATGCCATCTCGTATTTGTCGGCGCTGCGCATAGCCCCGAATACGGAGATCAGGTGCAACAGGCGGTTGCCGAGCGCCATTTGGAGGAGCAGGTACGGGTCACGGGCTGGGCGGATGCGCAAACCTACCGCACTTACCTTGCCGCGGCTGATATCGCGGTACAACTGCGTGGTTCGTCGCGTGGCGAGGCTTCCGGCACCGTACTTGACTGTCTTGCTTACGGAATTCCGACAATCGTCAATGCACATGGCCCAATGGCAGAGCTGCCGTCGGAAATACTCATCAAGATTCCCGATGCATTCGCCGCGACTGACTTGGCAACGGCGCTGGAACGTCTAGCCGCGAATACGGTGACGCGCCGGGAACTTGGTCAGCTTGGCCGCAACTATTGTCGCGATGCACTTGATCCGAAGCATATCGCCTCGCTGTATCACGATGCGATTGAAAAGATCACCACGAAAGGGTCGCATCGTGCACTGGCACGCCTGGCCGACGGTATCACCCGCATTCAGGGTCAGCCCAGCCGCGAGGATTTCGAAAGGCTCGCTATCGGCATTGCCGCCAACCAACGACCGGCGGCAGTTGTGCGCCAGCTGCTGGTCGATGTTTCCGAGCTCGTTCGACGTGACGCCAAGAGTGGTATCCAGCGGGTGGTAAAGAGCCTGTTGGGCGTGTTGCTTCGACAGCCACCGTCCGGTTTTCGAGTAGAACCCGTGTATGCAAACCCGGGCCAGCACTACCGGTACGCGCGCACTTTCACGGCGGAATTTCTTGACTTGAATGAGTCGATGCCGCCAGACGAGCCGATCGATACCGATGCGGGCGATGTGTTTCTCGGCCTGGACCTTGCGCCGGAGGAGATTCCGGCCAATGGCGCGGAGTTCGAAGCGATGCGTCAGTGTGGAGTGAGAGTATGTTTCGTCGTCTATGATCAATTGCCGATGCGGCGTTCGGACTGCTTTCCTCCTGGTACCTATGATCTGTTCAATCGATGGATGAGTGCCATCGCGCGTTCGAGCGATGGCCTGATTTGCATTTCGCGGGCCGTGGAGGATGAGGTTCGCCAGCACCTGGACACGATGCAGGTATCACGCGCGCGGCCACTCAGGCTTGGGCATTTTCACTTGGGCGCGGATATCGAGTCGAGCAAGCCGAGCAATGGCATCACCTCTGAGCAGAGAGCTTGCCTGGAGCAGTTGCGATCCGCGCCTTCGTTTCTCGTGGTGGGGACAATCGAGCCGCGCAAGGGTCACGCGCAGGCGCTTGATGCGTTCGAAAATTTGTGGGCACGCGGCCAGACTGTGAACCTTGTTCTGGTAGGCAAGGCCGGCTGGATGACCGAGGCCTTGGTGCAACGCATCCGCGATCACGCTGAAAACGGCAAAAGGCTGGTTTGGTTCGAGCAGGCCAGTGACGAGTTGTTGCTGCAGCTGTTTGCAGCCTGCGCCGTTTTGCTCGCACCATCGGAGGGGGAGGGGTTCGGGTTACCTCTGATTGAGGCCGCGAAATACGGCCTGCCGATTCTGTGCCGTGATCTCGCGGTATTCCGGGAGGTCGCTGGCGAGCACGCCACCTATTTTTCGGGTTACGCCAGCACTGATCTCGCCGACGCAGTAACCCATTGGTTGTCGCTCAACAAAGCGGGTACGGTACCGCCCTCCAGGCCGATGCCCCGGAAGAACTGGGAGCAATCCGCGCGGGATTTGCTCAGCATTGCGTTGGATGATGACTGGGATGGTGCATGGATGCCGGCCGAGAATTACTGGTTTCCCGCGTACGATCCTCGCATCGAGACGGGCGTTGGCAGGCGCGCACGCGGGCGCGTTGTCGCTGGCGGTTCGGGCGGAACGATTTTTCAGACCCACGCGATGGAAGTCGCGGATGGCCAGTATCGATTGCAAGTGAGCGGCGACTGGTTGGCAACATCCGGAACGGCGCAAGTGGACCTTTTTTCCAGCGTTGAGCATGTCGTTCTCGCCAGCTTCGAACTTGTTGCGGCCCTACACCAAGGCACGCTGATTCTCGACGCCACATTGGAGCTTCCAAGTGGCTGCGCTGACTTGTCGATACGGATAGTGGCTTCGGATGATGCATTCATCGCCATTGATGGTTGTGGGCTTCGGCCCCTGGATCCTGCGACAGGAGGGAACGGAGTACGCCCGGGTCGACACGTCGGCAAACGACGCGTACTCGTCGATATCACCGAGATCACGCGGCTGGACGCGAAAACCGGCGTCCAACGCGTAACGCGAAATTTCTTTGCCGGATTGAAGGCTCTTGCGCTGGAGCAGGGGACCTTTGAAGTAGAGCCATTCTGCTGGACCGAGGGAAGCATTCGCCACGCCCGGGAATTCGCCCGAACGCGGCTGGGGATTCCGTGTGTGGGCAGCGATGAGCCAGTGCGCGTGCAGCCAAGGGACTTGGTATTCATGCTCGATTCCTCGTGGTGGTCTCCTGAACGCTTCGACGACCTCCATGCCCGCGTACACGCAGCGGATGGCGAGGTCGTTTGGATGGTCCATGATTTGATTCCCATCCGGTTTCCTGAGCTGTGTGGTCCAGGAATGCCTTTGGCATTCAATACGTGGTTGACCCATGCGGTCCTTACGTCAGACGGATTCGTATGCAATTCCGAGGCGACGCGGTCCGACCTGGAGTCGTTTATCAGTGAAATGAGCGGGATTGGCCTGCAGCGACCGTGGACCCGCGTTGTCCAACTTGGCTGTGACCTGGGTTTGGATGCGGCTGCACCAGCTCCGGAAAAAAGCGCAGCGGTTCGGGCTGCAATTGGAAAGCGACCATACTTCGTGGCTCTCGGTACACTTGAACCTCGCAAAGACTACAAAACGATCATTGACGCTTTCGAATTGCTATGGACGCGTGGCGTGGACGTCGCGCTCGTAATCGTTGGAAGGCAAGGTTGGAATGTCGAAGTTCTCGTTGATCGCATCAATTTGCATCCGGAACTGCGCCAACGCCTCTACTGGATCCCCTCCGGCGGCGATAACGATGTGCGCAATCTTTTGGAAGGAGCTTCAGCCTTGATTCAAGCGTCGATTTGGGAGGGGTTTGGACTGCCGCTCATTGAAGCTGGAAGCCTTGGTGTAGCTCTGGTGGCAAGCGACATCGCGGTTTTTCGCGAAATAGCGGGTAACAGCGCCACTTATTTCCCGGTCGGCAATGCAACGGCACTCTCCAGGATTGTGCGGGACATGCTCGATGGCGAGCGAACGCGCGATTCGTCGGGCATCCGGTACCGCAGTTGGGGTGAGGCTTCGCTGCAGCTCGCAGATGTCCTTGGTGTGGCGTGAGGCTCTTCGTGGGAGCGATCC
>DATFGT010000122.1:0-3737 GCA_035249175.1 Rhodanobacteraceae bacterium
TCCCGGCGATCCGTTGCCCCATGAGCAGTGTCGGCGACCTTTACAACCGACGGCGGGGCGCGCCGCCCGAAGTGCCAATATGCGCCTCCGGCAATCAAGGCGATCAGCACGCCGATCGCACCGACCGCCATGCCCGCGCGACGCGAACGCCGCCGCACGCGCGGATTCCTTTCGGCGTCCTGCGCATCGGTCGCCACGATCCCATGCGACGTCGCATCGAATGCCCACGCCAGCACCAGCGCAATCGGAAACCCGATCAGGATCAGCAGTACCACGGCCTGGTCGATCCAATCCGGCAAATGGAACACCGGAAATACCTGCGTTGCCACCTGGATCAGCAGCCAGCCGACCACCGCGTAGGCTGCCGCGACGCGGTATACATGCCGCCGCTTCAGCTCTTCCAGGAAGTTCATGGCGCAGCACCTGCAGCGGGCTTGTATGGCAAGCCGATCTTCTTCAACACCGACTTGAAGCGCGGATCGTTGCGGATCGGATCGAGCGCCGGGTTCCACAAGAATTGGACCGTGTTGCTTTCGCCGTTTGGCACAAAGCCCGCCAGCGCGACGAGGGCGCGTTCGCGTTCTCCGAGCAACAGCAAGAACGAGGCATGCACGAATGCGTCCTTTCGGATGCCGCTCATCGCCGGCGACGTATCCAGGATCCGAATCGCACGTTCGCGCATGGGTGCATCGGCAATACCGCGGATCAGCAAACCAGACGCATCCTGGTCTTCGCCGTTGAGCTTGCTCGCCATGCGGGCCTGTCGTTCTGCTTCGGAATAACGGTGCAAGACGAGATATACCCACAGGGCACTGCGATGTACGAACACCCCATCCGGATGGGCGGTCAGCGTGCTCTCGATCTGTTGCAAGGCTGCATCATCGCGGTGCAGTGCGAGCAGGAGTTGGGCACGGACCGATCCACTGACGCCAGACAACGGGTCGCGTTCCAGTGCACGGTCAATTTCCGCCAACGCGGGCTCGAGTTGTCCGACGGCGTACAGGAATTGCGCGTATTGATCCATCGCTTCGGCGTCGCCGGGCGCCAGCGCCAGTGCGCGCTGAAATGCCGAGTCTGCATCGGCCCAACGCATCTGATTGTCATAGACCATGCCGCGCGCAACGTAAGCCGAGGCAGTATCGGGATCAAGTGCGAGTGCGTGCCGCGCAGCCTCCAGCGAGCGGGCGTAGCTGGCTTGCGCGGGAGTGAGCGTATAGGCCGGCAGCAACGCCTCGGCTTCCGCCAGCACCGCCCAACCTTGGGCATAGCCGGGATCGATCGCCACCGCCTGCTGAAATGCTTCTGCCGCCTCCTTTACCGAGCGGGCAGCGAGCAGGGTGAGTCCGCGCAAGTAGAAGTCATGTGCAAGCGGATCAATGTTTTTTTGCGCCACCAGCGACTGTTCGCCCGCACCCGCCAACTGCACCTTGAGCTTGTCCGCGATCGCCTTGGAGATTTCGTCCTCGACGGCAAAGATGCTGGTCAGCTTTCGGTCGTATTTCTCCGACCACAGGTGGTAGCCGCTGCGGGTGTCGATCAACTGCGCGGTGATGCGCACTTCGTCGCCGGACTTCTGCACGCTGCCTTCCAGCACGGTCGCGACATCCAGCGCGTCACCGACCTTGCGCAGATCCTCGGCCTTGCCCTTGAAGGCGAATGCGGATGTACGCGCGGCAACCTTCAGGTTCGGCAGTTGCGCCAGCGCGTCCAGGATTTCCTCGGTGATGCCGTCGCTGAAGTAGTCGTTCTTCGAATCCCCGCTCATGTTGACGAACGGCAGCACGGCGACGGATTTGGCGGGAATCACGACGGCTGGCGCAGTCTCCGGTCTGGCCGGCACGCCCGGCGCAATGTCCCTGCTGCGGAATGCGACCGCGGGACCTTTGGTCCCAACGCGCTCGTAGCCCCACAGCAGCCCGCCGCCAATCGCCAGCAACAACGCGAGGATCACGATTTCGGTGCCGCTGACCTTCTGGGCGCCGCGCTCTCCGTGGTACCACGCAAGCACCAGCGCGACGAGAAACCCGATCGCGAGCGCCAGGATCAGCAGCTTTTCGATTTGGTCCGGCCACGCGAATCTTTGCGCGACGATGTCCGTGCCCTGCAACAGCGCGAACGCGAACGCGACGTACGCCAGCGCCCACTGCACCAGCTTGCGCTGCTTCAGGGATTGCCACAAATCAGTCATGCCGAGCATCCGGCAGCGCGGTGGCTGGCGAGCCATCCGCGTGCTTCGCCAACAGCGCCTGGAAGGCTGGATCCTTGCGCAGCGGATCCCAGACCGGATCGAGCTTGAGGCGGTCGATCGACATCACGCCGCCGGCGGGCATCGCCAGCAGTTGGCGGATGGTCTTCACGGCCAAGTCGGGCACGCCTGTCCACCCGGCGATCTGCGCCAGGCCGACCAGTTGATACGTGCCGAAATAGCTGTCCGCGGAAATCGGCAGGGCGCCCACGGCGCGTTGCGCCAGGGCGATGGCCTCGGCGTTTCGGCCCAGGCACACATCCACCCAACTCGACTGCTGCAACAGCGAGAGTGACTTCGGATCCTTCGCCAAGGCCGATTGCAGGGATGGCGCGAGTTGCTCGCAATCCGGTCGCGCCTGCCTGCCTCGACCGGCGAGCAGCTTGATCACTATCCGCGCTGCCTGTCCGGTGCGCCGCTGTTCTTGCGTCTCGGTGGGCGCCGAATCCCAGGCATGCAGGGCCGCATCGAAGCGGCGCGCGAAAACGTCGGCATAGGTCCGCGTATTGACCAGGTTCATGATGTCGCCGGCCAAGACGTTTCCATAGGCAATCCGCCAACCCGGCACCGACTTCACCGCTTTGCGGGCGGCATCAGCGTCGCCAAAGCCGAACAACTTGATCTGCAGCATGTCGTCGTAGGCACCCGCACTGTCCGGTGACAGGATCAATGCGCGCCGCAACAGGGCATCCGCCTCCACATAACGGCGAATCATCATGAACGTCTCGCCGTACGACCCGACAAGCAAAGGGTCACGTGGGGAGATCGCCACGGCTTGCTTCAGGTAGGTCAACGCCTGCGCCACTTGCCCGGATCGTCGTGCGGTGAAGGCCAGCCCGGCCAGTGCATCGACATTGTTGGGGGCCAGCGCCAGGGCGCGCTTGAACTCGATGGTGGCGGCGGCGTACTTGCGAAAACCCCAGTAGTAATAATAGCCAAGCGCCAGGTGCGCCTCGGGCAGATTCGGCGCCAGGGCCAGCGCGCGGTCTGCATACGCCTTGGTGGCGGCCAGTTGTGCCGCCGTCAAAGGGGTGGCCAACCAGTGCCGGTCGAGCTGATTGAAGGCGAGCCGCGCGTAGGCCAGCGCGAAATCCGGATCGAGCGCGATCGCCTGCAGATAGTCGGCGTCGGCCGCCAGGTAGGTCGCTTCCGATGACGATGTGGTCGCCCTTTGCGCGAGTTCTTCGGCCTGCAGAAACGCATCGAAGGCCGCGGCATTTCGGGTCGGCGCTTCGGCCACACGGGCGGTCTCCGCCGGCTTGAGTCTGGCCTTGAGCGCATCGGCCACCTTTTGCGCCACCTCGCCCTCGACGCCGAAGATATTGTCGAGCTTGCGCGAATAGGCCTGGGCCCACAGGTGGCTGTCGCTGACCGCGTCGATCAACTGCACGTCGATCAATACCTGGTCGCCGACCTTCTGCACACTGCCTTCCAGGATCGTGGCCACACCAAGCTGCCGGGCGACGGCCTTGAGGTTATCCGGGCGGCTTGC
>DATFGT010000123.1:0-8622 GCA_035249175.1 Rhodanobacteraceae bacterium
CGCCGACCGCGAGGATCGCGCCGAGCACCACACCGGCACCCGCGATCAGCAGATTTTCGGTCTGGAAGTAGCGCAGGATGTCGCGCCGGGTCGCGCCGAGCGCGCGGCGGATGCCGATCTGCTTGCGTCGCTGGCCGACCCAGAAACTGGTGAGCCCGATGATCCCCGCGCCCGTGATCACCAGCAGCACCGCGCAGATGATGCCCATCAGGATCGCGGTGCCGCGATCACTGTCGTAGGCGCGATGGCGGATCTCGGCGAAACTCAGGACGCCGCTCTTCGGATCGATGATGCGCATGCGGCTTTGCGCATACAGCGCCTTGGGCGCCTCGCGCATCGCAGCCGCCAATTCGCCCGGCTTGGCACGCACCATGTAGTAGGTGCCGAAGGATCCGTCCAGGCGCCGCGGCCAGATCAGCGCCTGGTACGCATAGGGCAACGACCACGTGTCGGCTTCCTGACGTTGCAGGCGCTCGACGACGCCGATGATGGTGGTCGGTTCCGCGGTCATTGCGTAGAACGTCTTGCCGAGCGCCGAGCCGTCTGGATACAACTTGTCGGCCAGCGCCTTGGTCACGATGGCCACCGGCGGTGTCGAGGTGTCCCGCGCCTTCATCGGCGTGATCTCGTCGGCGCGGAAATTGCGCCCGGCGATCAGCTTCACGCCCAGCGTGTCGAGGAAGTGCTCGTCACCGAAATACACCGAGGCATCGGTGGTCTTCTGCACCTGGTCGGGCGTCATGGTGATGAAGTTGTCCCAGCCGCCGCCACGCAGCGGATAGGAATTGCTCGACGTCGCGTCGCGTACCGAGGGCAGTTGCCGGAGCGCGGCAAGGTCGGTCTGTATCTGCGCATCGATCTGCTGGTCCGTGGATTGGTCTGCCCACTGGCTGCCGATCACGAACAGATTGGTCTCGTCGATGCCGGTGGGTTCGGACAGGTGCGCGACGCGCTGGTGGATGATGAACAACGCGTTGCACACGATTGCGAGGGTCAACGCGATCTGCAGCGCGATCAGCACGGTGCCGGCCTTGTGGTGGCGCAATGCGGCGAGGATGGGCTGGATCTGCATGGCGAGTTCCTTTGTAGGGCGGGTTTCAACCCGCCGGGCTCTTCAGCCCACATGGCGGGTCAAGACCCGCCCTGCTTCAATTCGATCTCAAGTGCCAAGCCGGCTGCACGTGTGCCGCGCGCCAGGTTGGATAAAACGCCGCGGTCACCGTCGCAACGATCGCGACCGCCAGCGTCAATGCCACCAGCGACAGATCGACGTGCGCCAGACGCGCGATTTCCGGCTTGAACAGCAGGCCGACGCCGGATACGCCCAGCGCGGTCAGCAGCAATCCCAGCAGGCCGCCGGCCGCGCCGATCGTGCCGGCTTCGATGAAGAACTGGGTGTAGATCTCGCGGCGTGACGCGCCTAGCGCGCGGCGCACGCCGATCTCGCCGGCGCGGCGCATGAACTTCGCGAGCAACAGTCCGACGGTGTTGACGAGGCAGATCAGGAAAAAGCCCAGCGACACCAGCAGCGAGATGCGGCTTTCCGGCGGCACCACTTTCATGTATTGAAGCCATTGCGTCACGTCGCGCAGGCGCGCGTTGGGCGCCCAGTCGAACCGGCTCGCGCGCTGCTGGTCGGCGGAATAGCCTTCCAGGAAGCTGCGGTAGCGTGCGACTTCGCCCGACGTGTCCAGCTCCACCCACGGCGTGATCCACACGCAGTTGCTTTGCAACCAACTCTTCCAACCGTTCATGGTCAACTTTCCGCGGCAACTGTTGTTGCCCGCGGTGGCGATTTGCAGATCCAGGGCACGCGTGAACGGGATGTAGAAATCCGCGGGCTCCTCGAAGCCGCTGCTTCCGAACAATGAATAGAAGCGCGGCATTGGATTCCAGTGCCGCGCGACGCCCGCGATGCGGTACTGGTGGCTGCCAAGCGTGATCTCGCGTCCGACACTGTCGGCGCCACCGAAGAGCTTCTGGTTGAACTCCTCGCTCAGCACCACCATCGCGGCACGATCGTCGTCCTGCGTGGCGTTCCAGCCGCTGCCATACCGGAACGGGACTTCGAACATCGGAAAGAACGCGCCGTAAACCGCGTAGCCGTCCGCCTTGATCGGCAGGCTGCGCTGCCCGCCCGGCAACACCGACAGCTCCACCGGATAAATCAGCGTTTGCCGCTTCGCCACATGCGCGCGCATCAACGCCATCGCGTCGACGTAGTTCAGCGCCTGCGGCGGTTCGCCCTGCAGGTTCTGCTGCGGCCCCCAACTGTCGATTTGGGGCGTGAACAACTGCGCGGACTTGTCGGGGATAGGATTGCCCGACACGGCGCGGAACACCGAATACGTGATCATCGATGCGGCCACGCCAAAACCGATCGCCACGATCATCAACGCGGTAAGCAGCTTGTTCCGTTTCAGGCTGCGCAGGGCGAGGTCGAGGTAATACGCGAACATCACACGCTCCTCGTCGCGACCACCGGCGGTACCGCGGCGGCGCGCAACGCCGGCCCCAGCACCGCCGCCTGTCCGATCAGCCACAGCGCGATCGCGCCTGCAGGCAGGTACGACAGCGGCAAGCGCGGCAACTCGTAACGCGCCATCAGCCACAAGCTCAAGCCGTAGGCCAGCACCATGCCCAGCACGATGCCGAAAGTGACGATCAGGAAATTCTCGGTCTGGAAATAGCGCAGGATGTCGCTGCGCGTCGCGCCCAGCGCGCGGCGGATGCCGATCTGCTTGCGGCGTTGCGCCACCCAGAAGCTGGCAAGTCCCACGATGCCGAGCCCCGTCACCAGCAGCACCGCCACGATCACGCTCACCAGCATGCCCGCCATCGCGCGGTCGTCCTGGAAGTAGTCGCTGCGGATTTCGTCGTACGTTCGCGCGTGCGTGATCACGCGCGCCGGATCGGCGCGCTTCAGCACCGTGGCTGCGGCGGCCAGTACACGCTGGCGCTCGTCGGGCCGGGTACGGATCAGATAGCTCTGGTCCTTGTCCGCGCCCATGTGCAGCGGAATGATCATCGAATACTGCGCAGTCGCGGTGTGGTAGGCATTCGCGCGCGCCAGGGTCGCCACCACGCCCACCACGCGGAAGTTGGCCTTGGGCGCGAGCCAGAGCAGTTTGCCCAACGGGTTCTGTTGCGGCCACAGGCGCGTGGCCAACGCCTGGCTGATGATGGTCGGCATCGGGAAGCCCTCGCCGCTGCCATCGGCAAGGGACTTCAGCACCGTGTCCGCATTGGCGTAATCGTCATTCGCGAGAGCGCGTCCCGACACCAGGCGAAGGCCGAACGCGGGCAGCAGGTTTTCGCCGAAGTAGGTTGCCGCATTCAGCGTGGGATGCGGCTGCGTGGGCACAAGCATCACGTTGCCGTTCGACGAGGAACCGCCGAATGGAACCTGGTTGGTCATGCCGACCGCTTCGACGCCGGGAATCTGCTGCAGTGCCGCGAGATCCCCCTTCGCCCGCGCGTAGCGATCGGGCGGCAGCGTGATCGGCGCCTGCTGGATCTGCACCAACTCATGCTCGGCCACGCCGCTGGGCATGTCCATGCGCTGGATGCGCTGCACGATCAGGTACACGCCATTGCAGACGATCGCGCAACTCAATGCGATTTCCAGCATCAGCAGCCAAATGATGATCTTGTGCCGGCGCAACGTGGCGAGGATGGGCAGGATGTCCATGTCAGTTGCTCTTCAATTGCAATGCCGGCGCGACGTTGCACGCACGCCACGCGGGCAGCATGCCGGCCAGCAGGCTGGCGCCGATCGCGAGTGCGAACGTGACCAGCAACATCGCCGGGTCGAGATGGGCCAGGGCCGCGTAATCGGAAGGCCGGTGCCGCACCATCCACAGGCCGAGCATGGCCAGCATCAGGCCACCGGCGCCGCCGGCGATCCCGATCACACCGGACTCGGTCAGCAACTGCGCGAACAACGCACGCCGGGAGGCGCCCAGCGCGCGGCGCACGCTCAGTTCGCCCGAGCGGCGCAGGAACTTCGCCAGCATCAGGCCGACGGTATTCAGCAGGCACACCAGCAAAAAGCCGAACGCCAACCACGCCTGCAGGCGCACGTCGCTCGGCACCACCCCGTTGTAATCCAGCCACTGCATGAGGTTGTCGAGGCGCACGTTTGGCGCGCGCTGGAAACGGCCCAGCGCCTTCTGTTCTTCGGAATAGTGGATCAGGAACTGCTTGTACGCGGCGGCCTTGGCCGGGTTGTCCAGTTCCACCCAGAATTGCAGCCATACGCATGGCGCCGACGGGTAGACGCCGCCCGCGCCGCCCGCGCCGTTGCCCCAGCAATCGTTGGAACCGTTGTGTTCGAAATGCAGTTCCAGCGCGGTCTGCAGCGGCAGGAACACCTGCTCGAAATAGTTGTACGAACCAGTGTTGAGGTCGTAGAAGTGCGGATTCGGACGCCAGTCGTCGAGCACGCCGACGATGCGGAACGTATTGTCGCCGATCTGCATCGTATGACCCACGCTGTCGGCGCCGTTGAACAATTTGTCGTCGAGCTTGCGCGTGATCACCACGTCGCGCGCGCGTGCGTCGTCGTCGGCCCCGGTCCAGCCACGACCGTACAGGAAGGGCGCGTCGAACATCGCGAAAAAATCCGCGCTGGTGAAACGCGCCTCCACGTAGAACGGATCCAGCGCGGAGGAATCCGGCCGGATCGGCACCGCGCCGCCGAACATCAGGGCCTGTCGATCGGCATGCTTTGCGCGCAGCAAGTTCATGCCGTCGATCAGGGTGACCTGCTCCGGCGGCAGCGTGCCGGGCATCATGCCGCGCACGTCCTGCGGATCGATCTGGGGGTAGTACAGCTTGCCACTCTTGCCGGGCAGCGGGTCACCCGACAGCACGTGCAGCACGGTGAACGTCGTCATGCTCGCGCCGATGCCCACCGCGATCGCCAGCACCATCAACGCCGTCAATACCTTGTTGCGTTTCAGGCTATGCAATGCGAGATCGAGGTAATACGCGAACATCACACGCTCCTCGTCGCGACCACCGGCGGTACCGCGGCGGCGCGCAACGCCGGGCCCAACACCGCCAGTTGGCCAATCAGCCACAGCGCGATCGCGCCGATCGGGAAATACAGCCACGGCAGACGCGGCAGTTCGTAATGCATCATCAGGAACAGGTTGATGCCATAGGCCAGCACCATGCCCACCACGATGCCGATGGTCGCCAGCAGGAAGTTCTCGGTCTGGAAGTAATGCAGGATGTCCGCACGCGTGGCACCCAGCGCCCGGCGCACCCCGATGGTGCGGCGGCGCTGCGCGACCCAGAAGCTCGCGAGGCCGACGATGCCGAGTCCGGTGACCAGCAGCAGCGCGATGATCACGCCGACCAGCAAGCCTGTCATCGCGCGGTCGCCCTGGAAAAATTCGGCGCGCGCGTCGTCCAGGGTGCGCTGCTGGCGGTAAATGCGCTTCGGGTCCAGGGTCTTGAGCGCAGTCACTGCCGCCTTGATGACCCGCTCACGCTGCCCGGGATCGGTTCGCAGCACATAGGATCCGCCGCCCGAAAAACGCAGCGGCACCACCGTGCTCCATTGGGCGGCATTCTCGCCCTCGGACAGCGAGGGACGGATCAGGCTAGCCACCACGCCGATCACCCGCAGCGATGTTTGCGGATCGAAATAGATCGTCTTGCCGAGCGCGCTCTCGCCCGGCCACAGTTTCTGCGCAAGCGCCTGGGTGATGATGATCACGGGCGGCGTGAGTCTCGGATCGCGGATCGCGTCGCGGTATTCCGCGTATTCGGACGCGGTGAAATCGCGACCGGCGATGAGTTGCGCCCCCAGCGTCTTGAGCACATCGATGCCGAAATACATCGTCGCATTGAGCGTCGGCTGCGTCTGGGTCGGAGAGAGAAAGATGCTGTTGTTCCAGGACGAATCGGTGAACGGCAATTGATTGATCCGCGCGACCGACTTGACCCCCGGAATGGCACGCAACGCCGCCAGATCTTCTTCCCCGCGCGCCTTCGCGTCGGGACGATCGCCGATATCCACCACTTCCACCTGCACCAGCTCGTGTTCGGCGACGCCGCTCGGCATGTCCATCCGGTGCACCCGCTGGGCAATCAGGAACACCGCGTTGCACACGATCGCGCAGGTCAGCGCGATCTCCAGCACGATCAGCAGCGCCGTGATCTTGTGCCGGCGGAGCGTCGCGAGGATCGGCAGGATGTCCATGTCAGTTCGCCTTCAGCTGCAATGCCGGCGCGATCCGGCACGCGCGCCAGGCCGGCAGCAGTCCGGCCAGCAGGCTGGCGCCGATGGCGAGCACGAAAGTGACGCTCAACATCATTGGATCGAGATGTGCCAGCTTCGCGTAATCCGCCGGCTGTTGGCGCACCAGCCACAAACCCAACTGGGCGAGCAGCAAGCCGCCGATGCCACCCGCCAAGCCGACGATGCCGGCCTCGATGAGCAGTTGTTCGAACACCGCGCGGCGCGCCGCGCCGAGCGCCCGGCGCACGCCGATCTCGCCGCCCCGGCGGAGGAATTTCGCCAGCATCAGGCCGACGGTATTGACCAGGCACACCAACAGGAACCCGAACGCCAACCATGTCTGCAAGCGCACATCGGCCGGCACGACATGGTTGTAGTCGAGCCACTGCATCACGTCGCGCAGCCGTACGTTGGGCGGCCGCTGGAATCGCCCCAACGCCTTTTGCTCCTGCGAGTAGTGGATCAGGAACGACTTGTAGGACTCGAATTCCACTGGCGTATCGAGTTGCACCCACAGTTGCAGCCAGGTGCAAGGGGCCGTTTTCATGTTTTCCTGGCCACCCGAACTCCAGCAGTCAACGGAGCCGCTGTGCGCATATTTCAGATCCTGCGAGGTGGAGAGCGGCACGAACACGTCTTCGTTCGCGCCGTAATGGCCAAGATCCAGGTCATAAAAATGCGGGTTCGGCCGCCAATCCCCCAGCACCCCGATGATGCGCAGATCGACATCATCCGCGCGCACTGTTTGGCCGACGCTGTTCTTCCCGCCGAACAGCTTGTTGTTGAGCGAACTCGATATCACCGCGACGCGCGCTGCAGCCTCGTCTTCCGCCGCCGTCCATGGGCGCCCATATTCGAAGGGCGTATCGAACATTGGAAAGAAGTCCGCCGTGGTGTAACGGGCATTCACGTAGAACGGGTCGAGATTCGCCTGTGCCGGCTGCACCGGCACCTGGCCGCCGGTCATCAGCGCCTGCCGGCGGGCACGTTTGGCGCGCAGCAAGTTGGTGCCGTCCATCCAGGAAACCTGACCGGCCGGTTCACCGCCGGGCTGGTAGCCGTTCATGTCGCGCGGATCGATCTGCGGGTAGTACAGGTGCGCACTGCGTCCAGGCAACGGATCGCCCGACAGCACGTGCAACACGGTGAGCGTGGTCATCGAGGCCCCGATCCCAAGCGCGATCGCCAGCACCATCAGCGCGGTCAACGCCTTGTTGCGCTTCAGGCTGCGCACCGCGAGATCGAGGTAGTAGGCGAACATGGATCCGTCTTCGTTCCTGGGTTATCGCTCCCATTCCCCGATGCGTTCGGGGGAATGGGTTCAAGCACACGTCACGCCTCGGGCCCTTCCGGGGCGTCACACCTCAACCCGCGTCGCGGCTGGTCGGCTGCACCGCAAACGAGTAGTACGGCATGGCGAGCGCCGAGTAGTTCACGGGGGCGCCGGCCTGTCCACCGGATGCCGCACCGGCACGCGTGCGCCCCACCGCGCGAAGCTGTTCGACGCTCGGGTGCACGTTGATGGCAGGCAGGGTCACGGCTTTTTGCATGGGCAGGGCCGGCACCGCGGCACTGGCCACCATGCTGGAAGTCCATGCGTGGAACCAGGCAAGTACCGCACAGTTGATGGCGATGGCGGCGACGATGGCGATGAGTTTCTGGATGTTCATGGTTACGGTCCTCGATGTACTTCAACGTCCCCTGTTGATGCTCTGAACAACATCCCCATGGCTGCCCCTGCTTTGCTCCCTCCCCTCAAAGGGGGAGCGCTTCAATGCGCGGTGCCTTCAGCCGCTTCGGCGCGTCGGGATTGCGCGTGGAAACGCGGTTCCTCCGCGATGTCCACCGCCTGGCCGTCGATGATGTGCACGCTGCGTTGCGCACGCAGGGCCAATTCCGGATCGTGGGTGACCATCACGATGGTCGCGCCCTCGCGATGGATTTCTTCCAGCAGTTCCATCACGCTGCGCGCCATCTGTGTGTCCAGGTTGCCGGTCGGTTCGTCCGCCAGCAGCAGGCGCGGCGAACCCGCCAGGGCACGCGCGATCGCGACGCGTTGCTGCTGGCCGCCCGAAAGTTCGGCGGGGTAATGCTTCATGCGCGAGGCCAGGCCCACGCGTTCCAGCGCGTCCTGGATGCGCTGCTGGCGTTCGGCGGCTTTCATGCCGCGGTAACGCAGAGGCACTTCCACGTTGTCGTGCACGTTGAGATCGGGGATCAGGTTGAAACTCTGGAACACGAAGCCGATCTTCTCGTTGCGGATCTTCGAACGCGCGTTGTCGCCGAGGTTGCTGACGTCGACGCCGTCCAGGAGGTATTCGCCGCCGGTGAAACTTTCCAGCAGGCCCGCGATGGTGAGGAAGGTGGTC
>DATFGT010000124.1:0-5298 GCA_035249175.1 Rhodanobacteraceae bacterium
GCGGCGTCGCAGAGCGTGATCGAAGCCTTCCGTGGCCTGTACGCGAATTTCCTGGTCCAGCAATTCGTGCGCGAGGCGAACGGGCGCGACGTTCGCTGCTTCGTGGTCGGTGACCGCGTGGTCGCGGCGATGCAACGCGCCGCGGTGGACGGCGACTTCCGCGCCAACCTGCATCGTGGCGGCACCGGCAGTCCCGTGAAATTGAGCGCGGCGGAACGCCGCATCGCGCTGCGCGCCGCCAAGGTACTGGGCCTCGGGATTGCCGGCGTGGACCTGCTGCGTTCCGCGCGTGGCCCGCTGGTGCTGGAAGTCAATGCATCCCCGGGCCTGGAAGGCATCGAAACCGTGACTGGCGTGGATGTGGCGGATGCGGTGATCGGGCAGCTCGAATCCATGTGAGACTGCACCCTTTCGGTGCCGGATCTGGAACTACGAAATTTATCGTTGACAATTACCTTATTGGGTGTCTAGGATCAGCTATCCGCGCGTCTCTGTGGGCGCGCGTCCACTGGAAACGGAGTAGGGGAAGATGAAGACATCAGGCTGGTGGGTTCTTGCGATGGCGATGGGCGTGCTGATGATGCAAGGGTGTGCCGAGACGGGAGGTGCCAGGCCCGACACCACCGCCACGGTTCAGCCCGCTGCTGCGCCGGCGGCGCAGGCTGTGCCGGTCTCCAATACGGCCATTCCCGAGGAAAATGGCAAGCCCGTCGTGAAGGCCGACAGCAAGGAAAATTTCGAAGCGGTGGTCGCCGCCATTCATCAGCAGATGCAGCCCGGTGGTCGTTGGCAGTACATCAATGCCAATGAGCGCGCCACGGTTGATGGAAGCTTTGCAGACATGGGCAAGCTCTACGACCAGTACGGCAGCGTGGACAAGATGGATCAGGCTGCCAGGGTACGGTTGCTCGCCGACCAGAGTACCGTCAATGCCATTCTTACCAAGAAGGACGGCGATCGCCTGATTTGCCAGACCATGATGCCGGTCGGCTCCCATTTGCCGGTGAAGACCTGCAAGACTTATGCGCAGATTCAGGCGGAACAAAATGGCGCGCAGGAATTTCTCCGTGTACGCGGAGCCACGATTCAAACGAAGACAGGGCATTGACTCTCACCGAAGGACTGCGGGGGGACGAGATTGCGCCGGTGTGGCGTGTACCTCGCATACCCGGTGGCGCCGATCCTGGTGTGGGCAGGGCTAAAGGTGATCGTCGGAGTCAATTGTGATGGTCAGCCTCAAGCGAACACTACCTCGACCTACTGAAGCCGAACTTGAAATCCTGCAGGTGCTGTGGGAACACGGCACCTGCACGGTGCGCGAAGTGCATGAGGTCCTGCACCAGCGGGGTGGCACCGGCTATACGACCGCGCTGAAGCAGTTGCAGATCATGTTCGACAAAGGCTTGGTCGAACGCGACGAGTCGCAGCGCGCGCACGTTTATCGCGCTGTGGTGAGCAAGGAACGAACCCAGAAGAAATTCCTGTCCGACATGCTGCAGCGCGTGTTCGATGGTTCGCCTTCGCGGCTGGTGTTGCAGGCACTGGGTGACCACAAGGCAAGCCACGAGGAATTGCAGGAAATCCGCGCACTGTTGAACCGGCTCGACAAGGACGCAGGCAAATGAACGCGTTCGATATCATCTATGCCGGAATTTCCGCGTTGGGCTGGTGCCTGCTGCAATTCGTGTGGCAGGCCGCTCTGATCGGGACGGTGTACGCGGTCATGCGCCCGTTGCTGGCGCGCGGCAATCCGCGCTACCTGGCCGCGATGCTTGCGCTGGCCGCAATGGCATTGTGTCCGCTGGTCACCTGGCATGTCGTCGCGACAAACCCGGCGACGGTCGGATTGGCCGACATGATCACCACAGGATCATCCGCGGTTTCGCCATCCCCGGCTGCATCGACATGGACTTGGCATACGCTGGTGCAAGCCGCGTTGCCGTGGCTCGTACTGGCATGGGCCTTCGGGGTGGTCGCGCTGGGGGGGCGGGTCTTCAGACAGTGGCGCGGCTTGCGCCTGATGTTGCGGATGGCGGAAAACCTGCCGGTCTGGCAATCGCGCACGCGGGAATTTGCCAACCGCATGGGGCTGCGCCGGGTGGTGCCGGTACTGGCCAGCGTGCGCGTCGCGACGCCGACCCTTGTCGGCTGGTTGCGGCCGGCGGTGGTGATGCCGCTGGCGGTGTTGGCGCGCATGCCGGCGTCGCAGATCGATTTGGTGCTGGCACACGAGCTGGCGCATCTGAAGCGCCTCGACCACGTCGCCAACCTGTTCCAGGTGGTGCTGGAAACCTTGATGTTCTATCACCCCGTGGTGCACTGGATTTCACGCGAGGCGCGCAACGAACGCGAACTGTGCTGCGACACGCTGGCGCTGCGGGTGACCGGCGGCGAGCGCCGGGATTTCGTGGCCGCGCTGGCCAACCTCGAAGAGTTGCGCGCCAGCCACGCCGGGCTGGCGCTGGCCGCGAGCGGTGGCGTGTTGGCGGAACGCGCCTGGTTCATCGCGGGTGGTGTGCCGCGGGGTCCACGACGGCATTTGCGGAACCACGCCGTACTGATGTTGGTCGCATTGGTGCTGGCGGGAGCGGGTTGGATGTGGTGGCGCGAGGCGGCGTGGCAGCAGCGCACCGCGATAATCGTGGCAGCAAACAACGCATCGGTCCTGCGCGTTGCGATGTCGCCGGATGTACTGCCTGCGTCCGCCTCGTTGCCCCTTGCCGACGAAGCCCCAGTGAAACCGGTCTTGCCGCCGGTGCACTATGCGACGGTATCCGTGCCGGACACCGAAGCGGCGTCGCCTGCGGCTTCGATCCGGTTGGTTTCCGTCGGCCGGCCGACACTTGATCTCGCAAACGTGGCGTTGCCCCTCGCAGCGGTCGCGGCCGTCACGACCCCTTCATCGCGTACGGTGGAAGTACCATTCGCTCCGCCGCGGGTACTGCGCACGGTGTCCCCCGTGTATCCGCCCGAGGCACTGTTGAACGGAATCCAGGGGCGGGTGGTGGTCGAGTTTGCGCTGGATGCAGCGGGCGTGCCGCGCGATGTCGAAATCGTGGGGAACAGCACTGGCCAATTCGACGCGGCCGCGTTGCAGGCGCTCACCGCGTGGAGGTTCGTCCCGCCTGTGGTAGCCGGCCGGCGTTATCGCCAAGCCTTCACGTTCCAGCTTGGCGCGCAGACCGTTGGTGATGCCGCCGCCGCGCGTGCCTGCCTTGTCACGACCGGCACGCATATTTGCCGGCAGGTGCCCGACGCCAGCGTTCGCGTGTTGCGGTCCGATCGCTGAAGATCGGAGGGCGCGTTCCACAGCGCGCGGAAGCGATTCTCGCTAAGCTTGCGTCAGCGCGGATGAGCGCGTGCCAGTCGGGACTCCCTATGCGTGTGCTGGTGATCGAGGACAACAACGACATCGCCACCAACATCGGCGATTATCTTGAGGATCGCGGGCACGTGGTGGATTTCGCCGGTGACGGCGTGACCGGGCTGCATCTGGCCGTGGTCAATGAATTCGACGTGATCGTGCTGGACCTCACCTTGCCCGGCATGGACGGCATCGAGGTTTGCAAGAAACTGCGCGGCGAGGCGCACAAGCACACGCCCGTTCTGATGCTGACCGCACGCGACGCGCTGGAGCAGAAGCTGACCGGTTTCGAGTCCGGCGCCGACGATTACATGACCAAGCCCTTCGCGCTGCAGGAACTGGCGGCGCGTCTGGAAGTGCTGGCGCGGCGCGGCAAGGGGCCCAAGAGCCGGGTGCTGAAGATCGCCGACCTCACCTACAACCTCGACACGCTGGTGGTGACGCGCGCGGGGCAGTCGATCCAGTTGAACCCGATCGGCCTGAAACTGCTGCAGGCATTGATGGAAGCCAGCCCGTCGGTGGTGACGCGCCAGGACCTCGAACAAAAGGTGTGGGGCGAGGAGCTGCCGGATTCCGATTCCCTGCGCGTGCACATCCACGGGCTGCGTGCGGCCATCGACAAACCCTTCGACAAGCCGTTGATCCATACCCGTCACGGCATCGGCTACCGCATGGTCGATCCGGATGCAGTCCCGGCGTAAGCTTCGCTTCCGGCTGATCGTCACCTTCGTACTGTTCGGCTTCGGCCTCAGCGTCCTGTTTGCCGTGGCCTCGCTGTACGTGCGCGCGAAGGTCGAGAACCAGCTGATCAACAGCAGCCTGGAGGCCGACGTTCAGCAGGCCCTCGAGAATAAGCACCAGCATCCCGACCAGCCGCTAAGATCGAAGCTGGTCGAAGGCTGGTTGTGGAGCGATCGCACCGTTTATCAGGCGCCCTTGGCGTGGCAGGGCCTGAAGCCCGGCGTTTACGACATGCACGGCGGAACCGACGGCAAGCCGAGGCACTACAAGCTGGCCGTGGCGCACAAGTACGGCCTGGATGCGTTCCTCACCTACGACATCAGCCGCGAGAGCCTCGGCAAGCGCCAACTGATCACGGGCGTGATCACGGTGGTGATCGTTTTCACCTTGCTGTCGCTGGCGGTCGGCTACTGGTTGTCGCTGCGGGTGATGCGGCCGGTGACGGAACTCGCGCAGCGCCTGCGCGCGTTCCGCAGCGGGCGGCAACTGGAGCCGCTGGCGCCGCACTTTGCCGAAGATGAAGTGGGCGAACTGGCAGCCGCGCTCGATGATTACGCGCAACGCCAGAGCGCCCTGATTCAGCGCGATCGTGAGTTCAACTCCGACGTCAGCCATGAACTGCGCACGCCGCTGGCGGTGATCGCCAGCACCACCGAATTGCTGGTGGCGACGCCCGATCTTCCCGAAAAGCTGCACACGCGGCTGCAGCGCATCGAGCGCGCGGTACGGCAGGCAACCGAACTCACCCAGGCGTTGCTGCTGCTTTCCCGCGCGGAACGTTCCGGACCTGTCGATGGTGAAACCACCGACGTCGCCAAGGTCGTCGCCGAGGTGATCGACACGCACCGCCCCGACATCGCCCGCAAGCCGATCGAGCTGCGCGCCGAGATCGAAGCGCAGGTGATGGTGGAAGCGCCATCCTCGGTGGTGGCGGTGGCGCTCGGGAATCTCGTCGGCAACGCCTGCAAGTACACCCAGGAAGGCGAAATCGTGGTGCGGGTGCAGGCTGGTCGGGTGCGCGTCGAAGACACCGGCCCCGGCATCAAGGCCGAGGATGCCGAGCACCTGTTCGAGCGTGGCGTGCGCGGCGAGGGCGAAACCGTGAAGGGCGCAGGTCTGGGTTTGGCAATCGTGCGCCGGTTGTGCGAGTTGTACGGCTGGCGCGTGACCTTGGCGCCGCGGGCGGAACGCGG
>DATFGT010000125.1:0-51103 GCA_035249175.1 Rhodanobacteraceae bacterium
CTCGCAAGCAACATCGAGAAGATCAGCGCCTGCAACAACAGCGCATTACCGAATTAACACGAGCCTTCTCCATGGCTGAGCGCGAAGCGAGCCACCAGCGCGGTGTCGCGGAAGCGCTCACATTGAAATTGGGCCGTGGCAGCCGCACGAAAAAGATCCAACGCAAGCGGACAACCAAGACCGCACCTCGCCGTACACGCCCTACTGCCAGCCGATGACCCTACAATCGCGTCCTATTCCGTTGATCTGCAGCCACCGCAAGTCATGACCTTCAATCGCCTATCGAGCATGCAAACCGTGGCGGATCGGATCGCTGCAACATTCGTGCACAGGCTGTTTCCGAGCATGTGCACGCCGGCGTACCTGGCATGCCCGGATGACGAATGCGCCGATATTTGCCGTACCACGATCGCGAAAGCTGCCAAGAAGAAGCGCGTGAAAACCGAAGTGGTGGATCTCCGGCCAGACCCAGCTGCTCAGCTCGACCAAGTGACAGCACGTTTGCGGGACATCAATGACCGAACGAGTGACGACAAGCAGCCCTGGCCGACGCTGCTGATCCTGGAGGGATTCGACCTGCTGGAAGGCGACAAAAATGATGCGCCGACGTTTCCGTTCCGATCGAGGTTTCAGTTCGACACGGAACACGTCTGGCTGTTCATGGGGAGAGATCTGCAGCGTCTCCGCAGGATGTTCAGTGATCGCCGGCTACCGCTCTATCACGCGGCGTCGAACATCACGCTTGAATGGCGGGGCGCCGTCGTAAATCCACTGAAGCGGGCTATATCGAGGCGCTGTGAAACACGCTGACTTCGTCATCGAAATTCCAATTTCTTGGCGAGCGGATTCGCTGACAGTGCGTCGATGTCGACTTCAGCGGATGTGGCGCACATAATTCTGCGGGTACGGCTGGACTGGTGCGCTTTTGTCAGTTGATGTTGGAACTGGGCCAAGGTTTTATGCGCAAGTGGGGCATGGTTTTCGCGAAGATGGCCTACAGACGTCCGCGGCAGACAGTTGAGACCTTGCTGGTTGAGAACAAGCCGGTGAGGTGCCAGTAGCGGCGTCGAAGTAGCTTGACTATATTTGACACAATAGGCATTTGCATCAATCAAAGGGCGCTGGTGTCAAGGCTGGTGCGGCTTCTTTGCGCCAGCGTCGGCACACTCGGCCGCGTCGCCCGTGGTACCTCCCGCCTGAAGGGTTTCGCGAGCTTCGCGCTGCTTGCCTGTTGAGTCGCAAGGCCTGCGCGTCGGTGCTTGGGTGCAGCGAGCGTACCGTTCGTGCGTGGGACGCCGGCGCACGCCGGGTCCCGTGGTCGGCGGTCAAGTTGCTTCGGCTGGTCCGTTTGGGTGACTTGGGTGCGCTGCGGCCGGAGTGGCGCGGCTGGTCGATCAGCCGCGATGGGCTGGTGTCACCGGGGGGCTTCGCGTACAGCCGCGGTGATCTCGGCTGGTGGTCGCTGACGTGCAGGCAGGCCGAGTGCTGGCGGCAGGGTCAGGAGCGCCGGCGTCAGCGAGGCGGCGGAGCCGCCGTCCCCGAGCCACCCTCGTTGCCCGTCCGGGTCCTGTCGCCCGTTGGCGAGCCTCCGGCAGTCTGCGTTCGAAGGTCGGGCGCTTCCCTGCCCGCTGCTTTGGGCGTGGGTGTGGTGTCTGGTGGTGGACTTGCGCCGGTGCCGGGGAGCGCCGCGCAGCGGCGCGACCCGGCACGGGGCTTGTCTATAACTCAACAAAGTGAACGCGAAACCCAAGAAAGTGAGGCTGGATGCGGCTTACAGCCGATTGACTGTGGGGTCAATACGGTGCCACAATGGGGCCACAATGCCGCCACCACGGAACCGCCCCATGCCGATCGAACGGACCAAGGTCAATCTGCGCCTGCCGCCTGCCCTGTACGCCGACGCGGTGCGTATCGCCGGCGCGCAGGGAATCAGCCTCAACGCCTTTCTGACCCTCGGCGTTCGCAACTGGGTCAGCTACCAAGGCCGGGGTATGCAGGCCCCGGCGCGGCCTGCGCCGCCAGCCGTCGAGGCTCCGACTCAACAAGTGGAACGCGGGAAGGTGGGCCGCAACGATCCGTGTCCCTGCGGGAGCGGTCGCAAGTGGAAGCACTGTCACGGCAAGGGGTAGCCGTGAAGGGGGGCGCCGGCCGTGCGTGACCTGGCCCGTCGCCTGCGGGACGCGCTGCGCGTGCCCGACATCACGCCGGAGGGCCTCGGCTAGCTGTTGCTGGCCGGTGCCCTCGCGGCGTGGCTGCCCTTCATTGAGGAGTCTATCCGATGAGCTTGAAAGACGTTACAGACCTGTTGCCGTGCGAGGTCGCGCGCGCCTGCTTCGATCGCGCCTACGCCTTGGCGGTGCGTCATTCCCTGCCGCCGCCGGGGGAGCCCTTCTTCGATCCCGAAAGCGGCCCCTACTCCGATGCGGAGAGCGTGCTTTCCCTGTTGGTCCCCCAGTTCGAGGTCGAGCTACGCAAGGCCGTGGGCCTTGAGTGCTGCGGCGTCGATCTTGCGACGTTCGAGGCGGTGCCCGCATGAACGCGCGGCCGTGGTGGTTCAACAGTGGTGACCGTGGCTGGATCGATTGCGCGGGTGGGCATCGCGCGGGGCATGGCTGGATGTACAGGGGTCCACATGGTCGCCTCTACTGTCGTGTTTGCGCGTTGCGCGTGCTGGCGGTGCGTTTGCCGCCTGCGCTCGATTGGCTGGGCTGGTCGCCCTTCAAACCACGTGTAGAAAATCGGCGGCATAATCGCCTTGCGGGGGTGCGTCGATAATGGTCCCGAAAATCGCGTTTTGCGAAAGTAGGCATTTGCATCAATCAAGGAGCGGCCCACGCCAAGCCTTGATTGGCTCTCTCGCGGCTCTGGGCTATCAATCTGGGCCGCTTCCCCTGCCGATCCTGGCCTGGATTGCGCAAAGTCAGTCCGGCGGAATGATCTGGTGCTCGCGGCCTGCGCTTCCGGCAAAGTGTCGGTCGAACTCACCGACCACGCTGGGATTAGCAAGGTTCGACCAGTGATCCGCATCGAAACCGGGTGCAGCCCTGAAGCGTTCCCGGGGAACGTCGAGAACCACGCGTTCCTTTTCCAAATCGACGCGGAACGCATTTCATTCCCGAAGTTTCGTCAGCACCTTGCCGCGGTGCGCGGCGACATGGTCGGTCTTGTCGCTCTTGATCTCGTATTGAGGATCGTCGGGACTGGCGCGGTGGGTATGGCCTTTGTAATCGAAGTCGCGGGTGTGGATCTTGGTGATCACGCCGCTGACGTGACCGGCTTCCGAGTTCCACTTGACGTGGTCGCCGACCTTGAATCGGGCGCTGTCGGTCTTGCGGGTTTTCCTCGCCGGCATGGCTCTCAACGCTCAGGCAATCGCCTGGTCCACGACTTGCTGCGCTTCATCAAGAATGGATTGCAAATGGTTGCCATCCCTGAAGCTTTCCGCGTAAATCTTGTAGATGTCCTCGGTACCGGACGGACGCGCGGCGAACCAGCCGTGTTCGGTGACGACCTTGACGCCCCCGATGGAGACCCCGTTGCCCGGCGCCTTGTCGAGCATCCGGACGACCGGACTGCCGGCGAGGTCTTTGAGCTCGAGCTCGTCAATCGTCAAGCTGGCCAGCTTCTGCCTCTGCTGGTCGGTGGCTGCCGCTTCGACGCGATCGGTGAAGGGGCGCCCGAGTTCGTTTGCGAGCGCGTCATAGCATTCGCCGGGATCGCGCCCTGCCCGCGCCGCGATTTCGGCGGACAACAGCGCCGGCACGATGCCATCCTTGTCGGTGGTCCACACGGAGCCGTCGGTGCGCAGGAACGACGCGCCTGCGCTTTCCTCGCCGCCGAAACCGAGCGAACCGTCGACCAGCCCTGGCGCGAACCATTTGAACCCGACCGGCACTTCATACAACTTGCGCCCGGCTTTCCGGGCCACACGGTCGATCAACGCGGTGCTGACCACGGTCTTGCCGATTGCGACCGACTCCGGCCAATGCTTCCGCTCCCGGAACAGGAACTCGATCATCACCGCGAGGTAGTGGTTCGACGGCAGCAATCCCGATGAGCGGGTCACCACACCATGCCGGTCGTGGTCGGTGTCGCAGGCAAACGCGACATCGAACTTGTCCTTCAACGCCAGCAAGCGTTGCATCGCGTACTCGGACGACGGATCCATCCGGATCTTGCCATCCCAGTCAACGGTCATGAAGGCAAAGCGAGGATCGACTTCTTCGCTGACCACGGTCAAGTCGATTTTGTAACGATCCGCGATGGGCGCCCAGTAGTGCACGCCTGCCCCGCCCAGCGGATCGACGGCCAGCTTCAAGCCGGCACTGCGGATCGCATCGAAATCGATCACGCTGCCGAGATCGGAAACGTAGGCCTCGAGATAGTTGTGGGTGCGCGTGGTCGCCGCCGCACAGGCCTGCGCAAATGGCACGCGCTTGACGCCCCCGAGCCTGTTTTCCAGGTAGTGGTTGGCTTGGTTCTGCACCCACGTGGTGATTTCCGTACCAGCCGGTCCGCCGTTCACCGGGTTGTACTTGAAGCCACCATTGTCGGGCGGATTGTGCGATGGCGTGATCACGATGCCATCGGCGAGCCCCGCTTCGCGCCCGCGGTTGTGCACCAGGATCGCATGCGAGATCGCGGGCGTCGGAGTGAACTCGCCGCCCTTCGAAGTCATCACCTCGATGCGGTTGGCGCCCAGAACCTTGAGTGCGGATTTGAATGCAGGCTTCGACAACGCATGTGTGTCGAAGCCGATGAACAGTGGCCCGGTGATCGATTCCTTCGCCCGGTAATCGCAGATGGCCTGCGTGATCGCGAGGATGTGCCATTCGTTGAAACTGCCGTCCAGCGACGAGCCGCGATGTCCAGAGGTACCGAATGCGACGCGTTGTTCCGGGTTCGAGGCATCCGGACGTATATCCACATAGGCTGCCAAAAGCTTGTCGATATCGACGAGGCTGCCCTTCGGTGCAGGTTTGCCCGCGAGCGGACTGATCTTCTCGCCACTCATCGACTTGCCTTGCGGGCGTCCCGATAGCGACGGATCAACGCATTCGTGGAGCTGTCATGTTCGAGCTTGGGCTCATCCGGGCCCTGCAGTTGCGGGATCACCTTGTTCGCAAGCTGCTTGCCGAGCTCGACGCCCCACTGATCGAAAGAATCGATGTGCCAGATCGCGCCCTGGGTGAACACGCTGTGTTCGTACAGCGCGATCAAGGCGCCCAACGAATGCGGCGTGAGGTCGTCCGCAAGGATGGTATTGGTGGGCCGGTTGCCCTCGCAGACACGGTGTGGCACCAACCATTCGGGCGTACCTTCCGCGCGCACCTGCCCCGGCGTCTTGCCGAACGCGAGCGCCTCGGTTTGCGCGAACAGGTTGGCCATCAGCAGATCGTGCTGGCCGCCCAGCGGAGTCAGCGGATGCATGAACCCGATGAAGTCGCAAGGGATCAGGCGCGTGCCCTGATGGATCAACTGGTAGAACGAATGCTGGCCGTTGGTGCCGGGTTCGCCCCAGTAGATCGGGCCGGTTGGGTAGTCGACGCGCTCGCCCGACAAGGTGACATGCTTGCCGTTCGATTCCATCGTCAACTGTTGCAGGTAGGCCGGAAAGCGCTTGAGGTATTGCGCGTAAGGCAGCACTGCGACGGTTTGTGCGGCGAAGAAATCGTTGTACCAGACGGCCAGCAGGCCGAGCAGCAACGGCAGGTTGCGCTCGGCGGGCGTGTTCCTGAAATGCTCGTCCATGGCGTGGAAACCGGCCAGCATGTCGCGGAAGGCTTCCGCCCCGATGGCCAGCATGGTCGAAAGGCCGATCGCGGAATCCATCGAATAGCGGCCACCGACCCAGTCCCAGAAGCCGAACATGTTGGCGGTGTCGATGCCGAACTTCCCGACTTCCTCCGCGTTGGTGGAGACCGCGACGAAGTGTTTCGCGACGGCCGCCTCGTCACCGAATTTCTGCAGGCACCAGTCGCGCGCGGCGTGCGCGTTGGTCAATGTTTCCAGCGTGGTGAAGGTTTTCGAGCAGACGATGAAAAGCGTTGTCGCGGCGTCGAGGTCGCGCGTGGCTTCCACGAAATCGGTGGGATCGACGTTCGACACGAAACGGAACGTCATGTCGCGGCGACTGTAGTGCTTCAGCGCCTCGTAGGCCATCACCGGTCCCAGATCGGAACCGCCAATGCCGATGCTGATTACATTCTTGATCGCTTTGCCCGAATGCCCGCGCCATTCGCCCGAACGCAGCTTGTCGCTGAATGCGGCCATGCGGTCGAGCACGTGGTGCACTTCCGGCACCACGTTCACGCCGTCGACCAGGATGCGTTCGTTGCTGGGCGCGCGCAGCGCAACATGCAGGACGGCGCGCTTTTCGGTCTCGTTGATCTTCTCGCCGCGGAACATCGCATCGCGGCGATCGAACACCCCACGCGCCTTCGCGAGCTGCCGCAACAGGCGCAACGTTTCGTCGGTCACGAGGTTCTTGGAATAATCGAGGTACAGCCCAGCGCCTTCGATGGCGAGCCGCACGCCACGCTTCGCGTCGTCATCGAACAGTTGCTTGAGCGTGGTACCGCGCAATGCTTGCCAATGACGCGCCAGCGCCCTCCATTCGGGCGTTGAGCGCAGCGACGGCGCATTCATGCGCGCGCTCCCTGCCCCGTGGCCTTGGCCACCGCGGAACTTTTTTGGCTGATTCGTTTCAGCAAGTCGTTCCACGACTTGACGAACGCCTCGGCACCATCGCGCTGCAGCTTGCCGGCCAGCGCGGCGTCATCGATGCCGGCCGCCTTGAATTGGGCAATCACCTTCTCGCAATCGCCGCCGTCCTTCGGCATCGCACCATGCAGCTTGCCGTGGTCCGCGAACGCCAGCAGCGTCTTGTCGGGGATGGTGTTGATGGTGTCGGGCGCGGCCAGCGCCTCGATGTACAAGGTGTCGGAGGCGTTGGGATCCTTGGTGCCGGTGCTGGCCCACAGCAGGCGCTGCGGCTTCGCGCCGGCGGTGACGATCTTCTTCCAGCGCGGGGTTTCGCGCAGTTCGCAGTAGGCCTTGTAGGTGCGCTGCGCGATCGCGATGCCCAGGCGATCCTTCAATTCCGCCGGCACCTTGTCGGCGACAGCCACGTCCCAGCGGCTGACGAACAACGAGGCGACCGAATCGACGTTGGGCGACTTGCCTTCCGCGATGCGGCGTTCGATGCCGCGCATCCAGGCTTCCGCCGAGGCGAGGTACTGCTCGCGCGAAAACAACAAGGTGACGTTGATCGGCACGCCGCGGTAGATGGATTCCTCGATCGCGGGAACGCCTGCGGGCGTGCCCGGAATCTTGATGAACAGGTTGTCGCGGCGTCCCTTCCCGTGCAATGCAATCGCGGAGTCGATCGTAGCATGCGTCTCGTCGGCAAGCAGCGGCGAAACTTCCAGCGATACGAAACCGTCGACACCATGGCTTGCCTCGTGCGCCGGTTTGAACAGGTCCGCGGCGTGGGTCAGGTCCTGCAACGCCAGCGCGAAAAACAGGTCTTCGCCCTGCCGGCCGTCGGCCAGCAATTCCGCGATCGCATCATCGTAATCGCTGCCGCCGGAAATGGCCTTGTCGAAGATGGACGGATTGGAAGTCAGGCCCGTGACGTCGTACTCGGCGATGTATTTCGAAAGCGTGCCATCGTTGAGGATGCCGCGGGTGATGTTGTCCAGCCAGAGGCTCTGGCCGAGGTCGTGCAATTTTCGGGTCGGGTTCATCGTTTCACTCCGCGGCGGTTGCCGGTAGCAAGGGAGAAAGAAAAGCGTCGGCATCGAGGCCGGAGAGCTCGTCGATGCCGTTCAGCGCAATTTGGGCGGGCGGATATTCCTTGAGCGCGGCCGGATCGTTGGCGTAGTGACCCTGGCGCACGAACACGGTGGTCAGGCGATCACGCCATTGGCGCTTCATGCCGTCCAGCACGCGCAGCTTGTCCTCGATCATCACGTAGTGTTTCGCGGGAAAGCGCCTGGCCACGTCATCCAACATGCGCTCCTTGTGCACGTAGATCAAGGCCCTGCCTTCCACCGCATCGGCGATGCCGGACACGCTGACCTTGCGCGGTTGCAGCACCACGTCGCCATCGGACAGCACCGCGCATGTACCGAATTGCGCCAGATGCGCAATCGCATCCAGCGCACCGGGATAGAGCCGCGCGGCGAAGTCGTATTCCAGCAGGAATGCCGCCAGATCCTGCGCGCGCAGCTCGTCGCCGCACTCCAGCCGGAACTGCTGGATCGCGCCGAGGTAGTCGGCATAACCGAGCTTCCGGCGAAGGGTTTCGTAGATTTCCCAATACGTTTTCGCAGCGTCCGCGCCGAACACGTCGGCAACGTGCTTGTCGAGGTCGTTCTGCACCCGGTCATTGTCGAGCAGCGTATTGTCGACGTCGAACAGGAAAATGAGGGGGGCTGCTTCGCTCACTGGGCGGGCCCGGACGGCGCGTCCAGCTTGGGATCGTTCCAGCCGCCCGCGTCCGCGATCAGCGCGTCGGCTTCCTTCGGCCCCCAGCTTCCCGGTTTGTATTTGTGCACCGGCACCTTGTCGCCAATGATCGGATCGAGCACGCGCCAGGCTTCTTCCACGCAGTCATCCCGGGTGAAAAGCGCCGAGTCGCCGTCGATCGCGTCGCCCAACAGGCGCTCGTACGGCGCCATCGCCGTGCGCACGTGCCGATGCGCGACCAGTTCCACCGCATGGCCCTTCATCGCTTCGCCGGGCTCTTTCACCCGCGCACCCAGCGAAATGATGACGCCGGGGCTCAGGCGAAAGCGAAAATGGTTGGCCGCGCCGTTCGACGGATCATCGAACACCTGCTGCGGCGGATTCTTGAGGCGAACCAGCACCTCGGTGCACTTCACCGGCAAGTGCTTGCCCGCGCGAATGAAGAACGGCACGCCGGACCAGCGCCAGGTATCCATGTGGATGCGCAGCGCAGCGAATGTTTCGACGGTGGATTTTTTCGCGACGCCGGGTTCCCTTAAATAACCGTCGAATTGCCCGCGCACGACGTCCTCGGGCCTCAGCGGGCGCATTGATCGGAACAGCCGCAGCTTCTCGTCGCGCATCGCGTCGGCGCTGCGATTGGCGGGCGGCCCCATCGCCAGCAGCGCCAGCACCTGGAACATGTGGTTCTGCACCACGTCACGGATCGCCCCGACCTCGTCGTAGAACTTGCCGCGGCCCTGCACGCCGAAATCCTCGGCCATGGTGATTTGCATGCTGGCGACATGGTCGCGGTTCCAGATCGGTTCAAGAAAGGCATTCGCGAAGCGGAAATACAGCAGGTTCTGCACCGGTTCCTTGCCGAGGTAATGGTCGATCCGGAAGATGTCGTGCTCGCGGAAAAAGCGGTGCAGCGTACGATTGAGCGCGCGCGCGGACTGCAGGTCGCGGCCGAACGGTTTTTCCACGATTACCCGCGCGCCTTGCGAGCAGCCGGATGCCGCGAGGCCCTTCACCACCGGCACGAACATGCTGGGCGGGATCGCAAGGTAGTGCAGTGGATGCTGCGTATCGCCGAGCGCCTTGCGCAATTTGTCGTAGGTTTGCGCGTCGCCGTAGTCGCCGTCGATGTACTGCATCTGCTTCGACAGCTTCGCGAACGCCGCCTTGTCGATGCTGCCGTGTTCTTTCAGGCTGTCATGCGCGCGCTCGCGCAACCGGTCGATGCTCCAGCCCGAGCGCGCCATTCCGATCACCGGCATGTCCAGCTTGCCATCCCTGATCAGCGCCTGCAGGGCCGGAAAAATCTGCTTGTAGGCGAGGTCGCCGGTGGCGCCGAAGAACACGAAGGCATCGGACGTGGCGGTGGGCATCAACTCGGCTCCTTCTGCAGCGTGACGCGGACGCGGTGGGCCGCGCCGTCATCGATCAGCGCGACGCCGGCGCCTGAACCCTGCAACGTTACACCATCCACTTCGATCGCGGCCACGCCACGGCACACGTGCTGCGGATTTTCAACCTCGACCCGCCAACTCGTCCTGCCACGGCGATACGTCAGCGCAAAACCCTTCCATGCATGCGGTATGCAGGGGTCGATCTTCAGGTGATCGCCCTGCAATCGGAAGCCAAGGATCCATTCGATGATCGCGCGATACAGCCAGCCGGCCGAACCCGAATACCAGGTCCAGCCACCGCGGCCCGCGTGCGGTGCAACCGAGTAGACGTCGGCGCATTCGACGTAGGGTTCGACCTTGTAACGCGTACACTTTTTGGGCGAATCCGACTTTCGTATCGGATCGAAGATTTCCAGCAGCTCGCCGGCCTTGTCGCCGTCGCCCAGCATCGCGAATGCAATCAGCGACCAGATCGAACCATGCGTGTACTGCCCGCCGTTCTCGCGCAGGCCGGGTGGATAGCCCTTGATGTAGCCGGGATCGTGCAACGTCTGGTCGAAGGGCTCGGTGAACAACACCACCACGCCATCGTTGGGCCGCACCAGATGTTCGTTCACTGCGCGCATCGCGCCAGAGGCGCGTTCGGGATCGCCACGACCGCTGATCACCGCCCAGGATTGCGCCATCGATTCGACCCGGCACTCCGTGTCCGCCGACGTGCCAAGCGGCGTGCCGTCGTCGTAAAACGCGCGGCGGTACCATGCGCCATCCCACGCCTTGGTTTCCAGCGCCAATTCCAGCGCGCGCGAATGATCGCGCCAGCGCGACAGGCGCGGATCGCGACGATCCTCGGCGAATGGCGTGAAGTCACGGATTACCTTGATCAGGAACCAGCCCATCCACACACTCTCGCCCTTGCCGCCCGCGCCGACTCGGTTCATGCCATCGTTCCAGTCGCCGGTGCCCATCAATGGGAGGCCGTGCATGCCGGTCGCGAGGCTCACGTCGATCGCGCGCGCACAGTGTTCGAACAGGGTGCCGGTTTCCGGGGACTTGTCGGGTTTGAAAAAGTTGTCGGCCTGATCGGGCTTCAGCGCGTCGCCGCGCAGGAACGGCACACGTGCATCGAGGATCGCCGTGTCGCCGGTCACCTCAAGGTAATGCGCGACGACGAACGGCAGCCACAGCCGGTCGTCCACCATGCGCGTGCGCAGCCCCCGGCCCGACGGCGGCAACCACCAGTGTTGCACGTCGCCCTCCTCGAACTGGCGCGATGCGGACAGCAGGATGTGTTCGCGTGCAATGTCGGGGCGCGCGATGCACAGGGCCGCGACATCCTGCAACTGGTCGCGATAACCGTACGCGCCGCTGGCCTGATAGAACGCGGTGCGCGCCCACACGCGGCAGGCCAGCACCTGATAGGGCAGACAACGATTCACCAGCAGGTCGACCGAGCGCTGCGGCGTTTCGATCTGCAGCGGCGCGAGCACGCCATTCCAAAGTTTGCGCGTCTCCTCGAGCCTCGCATCGACATCTGCCCGCCGATAGCGTTCGACCAGCGCCTGCGCGCCTGCGCGGTCGGCGCCCTCGCCCAGCAGGAACACCAGTTCCGCGGCCGCGCCTGCCGCGAGTTCCACGGTGGCGGCGACAGCGCTGCGCGAGTCCGAGCCGTTGCCCGGTTGCGCCTCGTCGGCACTGCACGCGATGAACGCCACGGCCGATGAGAATTCCTCGCGCCATGCGTTGCGGGCGAACACTGCGGCGCGAGCGTGATCCGCTTCGACCCGTGTGGTCGGTCGCGCGTCGGCTCCGATCGGCCCGAGCATCCAGGTGACCAGTTGCGCTACCGCGATGCGGCGTGGCCGGCCGCTGCGGTTGTGCAGGCGCAGCCGCGAAACCTTCACGGGATCGGATGCGGCTACGCATTGCGTCAGTTCCGACTCGATGCCGTGCACGTTGGCATCGAAACGCGCATAGCCCGGACCGAAACGCGCAACGTACGTGGCACCGCCCGCGCGGGTGGGCGAAGCGGTCGCGCTCCACTCGGTGCCGTCGTCGGCGTCGCGCAACAGGAAAACCTCGCCCGGCGGATCACGCACCGCGTCATTCGACCAGGCGGTGATCTGGTTCTGCTGGCTGTTGATGGCCCAGCAATAACCGCCGCCCGTGACCGTGGCGAGAAAACCGAAACCGGGGTTCGCGACGACGTGCGACCACGGCGCGGGCGTGTGCACGCCGTCCGCCAGCAGCGCCACGTATTCGTGACCATCCGCCGTGAAGCCGCCGAGTCCGTTCCAGAAGTCCAGTTGCCTCGGGGATGGCGTGGACGCGGGTTTGCCGCCGCGCACGTGCGTGGGTTGAATCGACGGCAGTTCAGTCACCGCGGTGTCCACGTAGCCTGCATGCCGTGCAAGCTGCTGCGCCAACAATCCTTCGCGGCCGTCCAGCACGACGCACGCGGCCGCACGCAACCCTTCGCGAAGGCGATCATCGAGATCGCGTTCGCGCAGCACGAACAGCGAACCCTTCGACTTGTCTTGCTGGCCTGCATCGCCCGCCACGTCGTTCAGCGCGGCAGCCAGCGCATTGGCTTGCTCGTCGTTGCCCGCCTCGAGAACAACCATGTCAACGGGAACCTGGCGCGCCCGCCACCAGCGCTGCGCGCACAGCAGTTCCTTGGCGACGCCGACTTGCGCGGCGTCGTCCAGTCGCAACAGCACAATCGGCAGGTCGCCCGAGATGCCTTGCGACCACAGCACAGGCGCGCCGCCCTCGGCTCCCGCGATCGTCGCAACGTCGGCGCGGTAGCTTGCGTTGGCGCCGAGCAACGCACCCGACAGGCGCTGGAAGGCACGCGCTGTGAGGCCATCGATGCCAAGATCGGCCAGCGAGCGCGCTGCAGCGGCGCGGGCCCGGGCGAATACCTCGGCGCACGCGCCTGGCGTTCGATAGCGCCCGATCAGCGCAAGCACCTCGTCACGCGACGCCCCGACCGCGGTGACGAACGCCGCGCGCAGCGTCTGGCTTGCACCGACTACAACGCGTGTGCGCAGGCTGAAAACAGGATCAAGCACCGTACCGACGGTGCCGGACAAGGCGCGCCCGTCGACCAGCGCCTCCGGCGCGTCCAGCGAGCCACCACGGCCGATGAAACGCATGCGATCGGTTTCGTGCTGGCGCGCACCGCGTTCGGCGCCGTCCACCACCAGCGCGTGTGCAGCCCAAATATCGGGTTCGGCAGGATCCTTCTTGCGTCGCCACGCCAGCAGCACGCCAGCCTCGAACGCGGTCTGCACGAACAATTTCGAATAGGCCGGGTGCGAGCGATCGCCCCGGTCCGAACCCAGCAGCAACTCGATGTAAGAGGTCAGCTCGATTTCACGTTCGACCAGCCCATCGTTGCGCACCCCCACGCCACGTACCTCGACCGGATGCTCGGGATCGACCGCGACTTCCAGCGTGGTGGTGAACGGATCATCGCGACGCGCGAATCGCGCCATCGCACCCTCAAACCAATGCCGCGTCGTACCGCCGCACGGGAGCGGCGTGGCCGACCACGCGGCGTGGCCGGCGGTGTCGCGCACGTACACGTAACCGCCCTGTTCCCCACCACGATCCCCACTGCGCCAGCGGCTGACCGCCAGCCCCTTCCAGCGGCTGCAACCCGCACCGGTAGCCGTCAGCGCCACGGTATAGCCGGCATCACCCAGCAGGCAGGTCGCGAGGGATGTAGGGGGATCGACGGGCATGATCGGCGGCATCCTTGGATCGTGCGTGGTCGCACAACACACGCCAGTATGCGCGTTTTCAGCTCAAACATTCGTGAAAGCATGCGGCGCCGCAACTTGACGTGGACGGCCATCGGGCCAAGGATGCCGTGTCCGATCGCCCTGCTGTCCACCCGCTGCAGCCGGAGGAACCCCGATGTCCGACACCGCCAGCGAATCCGCAACCTGTCCCGTGCACGCGCTGGATGTACCCAAACTCGATGCACTGCCGCCGGGCGCCGCACCGCAGCTTGTGTGCTACCAGCTCGATCCACGCGCGGCACCCATCATCCCCGGCCGTCGCGATCGCGCATGGATGGACGCCACCAACGATCACTATGCCTATCGCTGTTTGCCACTGTCGATGGCCAATACCAGTGGCTGGGAAATCTCCTCGCCGCTGGATTTCGAGGTGACCTGGAACGGCAACCAGGACCTCAACGCGATCACCGCACGCGCGCCGGGCGTCGATCCAAACGCGCTGCGCGCCCTGATCACCTCGCACTTCGGGCACGGCATCCTCACCTTCCACACCGGCTGGCTGTTCCGCACCTCGCCCGGTTGGGGGCTGTGGGTGCGCGGCGCGCCCAACTATGCCAAGGACGGCATCCACGCACTCGACGGGCTCGTCGAAACCGACTGGCTGCCGTTTCCGTTCACGATGAACTGGCGCTTCACGCGTCCGTGTACCGTGCGCTTCCAGAGAGGCGATCCGTTCTGCTTCATCACCCTTTGCCCGCACGCGTTGATGGATCAGGTTGCGCCGAAGCGCGCGAATATCGATGACGATGCCAAGTTGAAGGCCGAATACGTCGAATGGGGTGAATCGCGTGCCGAGTTCAACAAGCTGCTGCACGACGGCGATCCGGCCTCCGTCGCGAAAAAATGGCAACGCCATTATTTCCAGGGCAAGGCGGTCGACGGCGACACGCCATTTCACGTCAACAAGCGGCGCCTGAAACCGGTCGAGTAGTGTTACGGGTGAGCCGTGGTAGAGGGCCGGCCAGCATGATCGCAATCGCAATCCTCGATGATGCTGGCCCTCACGCCCGCGACTCTTACGTCGGGCCAGTGTGGCCACTCGACTTGTAGTCTGCCGGCACGCAGGGCCTGTTGCACGGAACGAATCGGATGACCCTTCTCACCCACCAAGCTGAGCGAACCCGCTGGTCGCCAGTTGCCGCGCACGTCACGAGTGGACATCTGGCAACTGACCAGCCCGTCTGACCCCAAATCACAAAGAAGGTTCTCGAATCCCCCATCACCGCGCAAATCAGGCGTCAACAGCACGCAATCGGCGCCGCGCGCCAAGCACGCGGCGCTGGGGAGGCGCTTTGCCAGCAGCTCCTGATACCACGCGTCATCCGGCGCACTCGCACCCGACGCCAGCGCGATTTGAGTGCGCAGTGCGGCGACGGTGGTGACGTCCAAACGCTTTTGTTGGGCACCCGTCATCCCCTGATACCTGTTCTGCTGTGTGATGGCGTGTTTCAGGGACGCCAGTGCGCCGGGATCGGTTTGCATCACAGGATCACGTTGCAGCGCGAGCGCGGCCCGGTAGCCGCGTCGTCCGCTGTCGAAACGCAATTCGGCGACATCGAGTTTGTCGGGCGCGATGCGGCCGGCATGCAGGCGCGCGACCTGGCTGGCAACCGTGATCCGGTATGGATCGAGCACGGGCGAATTGGCGAGTATCGCCAACACGACCACTATGCCCGCCATGGTCACATTGACGCGCGGCAGCCACGCCAGCCACTCGCCCCGCCTGCGCAAAGCGGTCGCCATGTAGCCCACCGCGTGGCAGGCCAGCACCACCGCCGCCAGCACCGCCCAGAAGCGCTGGTCGGTCCAGCCGTACTGGCCGATGCGTAATGCGAGTGCATACAAGGCCAGCACGGCGTAAATCGGCGAGAGGATCAACGCCGCATCGATCAGCCATCGCAATGCACGTGGATACGGTTTGAGGTCGACCCCGTCCTGCCACACCGCATTCATGAATATCACCAGCAGCAGTAACAGTCCCAAAAGCAAGCTGGCGGCCGAACGCGTCGCCCACAGTGGCGCCAGGCCGGTAAACGGCAGGCTGGCCAGAAACATCAGCGCGACGAGCGCCAGCAGCGGCAACAGACCACGGCATACCGCAAACAGGATCTGGCGCGCCACGCGCAGCGGATGTTGCTGCGTGCGTCCGATCAGGATGCCCAGCCCCGCGAACAGCCCACTGGCGAGATACACGAACGGCTTGTTGTCGAAAAACAGATCCTTGAAGAACCGGATGTGCACCAGCGCGAACAATTCCGCCCACAGCGTCAACACCACCCAGCACACGCCCGTGAACAGCACCGCGACGGCAAGGGTCAGCCCGTTTTGCCAGGCGTGGTCGAACAATCCCGGATAGGCCGCGCGCCAGCGACCGTTGTCCTGGCGACACTGCAGGAACGGCCAGGCCACGAACAGCGCGCCGCCGACCGTCATCGCGAACGGCGCAAGCACCGACGCGATATTGATGCCGGGTGCGCCGGTGACGCTCCACGCGGCCCAGCTTGCAAGCAACGCATACACCACCGCGACGCCCAGTGCGTTATGCCAGAAACGCCGATCGCCGAGTCGCCGCACCGACAGTGTCATCGTCGTCGGCACGGCCAAGATCAGTGTGTACCAGTACACCTGCGACGCATACGGGGACAACCACCACCACAGGCGTTGGTGCCCGATCCATGCGAGGTACAACAGCAAGGCCTGCAGCAGCGAGACGAGCACGATGAAGGCGCGCGTCTGGCGTGGAAAAGTCGCGGGTGCTTCGTCGATCATCGGCGTCTCCCCTCTTCGACGCCGCGAGTATTGCAGAAAAACCTGCAGCCACAGTTACCGGGCGCTACCATCGCAGCTTCGCAATGCGATGCATCGCGCCAACGTTCGCAAGGAGAACGCCATGCAACTCGGAATGATCGGCTTGGGGAAGATGGGCAACTTCATGGCCCAGCGGCTGATGAAAGGCGGCCACGACGTGATCGGATTCGACCCGAACGACAAGGCGCGCGAGGCGCTGGCCGATGCGGGCGGAAAGTCGGTGGATTCGCTGGACAAACTGGTCGAAGCACTGAAGCCCCCGCGCGCGGTGTGGATGATGGTGCCGGCCGGCAGGATCGTGGACGAGACCGTCGCCAGCTTGAACGGGAAGCTTGCCAAGGGCGATGTCGTGATCGACGGTGGCAATTCGAATTACAAGGATGACCAGCGCCACGCCGGGTCGCTGTCGGCCAAGGGCATCGATTACGTCGATTGCGGCACCAGCGGCGGCGTGTGGGGCTTGAAGGAAGGCTACAGCATGATGGTCGGCGGCAACGAGAAAGTTGTCGAACGACTGAAAACGATTTTCGAAGCGCTGGCGCCGGCCAAGAACAAGGGCTGGGGTCGGGTGGGTCCGGTGGGTGCCGGCCACTTCGTGAAGATGGTCCACAACGGCATCGAGTACGGGATGATGCAGGCCTACGCGGAAGGCTTCTCGATCTTCAAGCACAAGGATGAGTTCAAGCTCGACCTTGGGCAGATCGCCGAGATCTGGCGCTACGGTTCGGTGGTGCGCTCGTGGCTGCTCGATCTCACCGCCGACGCGCTGCAGCACAATCCAGAGATGGAGGGCCTCGCGCCCTACGTGGTCGATTCCGGGGAAGGCCGCTGGACGGTCGCCGAAGCGATCGATCTCGACGTGCCGGCGCCGATCATCACCGCATCCCTGATCGAACGTTTGCGATCGCGCGACACCGATTCGTTCGCCGACAAATTGCTGTCCGCGATGCGCAATGAATTCGGCGGCCACGCGATGAAGAAGGAATGACCCGCGTGCCCGCCGCCCTGCCCGCGCAAGTCGTGCGATGGCATGTATTTCCCGACGACGCCTCGCTGGTGGCAAACGCGCTTGCTCGAGTCATGGCCGCCGCGCGTGATGCGGTGGCGCAACACGGCGCGTTCGATGTCGTGCTCGCGGGTGGCAATACGCCACGCAAGTTGTATCGCGCGCTGCGCAATGCCGACGCCGACTGGTCGCGCTGGCACGTCTGGTTCGGCGACGAACGCTGCGCGCCGCCCGAGGATCCCGAACGCAACAGCAGGATGGCGCGCGACGAATGGCTGGACCACGTTGCGATTCCTGCCGGCAACGTGCATGCGATTCCCGCCGAATCCGGCGCGCGCGCGGCTGCCGTGTTGTACGCGCGTGAACTGCGAAGCATCGATGCATTCGACCTCGTGCTGCTGGGCTTGGGCGAAGACGGGCATACCGCCAGCCTGTTCCCCGGCCACGACTGGGGCGTGCACGCCGATTCGCCCGACGCGATGGCGGTGTTCAAGGCGCCCAAGCCGCCACCTGAGCGCGTCTCCTTGAGCGCTCAGCGCCTGTCGCGTGCGCGGCACGTGCTGTTCTTGGCCGAGGGCGCCGGCAAGCGCGACGCGATCGCCGCGTGGCAGCGCGGCGATGCCATACCAGCTGCAGCCGTCACGCCGGAATCCGGCGTGGATGTATTGCTGGATGTCTCGGCATCGCCTGTTACGGACGCTTGAGCGCTCATGCGGCGCGGGGAGATAGGTGCGCGGCGGTGGAACAACCGTCGTTTTGTAGGCTGGCGCTGAAGCGCAGCAAGGCCCAACGTGACGCCGATGTCGGGCCCACGCTACGTGAAAAGATGCTGGCGACGAAACCTTAGTCTTCTCGCGCCCTGCACGGTGCATCGCCCGGCCTACACCCCCGCCAACTCCCCCATGTGCCCGCGGTAATAGCGCAACTCGTCGATCGAATCGCGAATGTCGGACAGCGCGGTGTGCGCGGAATCCTTGCTGAAACCCCTCGCCACCGCGGGTGCCCAGCGGCGCGCCAGCTCCTTCAACGTCGACACGTCCAGATTGCGGTAATGGAAATAGCGTTCCAGCGCCGGCATCTGGCGGTACAGGAAACGCCGGTCCTGGCAAATCGAGTTGCCACACATCGGCGATTTGCCGGACGGCACCCAGCGCTCGAGGAACGCGACGGTCTCGGCTTCGGCGTGCGCGTGGTCGGTGCCCGATTCGAGCACGCGCTCCCACAACCCCGACTTGGCGTGCTGGTGCCGATTCCAGTCGTCCATCGCCAGCAGGCGCGCTTCCTCATGACGGATCGCAAACTCCGGCCCCTCGGCCAGGATGTTGAGGTTGCGATCGGTGACCACGGTGGCAATTTCGATGATCGAATCGGCTTCGGGCTTGAGGCCCGTCATTTCGAGGTCAATCCAGATCAAATTGTCATCGACGCAACCAGTCATGGAGATCTCCTTCTCCCCGCAAGTCTAGCAACATCGCGCGAACCGGGCCGATTGCCTGTCGCGTGCGCGTGCCGTAGTCTCGCCCGATGCCCATTCCGACGATGTTGTGGTACGACTACGAAACCACCGGCACCGATGCCGCGCGCGATCGTCCAGCGCAGTTCGCCGCGCTGCGCACCGACATGGATCTGCGTCCCCTCGGCGAACCGGCCACCCTGTACTGCGCACCGGCACCGGACGTGCTGCCGCATCCGGAGGCCTGCCTCATTACCGGCATCGCGCCCCAGGATGCTTTGCGCGACGGAACGATCGAAGCGGAGTTCGCAGGTGAGGTGCATGAGCTGCTGGCCGAACCCGGCACCTGTTCCGCTGGCTACAACAGCATCCGTTTCGACGACGAAGTCAATCGCCACCTGTTCTACCGCAATTTTTTCGACCCCTACGAGCATTGCTGGAAAAACGGCAATGCACGCTGGGACATCATGGATCTGGCGCGCGCCTGTTACGCGTTGCGCCCGGAAGGCATCGAATGGCCGCTTCGCGACGACGGCTCGCCTTCGTTCAAGCTGGAACACCTCGCGCAAGCAAACAAGCTGAAACAGGCGCGTGCGCACGACGCCACGTCCGACGTGATCGCCACGGTCGGCCTTGCACGTCTGCTGCGCGAACGCCAGCCGCGATTGTACGAATGGTGCTTCGGGTTGCGCCACAAACGTGCGGTGATCGCGAAGTTGTCCGGCGCGCTGGCGGCGCGACAGCCTTTGCTGCACGTTTCGCACAAATACGCCGCGCAGCGCGGCTGCCTCGCGATGATCGTGCCGCTTGCGGAGCACCCGACCCGCGAAGGCACCTTCGTCGTCGCGGACCTGGATGTCGAGCCCGATGCCTGGACCGATCTCGATCCCGAAGATCTGATGGAACGGTTGTTCACGCCGCGCAGCGACCTTCCGGAGGACATGCAGCGCCCGCCACTCAAGGAGATCCACACCAACCGTTCCCCATTCGTTGCTCCTGTCGAAACCTTGCGCACCGCGGACACGCGACGCGTTGCGCTGGATCCGGACCGCTGCCTCGAAAATCTGAAAAAGATTCGCGCCTCCGACGGACTGGGCGAGCGCATCCGCCAGGCCTTTGCCTCGCGCACAGCGCGCCAAAGGGACGGTGACGATCCGGAGCTGATGCTTTACTCGGGATTCGCTTCGGATGCGGACCGCAAACGCTTCAACCAGGTGCGCGCCACGCCGCCCCAGCGCCTGGGCACCACCGATTTTTCCTTCGGTGATCTTCGTTATGGCGAATTGTTGTTTCGCTACCGCGCCCGCAACTGGCCAGATTCGCTGGATGCCGATGAGCGTGACCGCTGGCGCGTGTTCGTACGCGACAAGTTGAGCCGCGAATCGGGTGCAGCGGGATTGACCCTTGAGCAATACTTCACGACTATCGCGCGTCTGCGCGCCGAGGTGACGCCAGGTTCCCGGCAGGCGTTGCTGGATCGACTGCAAGCCTGGGGCGAAACCGTTCGCGCCGAATTCAGAGCCTGATATGCCGCATGCCTACTTTTCCCCTGCCACGTTCAAGTTCCTGCGCGCGCTGCAACGCCACAACAACCGCGCGTGGTTCAAGGCGCATCAGGACGATTATGAAACCCGCGTGCGCGGGCCGTACCTTGAACTGATCGCGGACCTGCAAGCGCCGATCGCAAAGCTGAGCCGCCATTACCGCGCCGATCCGCGCAAGGTCGGGGGTTCGCTGTTTCGCATCCAGCGAGACACCCGCTTTTCGGGCGACAAGGCGCCCTATAAAACCTGGGCCGGTGCGCGTGTCTTCCACGAACGCCGCCGCGAGATCGCCGCGCCATCGTTCTATCTGCACATCGCGCCGGGCGACTGTTTCGTGGGCGCCGGATTATGGCATCCTGAAAACCACACCCTGCGCAACATCCGCAGCTTCATCGTGGACAATCCGGCCGCCTGGAAACGCGCCGCGCACGGTCGCGCGTTTCGCGAACACTACGAATTGTGGGGTGAGTCGCTCAGCCGCGCCCCGCAAGGCTTTCCAAGCGACCAACCGCTGCTGGAAGACCTGAAGCGCAAAAGCTACGCCGCCGGCATCGGTTTCGACGATGCGCTTGCATGCTCACCGAAACTGTTCCCCTTCGTGGTGGATCACTTCAAGCGACTGGCACCGCTGGTCGACTACCTGTGCGCCGCGCAGAACCTGGAGTTCTGAATCGCCGGGGTTACGCTTCGGCAAACGGAAACGCCAGTACGTTGCGGATGTCCTCGCGGCCGGTCAGGTGCATCAGCAGGCGATCGATGCCCAGCGCCACGCCGGCGCAATCGGGCAACCAGTCCAACACCGCCAGCAGGTTTTCGTCGAGCGGCAGTTCGCGCTGGCCACGCGCGCGGCGTCGCGCATTGTCGTGTTCGAAGCGTGCGCGCTGCTCGGCAGCGTTATTCAACTCATGGTAGCCGTTGGCGAGTTCGTGTTGCCCGAGGTACAACTCGAAGCGTTCCGCGACGGGCGGGTTGCCGGGGCGGATCCTCGCGAGCGAGCATTGCGACGTCGGGAAGTCATACACCACGGTGATGCCGTCGCCCGGCAATCCGGGCTGCAAGCGGTGCGTGATCAGGAGATCCAGCCAGTCGTCCCGGGTAAGCCCTTCGGGATCGATGTGGAATTCCGCCAGCGGCGCGCGCAGGACCGCCTCGTCGGCCGCGAACGGATCGATCTGCAGGCGGTCACGAAACCAATCACGGTAGCTCATGACTTTCACTTCCGCATCGCGCCCGACCAGCGCCAGCGCGGCACGCACGAACTGGGCGCATTCCAGCGTCAGCCGACGGTGATCGAAGTCGACGCGGTACCACTCCAGCATCGTGAACTCGGGATTGTGCGACGCGCCCGCCTCGCCATTGCGGAACACGCGGCCGAGTTCGTAGCAGTCGCCAAAGCCCGACGCCAGCAGTCGCTTCAACGGATATTCCGGCGAGGTACGCAGGAAGCGCTCGCGTGCGCCGGCCGAGGCCGGGCCGGTAAACGCAGTCGAAAAACCCTCGATGTTGGGTTCGGTGTTGCCCGCCGCCGAAAGGATCGGCGTTTCGACTTCGCTGACACCGCGTTCCGCGAAGAACCCGCGGATCAGCGCATTCAAATGCCCCCGCAGCCGCAATGCTTCATGGCGAATGTGAGGATCAAGCGCCATGCGAGTTCAGAAACTTCAGCAGTCGCGCCTCGTCCCAGATTTCGATGCCAAGGGATCCAGCTTTGTCCAGTTTGGAGCCGGCGGCTTCGCCCGCGACCACGAACGAAGTTTTCTTCGATACCGAGGCGGCGACCTTCGCGCCAAGCGCTTCCAGTTTGTCTTTCGCATCGTCCCGCGTCAGGGATGAGAGACTGCCCGTGAGCACCACGGTTCGCCCGGCAAGCGGCCCCTCGGCTTTTCGTTGCGGCGCGGATTCCTTCCAGTGCACGCCAGCGGTTTTCAGTGCTGCGATGGCGCCCCGGTTGCGTGGCTCGGCAAAGAACGCGGCAATGTGCGACGCCATGATCGGGCCGACGTCGCTCACCTCGGTGAGTTCCGCTTCGCTCGCATGCATCAACCCATCCAGCACGCCGAAGTGTCGGGCCAGCGTCTTGGCCGTCGCTTCACCCACCTCCGGAATCCCGAGCGCATAGAGGAATCGTTCGAGCGTGGTGGCCTTGCTGGCTTCGATCGCTTCGATGAGGTTTTCAGCCCAGCGCGTCGCGATCTTGCCCGACTTCACGGTTTCCGGAATCACGCCATTACGCTCTTCGCCGCGGCGCTTCATCGCCACGAAATCGTCCAGAGTCAGTGCGTAAAGATCGGCAATGGAGTGCAGGTAGCCGAACGCGATGAGATCCTCGATGTAGCGCTCGCCCAAGCCATCGATGTCCATCGCGCGGCGCGACGCGAAGTGCACGATGGCTTCCTTGCGTTGCGCGGCACACACCAGCCCACCGGTGCAACGGGCCACCACTTCGCCTTGTTCGCGAACGATCGCCGAGCCGCACACCGGACAATGCTTCGGCATGTGCCACGGCTTGGTGCCCGGCGGGCGGAGTTCGAGGTTCACCCGCACGACTTCCGGGATCACGTCGCCGGCACGGCGCACGATCACCGTGTCGCCGGCACGCACATCCAGCCGCGCCACCTGGTCCATGTTGTGCAGCGTCGCCTTGGTGACGGTGACGCCACCGACCTGCACAGGTTGCATCACCGCGAAGGGCGTGGCCGCGCCGGTGCGCCCGATGTTGATCTCGATGGCTTCGATGATCGTGCTCTTTTCCTGCGCCGGATACTTGTGCGCCAGCGCCCACCTCGGCGCGCGCGAGACGAAGCCCATTTCGTTCTGCTGGTCGTAACGGTCCAGCTTGTAGACCACGCCATCGATGTCGTACGGCAACGCATCGCGCTGCGCACCCATCCGGCGGTAGTAGTCGAGCAAGCCCTCCAGACCTTCTGCGCGTTCTACCTGCGGACTCACCGGCAGTCCCCATTCGCGCAAACTGTCCAGCGTCGCCGAATGGCTGTCGGGCAATTTGCCGTCGCGCACTTCGCCCACCGCGTACGCATAGAACGCGAGCGGACGCGAAGCGGTGACGGCGGGATCGAGCTGGCGCAGCGAGCCGGCCGCGCCATTGCGCGGATTGGCCAGCGTACGCTCGCCGCGCTTGCGCGCACGTTCGTTGAAGGCATCGAATGCGGCCTTGGGCATGTACACCTCGCCGCGCACCTCCAGCACGCCCGGGTAGCCGCTGCCACGCAGCTTCAACGGAATGGCCTTCACGGTGCGAAGGTTGGCGGTGACGTCTTCGCCCACGGCTCCGTCACCGCGGGTGGCACCCTGCACGAACGCACCTTCTTCGTAACGCAGGCTGATCGCCAGACCATCGAGCTTGGGTTCGGCGGAAAACACCAGTTCCTCTTCCGCGCGACCAAGCGTCTGCCCGATCCGGCGCACGAACGCCGCCACTTCTTCGTCGCTGAAGGCATTGGAAAGCGAAAGCATGGGCAGCGCGTGCTGCACCTGCGCAAAGCCGCCGCTCGCGCGCGCGCCGACGTGACGCGTGGGCGAATCGGGCGCGGCGAGTTCCGGGTGCGCGGTTTCAAGCTCCTCCAGCTCGCGCATCAACCGGTCGTATTCCGTGTCCGGAATCGAGGGGTCATCCTCCACGTAGTAGCGGTAGTTGGCGTCGTCGAGCTGGCGACGGAGCGCCAACGCTTGCTCCCTTTTCCCGCCCGACGCCTGGTTGCTGGATGACTTGGTCATGATTGCTGAAACATCCCGGTGCAGCGTGCAAGTTTACCCACCGCACCCAGTCGCCCGCCGCCACGCCGAACGCCCGGCGCGACCGGATTTGGCGAAGAAAGGTACCTGAAAGGTTGCCGTAGCACTATCGTCGTCGGGTGAGTGCGGTCCCTCTTTGTCGTGGGCAGTTTTGTGGCAACCCTCGTGCTACCGGCTGTTCATATTCTCACCCCCGTATCCGGCCTGCGTCGAACCCCTCCCCGGTGACGCAGGCCGGACACGCTTTGTTTGTGCGCGGGTCCATCCGCGCGAAAGCGAAACCGGCCATCCATGGCCGACTTTCCACGAAAGCCGTGCGATCATCCATGATCGCCGTGTCCTGCATGCCTTCAATCGCCGAACGACGCGTGCTTCGTGGTAGATCGGAACGGCCTTCCGTGGCCTGCACTATGTGTGTGCAATCATCCTGATCGCGGCTCCGTTTGATTCCGTCGTTGGCAACACCGTCGGGGGCCGCGAACTCCAGAACGGCCATCCGTGGCCTGACTTTTCACAAAGGCCGCTTCGAACACGACCGAATTCCCGGCGACGCTAAACTAGCCGATTCTTTTTGACCCGCCGGGCCAATCGACCGCTCCCCGATGTCCGAAGCGAGCTCTCCCGCAGGGATTGCGCAGATGCGCGGCCTGATCTGGCTGGTCGCGGCTGCGTTCTTCATGCAGACGCTGGATTCGACCATCGTCAACACGGCGGTGCCGAGCATCGCGCAGGCGCTGGTGGTGCCGCCGATCGCGCTGAAGACCGCGCTGACCAGCTACGTCCTGACGTTGGCAGTCTGCATTCCCGCGAGTGCATGGTTGTCCGATCGCTTCGGCACCCAGCGCATATTCGCCGCGTCGATCCTGATCTTCACGGTGGGTTCGCTCGCCTGCGGCGTGTCGCAGACGTTGACGCAACTGGTCGCGGCGCGTGTGTTGCAGGGCATCGGCGGCGCATTGCTGATGCCGATCGGGCGCTACGTGCTGGTGCGCGCGTTCGGCCCCAAGGATTTCGTCGCCGCGATGAGCACCGCCGGGATTCCGGGGCTGCTCGGCCCGGTGCTGGGTCCGTTGCTGGGCGGCGTGTTGTCGCAGTACGCGTCGTGGCGCCTGATCTTCCTGGTCAATGTGCCGGTGGGCTTGATCGGGCTTTGGCTCAACCGCACGCAGATGCCCGATTTCCGCGGCGAGCGCCGGCCGTTCGACTGGTTCGGTTTCGCGCTGTTCGCATTCGCCTCCGGCATGCTGCTGACGGCCGCGGAAACCGCGGGCGACGGCGATTACCGCAAGGCTGGCTTCGCCGCGCTGGTCGGCCTGGGGTGCGCGTTCGCCTACTGGCACTACGGGCGTCGGGCCCGACATCCGGTCGCGGACCTGTCGCTGTTCAAGGTCCGCAGTTTCACCATCGCGGTGGGCGGCGGCATGTGCATGCGGTTCGGCACCGCGGGCCTGTCGTTCGTACTGATGTTGTTCCTGCAGGTCGGTTGCGGCTGGAGCCCGACCGCCGCCGGCCTGATGATCGTGCCGCAAGCAGTTGCAATGGTCCTGATGAAGTTCCTGATCGACCGCATTCTCAAGCGCCACGGCTACCGTCGCGCGCTATTCGTGAACACCACGCTCGCGACGGTCCTGCTGGCCTGCTTTGCATTGTTCGACGCCACCACGCCGTGGTGGGCGATCGCATCGCTGATGTTCGCCTACGGCTTCGTGATGAGCCTGCAATACACCGCGATGAACACGCTGGCCTTCGTGGACCTTGCCCCCGAGCGCGCGGCGCAGGCGTCGTCGCTGACCTCCGCGACGCAATACCTCGTGATCAGCTTCGGTATTGCGTTCTCGTCGTGGCTGCTCGCGTTGTTCCTCGGTGCGCACCACCACGATCCGGCCGCATACGTGCACGGGTTCCGGATTGCGGTGCTGGTAATGGCAGTGCTGCCGCTGATCGCGGTGTACGTGTTCACGCGGCTGCGTCACGACCGGCCGTTGCGGCGGCCGATCACCACGCCCGAAACGGCGGCTTGATTCGTGCGATCGTTCCTGATCGCTGCACAGTGAAAGCAACAAGCATGGCCAGGGGCTCCATGGCCTGACTTTTCACGACAACCGCTCCGTGTCGGGGTTCGTATCGGCGCACCGCGAGACTGGCGTCGTGTAGCATCGCGCGATGGGCGACACCACCGCGATCCTGCTGGAAGTCTTCATCATCTTCGCTGCCGCGCAGGTAGGCGGTAGTCTCGCGCGGTTGTTGCGCCTGCCGGACGTGGTCGGACAGATCGTTGCGGGCTGCGTCGTGGGGCCTTCGCTGCTTGGCTGGATCACGCCCGGCGAACCGCTGGAAGTGTTGTCCGAAATCGGGGTGGTGCTGCTGCTGTTCGCGGTGGGGCTGGAAACGCGCCTCGAAGACGTCAAGCGCGTGGGTGGCAGCGCCTTCGCGGTGGGCGTGATCGGCGTGATCGTGCCGTTCGTGTGCGGCGCGTTCTGGGCGCACTCGATCGGGCCCGACTGGCCGCGCTCGTTGTTCGTTGCCGCCGCGTTCGTGGCGACATCCGCTGGCATCACCGCCAGCGTGCTGAAACAGATGGGCGTGCTGCGGCGAACCGAAAGCCGCGTGATCCTCGGCGCCGCGGTGATCGACGACATCCTCGCGATGCTGCTGCTGGGCGTTGTGGTTGCGATCCAGGCCGGAGGCTCGTTGCGCGTCGGCCGTTTGCTGGTGGTCGCCGGCGAAGCCATCGGCTTCGTGCTGGTGGTGGGCTGGTTCGGTACGTTGATGATGCGTCGCGGTTCCAAATGGCTGGAACGCGCACGCGATCCGATGGCGCCCCTGCTGGTGGTATTGATCCTGTGCCTCGGCCTCGCGTGGGTCGCAACCCGCTTCGGGCTGGCCGCGATCATCGGTGCATTCTTGGCAGGCATGATTGCATCGGAAACCCGGCAGCGTGCGCAATTGGAAGAGCAGATGCAGCCGCTGCTCGCATTGTTGACGCCGTTTTTCTTCGTACTGACCGGCGCCAAGGTCGAACTTGCGAAACTCGCGAGCGGCGAGGCGCTGTGGCTGCTGCTGGTCGCGACCTTGTTGGCGCTCGGCACCAAGCTGGTCGGAGGATGGCTCGGCGCGTTGCGCCTCGGGGCACGCAGCGCGCTGATCGTGGGCGTCGGCATGATGCCGCGCGGCGAAGTCGGGATCGTGGTCGCCGCGCTTGGACTTTCCGCGGGCGTGTTCGACGAACGCCTTTATGCGGTGATCATCGCGATGTCGCTGCTGACTTCCGTGATAGCGCCGCCGTTCCTGGCGATGCTCTTGAAGCCGCGGGGTTCGGGAGTCGCAACCCGCGAACAGGAAGCGTCGTAGCCGAGGCGCACATCGCGTTGGAACCGGTTCGCGACAACTTGGCGCCAACGCCGTCCGCAACACCAGTCCGCGTGGCGACGGCCTGCGCGACCGGATAGCTGGATTCCGCTGCCTACGGCGTTCATCTTCACCGACGCATGCGCGTCGCGAGTTGATCCAGGAATGAAGCCGGCAGCATGGCCGTCACCGGAACGGCCCACCAGTTTTCCCGCGCGAACGGGCGGCATTTCACTGCATCTTTTTCGGTCATCAGCACCGGCAGCGAGTCGCCGAAATCGAAATCGGAAATCGAGTGATGATGGTGATCCGGAAACGGATGTTCGATCACGTCAAGGCCCGACCCGCGCAATGCATTGAAGAACCGCGGCGGATGGCCGATTCCGGCGACGGCATGCACGCGCTGCCCCGAAAACCCGTCTAGGGACCGGGTTTGCCCGGACTCGACGAGTTCAATGGCTTCATCGAGCACAAGGCGCATCGAAATCTCGCCGGCATGCGGCACGCCGCCATTGCACACCACGAAATCGACTTCGCGCAGGCGTGAAGCGGGCTCCCGCAGCGGACCCGCAGGCAGCAAGCGTTCGTTGCCCAATCGACGCGCGCCATCCACCACGCAGATCTCGACATCCCTCGCCAGGGCATAGTGCTGAAGCCCATCATCGGCGATGATCACATCGACCCTCTCGCCCAGCAGCAACCTGGCCGCGTCGGGGCGATCGGCGCCGACCGCGACCGGCGCGCCAGTACGCATGCGGACCAACGCGGGTTCATCGCCGACAACGGCGGGATCGGGGCGCGTATCGAGCAACAGGGGCGTGCGCGCCGCGCCGCCGTAGCCGCGGCTCACCACACCCGGCTTGAATCCGCGCGTGCGCAAGGCTTCCACCAATGCGATCGTCAACGGCGTCTTGCCGGCGCCGCCGGCGACGATGTTGCCGACCACAGCGACGGGTACGGGCAGCTTGCGCGCGCGCAGCCAGCCGCGGCGGTACAGTGTGCGGCGCAATCCGGAAACGACGCCGTACAGCCCTGCCAGCGGCAGCGTCCACCACGGCGGAGGACGGTCTTCGTACCAGCGTTGTTGCAGGGATTTTCCCGGCACCGTCGATCTCCGTCATCCCCGCTTTCGCGGGAATGAGCCAGTCATTGGGCAAAGGCCGCCGATTCGCGGAATTGCAGGTGATGCAATGCCGCGTACTTGCCGTTTCGGGCCAGCAATTCGGCATGGCTGCCGCGCTCGACGATGCGGCCCTGATCGAGTACCGCGATCTGGTCGGCATGTTCGACCGTGGACAGTCGATGCGCGATCACCAGCGTGGTGCGATTCTTCATCAGGTGCGACAACGCATCCTGGATCAACCGTTCTGACTCCGTATCCAACGCGCTGGTGGCTTCATCCAGCACCAGGATCGGGGCGTCCTTCAACAGCGCGCGCGCGACCGCGATGCGCTGGCGCTGTCCGCCCGAAAGCAAGCCTCCGCTCTCGCCGACCCGACTGTGGATGCCATTCGGCAGCTCGCGGATGAATTCCATGGCATTGGCGGCTTCGGCGGCAGCGACGATGTCGGCTTCCCCGACGTTCGCCAGTGCGCCATAGGCGATGTTCTTCGCGATGGTGTCGTCGAACAGCACCACGTCCTGCCCCACCCAGGCGATCTGCGCGCGCAGGCTGCGCAGCGTGTATTCGCCAAGCGGGTGGCCGTCCAGCAACACTTCGCCCGAAGTCGGTTCGTAGAACCTTGGAATCAGGCTGGCGAGGCTCGACTTGCCGCTGCCCGATCGTCCCACCAGCGCGGTGATCGAGCCGCGCGGGCACTCCAGCGAAATACCCCGCAACGCGGCCGCGCTCGCGCCCGCATAGGTCAGGTGCACGTCCCGGAATTCGATGTCGCCGCGGCAACGCTCCACGACCTTCGTGCCTTCGTCGCGTTCCATCGGTGCATCGAGGACACCGAACAGTTCCTGTGCAGCGGCGAGCCCGCGCTGGATGTTCGACTGCACAGTGGTCAGACGTTTCAGCGACGGCAGGATGCCACCCATGCACATGAACAGGCGCATGAATCCGCCCGCCGTGAGTCCGCTGTGGACCATGAACGGCCGGGTCGCAAAAAACACGATCAGCGCCAGCGCGATCGCGGCCGCCAGTTGCACGAAGGCGGTGGAAAGCCCGTTTGTCGCGGCCACCTTCACATTCAATTTGCGGGTGCGGTCGGTGACCTCGTCGAAGCGCTTCGACTCGTAATCCTGGCCGCCGAACACCTTGACCTCGCGGTGCGCGCCCACCACTTCCTCGACCACGCCGGTGACGCGGCCCACCACGTCCTGGATCGTCACGTTGATGCGCCGGTAGCGGCGACTGACGTAGGTGACCAGGAGTCCGATCGACGGCACCATCACCAGCAGCGCGAGCGTCAGCATCCAGCTCGTCCACAGCATCACCGCGACCAGCCCGACCACCGTCAGGCCATCCACCACCGCGATCTTGGCGGAGTCGGTGGTGGCTTGCGCGATCTGTTCGCTGGTGTAGGTGATGCGCGAGATCTGCTGGCCGGAGGATTCGCGGTCGAAGAACGCCGCCGGCATGTGCAGGTACTTGTCGAAGATGCGGCGGCGCATGTCTTGCACCACGCCGCGCCCGACGTAGGCCGAGCCGTAGGTTTCCACGTACACCGCGATGCTGCGCACGAAGAAAATGCCGACGATGATGATCGGCATCCAGAACACCACGTGCGGATCGCGGTCCACGAACAGCTTGTCGACCAGCGGCTTGACCTCGCGCGCGAACAGCGTCATGCAGACCGCGTCCATCACCATTGCGACGAGGGTGACGCCCACCACCAGCTTGTAAGGACGCAGCAGTCCCAGTAGGCGCCGGTATGCGGATGCGTCGGAGCCAGCGGTCATGACGCGGGCGCGCCCGACGGCGGCGCGGTCGCGATCGACAGATGCGTGAAACCGAGTTGACCCAGCGCATCCATCGCGGTCACCACGGCCTGGTGCGGTGTCATGCCGTCGGCGCGCAGCAGCACCGGGCGTTCGCGATCGCCGCCTGCGACGGCTTGAACGGCGCGTTTCAAAGTGGATTCATCGTCGCCCAGCACGCGGTTGTTGGCGACGAAGAAGTGCCCTTCGCGATCAATCACGATCACCAGCGTATCGCGCGCCGGCGTGCTCGCGGCGTCGCTGGCCTGCGGTAGTGACACCTTCAAGCGCCCCTGTTGCACGAAAGTCGTGGTCAGCACGAAGAACATCAGCAAGGTCAGCAAAACGTCGATCAGGCTGACCACGTTGATCTCAAATTCGTCGGCGTTGTCGTTGCCGATGCGCATCGCAACGTTCCTTCAGCCCGCGACACGGGTCGGGCGCGGCGCCGCAGTCGACGCGGCCATGCGCGGTTCGACGGGCGTGGGCCGCGCGATCGACAGTTCGTCCAGCAATGCGGTCGCCTGCTTTTCCATCTGCACCACGTAACCACGCACGCGCGAGCGGAAATAGCGGTGCAGCACATACGCGGGAATGGCCACCACCAGACCGGAAGCGGTGCACACCAGCGCCTCGCCGATGCCGCCCGCCATCTTCATCGGGTCGCCGACGCCCGACACCATTACCGCGAGGAACATGCGAATGAGGCCGAACACGGTGCCGAGCAGACCAAGCAGCGGCCCGATCAGCGCGATGGTGCCCAGCGTGTTGAGGTAACGCTCGAGGCCGTGCACCACGTGTCGGCCGGTATCCTCGATGCGCTCCTTGATGTCGGCGCGCGACCGGTTGCGCACGTCGAGCGCGGCCGCCAGCAGTTCGCCCAGCGGGGAGTTTTCGCGCAACGCCTGGATGTGCACCGGATTCAACTGCTGCGAGTGCGCCCAACTGCGTACCTGCTCGCCGAGACCCGGTGGCAGCACGGCGTTGCGGCGCAGCGTCCAGAAACGTTCCAGCACGATCGCGAGACCGACCGCCGAACACGCCAGGATGGGCAGCATGCCCCAGCCGCCGGCTTTGAGGATTTCGAACACGTGAAATTCCGCCACAAGGTGGATTTGCGCCGATGATACCAGCGCGTCCGCGCCCGTCAGCGTGACGCAGTCGACCCGTTCGAGCCGGTTTCCCGCCAGTAGTTGGCCCGCTGCAGCCGTTCTTCCGACATGATGCGGGGTGCGCCCGATACCGGGAATGCGACGCGCACGGCGCCGGTGGCGGGCGTGTTCAGCAGCGAAATGCCCAGCGCTTCGTAGCGCGCCACGATCTCGGTCGCCGGATGGCGGTAGCCGTTCAAATAGCCGGTCGAGGCGATTGCGAGCATGGGGTGCAGCGCCTCGAGGTACTCGGCGCTGGACGAAGTCTTGCTGCCGTGATGCGGGACGACCAGCACCAGCGGCGGACCAAGGGGCACCGCGCGTGCGATGCCGGGCTCCACCTTTGACGAAGTATCGGCCGGCAGCAGCAATCTTCCACCTTTGCCCGTCACCAGCAGCACGCAGCCGGCATCGTTGCCTTCGATGGTGACCGGCGCAGGCGGACGCAGCATCCGAAAGGCCACATCGTCCCACTGCCACCGCTGTCCCGCGTGGCATTGCCGCATCGGCACCGGCCCGCGTGCGGGCTCGCCGCCCCACACCGGCGTATGTGGATAAGCGGAAAGTACCGATACCGCGCCGCCGGAATGATCGTTGTCGCCATGACTGATGATCATCGCATCCAGACGCGTGACCCCGAGTGCGTGCAGCGTTGGCACCACCGCGGCTTCACCCAGATCGAAGCCCGATGGATAGCGCGCACCCGCGTCGACCAGCAACGCGTGCGAGTGCGTGCGCACGAGCACGGCGAGTCCCTGCCCCACGTCGATCACGGTGGCGCGAAAAGCTCCGTCCGCCGGAATCGTGCCGCGTGGAAAACACAGCGGCAGCAACAGCAGCGCGCCCAGTGCGCGCGCGGGCACGCCGCGTGGCGCGAGCAGCCATATGGCGCCGACGCAGGCCAACGCGAACGCAAGCAACGATGTCTCGGGCAAATACTGCATGGCCGCGGGCCACGCAGCGAGATGCGCCAAGAACCACCACAGCGCATCGACCAGGTATGCGCACGCGTGCAACAGCGCCTGCCCCGCCCACGGCCATGCAAACAGCAGCGCGCATGCGGCGAGGTCGATCGGCACGACCATGAAACTGACAAATGGCACCGCGACCAGGTTCGCCAGCGGCGCGATCAGCGATGCCTGCCCGAAGAACCATGCGGTCAACGGCAGCAACGCCAGCGTCATCAGCAATGGCGCGAATCCGATTTCCTTGAGGTGCCCGCGCCAGCCGGCATCGTGCGCCAGCGTCCACGCCAGAAATGCCACGCCCGCGAATGACAGCCAGAAACCCGCCGACAGCACCGACAGGGGATCGACGACCAGGATTGCCGCCAAGGCCACTCCGAAGCCTTCGCCGAAGCCACCCCCGCGCCGCAGCAATCGCCACCCCGCGACCACGGCGATCATCAGCAACGTGCGCGTGGTTGGCAAGCCGAATCCAGCCAGCGCTCCATAGGCGAGTGCCGCGGGAAACGCGATCGCGGCCTCCGCCAACGGCCTCGCCAGACGCACGCCCAGCGCCGGGTAAAGGCACCACGTCAACCTGACCAGCAGCGCCCCGAACACCGCGGCCAGGCCGACGTGGAATCCGGAGATTGCAATCAAATGCGCTATGCCCGTCGCACGCACCACTTGCCAGTCGTGTTCATCGAGCGCACGCTCATCGCCGACGCTCAAGGCCCGCAGCAAGCGCGCGGCGTGTGCATCATTCGGCAGCGCCGCCTCGATTGCGTTGGCGATGCGCGCCCGGATGCCGTCGACACACGCGCCTTCGGCGACCAATGCATTGGCCGGATCTTCGCGAACGTAGCCGGTCGCGATGATGCCCTTCTGCAATGCCGAACGCTCGAAATCCATCCCGCCCGGATTGACCAGCCCGTGAGGACGCTTCATCCGCACCCGCAGCCGCCAGGTTGTGCACGGCGCAATCGCGGGTGGCGCATGTCGGCGCGAGGCGTACCACGACAGCCGCACATGGCCCCGCACGGGCAAGGCGCGTTGCTGGAAACGTGCGCTGTCGATCACGAAATCGAAACGCGTGGAGCCATCCCGCGCTTGCGGCAAGCCCGTCACCGTGCCGGTGACCAGGATGTCCTGCTTTTCGAGCGCATGCGGCAGGCGCGCGTCCATCGCCAGGTCCGCCCGCCACGCGGTCCACGTGAATGCGGCCAGCGCGAGCGGCAAACACCACGCCAATGGCGACGCGCGCCAGCGCAGGCACGCGCCGAATCCGGCAAGCCCTATAACCGCAAGGCAAGCATCGAACCAGAGCGGTGGCAGCACCGGCAGCGCCTGCACTGCGACGGCGCCGGCAAGGATCGCGACCGCGGCGGCCAGCATCCCCGGCCGGATTCGGACAGCGCGGCTTCCCCTGCGCGCGCTCATGTCGACTTCAGCCGGGTTGTTGCATGGGATGCAGCGCCCCACCCGTCAATTCCAGCACGCGATCCAGCCGGCGCGCGAGGCCCTTGTCGTGCGTGACCAGGACGATGCTGGTGCCGATCTCGCGGTTCAATTCCAGCATCAGTTCATACAATGATGCGGCATTCTGCTCATCGAGATTGCCGGTGGGCTCGTCGGCCAGCACGCACGCCGGACGCGTCACCAGCGCGCGCGCCATCGCGCAACGCTGGCGCTCGCCGCCCGACAACTCCCCGGGCTTGTGTTCCAGGCGATGGCCCAAGCCGACACGTTCCAGCAATGTCTTCGATTGTTCGCGAGCCTCCGGAATAGCCATGCCGCGGATCAGGAGTGGCATCGCGACGTTTTCCAGCGCGGTGAATTCCGGCAGCAGATGATGGAACTGATACACGAAGCCGAGTGAACGGTTGCGCACCCGCCCGCGTTCGGCATCGGGCAACTTCGACAGCTCGCGCCCTTCCAGCTCCACCGAACCCTTGGTCGGCGTGTCCAGCCCGCCCACGATGTGCAGCAGCGTGCTCTTGCCGGAACCCGAAGCGCCGACGATCGCCAGCGTTGTGCCGCGCGCCAACTCGAAACTGACGTCGTGCAGCACCGGCGTACGCAAGCTGCCTTCCTTGTAGGTCTTGGCAATGTGGTTCGCGCGCAACACGCAACGATCCGGATTTGCTTGCGCAGTGACGTCATTCATAGCGAAGCGCCTCGGCCGGCTGCGTGCGCGACGCCCGCCACGCGGGGTAGATCGTCGCGAGCAGCGAAAACAGGAAGGCCATGCCGATAATCCAGCCGACATTGCTCCATTCCAGCTTGCTCGGCACGTTGTTGATGTAATACACCGATTCCGGAAGGAACTGATACCCGGTGAGGTTCTGGATGCCGTCCACGATCGCGGGCACGTTGATTGCCAGCGCCACCCCGCAAACCACACCTATGATGATCCCCATCAATCCGATCAGCATGCCCTGGATCATGAAGACGCCCATGATCGAGCGCGGCGTTGCCCCCAGCGTTCGGAGGATCGCGATGTCCGATTGCTTGTCGGTGACCAGCATCACCAACGACGAAACCAGGTTGAACGCCGCGACCGCGACGATCAGCGACAGGATGATGAACATCACGATTTTCTCCATCGCGATGGCCTTGAAGAAATTCGCGTGCTGTTGCATCCAGCCGCGCACCAGGTAAGCGTCGCCAAGCCGCTGCCCCAGCGTCGCCGACACCTTGTTGGCGACAAACAAATCATCCAGTTTCAAGCGGATTCCGCTGGGCCCGCTCATCTGGTAGAGCTTTTCCGCGTCGTGCATGTTGACGATAGCGAGTCCCGAATCGTATTCCTGCATGCCAGCTTCGAAAATTCCGACGACGGTGAAGCGTCGCAGCCGCGGTACCGCGCCGATCGGCGTTACGCTGATCACCGGTGCGTACACCACCACCCTGTCACCGACATTCACCCCGAGTTGCAACGCGAGGTCCCGGCCCAGCACGACGCCCCACGAGCCATCGGTCAGCGCCGACAGCTTGCCCGCGATCATCTTGGAGCCGATGTCGGCGACCTTGGGTTCCTGATCCGGCAGGATGCCGCGAACCACCGCGCCCTGGTTCGCTGCATTGCCATGAAGCAACGCATATTGCTCGATATACGGCGCGGCGCCCTTCACGTGCGGATTCTGCTCGGCGATCGACAACGCCTTCTGCCAGTTCGGCATGCTGTCGGCGACACCGGTGATGGTGGCCTGCGACACCATGCCGAGGATGCGCGAACGCAATTCGGTGTCGAAACCGTTCATCACCGAGATCACGGTGATCAGCGCAGTAATGCCGATGATCAGCCCCAACATCGAAACCACGCTGATGAAGGAGATGAAATGATTGCGCCGCTTGGCGCGGATGTAGCGGGTACCGATGAAGAGTTCGAGAGGACGGAACATGCGTGGCGGGACTCGAAGTTGGAGCGGGATTCAGGCCGTCCCGCCGACGTAGCGCTCGCAAGCGTGACAGACGCGAGCGTGCGCGGGCAAGCGGTTCAGACCGTCAACCGCTGTCGGTGTTCCCTGACGCGAAACCCCCGTCAACCCGGGCGCCCACGCGCATGCGCAGCCTGCGGCGGGTGTCGGCATCGAGATTGTCGGGCAGCAACCACAGGGACGCGCGTCCGTGCGGCGGCCAGCGCAGCGTCAAGACGATCAGCGGTCGCATCACTCGCGCCGCGTAGATCGCGCCTTGCGCTTCGCGTCGGCGGTCGCCCAGCCGGTCGTTTAGCACAAGGTCGGCGCCGCCTTCGGCGCGCCACAGTATCGAGCTTACGCGCGGACGCAGCAGGTTTGCCAACGTACCGCCCGTGCAAGCCACGATGACGGAGCTCAACGCCAGATGCGCCCAGTGCGGCAAGCCGCTGAGCCACACCGCGGCGAACGCCAGCGATGCCACGAGCAACGTCGCGACGATTAGCAGGCGCGATGCACGATAGTGGAACCCAATGGCAGGCGCCGCCCTCATTGCGCCAACCCTGCCCGCTCGCGAATATCGGCCACGATGGCGTACCAGTCGGCGCGCGGCGGTTCGGCATGGGCCATCAACCAGTCCCACAGCACCGGATCCTGCTGATCCAGCAGCGCATCGAACACTTCCAGTTGCACCTCGTCCAGCGATGCCCGATGCGCTTCCAGCCAACCGCCCAGCAGGGCGTCGAGTTCGCGGGTTCCCCGCCTGCAGCGCCACTGCACGCGCTTCAGGCACGCTTCGGTCAGCGGCAATTCAACGCTCCCGGCGCCAATGACCGCACCATCAGACCGTGCGGTTGACCAGCAGCTGCTTGATCTCGCTGATGGCCTTGGCCGGATTGAGCCCTTTCGGGCAAGTGTTGGTGCAGTTCATGATGGTGTGGCAGCGATACAGCTTGAACGGATCATCCAGATCATCGAGGCGTTCGCCGGTAGCTTCGTCGCGCGAATCGACGATCCAGCGATAAGCTTGCAGCAGCACGGCGGGCCCGAGAAAACGGTCGGGATTCCACCAGTAGCTGGGGCACGACGTGGTGCAGCACGCGCACAGGATGCATTCGTACAAGCCATCGAGTTTCTTGCGGTCCTGGGGCGATTGCAGGCGTTCGTGCGCGCCCGCCGCGCTCTGGGTCTGCAGCCATGGCTTGATCGACGCGTATTGCGCGTAGAAGTGGGTGAGGTCCGGTACCAGATCCTTCACGACCGGCATGTGCGGCAACGGATAGATGCTGACATCGCCCGCTGGCAGTTCGTCCAGCCCCTTGGTGCACGCCAGTGTGTTCTCGCCGTCGATGTTCATCGCGCAGGAACCGCATACGCCTTCGCGGCAGGAGCGGCGCAGCGTCAGCGTGGGATCGATTTCGTTCTTGATCTTCAGCAAAACGTCCAGAACCATCGCCGAGCCGGTCACGTCGACTTCGTAGATGTCCACGCGCGGATTGCCGCCGACGTCCGGATCCCAGCGATACACGCGGAAGTTGCGCACCTTCCTGGCGCCGGGCTTCGCGGCAAAGCGCTTGCCCTTCTGCACCTTCGACATCTGCGGCAATGTGAATTCAGCCATTTCCTGATTCCCTAGATCTGTAGGAGCCGCCCATGGCCGCGACCCAGGTCGCGCGCACGACGCGCTGCCACCGCAAAATCAATACACGCGTTTTTTCGGCGGCACCGTCTTGACGTCATCGGTCATGGTGTTGGAATGCACCGGCCGGTAATCGAAGCCGCAACGGCCCTTGCCGTCCACGGTCACCAGCGTGTGTTTCATCCAGTTGGCGTCATCGCGCTCGGGAAAATCCTCGCGCGCATGCGCGCCGCGGCTTTCCTGCCGCTGCTCGGCCGAATGCATCGTGGCCACGGCCTGCCCGAGCAGATTGGACAGCTCGAAGGTTTCCACCAGATCCGAATTCCAGATCAGCGAGCGGTCGGTGACCCGGATGTCATCGAAGCCCGCATGCACCTCGTCGATCCGGGCACAGCCTTCCTTCAGTGTTTCAGCGGTGCGGAAGACGGCCGCGTCGGCCTGCATGGTCTTCTGCATCTTGAGGCGCAACTCAGCGGTCGGGGTGCCACCATCAGCGTGACGCAACTTGTCGAGGCGCGTCAGCGCGGGTTCCAGCGCGTCGCCCGTCAATTCGCGATGCGGCGTATCCGGCTTGATGATCTCGGCACAGCGATTGGCGACCGCCCGACCGAATACCACGATGTCCAGCAGCGAATTGGAGCCCAGCCGATTGCCGCCGTGCACGGAAACGCAGGCCGCTTCGCCGATCGCGAACAACCCCGGCACCACCACGTCCGGATCGTCGCCGACCTTCTGCACCACTTCGCCGTGGTAGTTGGTCGGGATGCCCCCCATGTTGTAGTGCACGGTCGGCAGCACCGGAATCGGTTCCTTCGTCACGTCCACGCCCGCGAAGATGCGCGCGGTCTCTGAAATGCCAGGCAGACGTTCGTGCAACACGTCGGCGCCAAGGTGGGCGAGGTTCAGAAACACGTGGTCGGCGTGATCGCCCACGCCGCGACCGTCGCGGATTTCCATGGTGATCGCGCGGCTGACGACGTCACGCGAGGCCAGGTCCTTGGCATTGGGTGCGTAGCGCTCCATGAAACGCTCGCCCTTGGAATTGGTGAGATAGCCGCCCTCGCCGCGCACGCCTTCGGTGATCAAACATCCGGAGCCGTAAATGCCGGTGGGGTGGAATTGCACGAATTCCATGTCCTGCAACGCAAGTCCCGCGCGCAGCGCCATGCCGCCGCCGTCGCCGGTGCAGGTATGCGCCGAGGTGCAGGAGAAATACGCGCGCCCGTAACCGCCCGTCGCCAATACGATCGCGTGGCCCTGGAACAGGTGCAGCGTGCCTTCATTGAGGTCTATCGTCAGCACGCCGGTGATGCGCCCGTCGCGCGGATCCTTGACGAGGTCGGTCGCGAAGTATTCGACGAAGAACTTGGCGTCGTGCTTCAGCGCCTGCGTGTACAGCGTGTGCAGGATCGCGTGCCCCGTGCGGTCGGCCGCGGCGCAGGTGCGTTGGGCGACGCCTTCGCCGTAGCGCGTGGTCATGCCGCCGAACGGACGCTGGTAAATCTTGCCTTCCTTGGTGCGCGAGAACGGCACGCCGAAATGTTCCAGCTCGATGACGGCCGGAATCGCCTCGCGGCACATGTACTCGATCGCGTCCTGGTCGCCCAGCCAATCGCCGCCCTTCACGGTGTCGTAGAAGTGGTAGCGCCAGTCGTCCTCGCCCATGTTGCCGAGCGCCGCAGCAACGCCGCCTTGGGCCGCCACGGTATGCGAACGCGTCGGGAATACCTTGGTGACGCAGGCCGCCGACAAGCCCTTCGCCGCAAGCCCCATGGTGGCGCGCAACCCGGCGCCGCCGGCGCCCACCACCACCACATCGTATTGATGCGTTTCGACCTTGTAACTTTCAGCAGGCATCGGTGGCCCTTTTCCAGAATTCGATCAGTAATAAGCCGCGCCGGTCAGCCACACGGCGAGCACGGCCATCACGCAGGCCAGTGCGCCCAGCAAGGCGCCGAACCGCAGGGCGATCTGCAAGGTGGTTTCCAGCCAGCGGGTGTGCACATAGTCCTCGATGATCACCTGCAGGCCGAGTGCGCCGTGCCAGAACAGGCACACCACGAACACGATCAGGAAGACCGCGTGCGCCGGCTGCGCGATAGTCGCCAGCACCATCGGGTAATCAGAGTGCAACACGCCACCCATCAGGAACAGAAACCAGATCGACAGTGGCAGCAGCGCGACGGCGGTTATTCGTTGAATCCACCATGGTCGCACGCCCGACCTCGAAGGGCCAAGGCCGCGGGCAACCTTCAGCGGATTGCGCAGTCCTTCCTGACCCGGATACGCGTTCATGCGGCACCCCCGCCCACGTGCATCAGCAGCAACCCCCAGGTCAGCACCGTCAGCACTACGCTGACGCCAATGATGGCCCATCCAGCGGACCAGTAAACCGGATCATGCGTGCGGTCGCGATTCGCGGCTCCGAAGTTCCAGCCGACGTCACGCACCAGGTGCTGGATGCCGTTGCATAGATGGAACCACAACGACCATGTCCACAGGAACAGCAGCACCAAGCCGATCCAGCTGCCGGAGAACGCCGCGAAGAGATTCCACGCCTCGCCGCTGGATGCCGCCGCGATCAGTCCCCATGTCACCAGCAACGTACCGAGGCAAAGGAACAAACCCGTCAACCGGTGCAATGTCGATTGCAGCATGTTGACGCGCCAGCGATAGATGCCCAGGTGCGGCGACATTGGTCGGGAATTCGGCATGTCCTTCGGTTCCTGATGACGACTGGCGCGGTGTCCCCACATCGACGCACGCGCCGATGAACCTTTCCATTGTCGCACGAACGCGCAAACCTTGCGACCTGTCGCACGCAAGACGTGTGCAAAGTCAGGCCATGACGGCCGTTCCAGTACAGCAGGCTCCAAGGCGTACGGCTTATCGGATGGTCGAGCAATGCAGCGATCAGGATAGATCGCATCAAAAGTCTATGCAGCGCCCGTTCTTCTCCCAATCGCCATAGCGCGTGGGATCGAGGCCGTCGCCTTCGGGTGTCGGCCGCTCACGCGGCACCGACGGAGCTAGCTCGTTCGCAGGCGCCGGGGCGGGTGGAGTGTGTGGTTCGCGGGGTGTTTCCGGCATGGCGTGCGAGCGAGACAGTCAGAACACGCGCATTGTCGCACCGAACGATCGCGAGCGCAGTCGCACTGCTGCTAACGTAGCGATGATCGGCACGCGTCTTCTGGATCATATCCGCGATGGCTCCCGCTTTTCCTCTCATCGACACCGTGCACTGCATCGCGCTTGAAGGCGCTGACGCGCGCCGTTTCGCGCAAGCGCAATTTTCGGGCGATGTCAGTGCGTTGTTGCCTGGGCATTGGCAATGGAACGCATGGTTGACGGCGCAAGGCCGCGTGCACGCACTGATGCACCTCGCTGACGCGGGAGATGGACGCCTGCTGGCTGTGCTGCGCGGCGGCAGCGATGCCGAAACCCTTCGCGCCGCGTTGGCGCGCTATCTATTGCGCCTGCGCGTCGCCGTAACGGTCGAAACGTTGACCGCCCACAGCGGGGATCCGGTTTCAGCCGGCACGGCCAAACGCGAAGCCGACGCGTTTGTACTGGGGTACGGGAACCGTAGCCTGCGGCTGGGACCGTTTTCGGCCGGTCCCCCGGACACCGATGCCCGGCATCGCTGGCGACTGGATGACATTCGTGCCGGCTGGCCTCGTTTGCCGACCGGCGAACCGGAATTCCTGCCACCGGCGATCGGGCTCGCGCGCCTTGGTGCGGTGGCCTACGACAAGGGCTGTTATCCCGGACAGGAAATCGCGGCGCGGCTGCACTATCGCGGCGGGCACAAACGGCGTCTGGCCCGACTGCTGGGGTGCGCCCCCCTGCCCGTCGGCGAGATCCGCACCGCCTCCGGATCAGTCTGGATACTGGATATCGTGCCGGTGGGAGACCGCTTCGAGGCCTTGGCCACGATTCACGTTGACGAAAGCAGCGAAATCAATTTGTTGGGAAACATTTATACAGTCGAATCCACATTCGACGTGTAACCTGATCTAAACGCCGCGTTTTTCTTACGTTTTTTTAACGCCGTGGCACTTGCGCCCAGGCGCAGCCACCCTTACCTTTCGCGCAGCTTCGCAAGCCGGCTGTGATGCATTGCCCGGTTTGTGCGCGGTCCGGAAGTCCGCACCACGCGCAAAGACGGCGACGAACGCCGATTGCCCCGACATGTTGGCGTAGTGCGGAACCTGCCAGCCCCGGCCCTTTGCCGGAGATCGCTTCCAGGTGCCGGGCCGACATCCACCCACTGCGGCGCAGGCCTCGGGCCCGCCGTGTTCCAAGCCAGGTGCCGGCCTGATCCGGCATGTGGTGCCTTGCATAGGAGAACGACCCGATGACCTTGGGCCTGTTGCTCGGCATGGTCGCACTACTTCCGCGTCCGGTGGCCGATCAAACCTGTCTGGCTGCCACCGTGTACATGGAGGCGCGCAGCCAACCCACCCGCGGCCAACTGGCCGTCGCCGAGGTGGCGCTGGATCGCCTCGACATGGGCCGCTACGGCAACACCATCTGCGACGTGGTCACCTCACCGCACCAATTTGCGCTGACCACCACGTCGAAGAACTACAAGATCGACAATCCTGTCGCGTGGAACAAGGCTTGGCAGATTGCCGGGCAAGCCATCGCGATCTGGAATCAGCCACTGGCGGACCGCAAGCTGGTGGTGCCGCGCGCCAATCATTTCATCCGGCTGGGCTCCACCGCCACCTGGGCCAAGAACCCGGTTGCCACGATCGGTGATCACGAGTTTTACGTGGTCGACTGACTAGCCAGGCAACGAAAAGGCCCTCGATGAGAGGGCCTTTTCTTCAACTGTCAACATGCCGCGATCATGAATGATCGCACTAATACCTGTAAACCTGATCCCCGCGGATCATCACATAGTCGCCAACTTGCGCCTGTGGCGGATTGCGCTGGGTAACCGTGGCGTACTGCCCGTTCTGAAGCTGCACCACCACCTGCCAGCCATAGTCGCCGTTGCCCGAACGCGAACCGATTGCGTGACCGGCGAAGCCGCCGCCCACCGCGCCGGCCACGGTCGCCGCGGTCTTGCCCTTGCCGCCGCCGACCTGGTGACCGATCAGGCCACCGACCACGGCGCCTATCACCGTACCGACCGCCGCGCCGTTGCTGTTGCCGAGCTGCACCTCGCGGATGTCACGGACATAGCCGCAACCCTGGTAGCACTGTTGTCCGCCGCTGTCGTAGCCACCCGGCTGGCCTCCGTAACCCGGACGGGTGCTGTAGGTGGGGCCGCAGGCTGCAAGCAGCAGCGCAGCGGCAATGATACTGATCAACATGGCCATGGAATGCATGGTCTTCCGCTGTTTGAATAAAGCTCGTTTCGACATGGCTCTACTCCTCTTCCGTGCGTGGGCCGCTCAAGTTCACTGGTAGTAACTTCCCTCCTGCTTGCCGTTGGCGACTACCACGCCATGGCGAACCGGCAAACCGTTGCCGACACCCGGGTCGTGATCCATCCGGATATGACCGGCCTGCCCGTTCAACGTGTAGGTCACGTCATAACCAACCGTCTTCGTTGCGGTCGTCTTGTCGCTGACGGTGTGGCAGACGTTGCGGGTTTCCATATGAGTGGCATTGTTTTCCTGATGGCGCTTCTGGATCTCGTGACCAGCGAATGCCCCCGCCGCGGCACCGCCGACCGTCGCGAGCTTCTTGCCGTTGCCGCCCCCGACCTGGTTTCCGGCAAGCGCGCCGACCAGGCCGCCTACCACTGCACCGCCGATCTGGTGCTTGTCCTTGTAGGTTTCGGGAACCGCCACCTGCTCGTCACGGCATACCTGCCGCGGCTTGCTGCGGGTGACGGATTGGGTGATGGGCTGCACCGCCACTATCTGTGCAAACTGCGGTTGCGCCGCGGCAGCCGGTGCGTCCGACGCCTGTGCATTGTTGGCGGCGGTCGGCTCCTCGCCCGGTGGCAACTGGGCGGTCGCGGCCGATGTCGCCATCGTCATGTTGGCCGGAGTGGCCTCGGCTTGTGGGTTGTTGCCGTGCCCGCAACCGGACAATGCCGCAACGACAACGATACCCAGCGATGCGAGAACTGCCCGAGCCGGCCCTGATTTGTGTCTCATTGTGCTCTCCCGGCCGAATGGCCCCTGATGACAATTTGATTCAAACAACCCGACAATGAACCGTTCATCAACATGTCTGAATCGGTTCATGTTCCATTCCAGCGTACTCTGATGATCGAAAGCTGCCCACCCATGTCGCTGTTCGACAGCCATGCGCACCTCGATGCGCCGGAATTCGACGGCGATCGCGCACGCGTATTGCGCAGCGCGCTTGAGGTCGGTATCCGCGAGATGCTGGTCCCGGCCGTGACCGCCGCTGGCTGGCCGAACCTGCACGCCCTGTGCGAGTCCGAACCGGGACTGCATCCCGCGTATGGATTGCACCCCTGCTACCTCCCACAGCATTCGGATGAGCGGGATCTTGCCCGGCTGGAGGCGTGGCTCCATGCCCATCCGGCCGCGGCGGTGGGCGAATGCGGCCTCGACGGCATCGTGCCCGATCACGATCGGCAGGTGCGCCTGCTGCGCGGCCATCTTGAAGTCGCGCGCCGACTCGACCTGCCGCTGGTGCTGCACGCGCGCCACGCGTTCGAGGAAGTGATTCTGGAACTGCGCCGGTTCGGCAAACCGCTGCGCGGCGTGGTGCACAGCTTTTCCGGCAGCACCGAGCAGGCACGCGAGCTGTGGAGGCTTGGCTTCTCTGTCGGCATCGGCGGGCCTGTCACCCATGAGCGCGCGCGCCGTCTGCGCAAAACAGTCGCCACGCTGCCGATCGAAAGCCTGTTGCTCGAAACCGACGCGCCCGATCAGCCGGGCGCGCGGCACAAGGGCGAGCGCAACGAGCCGGCGTTCCTGATCGAGGTGTTGGAGTGTGTTGCCGAACTGCGCGGCGAGGATCCGGGAGGAGTTGGCCGAGCAACCACTGCCAACGCCCGGCGGCTGTTCCGATGGGATTGAGCCCTCAAGGCCTGGGCTTCAACAGTATTTCCAATGCGCGTCCGACCGCGGCAAACCCGAACGCCGCAGTGACGTGAGTGGCCGCGCCGAGGCCGCCGCCGCAATCCAGCTTCAGCGAATCCGAACCTTGCGGGCGCGTGCCGCAGACGCTGCCGTCTGGCTGTGGATAGCGCACGTTCTCCAGCGAATACACCGCCGGCACGCCGAAGTAGCGATCGCGGTTCGAAGGGAAATGAAATTCCTGGCGCAGCTTGCGGCGCATCAGACTCAGCAATGCATCGTGCTCGGTCCGCGAAAGATCGCGCACCCGGATCTGCGTGGGATCGGTGCGCCCACCGGCAGAACCACACACGATCAGCGGCAGCTTGCGGCGCCGGCACCACGCGGTCATTTCCACTTTCACCCGGAACGCGTCACAGGCGTCCAGTACCAAGTCGAAACCTCGGTCCAGCAATTCGCTCAGCGTAGCCGGGGTCACGAATCGTTCGACCGGATCGATGTCAAGTCCGGGATTGATGCCATGCAGGCGCTCGGCCATCACTGCGACTTTGGCTTTGCCCAACGTATTCGTCAGCGTGTGCAGTTGCCGATTGGCATTGGAGACGCATACCTCGTCGGCATCCATCATGGTGAGCGAACCGATGCCGCTGCGAGCCAATGCTTCCGCGGCCCACGAGCCGACGCCGCCCACGCCCACCACCCCAACGCGCGCAGCCGCCAGCCGCACCACGCTGCCGGCGCCATACAACCGCTCGATGCCTGCAAACCTGGGGTCACTCATCGCGCCAATGATACGGGCGTGTTCAACGACCCACGCGGGTCACAAGCAACAACGGCCGGGCATCTCGCCACCCGGCCGTCGCGTCAATCGCGTTCGAAGATCGCGTCGCGGTCACGCAGCATCCCGCCACCCTGCATGCCACCGGCATCTTCGGGCGCCTTGTCGGGCACGGTGATGGCTTGCATGCCCTTGGCCTTCAACGCGGCGTTGGCCTTCACAAGGTCACCACTGCGCAGTACGTCGAAGTCCTTCGCGGTGTCGCCGAGTTCACGCGCGATCACGTCCACCCGCGCGAGCTGGTAATCGGTCGGCGCACCCTCGTAGCCGTTGATCGCACCGTACACGTCGTCGAGGTATTCGCGCAGGCGCTCCTCGCCGGTGATGGCACCCCCTTCCTTGGTGGCAACGATCTGCTTGCGGATCGCGTCAGCCTTGTCGGCTAGCGCGTGCAACTGCTTCTGCAAGGCGGGATCCGACTTCACCTGCCCTGCACGTGCCTGGGCACCGTTGCGTACCGCGACGATCCGATAGTCGAGATCGGTCATGCGTCCGAACAGGTCGCTGACCTTCATCGCCGCTGTGAACTGCGCTTTGCGATCGGCCAGCGTGAACGGATCGCGCGGGTCGAGGCCGATGTCCAGCTTCTGTTCGTAACTCTTGTCGCCACTGACCAGTTTGACCGTGTAGACACCGGGCACGACGCGCGGTCCCTGCGCGGAGTTGCCGGCGACCGCCGCGGCGGGCGGCACGCGCGGCGGCGCGACGTGCATGTTCCAGGTCACCCGCGCGATGCCGCGGCGCACGTTGCCCGACAGCGTGTCGATCAGCTTTCCGTCGCTGTCGTAGATCTCGAGCTTCAGCTTGCCGAACAGGTGCCGGTTCTTCTGGTAGTACGTGATCACTGCACCACCCGGCGGGTTCGGGCCCGTGAACGACGCGTCACCTTCGGGCCAGCCGCCGAACGCCTCGATCCGCTGCACCACCGGGCGGGTCGGCAGGAATGTCGCGTCAGCGTTCAAAAGCCCGGGCGTCAGATGGCGCAGCGGCGTGATGTCGTCGATGATCCAGATACCGCGGCCGTGCGTCGCGACCACCAGGTCGCTGGTACGCGGCTGCACCACCAAGTCGTGCACCGGCACGTCGGGAAAGTCGCCGCCCTTGTACTGGGCCCAGTGGTTGCCGCCGTCGGGCGAAACCCACAATCCGAATTCGGTACCGGCGAACAACAAATTTGGATCGATGATGTCAGGCTTGATCACGTGCACGAAACCGCGGACGCCCTTGTTGTTGCCGGGCGTCACCAGCGCAGTCCATGATCGGCCGTAATCCGTGGTCTTGTAGAGGTATGGATTCTCGTCACCGAAACTGTGGCGATCGAAGGCAACCCAGGCCGTGCCTGCGTCGAACGGGCTAGCTTGCACCCACGACGCCCACTCGCCTTTCGGCAGGCCGCGGATGTTGGCCACGACGTTGCTCCAGTGCTTGCCGCCATCTCGCGTGACTTGCAGGTTGCCATCGTCGGTGCCGATCCAGATCAGGCCCGCCTGTTTCGGCGATTCGCTGATGGAGAAGATCGTGTCGTGCATTTCCGCGTAGGAGTTGTCCACGGTCACGCCCCCGGACTCCTCCTGTTTCTGCTGCTCCGGATTGTTGGTGGTGAGATCAGGCGAAATGCGCTGCCAGGTCTTGCCGTGGTCGTTCGACTTGAACAGGAACTGCGCGCCGATGTAGAGCGCATTGGAGTCGTGCGGCGACAGTGCGATCGGCGTGTTCCAGTTGTAACGAAGCTTCTCCTTGTAGCCCGCCTGCGGCTGGATCAACTGCATCTGGTGGGTGTGGCGGTTGATGCGCGCCACGAAGCCGCCCTGCGATTCGGCATAGATGTAGTTCTTGTCGGAGGGGTCAGGGAACATCCAGAAGCCATCGCCGCCGAACATATTTTCCCAACGGCTGTTGGTGATGCCGCCCGGATACTCTGAGTCGCCGACCCAGTCGCTGTTGTCCTGCAGGCCGCCGTACACGTGATACGGATCATCGTTGTCAACACTGACGTGATAGAACTGCGAGATCGGCAGGTTGTTGGCCTTCCACCACTTGTTGCCGCCGTCGTGCGAGAACCACAGACCGCCGTCGTCGCCGGTGATCACGTATTTCGGGTCGGTCGGATCGATCCACACGTCATGGAAGTCGCCGTGCGCGCCGCCACCGACCTGGCTGAAGGTCTTGCCGCCGTCAGTGCTCTGGATCAGTGTGAGGTCGGGCTTGAACAGGCGATCCGGATTGGTTGGATCGACGATCAGGTTGGCGAAATAGAACGGCCGCCACACCATGTTCTGGCTGTTGTCGCGCGGCGACCAGGTCTTGCCGCCGTCATCGGAGCGAAACAGCGCCGACTGCGGTGATTCGACAAAGGCATACACGATCTTCGGATTGGACGGCGCGATCGTCACCGCGATCCGTCCATAAGGCTTTTCTGGAAACCCCTTGTTTGCGACGGGCGTGACTTCGGTCCAGGTCCGGCCGCCGTCGGCGGAACGGAACAGGCCGCTGTCGGATTTTGTGGTCGGCGATTCGCCACCGGAACGGAACGTCCACCCCTTGCGGCGGAAATCCCACATCGCCGCGAACAGCACGCCCGAATCTTTCGGGTCCATGCTCAAGCCCGAGCAACCGGTCGAAAGATTGCCGCCCTTCAGCACCAGCGACCAGGTCCGTCCGCCGTCGGTGGTCTTGTACAGCCCACGATCGGGTGAATCGCTCCACAGCTTGCCCGGCACGCAAACGTATACCGTATTGCCGTCGCGTGGATCGATTGCGATTTTCGCGACGTGCTCGGATTGCGGCAGTCCCATGTATTGCCAGGTCTCGCCGCCGTCGCTGGTCTTGTACACGCCATTGCCGATCGACACCGAGTTGCGCATCCACGACTCACCCGTCCCCACCCACACCGTGTCGTGATGGTTGGGATCGATCGCGATCGCGCCGATGGACTGCACCGGCTGTTTGTCAAACACCGGCTTGAAGGTGGTGCCGTTGTCGGTGGACTTCCAGACGCCGCCGCTGGCCGCGCCGACGTACACCGTCACCTTGCCGTTCTTCTCGCGCTCGGCGGCCACTGCGGACACACGTCCGCTCATTGCGGCCGAACCGATGTTGCGCGCGCCCAGGCCGGAGATCGCGCCGCTGTCGTAGCGGACCCATGGCCCCTTGTCGGCCGCGAAGCCCGTACCGGCGAGCATCGAGCCCGCCAGCGCCGCGATCGACACCATCGCGGGAAAGCCCTGCGAGCGCTTCATGGCGTGCTCCCCTGTTTTGCTGCGGCCTTTTCCGGAAACGCGAACATGGCGTCCTCGATCGGCACGTTGGCCTGGGCCTTGGCGATGCTGATCTGCATCCGGCTCTCGGGCGTGCCGCCCTTGGGACCGCTGCTGATCGCGAACGGGAAGTACACGCCATCGACCTGCTCGTAATCGCCGTAGTCCGTCTGCGTCACCTGCTGGACGCCATTGACGGTACGTTGCGCGATCTCGCGAATGGGAAGATAGGCATCCGGATCAAGATAGATCACTAAGGCGTTGCCATCCTTCAACTTCACCTGCAGCTTGTAGGCGTGGGTGCCTTCCACGTCCTCGCGGCCGAGATAGGTCACCTCGTTGCTTTTGGCCTTGGCGTTGACGAGCGGGCCCTCGAAATCGGCGTCCTCGGCGAGGGCCTTGGCCTCGTCAGCCGACATCGGGATCGGGTCGCGGCGCCCGCCGAACGGCTGGATGCTCCAGCCCTGATGGCCGTCCCATGCCTGCACCTGGGTCAGGCCTTGCAGGCTGGCTTCTTCCCGCACCTTGCCCGGGCGCTTCAGCAACTCGGTGTAGGCGAGCTTGAAGTTGCCGCCGAATACCAATTGGCCCTGCAGCTTGAGTGTCTTGATCGTGGCGAGCTTGTCCATGCCACCCTGCGCGGCGATGCTCCTTGCGACCAATTCATCGGCGGTCACGGCGTGCGCGGACAACGCGAACACGAGCAAAGCGAAACCCAATCCCCAGCGTGCGTGCATCGCGGCACCCTCCGACGTCGTCAATGCGCGACGGGCACCACGCGGGCGCCCGCGACCGGCAGTAGCCTAGACCTTTGCCGATGGGGTGTCGAACCTGCCGGAAGTCATGCGGTCGCGACTTGCAACGGCTCGCGCGGGCATCAGATGCTGATCTTCCCGCGCAGGACATCCGCGAACATCGCCCAATCACCCACCAGACTGTAAATCGGGTGACGGAAGGTCGCCGGCTTGTTCTTCTCGAACACGAAATGTCCAACCCATGCGCAGCCGTAGCCGCACACCGGTGCGCCGATCAGCCACCACGGACTACGCATCACGACGGCGACAAGAACCAAGGCGATCACCAGCGACGAGCCGAGAAAATGCATCCGACGGCAGCGGCGGTCGCTGTGCTCGCCGAGATAGAATCTATAGAACTCGCGAAAGCTTCCGCGCATGCCCGCATCATCCCACAAACAAAAAACCCCGCATTGCTGCGGGGTTTTTCGTGTCGCGTTGGCAACGATGGATCAGGCGGGCTGCACCTGGTCGGCCTGCAGGCCCTTCGGGCCCTGGACGACGTTGAAGGTGACCTTCTGGCCTTCCTGCAGGGACTTGAATCCGGTGCCGACGATCGCGCGGAAATGCACGAACACGTCCTCACCGTTTTCACGGCTGATGAAACCGAAGCCCTTGGCATCGTTGAACCATTTCACGGTGCCGGTCTGACGCTCCGACATAACTGACTCCTTACTACTCGATTGGTTGAAAACAGTGCACTTACGTGCACAACTTGAAGCACTGACTAGCGAGAGTGAAGACAGCGATGCGATCGTCGAACGGTCGGCAACCAGCCCCAACAAACCGTCCCCCAACGGCTTGGCTAACTCAGCGGCGCGATCCTACAGCACTCTTGCACCAAAATGCCAGTGCATCCGCCCGGAATCGCCCGCAATTGTTCACCCAGGGGATCAATCCCCATCGCCCCGCCGGCGCTGGTTTTCCTCGATGCCGATAAGCGCCGCCAGACCGCCGCTCAGGGCCAGCGCGGCCAAGCCGTAACCGATCAGTCCGACCACCATGCCCAGTGCCTGCAGCGTGGAAGCGGCATGCGACACCGCCGCGGTGATGCCAAAAGCGATGCCGGCGGCGATCAGCAAAATCCCGATCCAGGCGATCACCCTGGCCGTTGCCAGGGCCAGTCCGAGGTGACGGCTTTGCAGGTTTCGGTATGGCAGCCAACGGCGGGGTTCCATTGTCATCTCCCATTCCAGTCCATCACGGCATTGAAAAACATCCGGTAGCTGCCGATGGTTTCGCCGCGCCAGATCGGGTTGTTGGCAAACAACAGCACGTGGCCGTTGCCGTAGCTCGCATCCACCACCGCCGGGTGTTCCGCCATGGCACTGCCGTTTTCCAGCAGCCCGGAGACCAGAAACTTGCCCGCATCGGCCCAGCGCGCGATCACCACCGGCCGCGCGGTCTCCGGAATCACGAACGGATTGTTGCGGGCCTGCTCGGCGTTCAGTGGCACTGCCTGCCAAGGCTTCACGTCCGGCAGCGCTGGCGGCGCCTGGTATGGCCGGCCTTCGGGCACGTCGGCATCGTCGG
>DATFGT010000126.1:0-21864 GCA_035249175.1 Rhodanobacteraceae bacterium
ACCATGCCGGTCAGCACCAGCGACACCGCCAGATACAGCGCCATCGAAATCGCCAGCGACAGCAGCACCGCGCGCGGCAAGTCGCGCTGCGGATTTTTCGATTCCTCGGCCGCGGTCGTAAGCGTGTCGTAACCGAAACAGGCGAAGAACACGATGCTGGATGCCGCCAGCACGCCGCCCCAGCCGAAGTGCGAAACGCCATCCGCACCCGTCGCCACCGGCGGCACGAACGGATGCCAGTTCGCCGGATTGACATAGAACGCGCCGACCGCGATCACCAGCGCCACGCCGATCACCTTGATCACGACGATCACGGTGTTGGCGCGCGCACCCCATTCGGTCTTGATGGTCAGCAGCCACGCGATCACCAGCGAGATGCCCGCGGCCATCACGTCGAATACCTTGCCCGAGCCGGGATTCGCGGGGTCGTACGCACCCTGCAACCACAACGGCAGGTGCACTCCGAACAGTTGCACGAGCAACGCCTGCACGTAGCCCGACCAGCCGATCGCGACCACCGCGACGATCAACGCGTATTCCAGGATCAGATCCCAACCGATAATCCACGCCAACAGCTCGCCCAGCACCGCGTAACCATAGGTATAGGCGCTGCCGGTCACCGGGATCATCCCGGAAAATTCCGCGTAGGCCAGCGCCGCGCAGGCACTGCCGATGCCGGCCACCAGGAACGAAACGATCACCGCGGGCCCGGCGTTGATCGCGGCCTGCTGCCCGGCCAGCACGAAGATGCCGACCCCGATGATCGCGCCGATGCCGATCGCGGTGAGTTGCCACACGCCCAATACGCGCCGGAAATCGCGGCTGCCTCCCGCCTCGGCCTGCAGTTGCTCGACCGGTTTGTGACGGGTGAGTTGCTGGATCAGGCTCATCGCTGGACTCGGGGACAAAGATTCGGGCGAGCATAACGGCGCAGGCCTCGTTTGGCTGTGCCGTCGGTCCCGGCCGCCGGTTGGAGTCCGCCGCAGGCTGCGCGACAATCGGACATCGAATCCAGACGCGCATTCGCTGACGCATGCCACGCAAACGCAGACCGTCCAAATCCCCGCGGCCGTCGACCCAGCCGGTGACGCAGACCGAATTGCCGTTGCTCGACCTGCGCGCGGCCGACCTGCCGTCCACGCCTCCGCCAGACACCTCGCGGCCGGCCGACGCGTCGCCGCGCTCGACCCGCACGATCGAATTCCTGTTGCGCGCGTTGCCGGTCGGCTGGCGCGACAAGACCCGCGACCTGTTGGTGCTGGTGCGGATGGATCGCCCTATCGGCGCGCTGCTGCTGTTGTGGCCGACTTGGTGGGCACTGTGGCTGGCGGCGGACGGGTTTCCGCCATGGAAGTACCTGATCGTTTTTACCGTGGGCGTATTCGTGATGCGCGCGGCGGGTTGCGCGATGAACGATTTCGCCGATCGCAGGCTCGATCCGCAGGTCGCGCGCACCGCCGGACGGCCGCTCGCGGCGGGACGCGTGAAGCCGCATGAGGCCGTGCTGACGTTCGTGGTATTGGCGCTGGTCGGGTTCGCGCTGGTGCTGGCGTTCACCAATCGGCTGACGATTTATCTGTCGTTCGCCGGCGCCGCGCTGGCCGCGCTGTATCCGTTCTCCAAACGCTACACGCACCTGCCGCAAGTCGTGTTGGGCGCTGCGTTCGGCTGGGGCATTCCAATGGGGTTCGCGGCCATCACCAACGGATTGCCACCGGTGTGTTGGCTGCTGTTCTTCGGCAACGTGCTGTTCTCGACGATCTACGACACCGAATACGCGATGGTCGACCGTGACGACGACCTGCGCGCCGGCGCCAAGTCCACCGCAATCCTGTTCGGCGACGCCGACCTGCCGATCCTCGGCATATTGATGGCGACCCTGTTGTTCACGCTGCTGCTGGTCGGACAACGGGCACAACTCGAATGGCCGTTCCTGGTCGGATTGGCCGTCGCGTTGCTGCTGTTCGCGTGGCAACTCTGGAACATGCGCTGGCGCCAGCGCGATGCATGCTTCGCGGCGTTCCGCAACAACAACTGGGTCGGCGGCGTGGTTTGGCTGGGGATGGTCGTCGCGCTGGCGATGAAATGATTCACCTGCGTGCGGGCGCACGCGCGAGCGCCCAGACGTCCACGCGCTTCACGCCTGCGCGTTTCAGCACCCGCACGCATTCGGCAAGGGTCGCGCCGGTGGTAAACACGTCGTCCAGCACCGCAACGTGTTCGGGTGCCTTGCCGTCGGGATTTGCGACAAATGCACCGCGCACGTTGCGACGGCGCTGCACCGCGGTCAATTCGGTTTGCGCAAGGGTGGCGCGGGTTCGGCGCAACGCATCGCGCACCACCGAAGCACCAAAATGCTTCGCCAGCGGTTTCGCCAGTTCCAGGGCCTGGTTGTAGCCACGCTGGCGCAGGCGCGAATGGTGCAGCGGCACCGGCACGATGGCCTGCGGAATTTCCGCCGGAGACGGCGAAGCGAGCCACGACAGCGCCAGCGTGCGGCCGGCCGCAAGATCGCCGCCGAACTTGAAGCGCGATTCCAGTTGCGCCAACGGCCACTCGTAGCGAAACGGCACCCACGCCGAATCCCACAGCGGCTCGCGTTCGATGCAGCGCCCGCACAACGGCGCCGACGCGTCCAACGGCAACGCACAACGCGCGCAGCAGATGGTGTTGCGCGGCATTTCCGCTTCGCACGCGGAACAAAGGCTCACGGCGCCTTGGCCGCCTGCGCCGCACAACAGACAGTGCGAAGGCAACAGCGCATCCAGCGCACCGTCAACCCAACGGACCGCTTTCAAGTTGACAGACATCTCCCCGGGCCATGAAACTTTGTGCCCACTGTAACGCGGAGCGCCGCAATGGACGGAATGAATCCCGACACGCCGGTCAGGCACGACTGGGATCTGTCTGAAATCCAGGCCCTGTTCGACTTGCCATTCATGGAACTGCTGTCCCGCGCGCACGCCGTGCATGCGGCGCATCACGACCCGAACGCTGTGCAGGTTTCCACATTGCTGTCGATCAAGACCGGCGGTTGCCCGGAGGATTGCGCGTACTGTCCGCAGGCGCAGCGCTACCACACCGGCGTGGAAGCGCAAAAACTGATGGACGTGCACGCGGTCCTGGAACGCGCGCGCACGGCCAAGGCGGCGGGCGCCTCGCGTTTCTGCATGGGTGCGGCGTGGCGCGGGCCCAAGGATCGCGACATTCCGAAAGTGGCCGAGATGATCCGGGGAGTGAAAGCGCTGGGCATGGAAACCTGCGCGACGCTGGGCCTGCTCGGCGAAGGCCACGCGCAACAACTCAAGGACGCCGGGCTCGACTACTACAACCACAACATCGACACCTCGCCCGACTACTACGGCGAGATCATCCACACCCGCGAGTTCGAAGATCGCCTCGACACGCTGGCAGACATTCGCGCAGCGGGATTGAAAACCTGCTGCGGCGGCATCGTCGGCATGGGCGAGACGCGAGAGCAGCGCGCGGGACTGCTGCAGGCGCTGGCGAACCTGCCCGAGCACCCGCAATCGGTGCCGATCAACCAGTTGGTGCCGGTACCAGGAACGCCGCTCGCCGACGCGGAAAAAATCGATCCGTTCGAATTCGTGCGCACTATTGCCGTGGCACGCATCGTGATGCCGACATCCATCGTGCGCCTGTCCGCCGGCCGCCAGCAGATGAGCGACGAGATGCAGGCACTGTGCTTCTTCGCAGGGGCGGGTTCGATCTTCATGGGCGAGAAGCTGCTGACCACCGGCAACCCGGACGTCGAGCACGACCATGCGTTGTTTCGGCGTCTGGATCTGCATGCGATGCAAATCGAGGCGAACACGCATGAAGCCGGCACGGTGCACGCCGGCATCCTGGAGCCTTGCCCGCGCGCGGCCTGAACCGTGCGTCCCGACCTGCTGAAATCGCTGGCCACGCGCATGGCGGAACGCGAACGCGTGGGACTGTTGCGCCGTGCGCGCACGCTGGACGCCGTGCGCGGCGTGCGCGTCACGATCGACGGCCGCGAGCTGCTGAACTTCTGCAGCAACGATTACCTGGGGCTCGCCCAAGACCCCCGCGTCATCGCCGCACTGCAAAGCGCGGCGAACGAATCCGGCGTCGGCAGCACCGCCGCACATCTCGTATGCGGTCATCGCCACGCACATGCGCAGCTCGAAGAAATGCTTTGCGAGTGGATCGGCCGCGACGCCGCGCTGCTGTTCTCTTCCGGCTGGCTGGCCAATCTTGGCGCGATGCAGGCATTGCTGGACCGCGGCGGCGTATCCGTGCAGGACAAGTTGAACCATGCGAGTCTGCTCGACGCGGCGCAACTCGCCGGTGCCGCGTTGAAACGCTATCCACACAACGACGTCGGTGGCGCCGCGCGGCAGCTCGCAAGTGTCGCAGACAACCCGGCGTTGCTCGCGACCGACGGCGTGTTCAGCATGGATGGCGACGTCGCGCCGCTGCGCGAATTGGCAAACCTGTGCGAGCGCGAAGGCGCCACGTTCATGGTGGACGACGCGCATGGACTTGGCGTGCTTGGCGATCACGGTGCCGGCAGCGTGCGCGAGGCCGGCCTGTCGCAGGAAGACGCACCGGTATTGATGGCGACCCTGGGCAAGTCGCTCGGTTGCACGGGCGCGTTCGTCGCCGGCAGCCGCGCGCTGATCGAAGGCCTGACCCAATTCGCGCGCACCTTCGTCTACACCACCGCGATGCCACCTGCGCTGGCCGCCGCCGCATGTGCGTCGGTGCGCATCGCCCGCGAAGAGGACTGGCGGCGGGAAAAATTGCAAGCATCGATGGCACGCTTCCGTGCCGGCGCCACGCAGCTTGGCCTGCCGCTGATGGAATCGCGCAGCGCGATCCAGCCGATCGTGTTGGGTGATGCCGCGCGCGCGGTCGACGCCTCCCTCGCGCTGGAAGAAGACGGCATTCTGGTCGCGGCGATCCGCCCACCCACCGTGCCGGCCGGCAAGGCGCGGCTGCGCATCACGCTGTCCACGGCGCATTCGGAAGGAGACATCGATCGTCTGCTCGATGCGCTGGCGCAGCTTCCGCACCCCACAATCGCCTAAAATTGCGGGTTCATGTCCGAACTTTTCATCCACACCGAAGGCCACGGCAACACGCACCTGGTGCTGCTGCACGGTTGGGCGATGCATGGCGGTGTGTTCGCGCCGCTGGTCGAGGCACTACGCGACCGCTGCACGCTGCACGTGGTCGATCTGCCGGGACACGGCCGCTCGAGTGAATCAAAAGTGTCGCTTCAACCAGCAGCGTGCGCGAAAGCGATTGCCGGACGGGTACCGCCAGCCATTTGGCTCGGCTGGTCGCTGGGCGGCCTGTACGCGTTGCAAGCCGCGCTGGATTTCCCGCAGCAGGTGCAAGGGCTGGCGATGCTGTGCGCATCGCCGCGTTTCGTGCGCGGCGAGGGCTGGCTCCATGCGGTATCCCCGGAAATCCTGCAGAACTTCGGGCGCGATCTCGAGATCGATTACGAAGGCACACTGGAACGTTTTCTGGCACTGGAAGCGCTGGGCAGCGACTGCGCCCAGGCTGACTTGCGCGCATTGCGCGCAGACACCTTCAACGAATTTCGCCCGCAGGTGCGCGCGCTCACCGAAGGCCTGGACGTACTGGAACACGCCGATCTTCGCGCGCGACTGCCGGAGATCACCCCACCAAGCGCATGGATTGCCGGTCGCCGCGACCGCCTGGTCCCGTGTCAGGCGATGCAATGGAGCGCCGCGCAATGCAGTGGCACCTTCACCTGCATCGCGGGTGGCGGACACGCACCTTTCATCGGGCACACGAATGCCGTTGTCGCCGCACTCGCCCCGCTGCTCGCGGGCATTGCGACATGACCGACAAGCATCTTGACGCGCTTCAGGTGCGCCGCGCCTTTGCGCGCGCCGCCCCGACCTACGAGCGCCACGACGCGCTGCAACGCGAAGTCGAATCACGCCTGTTCGATAGCCTCGACTATTACGACGGCGAGCCGCAGCGCGTGCTCGACATCGGGTGCGGCACCGGGCGCGGCACCGCGTTGCTGAAGAAGCGTTGGCGCGATGCGGAAGTGATCGCGCTGGATGTGTCGCTGCCGATGTTGCGCGAGGCGCACCGGAACCGTGGCTGGTTCCGGCCATTCGCGCGCGTGTGTGCGGATGGGCAGGCGCTGCCTTTTTTCGATCGCAGCATGGACGTGGTGTATTCCAATCTGTGCCTGCAGTGGTGCGATTCGCCGCGCCCGCTGCTGGCCGAATGCGCACGCGTGCTGAAACCCGGCGGCCTCGTGGTCGCATCCAGCCTGGGTCCCGACACGCTCATGGAATTGCGCGAGGCCTGGGCCGCGGTCGACCCGGCGCAACCACGTGTCGGTGTGTTCCTCGACCTGCACGATATCGGCGACGCGGCGCTGGCGGCCGGCCTGAAGGATCCCGTGCTGGATTCCGATCACATCACGCTCGAGTACGCCAACGTGCGCAGCCTGTTGGTGGATCTGAAGGGCCTCGGTGCCACCAACGCCAACCGGGAACGCCCGCACGCGCTCACCGGCAAGACGCGTTTCCACGCGATGCTGGATGCGTACGAAACGCGCCGGCGCGGCGGTCACATTCCGGCCACCTGGGAAGTGGTGACGCTGCATGCCTGGGGCCCGCCGGAAAACTTCCTGCCGCGCTATGGCGGGCGCGACACACCCTTCGAAGTCATCAAATGGGCGCAACGCCCATCGCGCACCTGATGCGGCTCGGCAGGCGCTCAGCCCACGCCGACTTTTTCGATCAGCTTCGCAGCATCGAATGGCGCATGCACTTTGACGTCGTTGTCGAAGTAGCAGTACACGTCGCGTGACTTACGTCTCGGCGGCGGCGCTTCGACGACGCGTGCCGCATCACGCGGCTGTGAACCCGCGTGCCACGCGCAAATGCGAGCGGCCCAACGATCCAGCGCCGCATCGGTGTAACCGCTGGTGTAAAGCTGCTTGTCGCCGTGCAGGCGCAGATATATGAAACCTGCCGTGACGTCTTCCACATATGGCCATTTGCCAGCCGTGTCCGCCACCACCAAAGCAATGTCGTGCTCGCGCAACAGCGCAATGAACGGTGCGTCCAGGAAACTCTCGTGCCGGATTTCGATGGCATGATGCAGCCTGCGGTTGCGATCGATCGCGATGCGCGCGCGGCCCTTCACGCGCGCGTCATGGCGTGCGGCGAGCCGGGAGGCGGTCTGCGTGTCGTGCGGCAGGCTCTCGAAAAACCGCGCAAAGAGATCATGGTCGAAATGCAGGCTGGCCGGGAACTGCCACAGGATCGGACCCAGTTTTTCCTCCAGCACGAACAATCCGGAAGCGAAGAAGTTCGCGAGTGGTTCGCGCACATCGCGCAGTCGCCGGATATGGGTGATGAAGCGCGGCGCCTTGACCGCGAACTTGAATCCGCGCGGCGTTTGCTCGCGCCAGCGCGCATAACTTCGTGGTGTCTGCAGGGAATAGAACGAACCGTTCAATTCGATGCTGGAAAAGCGGCGCGACGCGTAAGGCAGTTCATCGCGCTGCACAAGGTCCTTCGGATAGAACACGCCGCGCCACGGCGGGTAACGCCAGCCCGAAATGCCGATACGAATCCTCGCCATGCGCCCATTACAGGCGCACACGGCTGATCGGCGGATGAAGCATCGCGGCGCCGCGCATATTCAACGCGCGACTGCGACTCCATCACCACGCATTAACCCTCTACCCGAAAATCCTGAAGAACCGTTGCATGGATGGGGCGAGTCGCGCGGCAGGTTATTCAGGATTTTCCTTGGGTGGCGTGTAGTTGCACGACCCGATCTGCTTGCCGGCATATTCCGTATCCACCGTCATCGGACGCCCGCCACCCGCATCGAACGACGCGTGCATGCTGCCGGTGAAATTGGAGCCGCCGGTCATCTGAAACGTCCCGTGCATGGTCATCGCCATCGGCGCCGTGCAGACCTCGTCGAAGGTAACGGTATCGCCCTGCTTCTTGAAGTTGGTGATCTCGCACTGGTTGTGCGAATTCAACCTGGTCAGTGTGTGCGGATCGAACGAACCCGGCTGGGTGCAGACTTGGTGCGACATCGTGCGCGATGGCATCGCCGGCATGCCCGACATCGATTGCTTGATGGTGGTGGTGACTTCCATCAGGCTGCCGTCTCCGGCCTTGGCCACGCCGACCAGCAGCACGGCCAGGCCGATGCCACCGGCAACCATCGCGACATACGCCCTCGTCTTCATGCGAGCCTCCGACCGTCGAGGAATGGCACTCCGGAATTCCGTTTGCCCAAGGTGCGGGCGCGGCTAGCATACGCGGTTTGTGGCGCGACACTTCTGTTGTCGCGCATCATTCTTCGCCGCCGCCATGAAGGCCCCATGAGTCGTTCTGGAACCAACCGCGCCGCGTGGGTCGGGTTGCTGATCCTCACCGTCGTCTGGAGCCTCAACTGGTCGGTGATGAAGGTGGCGATGCGCGACAGCGGACCATTCACCTTCAGCGCTTTGCGCTACGTGATCGGTACGCTGGTGCTGTTCGCGCTGTTGGCGCTGCGCCGCAATTCGTTGAAGCCGACGCCCTGGTTGCCGACGATCCTGATCGGCCTCACCCAGACCGCCGCGTTCCAGGCCTTGGCGCAATGGGCGCTGGTTTCGGGCGGCGCCGGCAAGACCGCGTTGCTGGCGTACACGATGCCGTTCTGGGTGGTGCCGCTGGCATGGTGGTGGCTCAACGACAAGCCGGGTCCGCGACGCTGGTTCTGCATCGCGATCGCGGCGGCGGGTTTCATCTGCGTGGTCGAACCGTGGCGCCCGTTGGGCGCGCCGCGGGGCGTCGCGCTGGCGATCCTGGCCGGGCTTGCCTGGGCCATAGCGACCGTGCTGTCCAAGCGGCTGTTCCAGCAACATCCGGACGTGACGCCGCTGCGCCTGACGGCGTGGCAAATGCTCATCGGAACGATCGGATTGCTGATCCTGATGTCGCTCAGCCATGAGCGCGCGGTGGCATGGACCGATTCTTACGTCGCAGCGCTGCTGTACAACGGACTGCTGTCGTCGGGCGTGTGCTGGGTGCTGTGGGCGCTGGTGGTCCAGAAGCTGTCCGCGAACGTGGCCGGCCTGACCAGCCTCGCGGTGCCCGTGGCGGGCGTGTTGTTCGCGTGGGGCCTGTTGCACGAGCAGCCGTCCGGGCCTGAATGGATCGGGATCGTGCTGATCGGCGCGGCCCTGCTGGTTTTGAATTTCGGGCGGCGCATGCGAGCATAGGCGCTCCCTGCGGCTAGCCGGCACGCAACGCGCATGGGTCGTGGGTTCGTCGTGCCCCGAACAAAGGATGCGTCATGAATCAGGCGTCGCTGCCCCGTCCCGAAGCCATACGTCTTGCCGTGATCGGCTTGGGTTACGTCGGCTTGCCGTTGGCGGTGGGTTTCGGGCGCAAGCTGCCCACGCTGGGTTTCGACGTCAACGCGGCGCGCATCGAAGAGCTGAAACAACACCGCGACCATACGCTGGAAGTGTCGCCCGATGAATTGCGCTCGACCACCCAGCTCGGTTTCAGCCGCGACATCGACGATCTCAAGGGCTGCAACGTCTTCATCGTGACCGTGCCGACCCCGATCGATCGGGCCAAGCGCCCCGATCTCACGCCGCTGGAATCGGCCAGCCGCACGGTAGGCAAGGTCATCGGCCGCGGTAGTGTGGTGATCTTCGAGTCCACGGTGTATCCCGGCGCGACCGAGGAAGTGTGCGTGCCGATCATCGAGCGGGAATCGGGACTCAAATTCAATCAGGATTTCTTTGCCGGCTACAGCCCCGAGCGCATCAATCCCGGCGACAAGCAGCATCGGCTCGACACCATCAAGAAGGTGACTTCGGGCTCGACGCCGGAAACCGCTGATTTCGTGGATGCGCTGTACCGGAAGGTCGTCAGTGCCGGCACCCACAAGGCCTCCAGCATCAAGGTGGCCGAAGCCGCCAAGGTGATCGAGAACACCCAGCGCGACCTCAACATCGCGCTGATCAACGAACTGGCGCTGATCTTCCACCGCATGGGCATCGACACCCTGGACGTGCTGGAAGCGGCCGGTACCAAGTGGAACTTCCTGCCCTTCCGGCCAGGCCTGGTGGGCGGCCACTGCATCGGTGTCGATCCGTATTACCTCACCCACAAGGCCCAGGAAATCGGCTACCACCCGGAAGTGATCCTGTCCGGCCGCCGCATCAACGACGGCATGGGCCGCCACGTGGCCGAACGCGTGATCCGCCTGATGCTGGAAAAACGCATCCATGTCGCAGGCGCCAAGGTGCTGATGCTGGGCCTCACCTTCAAGGAAAACTGCCCGGACCTTCGCAACACCCGGGTCACCGACATCATCGACGAATTCCGCGCCTGCCACGCCGACATCGACGTGTATGACCCGTGGTGCGATGCCGCCGAGGCGCGCCACGAATACGCGATCGACCTTGCGCACGATCTGCGCCCCGGCACCTATGACGCGATCGTGCTGGCCGTGGCGCACCACCAATTCACCGACATGGGCGCGGCCGCGCTGCGCGCGCTGGGCAAGCCCGACTGCGTGCTGTTCGATGTGAAAAACGTGCTGCCAAGGGAAACGGTGGACGACCGCCTGTAAGGAGACACCATGCGCGTACTGGTCACCGGCGCCGCCGGCTTCATCGGATCCGCCCTCAGCCTGCGCTTGCTGGCGCGCGGCGACGAAGTGCTGGGCGTCGACAATCTCAATAATTACTACGACGTCACCCTGAAGCAGGCGCGACTGGATCGCCTGACCCCGCATCCGGGTTTCAAGTTCGCCAAGCGGAGCCTTGAAGATCGGCCGGCGCTGGAGAAGGCCTTCCATGATTTCCGGCCCGAGCGCGTGGTGAACCTGGCCGCGCAGGCAGGCGTGCGCTATTCGATCGAAAACCCCTACGCCTACGTCGAATCCAACCTGGTCGGCTTCATCAATCTTCTCGAAGCCTGCCGGCGCGGCAACGTCGAGCACCTGGTGTATGCGTCATCCAGCTCGGTGTATGGCGCCAATCGCAAGCTGCCCTTCTCGGTGCAGGATTCGGTTGACCATCCGGTCAGCCTGTACGCCGCCACCAAGAAGGCCAACGAACTGATGGCACACACCTACAGCCATCTTTACGGATTGCCGACGACAGGCCTGCGTTTTTTCACGGTGTATGGACCTTGGGGACGGCCTGACATGGCACTGTTCCTGTTCACCCGCAAGATCCTCGCGGGCGAGCCGATCGACGTGTTCAACCATGGCCACCACACCCGCGACTTCACCTATATCGATGACATCGTGGAAGGCGTGATCCGCACGCTCGATCGGGTGCCCGGTCCCGATCCGGCCTACGATCCCCTGCACCCGAGCGCCGCGTCCTCGTCGGCGCCGTACCGCCTCTACAACATCGGCAACAGCCATCCCGAACAGCTTGCCCGCTACATCGAAGTACTCGAGGACTGCCTTGGCCGCAAAGCCGAAAAGAATTTGCTGCCGCTGCAACCGGGCGACGTGCCCGACACCAGCGCGGAAGTCACGGAGCTGGCGCGCGATACCGGCTATCACCCGGCGACGCCGATCGAGCAAGGCGTGCGCAAGTTCGTGGAGTGGTATCGGAATTACTACGGCGTCTGAGGCTGGCCGGCGGCGCGTTCGCGTGTCGATCGACGCGCGTGTCGCCATTCCAGCCACGCATATTCCACCCCGCCCAGCAATTCGTGCAGGGCAACCGTGGTCTTCTGCACCGAATCGCCCGTCGGGATGACGAACCCGGGCTCGAGTCCCGACGCACCCTTGATCGGACCCGCCGGCCACGCGCAAGGCTGGAATCCCCACGCGCGGAAGGCGCCCAGCGCGCGCGGCAGGTGCATCGGCGAGGTGACCAGCCAGATGCGCTTGGGAACCGGCGGCGACAGCATCGCCACGTTGCGGGCGTTTTCCCAGGTATTGCGGGACCGGTCCTCGATCTCGATGGCCTTCGTCGGAACACCCATCTGCCCGGCGAGGTTCGCCAACAGCACGGCCTCTGGGATGTGCCCACCGCTGCCGCCGGCAATCACCAGGCGCGCATCGGGCATGTGCCGCCAAAGCGCTACGCCCGCGAACAGGCGTCGCAGGCTGGCAAGATGCAGGGCCGCGTAATCATCGGACCCCCTTGGCCGGCGTTCGGCACCACCGCCGAGCACCACGATCGCATCGGGCGCCGGCGTCGTACACGCGCTCGCCGGCGGCACGCGCGAGCGCAACCACCCCGACAAGGCATTCGCGCTCAAGGGCATCATCAACCCTACCAGCGCAACTTCGACGACGACACCCGTGATTCGCAGTCCGCGCGGCAGCCGCCGCCAGAATACCGCCAGTCCCACCGCGCCTGCGATTGCATAGGGCAACGGGCACGTCGCGAAAACCGAAACGGTCATGCGTTCGAATGCCCCACGGGCGCCAGCCTGCGCTCCCAGGCCAATGCCGTGCGCGCGATGAAATCCAGGTCATCGTGGCGCGGTTGCCAGCCGAGCGTATCGCGAATCCGGTCGGACACCGCGATCAGCGAGGGCGGGTCGCCTGCGCGACGCGGTTCTTCCACGTACGGTACCGGCGCTCCGTGCGCGCGGCCGACCGCCGACAGCACTTCGCGCACCGAATAGCCATGCCCGTAACCGCAATTCAGCGTGGCCGACGCGCCGCCGCCGCGGAGATACTTCAATGCATCCAGATGCGCGCGGGCCAAATCATCGACGTGGATGTAATCGCGCACGCCGGTGCCATCGGGCGTGGCGTAATCGGTCCCGAAGATCGACAAGTGCCCACGCTTGCCCAGTGCGGCCTCGCAGGCAACCTTCACCAGCAGCGTGGCGTTTTTCGTCGACTGGCCGATGCGTCCGGCCGGATCGCAACCGGCGACGTTGAAGTAACGCAACGCGACATAGCGTGGGCCACCGGCCGCGGCAAAATCACGCAGCATCCACTCGCTCATCAACTTGGATGAACCGTAAGGATTGATCGGCGCGGTGGGCGTATCTTCGCCGGCCGCACCGCCTTCGGGTATGCCATACACCGCGGCGGTCGAGGAGAACACGATCTGGCTGACCGCCGCGTCGCGACAGCATTCCAGCAGATTTCGCGTGGCGCAGGTGTTGTTGCCATAATAGCGCAGCGGATCGGCCACCGACTCGGGCACGATGGTGTGCGCGGCGAAATGCATCACCGTGCCGATGGCGTGTTCGCGCAGAACTTTCGCCATCAACGCGCGATCGCCGACATTGCCGACGATCAATTCCGCGCCGATCACCGACTCGCGGAACCCGGTGGAAAGATCATCCACCACCACCACGCGCTCGCCCGCCTCGACCAGTTGGAGCACCACGTGGCTGCCGATGTAGCCGGCGCCGCCGGTGACCAGGATTCCTTGCTGACTGCGTTCTCCTGTTTGTTTCATTTCCTGTCCTTGTACTGCGCGCGGACGCTTCGCAATGCGGCGCTTCTCGCGCTGGCGCTCAGCCGTTGCCTGCCCGCGCACCGCGCGCCGCAGCGTGCAATTCCTGATACAACTTGTCCGCGGCCGGCTTGTCCGGGAAATTCGCGCCGGACTTCCGCAGCGCTTCCAGCGTGGCCCGCGCGCCCGCATTGTCGCCGGTGCGCGCCTGGGCCACGGCCAAGTGGTATTGGAGGGTCGCCATCTTGGGAGCCGCCTGGGTCGCTTTCACAAGAATCGGCAAGGCAGTCCTGGCCTGGTTGTCGGCGATCAGCGCCCAGGCGTAGGTATCCATGACGCCGGGCGACGTCGGCGCCAGCTTGTAGGCGCGCTCCGCGAATGCCAAGGCCTTCGGATTGTGCTGCGCGGTATAGATCCAGGCCAGATTGTTGAGTGCATCGACGTTGGACGGATGCGCCTTCAACACCTCTTGGTACTGGCCGGCGGCCGAATCGTTCTGCGCGTGGTCCATATAGTACTGCGCCAGCAACAGGCGCATCGCGGCATCATCGGAATGCTTGGCCAGCCAGTCGCGCAGCACGGCGTCCGGCTGCTTCGCGCCGGATGCGTTCAGTGCCAGATAGCTCTTCACCACCAACGGGCGGTCGTACTGGATCTTCAAGCCTCGCTGGTAAGTGGCGGCGGCCTTGTCGTAGGACTTGTTCGCCATGTACAGGTCGCCTTCCAGGGTCAGGCCCGCGGCCTTGGTGGCGTCCTGCTTTTGCAGCGTCTGCGCCAGCGCGAGCGCGCCGGGCAGATCGTGGTTCTGCAGCTTCAGGAATGCCAGCAGCGTCACCGCCTGCAACTGTTCGGGGTCGGCCTTGATCACTTGCTCGAGGTTGGCCTGGGCGCCCTTGCTGTCCTTGTTGAGCACCTGCGCGCGCGCCAGGTTGACGCGGTACATCGACACTTGCGGCGCGAGCTTCACGGCCTGCTGCAGTGGCTGCAGCGCCTTGTCGTGATGGCCGGCATTGAGTTCTGCCGCGCCGAGTGCGTTGAGCGCCGCCGGATTGCCGGGACTGACGTCCGCCAATTGTTGGGCGGTGTTCACCGCTTCATCGAACTGGCCGGCTTCGCTGTACACCATCACCAACGCGACATACGCGGGGGCGGACTTGGGCGCCGCGGCGATGGCTTGCTTCAACTGCTTGATCGCTCCCGCCTTGTCACCTTGCACGGCGGCGAGCTGGCCAAGCGCGGTCATGGCCGCCGCGTTGTGCGGATCCTTTTCCAGCACGGTCTTGTAATGGCCGGCGGCATCCTGGTAATGACCCTCCAGCGAGTCAAGATTGCCCAGGCTCAGAAGCGCGGCGAGATTCCCTGAGTCCAGCTTGTAAGCCTCGGTGTACTGCCCGCGGGCTTCGGCGCGTTTGCCTGCAGCGATCAGCGCGGTTCCGTAAAGCAGGTGCGCGCCGCTGTCTTTCGGATTTTTCGCCGCATAATCGGCCGCCGTCTTGATCGCGTCGTCCGGGCGTTTGTCGCGCAGATAGGCCATGACCAGCAGGGTGTTGCGCCGCACCTCGTCGGACGCGTCCTTTGCGGGCATGTCCTTGAGCAGTCGGATCGCTTCGGCTTGATTGCCGCTGGTGAGCGCCTGACCGGCGCGTGCGAACTGGGTGCCTGCCGGGCTGTTCGCTGCGCCCGCCGAGGTGGCCGGATGCGGTATCCCGGCGTTCTCGGCGGCCGCCCTTTGCAACACCGCCAGCAACTCGGCGTCGGTCGCATTGCCCGGCGCCGCCGGCCGCAGCGTGTTCAGCGCCTGCTGCGAGTTGCCTTCGCGGTAGAACGTGAGCGCCAGCAACTTGCGGGCCGACACATTCTTCTGGTCCAGGCCCAGCACGTTGCTGAGGTTCATTTGCGCCTGGCCATAGTTGCCCTGCGCGTAGTTGACCGCGCCCATCAGCAACTGCGCCCGCGGATTGTCGGGACTCGCCTGGAGCACCTTTTGAAGCTGGTCCACTGATTCGTCCAGATGCCCTTGCTTGTACAACACCAGGCCGTGCAGATAGTGCGGGAAAGGTTGCCCCGGTGACATCTTCTCCAGCGTCTGGATATTGGCCAAGGCCTTGTCGAACTGGTTCTGCCGGACCTGGGCCTCAACCAGGCGTCCCAGCGTGTAGAAGCGCTCCTGCGGCAGCCAATCGGGGTTCTTGAAACCCAGCGCCTTCTGGTAATCGGATTCGGCGCCCGCGTAATTTTCGCCCAGGAGCGCCAAGTCACCCTTTGCCATCCAGACCTGCGGGTTTTCCGGCGCTGCAGCCAGCGCCTGCTGCACGTAGCGGTTGGCGGAGTCCTTGTCGCCCGCACCCTCCGCCAGCTCGGCCAGTCCCACCAACGCACGCGGTTCCTTGGGCTCCAATACCAATGCGGCGTCGTACGCCTGCTTGGCCTGGTCGAACTGCTTCTGCGCACGATAGGCATCGCCACGCAGCACTTCTACCTGCGCCTTGACTGCGGGATCGAGGGGCTTGTCGACAGACAAGGTCTTGAGCAAAGTGTCGTTCTGGCCTGTCACCAGCAGCACACGTCCCATGGGCACCACCCAGCGTGCTTCCGGCACGCCGTTCGCCCGCGCGTTTTGCAATTCATTCTGGGCGTCCTTGGGATTGCCGAGCATCAGCGAAGCCTGGCCGAGCAGCAGCCATGCATCGCCGTTCTTGTCGTCGCGTTGCAGGACTTTCTTGGCCTCGATGTAGGCTGCGCGATATTGGCCGTCGGCCTGGTACTTGGCGCCGGCGGCAACGCTGCCGTGTCCACCGGCCAAGCCGCAGCCGCCCAGCAGCAAGCCGACGCAGAGCAGCGCCCAGCCGCGGCGCGCGGCCTTCGTGTTCAACTCGATCATGCGCATAATCCTTATCCCGGTTGTGCAACGGCACGCGCAGCCTTCAGCCAACGTCAGCCGGCTTCTTCAAGTCGTGCTTGTCCAGAAGATCATAGAGCGTCGGCCGGCTGACGCCGAGCAGCTCCGCCACCCGCGAGAGATTGCCACCCGCCTTGGTCAGGGCACGCTGGATGGCGCGCCTTTCGGCGTCGGTACGGACCTGGCGCAAGTCGAGGACATCCTCGCCAATGATGTCCAGGCGCAACGCCTCGGGCCCGAGCTGTTTGCCCTCCGCCATGATGACCGCGTTGTTGATGACGTTCTCGAGTTCGCGAACATTGCCGCGCCAGGGATGCGCCGCGATCGCCTTGAGCGCCTTGGCGGTAAAACCGCGAACGGCGCGCTTGTGGCGACTGGCGGCCTGTTCGAGAAAATGTTGCGCGAGCAGCACCGTGTCGCCGGCCCGATCACGCAGCGCGGGCAGCACGATGTTCACTTCGCTGATGCGGTAAAACAAATCCTGGCGGAAGCGCCCATCACGAATCAGCGTGTGCAGGTCCTGATGGGTGGCGCAGATGATCCGCACATCCACCGGAATCGGTTCGCGCCCGCCGATCCGCTCCACTGACCGCTCTTCGAGGAAGCGCAGCAGTTTGGCCTGCAACGCCACCGGCATGTCGCCGATCTCGTCCAGCAACAGGGTGCCCCCGCCAGCCAGTTCGATCTTGCCCTTGGTCTGTTTGTGCGCACCCGTGTAGGCGCCTTTTTCGTAGCCGAACAGTTCGGCTTCCAGCAGGGTCTCTGGAATGGCCGCGCAATTGATCGCAACGAACGGCCCGTCGCGACGGGGGCTCAGGCGGTGCAGGGCCCGCGCGAACAATTCCTTGCCGGTGCCGGTCTCGCCGAGCAGCAACACCGTGGCGTTGGTGGGACCGACTTTTTCCGCCAGCCGGCAGGCATGGAGCATCGCTTCGCTGTTGCCGATGATGCCTTCGAGCGCCGTGGAAGACTGGCTTCTGAGCTTGTGATTCTCGGCCTCCAGTTCGTGCACCCGGAAGGCGCGGCCCACGATCAGGCGCAGTACTTCGAGGTCCAGCGGTTTGGAGCAGAAATCGTAAGCGCCGCTGCCGATGGCCTTGACCGCGTTGTCGCGATCGCCGTTGCCCGTGGCCACGATGACCTTGGTATAGGGCGCTTCCTGCAGGATGTCCGCGATCGTGGCGAATCCCTCGGTGGTGCCATTCGCATCGGGAGGCAAGCCCAGGTCCTGCAACACCACCGCCGGCTGGTGGCGGTGCAGCAGATCGAGCGCGGATTTCCGATCGCCGGCCATGACTACGTCGTAGTCCTCGAAGCTCCAGCGCAACTGGCTCCTGAGGCCGGTATCGTCCTCGACGATCATCAAGCAACGCTGCGGCTCGCTCACGACGCCGCCCCCAGTTTGTCGATCGGCGCAGTCGCCGCGCCGGCGTCTGCCAGCGGCAATTGGATCGCGAAGACGGTGCCCTGTCCCGGCACGCTGCGGACAGTGATCGTTCCGCCCAGCGAGTGCACGTACTCGCGAGCCTGATAAGCGCCGATGCCCATGCCCCTGCTTGCCTTCGTGGTGAAAAAAGGTTCAAACAGCCGATTGCGAATGAAGTCCTCGTCCATGCCTGCCCCGTCGTCCTCGATTTCGACCAGGGCTTGTCCGTCCGCGCGCTTCAGCCGCAGCGTAACATGGCCGTGCGCCTGCGCCGCGTCCTGGGCATTGCGGATCACGTGTCCCAACACCGTGGCGAGCTGCTCCAGGTCCGCGCGCACCCACCACTCCCCGGAAGGCGGCTGGTACTCCGGCCGGGGCGGTTGCGCGCGGCATTCGCCGAGTGCCTTGTCGATCACCGCGGCGAGCTGCACGCGGCCGTGCACCGCCGGCGCCGCCCCGCCGCGCAACTGCTCGAGCAACCGCGCGATTCGGCGCACCGAGTTGTCCACGGTCGCGAGCATATCGTCCACGAACGCCGGATTGTGCTTGTGCTTGGCGGCGTTCTGCAGCAGCAATGACTGTTGCGCCGCGATGTTCTTGAGATCGTGCATCAGGAACGCGGTGAGCCGGTTGAAGCCTTCGAATTGGCGCGCCTCGGCCAGCCGCCGGGCATTGGCCGCCTGCGCCAGCGTCCCGGCGACCTGGCTGCCCGCGGTGCGCAGCAAATCGAGGTCTTCCCAGTCGATCGCGCGACGCGCGCGCGCCTGTGCCAGCACCACCAGACCGATCAGCCGGTCTTCCAGCACCAGCGGCACCAGCAACCACGCGCGCGGCAGCGCAATCAACTCGGCCGGCACCTTCAATTGCTGCAAGCCCAACGGCGGCGGCTCGCTCAAGTCGTAAATCCAGCGGCGCTCCAGCATCAGCTCGAACACGGGCAGGCTGGCCGGAAATGCAAGGCCTGCCGGTGCCGGCATGTTCCAGTCGGCCACGGGTTCGAATGCATCCTTCTCGCCACGCATGAACAGCGCGCCGGCCGGGCTGTCCATGATCTGCGCCAGCGCGCGCACCGCGCGCGACGGGAGCCCGGTGTCGCTTTCGCTGGCCGACAGCGTGGCCGTGAGCCGCAGCCATTCCTCGCGGTAGTCGTGCCGGAAACTGAAGAAATTCTTGCGCAGGAACATGTTGAGGCGCGAACGCGCCTGACCGGAACTGGCCAGCAACAGCACCACCAGCAACGCCAGGCAGACCAGCGTGATTTCCGCCACCCGCCCCCAGTCGCCCCCGTACAGGCGCACGTAATAACCGCCGATCGCGGTGGCGATGATGTAGAACGCAACCACCAGCAGGCTGGTGGTGTAGAACACCGCGCGCCGCGACACCGCCACTTCCAGCTTCCACTCGCGGTTGCGCGCCGCGGCCACGACCAGCAAGGGCACCAGCAACGCATCCACGAAGCCGCGTGCCGCCCAGGCGCTGCCATTGAATTGCCGATACAGCACCGCGTACGAATACAGGAAGATGTCGTAGGCAAACAGCACGCCCAAGCCGATCATCAGAAACTTCAACGCCCAACGCTGGTCCGGCCGCACGTTGCGGTAGATCTGTTCCAGGAACACCACGCCGGCGAGGGCCAGCACCAGCACGCCGATCAGCGGCACGTTGACGCCGAACCGCACCGCGAAGAAATGCTGCAACGCAGTCGCCGACCACACGCAGTAGAGTGCCAGCAAGATCCATAGCACACGCGCTGCAACCCGAAGCCCGCGCAGCAAGCCGGCCTTCGGCCAGGCACCGAACAGCGCGCCCACGAACGCCAGCCACGCGCCATAGCGAAATACCTCGGCCAGCATCAGCCAGTTGGCCGCCACCGTGCGATGCCATTCGGCGTAGGCAAGGAACACGCCCCAAAACATCGACACGGTGGTGGCCAGGATCAGCAGCGCGCCGGTGCGCTGGCCACGCCAACCGATCGCCAGCAATCCCGTCGCCGCGAGGAACGCGACGGCGGCGGTCAGGTAACTGGCGATGACGATGGTGTGCATGCTTGCTTGCCGTCGCCGCGCAATCCGATTGTCGAATGTCAACCGGAAACGCGCCCGCTCCCGAATTCAGGCATGGCCCATTGCGTGCCGTCGCGATGTTCCGACAACCGCCGCGTCTTCGGCAACGCGATCTCCCGCGCCCAGCAAGCGGCGGCGAATGTCGTCGGCCACGCGCGCGGCACTGTGTCCATCCCACCGCGCGGGCTTGCGCCCGTGCGTCCAGCGGCCGTCGAGGATGTCGTCCACCGTGCGCTTCAGATCGGCGGCGGTCACGAGCCGATTGGTGCCTTCGGTGATGGTGATCGGCCGTTCGGTGGTGGTGCGCAGCGTGAGGCAGGGAATGCCGAGGTAAGTCGTTTCCTCCTGCACGCCACCCGAATCGGTGATCGCCAGGCGCGCGCCGCACACCAGGTTCATGAAATCCACGTAGCCCAGCGGTTCGGCCACTTGCATGCCAGGCGCATCGGCGAGCTTCGTCCAAAGGCCGAAGGCTTCCAGATTCTTGCGGGTGCGCGGATGCACGGGAAACACCAGCGGCAAACGCGCCGCGATATCCGTGAGCTGGGCAACCAGCGCTGCGAGCGATGCGGGTTCATCGACGTTCGAAGGACGGTGCAGCGTCACCACGCCGTACCTGCGTTCCGCCAGGCCCAGCCGTTCGCGTTCGCTGCTGGCCTGGATGCGCTCACGCATCAATTCGTAGGAATCGATCATGATGTTGCCGACGTTGCTGATCTTGTCGGGCGCCACGCCTTCGGCGGCAAGGTTTTCGTCGGCATCCGGCGACGGCGTCCACAGGATGTCCGCCACGGTGTCGGTGGCCAGCCGGTTGATCTCCTCGGGCATGCGGCGGTCGCGGCTGCGCAAGCCGGCCTCGAGATGCGCCACCGTAATCCACAACTTCGATCCGACCAGCGCGCAGGCCAGCGTGGAATTGACGTCACCGACCACCACGATCAGGTCCGGCCGATCCTCGACGCAGGCGCGTTCGTACGCGAGCATCACATTGGCGACCTGCTCCGCGTGGCTGCCACTGCCGACGCCCAGGTGCAGGTCCGGCGACGGCAACCCCAGGTCGCGGAAAAACGCCTCGGACATGTTCGCGTCGTAATGCTGGCCGGTGTGCACCAGCCGCGCGCTGCACCACGGCTGTCCGTGCAGGGCATGGAACAGCGGCGCGACTTTCATGAAGTTCGGCCGCGCGGCCGCGATCAAGTCAATCTTCAGCCGCTGCATCGCCCAACCCCGTTACCTGTCGTATTCAGTGTAGCAGCCGATATTGTCTGCATTTTGCATGCCTGATTCGCCGCGGCGACTCCGGTCTCCCACCTCGTCATTCCGGCGAAGGCCGAAATCCAGTGGCTTTGCTTTCCATGGCGATGGACCCCCGCCAATCCGTGGCCGGGATGACGGCACGATTTGTTTCGAGCCAGTGCGCTCCGCCCGGTGAATTTGGTCACCCGTTGTCACGCAAACCAAAAACGCTTCAGCGACGCATGAAACGGCGACGCGCCAGGGAGAGCAGCAGCCGTTGCAGCAGGTTGTTGTTGCCGCCCGGACGCCACGTCCGTGCGAGCTTGTTGCGGTACGCGTCGAAGTGCAGACCGCGGGGCGCCGCAAGCACCTTGCCCCTGCCAAGCAGGATTTTCAGCGCCTGGGTGCCTGCGATCCCGGCGCAGATTTCACAGGCCATCGGTGTCGAGGGTCCCCGTTGATGGGCCAGATCCACCGCGGACGGATCGACCAGGTAGCCTTGATGCAGCACGGCAGGCGCCAACCCCACCATGAAGCGCAGCAACTGTTCGTTCTTCGGCTTGCCCTCCAGCCGGAAATACTCTTCGAAGGTCATCTGCCCCGGCAGGAATGTCAGCACCGCGGCACCCATGCCCAGCGGCGCCGCGGTGATCGCCGGAATGCCGCGTTCGGCGCACAGGGCGAAAAGCTTGGCACGGATGTCGAGGACGAAGAAATCCAGTCCGTCGACGTACAGATCCACGCCCGACAGAAACCGCTCCATGTTGTCGAAGGTGACGCC
>DATFGT010000127.1:0-91989 GCA_035249175.1 Rhodanobacteraceae bacterium
CTGGAAAGGCTTCCTCGATCGCTACGTCGATGAACTCGAACCGCCTTTCACCAAAGGTTTGGAAGCGACCGGCTGGAAGCTGGTGTACACCGACAAGGAAAGCCCGTACGAAAAACAGTACGAGAGCCGGGACGAATCACCGCGCCACATCTTCAACTTCACGTATTCGATCGGCCTGACGCTGACGAAGGACGGCGGCATCAACGACGTGCGCTGGAACGGCCCCGCGTTCAAGGCCGGCATCGGTTCCGGGGGCGAAGTCGTGGCGGTGAACGGACAGGCCTGGAAGGCCGGCGTGTTGAAGCAGGCGATCACCGCGGCCAAGGACTCGAAGCAGCCGATCGAGCTTTTGATCAAGTACCAGGGCGATTACACGACCGTGCCGGTGGATTACCACGGCGGCTTGCAGTACCCGCATCTGGAACGGATCAAGGGCACGTCCGATTACCTGAGCCAGATCATCGCTCCACGCAAGTAAACCCTCGCACCCGCGGCCCGCGCAGTCGCGCCGCCCTCGTTGGAGAAGCCGCATGAAGACAACCGCCCTCGCAGCCGCCCCCTTGATCGCCCTTGCCTTCGCTGCGCTCGGTGTCGCGCCGTTCGCAGCCGCCCAGCAGGCGCCCATCCACCTGACCGGCAGCAATCAGCCCGCGCCGCAGAACACGCCTTACCCCGGCACGCTGAAAATCCACGTCGATGCGACCGACATTGGTCGGCGCATCTTCAACGTGCAGGAGACGATCCCGGTCAAGGCCGCTTCGTCCATTTACCTGCTGTATCCGGCATGGATCCCGGGCGACCACGAACCGTCCGGTCCGATCGACAAGGTCGCCGGCCTGATCATCAAGGCCAATGGCAAGACCATTCCGTGGCAGCGCGACAAATACAACGTGTACGCCTTCCATGTGGACGTGCCCGCGGACGCGGACAGCTTGGACGTGCAGTTCCAGTTCCTGTCGGCCCAAGACCACGATCAGGGGTCGATCATCATGACCCCGGAAATGATGGATCTGTCATGGAACACGGTGTCGCTGTATCCGGCGGGCTATGACGCCAACCAGATCAAGACCATTCCCAGCGTGACGCTACCCAGCGGCTGGAAATTCGGCAGCGCGCTGGAAGTGGCGAGCACCGAAGGCAACACCGTCATCTTCAAACCGATCGACTACATGAACCTGGTCGACTCGCCGATCTACGCGGGCAAGTACTTCAAGCGGCTGGACATCAGCAGCAAGCATTCCCCACCGGTGCACATGGACATCGTGGCCGACGAACCCAAGGACCTCGAAGCCTCCGACGACGCGGTGAAGGCGTTGAAGAACATCGTGGTGCAGATGGATCGCCTGTACGGCGCATTCCACTTCAACCACTACGATTTCCTGCTTTCGCTGTCGCACAAGATGAGTGGCAAGGGTTTGGAACACCACCGCTCCAGCGAGGACGGGACCAGTCCCGATTTTTTCACCGAGTGGAACCTGACCACGCCGCATGACTTGCTCACCCACGAGTTCAACCATTCGTGGGACGGCAAGTACCGGCGTCCGGCCGATCTTTCCACGCCCAATTTCGATGTGCCGATGGGCGACAGCCTGTTGTGGGTATACGAGGGCCAGACGCAGTTCTGGGGCAACGTGGTGGCCGTCCGGGCGGGCTTGGAAAACAAAGACACGGGACTTGCGCTGCTGGCGCGTGTGGCCGCGACTTATGACATGGATCGCCCCGGCTTCCGCACTTGGCGCAACATCCAGGACACCACCAACGACCCGGTAATCGCGCAGCGCGCGCCACTGCCGTGGCGCAATTACCAGGGCAGCGAGGACTACTATTCCGCTGGCCAACTGATCTGGCTGGCGGTGGACGGCAAGATGCGCAGCTTGAGCCACAACAAGCATTCGCTGGATGATTTCGCGCGCGCGTTTTTCGGCATCAATCCCGGCGCGTGGGACATCGACACCTATACCTTCCAGGATGTCGTCGCCGGCCTCGACAAGATCGTGCCGTACGACTGGGCAAGCTTCCTGCGCGAGCGCCTCGATGGTCACGGCAACCTTGCCGATGCGCTCAAGTCGGAAGGCTGGCAACTGGTCTACAAGAACGAGGAGTCCAAGGCCGCCAAGGCGGTGATGGCGAGTTTCCGCAAGCACTACCCCAAGTACGCGGGTGGCGCCGATTTCACCTGGTCGGTGGGTTTTTCGGGTTCCTCCAAGGGCGAACTGCGTGATGTGCGCTGGGACAGTCCTGCGTTCAAGGCCGGCCTTTCGCCCGGCATGACGATCGTGGCGGTCAACGGCACCGAGTTCAGTCCCGACGTGATGAAGCAGGCCGTCAAGGATGCGCAGGGCAATCAGCAACCGATCAAGCTGCTGGTCAAGGACTTCAACGAGTACAAGACCCTCGACATCGACTACCACGACGGGCTGAAGTATCCCGACATCGAGCGCATCAAGGGCACGCCGGATTACCTGTCGCAGTTGTACGCGACGAAGAAATAGGCGTGGAATCGCTCAGCCGGCGCCGTTCATCCCTTCAATGAAGGGCGGGGTGATGAGCGTCGTGTGCGCAGCGCGGAGAGGCCTGGTTCGACAGGCATCTCTGGAGGAGGCTGCCAAGCGGAGCGACTGCGTCAACGTACCGCCGCTGGCGACGAAGGTTTGGGATGTCCGTGGAGCTGCCGCAACGTCGCCCGCACCATGCGCTCCTCGTCCGGCGCAAGTGCTTGCGGTTGCGGCAGCGTGACTTCGCCAGCGACGAGGGTCGCGACCGGCAGGCCGTCGCGGTACACGATTCGCGAGCTCGCCACGGAGGGCACCTTCGCGCCCGGCAACACGTTGCCGACGAGGTTCAGCGGATCGGCGCCGCTGATCATGATCAAGGCACCGTCGTGCTCGCGCTTGCGCACGCGGCGCAGTGCCTCGACGGCTTCCGGCAACGCGAACTGTTCGCCCACCATGCCCTCGACGAACCGGCCGCCGCGGATTTCGCCGCGCGCTTCCAGCCGTTGGTAGATCTTTCGCAATTCGCGCCACGGCGGCAGCCACCCGGCTTCGCGTTCCAGCAGTTTCCAGAACACCACACCCCAGCGGCGCAGCAGCACGCGGGCGATGTGTTCGACGTTTTCCACTCTCCCCTCGGGAGAGGCGGCGCGTGGCGCCGGGCGCGCAGCGTCGGGGTGAGGGTCCGTAATCGCGCCAACGCTTCGCGTAGCCGGACCCTCACCCGACCTTCGGGCACCCTCTCCCGGAGAAAGAGGGGGAAATCCGGCACGCCGGACCAGGCTCCAGCGCCCCGCATCCTCGATGCCGTTCAACATGTGTCGCGCGAGACGCCGCTGGCGCGGGTGCTTGCGCTTCGAGGCAGGTCGCAGCAGCGCACGCAGGCCGGCGAAGCTGTCCGCGCCGATCATGCCCGCGCCGACCAGCTCGCCGAGCGAATCTTCCAGTTCCACTTTCAGCAAACGCGCGCCATCGGCGATTTCGCCGAAGAACGACGCGCCGTGTTGCGCGAGGAATTCGACGACGGCCTGCGCACGCGAAGACAGCGGCGGCGGTGCCGCGTTCGCTTGCGCGCCCACCGCGTTCCATGTCGGCAACTGCCTGCGCGGCAGCAGCACGATCGGCGACGCGCGCACCGGTGAGCCGCGTGTACCACCCGCGGCGGCGCGTAGCCGCGTCCACGCGATCCGCCCGGACCCGCACAAGGCATCCAGCCATGCGATGTCATAGCCAGCCACCCGCGCGGGCAGCAGTTGCGATTCCCATGCGCCGGCTGGCGCCTCGAAACCTTCCATTTGCCCCAGCACCGCGGCCAACGCATCAGGGCCGCGCAATTTTGCATCGGGAGCAACGTGTTGCCAGTCGATGAGGAACCGCAGGAAATCGCGCGGCGCGACCGGTTCGATTTCACGCCGCAGGCGTTGCAGCGTGCGGCGATGGATGCGCGCCAGCAGATGGCGATCGCACCATTCCTCTTCATCCGCCCCCGGCGTGAAGCGGCCACGCATCGCGCAGCCTTCGCGCTCCAGCGCGGCCAGTGCGATTGCAATGTCGCTGACAGTGAGGCCGAATGCCTCCGCCAATTCGTTGGCGCGGACCGGGCCCGTGCAAGCAAGTCGTGCACGCATGATTTCGACCAACGCGTCTTCCCGTGTCCACGTCTTCGAGGCAAATTCCGCGGGCGCTTCGATTGTCGGTTGCAAGCTTGCATCCGGATGCACCGCGTGCCACATCGGCAGCGATTCGGCAGCGACCCACAAAGGTGGCAAACTCAGCTTTTCCCTTTCCCCGCTTGCGGGGGAAGGTGCCGAAGGCGGATAGGGGGAATTCTCGCCGGACTCCCCCCACCCAGCGCTACGCGCTCGGCGCTTCGCGCCGCCTCCCCCGCGAGCGGGGGAGGGAGTCAAAGCTGCTGCGCGCTTGGCCTCGGCGAGTTCATCGAGCAACGCCTGCCATGTCGAACCACGCGCCAATTGGTCGCCGTTGACCGCACCCAGCGCCAGCAACGCCTCGTGCATCTCGTCCGCATCCCGCGGCGTGGGCCATGCCTCCTCGCGCACCGCGGCGATCGCGTCCGCATCCAGCTTGCCCAAGTCTTCCGCGCTTTGCGCATCGACAAAACCGCGCGATGCCACGGCCTGGGTGCGGCGCTCTTCCAGCGGGGCACCGTCGAGGAAGGCATACGGCCGCGCACCCAGCACTTCCGCGGCCAGTGACGACGGCGCGGTGAGATCGCGTGCCACGATACGTGCTTCGCCGGACTCAAGTTTCTTCAACAGCGCGATCAGGCCATCCAGGTCCATCGCGTCGTATAGGCAATCCTGCAGCGTCTGCGCGACCAGCGGGTGATCGGGAATCTTGCGTTCGCCCACAATGTTTTCGAGACAGGCGACCTGGTCGGGAAACACCGTGGCCAGCAGGTCCTCCGATTTCATGCGCTGGATTTGCGGCGGTACCTTGGCACCGGCCGCGAAGCGTGGAAGCGCCAGCGCGGCACCGGCGTTCCAGCGGAAGCGCAGCGCGAACATCGGCGCATCCAGCAGCGCCTGCGTCAGCACATCGTGCACCGAATGGGAGTGCAGGTAACGCGCAACCTCGTCCAGCGGAAAACTGTGGCTGGTCGAAAGCGACAGCACGATCGCGTCTTCGGTGGCGGCGGCCTGCAGCTCGAAGTTGAAGCTGCGACAGAACCGTTTGCGCAGCGCCAGCCCCCACGCGCGATTAAGCCGGCTCCCGAACGGCGAATGGATGATCAACTGCATGCCGCCGGATTCGTCGAAGAAGCGTTCCATCGCCAGCGTCGTTTGCGTGGGCAGCAGGCCGAGTTCGGTGCGCGCGGCGGCGAGATAGTCGATCAGTTGCCGCGCGGCCGCTTCGCCGAGGCCGACTTCTTCGGCCAGCCAAGAGGTCGCGGCTTTGCTCCCCTCTCCCTCCGGGAGAGGGGCTGGGGGTGAGGGTTCGGGATCAGTCGATCGTCCGCTCTGTGCCGAACCCTCATCCGGCGCTTCGCGCCACCTTCTCCCGGAGGGAGAAGGGAGAGCAAGACGGTTAGCAACCTCGTCCCGCAACCGCGACACCGCGACCGACAACTCGTCGCTGCGGCCGGGCGCCTCGCCCAGCCAGAACGGAATCGAGGGCGGCGCGCCGGCCGCGTCTTCCACGCGCACGCGACCGCGTTCCACTTTGAGGATGCGATAGGACTGGTTGCCGAGCTGGAAGATGTCGCCGGCGATCGATTCGACCGCGAAGTCCTCGTTGACGCTGCCGACGCGCAAGGATTGCGGTTCCAGCACCACGTCGTAATCGGCGGTGTCCGGAATCGCGCCGCCCGAGGTGAGCGACGTCATCCGCGCGCCGCGCCGCGCGCGCAATTTGCCGTTGACGGCATCACGATGCAGGTACGCGGCGCGGGTGCCGCGGCGCGTGCTGTAGCCCTCGGCCAGCATCCGCAGGACGTCGGTGAAGGCTTCGCGCGTGAGCGTGCGATACGGATACGCGCGCCGGAACATCTCGAACAATTCCGTCTCGTCGCGTTCGCCGCAGGCGACTTCCGCCACGATCTGTTGCGCCAGCACGTCCAGCGGCGCGGGCGGGATGTGCAATGTGTCGAGTTCGCCGCGGCGTACCGCGTCCAGCAATGCCGCGCATTCGACCAGGTCGTCGCGCGAAGTCGGGAACAGTCGCGCTTTGGAAATCCCCTCCACCGCATGACCCGCGCGCCCGGCGCGTTGCAGGAATGCGGCGATCGAACGCGGCGACGAAAGCTGGCAAACCAGTTCGACCTCGCCGATGTCGATGCCGAGTTCCAGCGACGCCGTCGCGACCAGTGCGCGCAAGTGCCCCGATTTCAAGCGCCGTTCGGCGTCGAAACGTTTTTCCTTCGACAGGCTGCCGTGGTGCGCGGCCACTGCATCCTTGCCGAGCCGTTCGGCGAGGTGGCGCGTCGCGCGTTCGACCGTCCGCCGGGTGTTGGCGAAGATCAGGGTGGTGCGGTGCTGTTCGATCAGCCCGGCGAGGCGGTCATACACCAGACCCCATGCGTCGTTGCTCATCACCGGTTGCAGCGGCACGTTGGTGAGTTCGATTGCGAGATCGCGCGCGCGCTGGTGGCCGGCGTCGATGATGGTGCATGCGGTATCGGCGGTGAGGAACCGCGCGACCGTTTCGATGGGCTTCTGCGTCGCCGACAACCCGATGCGCGTGCAACGGCGTCCGCACAACGCATCCAGCCGTTCCAGCGAAAGCGCGAGATGGCTGCCGCGCTTGCTCGACACCAGTGCATGGATTTCGTCCACGATCACCGTGCCCGTGGTCTGCAGCATGCGCCGGCCGGACTCCGAACCCAACAGGATGTACAACGACTCGGGCGTCGTCACCACGATGTGCGGCGGCCGCTTGCGCATCGCGTTGCGTTCGGCCTGCGGCGTGTCGCCGGTGCGCACCGCGGTGCGGATTTCGACATCGGGCGAACCCGTGCGTTCGAGTTCCGCCCGAATGCCTGCGATCGGCACTTCCAGGTTGATCCGCACGTCGTTGGACAGCGCCTTCAACGGCGACACGTACACGACGGACGTTTCATCGGCGAGCGTTCCCGCCATGCCCTCGTGGACCAGCTCGTCGATCGCGGCCAGGAATGCGGCCAAGGTCTTGCCCGAACCGGTGGGCGCCGCGATCAGCACGTTCTCGCCGCGCCGGATCGCGGGCCATGCGTCGCGCTGCGCTTCGGTCGGCGCAGTGAACGTGGATTCGAACCAGGTGGAGACGGCGGGATGGAAGTTTTGCACGGGCATGATGGTCAGACCGCGGGATGCGCCTCAAGTGCCTGCCGCTTCACGCAACCGATCGGCGAGGCCGCTCATCCGAAAGGTGCGGTTCGCGATGCCGCGTTGCAAGGTTTCGGGCGTGGAATACAACACGACGCCGGATCGGGCGCGGGTCACGCCGGTGTAGAGCAACTCGCGCGTGAGCACCGCGGAATCCGGCCCGGTCACCAGTGCCACGCGTTCGAATTCCGAGCCTTGCGCCTTGTGCACGGTCAACGCGAAAGCGCCTTCATGCGGCGGCAGCACGGCCGGCGCGAATGCGCGCGGCGTGCCGTCGTTGGCCTCGAACCACACCTTCAGGCTGCCGTCGGCGTCGGGCCAGATCACGCCGGTGTCGCCGTTGAACAGCCCGAGCTCCGGACGATTGGCCGTGACCAGCACCAGCCGGCCGCGCCACCACGTTTCGTCGGCGCGGGTGCCGAGCAGCCGCTGCAGCCGCTGCCCGATCGCGCGATCCAGCGCGAGGCAGCCGGAGGCGCCGTGGCGCAGCGCCGTCAACACCCTGAACCCGCGCGCGGCGTGCAACGCGGAGGCATGATCGGGCGCATCGATGACTGGACGATACGCTTCGGCGGCGCTGTCGATGAGCCGTGCCAGCCGTGCGTCTTCGACCAGCGCCACCTCGCCCGCATCGGCGAGCGTTCGCAGTGCGGCTTCGGCATCGCCCTGCGTGATCGACGTCGCCAGCGCGCCCAGCGTGGATTCGGCGCCGAAGCGATGGCTGCACGTCAGCGCGACGTGGCAGTTCCCCAACGCGTCGGCATTCGCCGCTTCGACCAGCGCGCCCAGCACGTTGCCGGCCTCGACCGCGGAAAGCTGGTCGGGATCGCCGAGCAGGATCAATCGGGCGGACTCCGGAACCGCCGCCACCAATTTCGCCATCAGCGGCAGGTCCACCATCGACACTTCGTCCACCACCACCATGTCGAAAGGCAACGGCGCGGCGCGATCGAAACGCGGCTGCGGGCACCACGGCGAAACGCCGAGCAAGCCGTGCACAGTTTGCGCGTCGTGCGGCAATTGCGCCGCGACCGCTTCCGGCAATTCGAGTTTCGCCAGCTGCGCGCGCAGTGATTCACCCAAGCGTGCCGCGGCCTTGCCGGTCGGTGCCGCCAGTGCGATCCGCAGGCGTTCGTCTTGCGCATGCGCCGCCTGCGCGAGCGCGGCGAGAAGGCGTGCCACGCCATGGGTCTTGCCGGTACCGGGGCCGCCGGTGACCAGCGCGAACCGATGCGTGCGCGCGATTTCGATGGCGCGTTGCTGGTCGGGGTCGATGTCGCAATCCGGGGGCCGGGAGCCGGGGGCCGGGGACCCGTGCGTGACCGCCTGCGCGCGATCGGCCAGCGCGTGGGCGAGTTGTTGTTCGTGGTCGAAATAGCGGCGCAGGTACACGCGGCCCTGTGCGTCCAGCACCAGCGGTCGCGGGTCGCCAGCACCGCCGTTCGCATACACGGCGGTCGATCGGGAAAGGGCTTCGTACCAAGCTTCCACGCGCGGCAACGCCGGCGGCTTGCCTTCGCCATCCAGTGTGGCCAGCCACGTCGAGGCACGTGCCAGCTCCAGCGCGCTGTGGCCATCGGCGACCGCACGCGCGGCCAGCGCCGCGGCGAGCGCCACTTCCGGTGTCGAATCCGGAAATGCGCGCGTGATCCATTCACCCAGCGCAACGTCGGCGCGGCGCAAAAGCGTGGACTTCCGAAGCGCGGCGAGCGTGCTGTTCATGCGCCGGCCTCCGTACGCGCATCGAACAGCGCATCCATGGCTTCGATCAACGCGCGCGGTGGTTGGTCGACGTGCACCCCTTGGCCTTCACCCATGCCGCGCACGAACAGGTAGTACACCGCGCCGATGTGGCGGTCGTAATCGTAGTCGGGCAATTGCTGCCGCAGCCAGCGATGCAGCGCCAGCGTGTAGACGAGCCACTGCAGGTCGTAATCGTGCACGGCGATTTCCGCGCGCATCGCGTCATCGTCATACGGCGCGCAGCGGTTGGTCTTCCAGTCCACGATGTGGAAGCGACCGGCGTGCCGGAACGTGAGATCGATCTTGCCGGTGAGCAGGCCGTGCAGGCGCTCGGTCGCGACCCCGCCACGTTGCTGCTGGTAGCCGTGCGCGTGCAGCAGCGCGTACAAAGCTGGCGCGCGCGACGCGCTCAGGGAAAGGTGGAACTCGATCTCGGCCTTGCGCTGGTCCGATGCAATGTCGCACAGGCGCGTGCCGCAGGGTAGTGGCGTATTCAAGGCGTCGCGCACGTAGTCCCCGGTCAGTTCGACCGCGCGCCGGTAGGCGCCATCGCCGCCAGCGACGCCCTGATCGGCGAGCGCGCGTTCGATCAGCGGGCGCGCGCCTTCCGGAACCCCGGGGGCATCGCGCCACGCGGCGAAATCCGTTTGCTCGAAGACGGCGTGTACCGCGCTACCGAAGGCCGCGCCAGCGGGACCGGCTTCGCGCGATTCGCCGTCTGTTGATGAAGCATCGCCCGCCCCGGGACGCGGATCGGCCGCGGCCTGGTTTGCGCTGCCGCGCACCAGCCGCGAAAACGACCACACCTGCCAATCGCGTTGCAGGCCGGTGCGGGTGAAGGCGCGTGCGTGCAGTTCGTCCGTGGCATCGGGTTCCCGCGCCGGTGGACGCCGGGTCGGCGCGGGCGAGGGCAGATCGATTTTCCGTGCCGCGCCATCCGCGCGCTCGCACAACGCGCGCAGCGCGGCGTCGCAACCGGCGACATCGGCGCCCAGTGGAACCTCGCGGCCGGCTGCGTGCAGCAGGTGGTACGCGGCGCTGTGCTGCATCTGGTTGACCGGGCCCCACGGCAACACGCACAGCGCACAGGCGCGGGTGACCGCCACGTAGAATTTGCGCACGTCTTCGGCGCGGATTTCGTCACCAGCGCGTTGTGCGACGTCGCGGCCGGCGCCCTTGCCGATCGCGACGTGCGCGGCGTTGGCCTCATCGTGATACCAGTGCAATGGCGGGCGCTTGTCCTGCTTGCCCGGGTCGCGACCCAGTACCGCATACGGCACCAATACGACTTCGTATTCGAGGCCCTTGGCAGCGTGCACGGTGGAAATCGTCACCGCATCCGCATCGGTGTCGAGGCGCAGGCGCGCGGCGTCGGCATCGTCGCGGGCCTCGACGCGCGCGCGGGCAAACCGCGTCGCGAGATCCGCGATGCCGAAACTCGTCGCGTCGAGATCCTGCAGCAGCTCGGCCAATTGCAGATAGTTGGCAACGCGGCGCTCGCCATCCGGCAGCGCCAGGAGCCGCGGCGCGGCCTTTGCGACAAGTCCGTGCAGCCATGCCATCGGCCCGTGCTGCTGCGCCTCCGCCGCCCATGTCGCGACGCCTTCCAGCACGGCGGCCTGGCGCGCGTCGTCATCGATGCCGGCGGCAATGGTTGCTGCATCGTCGCCAGCCAGCAAACTGGCACGCGCGGCGCGCGCGCGTCGCGGATCGTCCGGTGCGGCCAGCGCATCCAGCAGCAGCGCGAGATCGGCGGCTTCGTCGCCGGCATACACGCTGGCGCGCAGGTTGCAAGACGCGGGCACGCCGGCGCGGGCCAACGCGGCCTGCATCGCATGCGCTTGCGCGTTGGAATTCACCAGCACCGCGATGTGGCCGGGTCGCAGTGCATGCAGCGTGCCGTGTTTGTCGCGCAGACGGACGGCGTCGTCGTGCAGCATGCGATGAATCCATGCTACGCAGGCCTTCTGGATCGCGGAGATGGTGTGCGCCTTCGATGGGACGTTGCTCCACTGCGCGTGCCCGACCCGTTCGGGATCGAGCCACCACAGTTCCAGTGCCGGAAGCGCCTCGCCGTCGCGCAGCAGCGCGCGTTGCGCGACGGCGGCGGCGGGGTGGATGTCGGGATGTTCGATGCCTGCATCGATGAATGCGTGCGGCACCGAGAACAACGCATTGATGGCCTTGCACAGGCCGGTGCCCGCGCGCCAGCTTTTTGCCAGTCGCAGCGCCTCGCCGCGCGCCTGTGCGCGGGCCTGCAGCCATGCGAACACGTCGCCGCCGCGAAAGCCGTAAATCGCCTGCTTGGGATCGCCGACCAGGACCAGCGTGGTCGGGCCGAACAGGGTTTCGACGACGCGCCACTGGCGCGGATCGGTGTCCTGGAATTCATCGACCAGCGCGGCCTTCCAGCGCGCGCGGATGCGTTCGACGGCGCGCCGCCCGCGCGCGCCGTCGGCGAGCGCATCGGCCAGCCGATCGACCGCCTGGTCGTGGCCCATCAGGTTGCGCGCCGCGAGGCGCTGCGGCAGCTCGCTTTCGAGCCATGTGCGGGCATTGCGCAGCAGGCGTGCGGCGGCCATTTGTTGTACGACCGCGCGCGCTTCGGAGCAAGCCGCGAAAGCAGACAACAGCGCTTCAATGTCATCCACGATGCGGCCTTGCGGGCACACGCCCTCAGGCTTCAACGCCTCGATATTGGCGGCGCCGAGACTCACCGCGGCTTTGCGGTCGAGCGCCTCCAGGGTTGTTTCCCCGGTCGTTCCCGACGCCCAGTCGCGCAGGCCTTGCAATGCCGTCCAACGATTGTTGCGTGCGCGGGTGTCCTTCACGCAGCGCTGCAATTCGCTCTCGAATTCGGCGAAGTCATCTTTCGTCCATGTGCAAATCCTCGCGACGGCGGCTTCGAACAGAGTCTCGGTCACCGCCGGATCGGTTTCGGGCAACTCGATGCTGCGCCCACGCCAGCGCGGGTCGCATACCTGTCTCGCCAGACCTTCCGGCGACCCCCACGTTGCCGTCAACAATGCCGCGGTCGCGACGTCGGCGCTGCCGCGACGCCAGAAATCGCGCACGATCTCGCCCTCGAGATCGCGGACGTCTTCGAGCAACTCCGGTTGCGCCAGCGCCTGTCCGGTTTCGAATCCGAACTCGGCCAGCGTGCGGTGGCAGAAGCCGTGCAGGGTACCGATGAACGCGGTGTCGATGGCGAGCCGCGCTTCGCGGGCGCGCCCGCGCAAATCGTCGAGCGCGGCACCGTTTGCCAGTGCACGCGCGATAACCTTGCGGGTTTCGAGGTGCTCGCCATGTTCGCCGGCGCGAGGCGCGCCCGGCTCGTCCTCGCCCAGCAGCGTGTCGGCGATCACCAGGCGCTGCCGCAGCCGCGTCGAGAGTTCGGCGGCGGCGGCACGCGTGAAGGTGGCCACCACGATTTCATCGACCTTGAGGTCGCGCTCCAGGATCAGGCGCAGGTAAAGCGTCGCGATGGTGAAGGTCTTGCCGGTGCCGGCGCTGGCCTCGACCGCGCGGATGCCGTCGAGTGGCAGTTGCGTCGCGTCGCCGGGCGTAGTCATCAATCCACTCACGAACGCACCTTCGGCGGCAGCAGGTGCAGGCGCGGGAACAGCGCGCAGGCGGTGTCGTACACCCGCACCGCAAGCGCGGTGTCTTCCCGCGTGACAGATCTGCCGCGCCAGGCGAGGCGCACCGAAGGCTTGTCGAAGTCGAGCGCACTGGCGAACGCGGCATCGTCATCGGCCTTCGCGGCAATCTCCGCGAGGGCGTCGATGAAGGCTTCGCGTGCGTCGTCGTCGTCGAGCGGCGGCGGTTTCTTTCGCTTGGGACGGAATGCCTGCAACGAGGCATCCGGAAACAGCGGCAGCGGCTGGCGCAGGCCGTCGCGCCAGGCGGCGGTCAGCCGCGACAGGTGCGCGCACGCTTTGGCGGCGCCATCGATGCGCAATTCGCGTTCCTCGACCTCGCCGCCGTCGAGCCACAGGAACCGGCAGGTCGTGGCGGCGTCGCTGACCAAGGCGACGAACAAGGTGTCGAGCCACGCGCGCAGCACGCGCTTGCCGCTGAGGCCGCCGGGCGAATACCGGACCAGTCCCGCGGCATGGATACCGGTCACGGTCCCCGACAGCCACGTGCCGGGGTCCAGTTGCACGCGTGCGGTGATGTCGTCCAAATGCGGCTCGCCGCGGGTGAAGGCATCGATCGCGGCACGCAACCGGTTCGCGCGTTCGCGTGCGATGTCCAGCGCCGCATCCGCGAGCCCACCGGGCGGCAGGCGACCTTGTGCGCGCAAGCGCTGCTTTTCGTCCTCGGCATCGCCATCACCATGTTCAAGCAAGGCGCTGGCGAGGTCGTAACGCAGCAGCGGATGGTCGGGCTGCAGCGGTTCGAGATCGGCGTCCTCGTCGGCAGCGCGCGGTAGGCGCAAGTGCAGCGCACCTTCCAGGAAACCGCGCGCGGGATCGTCGAAGAACCGCTTCAGTGCATTGAGCCGGATTTCCTCGCCGGGCGCAGCAGCCGGCGGCAGCGCGTCGCTTGCGAACGGCGGCAGTGCATCGGTACTGCGCCGTCGTGCCGCGGCGGCGGGCTGCCATGACGCGTGAAACGACCGTGGCGTTGCACCGTTCGCGCCGAACAGCGAGGCGTCGAACGGATGCAGCGGCGCGAGCCGTGGCAGCGCCGCAGCCTGGACCTTGCGGGCGGCATCGTCGGCGGGGCACAACAAGTAGCCTTGTTCCAGTGTGTCGAGCAATTCCGATACCACCACCGAGGGCGGGCGCATCTCGTTGGTGTGGGTGTCGCGTCCGATCCAACTTACGTAGAACACGTCGCGCGCGGCGGCGAGAAGCTGCAGAAACAAAAGGCGGTCGTCCGCGCGCACGTCGCGGTCGCCGCGTTCGGCATTGCCAGCACGGCGGTCCGCGAGCAGCGGGTCGAGACCATTCGCCTCGCGTCGCGGAAACGCGGCTTCGTCCATGCCGAGCAGGCAGATCACCCGGAACGGCACCACGCGCAGCGGCACCATGCCGCAAAAAGTGATGCCGCCCGTAAACAGGTACTGGTGCGGATCGGCGGCGCCCAGCGCGCCACGCAGGAATACCCGCACGTCCGACCATGGCAATGCGAGGTCGGCATCGGCCGCGTCGCAGTCGCGCGCCAGCGTCGCCAGTGCGCCACGGATGCGTTCCAATGCGCGCAGTTCCGCAGTGTCACGCGGGTCGGATTGGTAGAGGCCGTCGAGCATGGCGTTGAGAAACGCCTGCCAGGCACTCGCTGCGCGGGAGCGCGGCGATTCCTCGCGCAGCTGTCGCCAGGTTTCCAGCACCGCGAGTACCGCGTCGAGGTTCGCGAACGCCGCGCCTTCCACGCCCTGCACTGGCGCGGTGTCGCCGACCAGGTCCGACGCGTCGTCGTCGCCGATCGCGAACCCGGCCAGCACACGCTCGATGCCGAATGCCCAACTGAACTCGCGATAGCCGGCGCAGTCCGCGCGTGCGCGCTCGTCCTCGCCCCAGCGCACGCCGGCGTCGCGCAAGCGGCGCGACAGGCGCGCGACCGCATCGCTGTCGAGATCGAAGCGGCGCATCACGCCCGGCACCGCCAGCACGTCCAGCAATTCGTTGGCTTCCCAGCGCGAACCCGGCGCGTCCAGCAGATCGAGGAAGAGTTGCGCCACCGGATGCAGCGCGGCCGCGCCGGCATCGCCCATGTTGAACGGCAACCAGCGCGGATCGCCGCGCTCGACGCCACCGAACACCGCTTCGATCGCCGGCGCATAGAGCGCGATATCGGGCGCCATCACCGCCACGTCGCGCGGTTGCAGGGTCGAATCCTTTTCGAACATCGCCAGCAGCGCATCGTGCAAGGTCTGCACTTCGCGCAACGGTGTGTGGCAGGCATGGAACTGGATCGAATCGTCGGGCAGCGCTGCGCGCCCGTCATCACCCGGGGCGGCGTGGTCGAGGATGTCGTCGCGCACGCGGCCCAGCAGGCTGGTGCGATCGATGCCGCTGTCGAACAACTCGATTTCATCGTCGGGCCGCACGTGCCGGTAGCCGTACAGAAGCTCGATGAACCCGGCCAGCGCGCCGCCCTGCGAGGTGATCAGCGGGTTGCCGCCTTGTTTGTCGCGCAGCCATTGCCATATCTCGCGGCGCCGTGTCGGCGTGTCGCCGAGATAGCCCCTGGACGGCAACGGCAAATGGAAATCGACGTCGCAATGCCGGCCCGCCACCGCCAGCATCCGCAGCACGTCGGGCGACACATTGCTGCACGCGAAGCAGGCGAAGGAACCGGGCAGGCCGGGTGGCGCCGGCTTTTCCTCGAAACGGCCGGGCGGGTATTCCGGGTCGAAACGACGCAGCCAGTCGTCGACCCGCGCGGCGCGCGACATGCCGCCCACGCGCGGCAGCACGCGGCGCCACAGCGCGGCTTGCCAGTTGCCGGTATCGGCGCCGCGCTCCCACGCCAGCAACTTTTCGCGCCGGTAGCCTTGCATGCGTTCGTAGGCGCGCGCCAGTTCCAGGCTCAACGCGAATCGGCGCAGTGGGTCGCCCCCGGGCGAGAGGTATTCGCGCAGCGGCGCCAGCGCGGCACCTTCGAGCGCCTCGCCAAGCAACGCATACAGATGCCAGCGCAGCACCTCGACGTCGAACGGTGAGCGTTCCGGCAATTCGGGACGTGCGGCGCGCAACAGCTCCCATGTGAACTGCGCGGGCGGCGTGAACTCGACATTCGCGATCACGCCCATGCGTTCGGCCAGATACACCTGCAGCCAGCGTTTCAGCCCTGCCTGCGGTACCAGCACCCGCGCGGGCACCAGCGGGTTTTCCCGCGCGGCGCCTAGTTGTTCGCCCAGCACATCGGCCAGTCTGGCGGCATCATTGGAAGTGTGCAGTCGAAACATGCGCCATCCGCGGAGATGATCACGCCAGTATGCCTGCCGCGCGCTCACGGGTTGAGACGGAACGCATGGCTCCCATTCCCTGTTATTGCGAATGAGTCGTATTCGTCAGATAATCGCGCATCCTTTTCCAAAACTGCCACGTGGCGACCACCCGCCGTTGGTTGAAATCGTTCCGCACCTTGCACCTGTACCTCGGCGTATTCACCGCGCCGGCGTTGCTGTTCTTCGCGTTCACCGGCGCACTGCAAAGCGTGAACCTGCACGAAGCCGCGCGCGGCAGCGATTACAAGCCGCCAGCATGGATCGCCAGCATCGCGCACATGCACAAGAAGCAGAGCTTCGACGTGCCGGTGAAGCGCGGGCCGCCGAAGGCTTCCATCGTGCATGCGAAGGCCACGCCGGCTGCGAGTGCGAACCCACACACGGCGAACCATCCTGCGCCTAGCCAGCGCAACCTGTGGCCGATGAAGATCTTCTTCGTGCTGGTCTCGCTCAGCCTGATCCTGTCGACGATCACAGGCACCTGTATGGGTTGGCGCTGCACGCGCAGCCGGCGTCGTTACGGCGCGACGCTGGCCGCGGGCGTGGTGGTGCCGGCGCTGTTGCTGGTGTTCTGATCCGCGCCACGGGAAGCGGATGGCTGGCGTGTGTGCGCACCGCGATAATGGCACGATGCATTCGTCGCCTGGAACGAACATCGAACTTGTCGCAAACGCGTCCGGCAATCCGACCGCCATCGCGGCGGCCGGCCTGATTGCACTGGCGGTCGCCATGGGCATCGGAAGGTTCGCGTTCACGCCGATCATGCCGATGATGGAAGCCGACGCGGGGCTGACGCTGCGCGCAGCCGGCTGGTTGGCGGCGGCCAATTACCTCGGGTATTTCATCGGTGCGTTGTGCGCCGCGCGCTTGTCGCTGGCGCAGGCAGTGCGCGGCGGATTGCTGCTGATCGCGGTGGTGACGTTCGCGATGGGCATCACGGATGTTTTTGCACTGCAACTGTTGCTGAGATTGCTTGCGGGCGTCGCCAGTGCATGGGTGCTGGTGCATGTTTCGGCGTGGACGCTGGGTCGGCTGCTTGCCATGCAGCGTGCCGACGCGAACGGTGTTGTCTACGCAGGTGTCGGCGTGGGTGTTGCCGCGGCCGGATTGGTGTGCATGGCCACGATGCAGGTGCACTGGGATTCGAATCGCACCTGGCAGGTGTTCGGCGTCTTGTCGCTGCTGACGACGCTCGTGCTGTGGCGCAACTTTCGCGGCGCCGGCAAAACGGAGGTGTCGCGCAGCGCCTCGGCGCGCATCCACTGGAATGCGGACAAGTGGCGCCTGATGGCATGCTATGGCGCGCTCGGCTTCGGTTACATCATTCCGGCGACTTACCTGCCGGACATGGCGCACCGCTACATCACCGATCCGCTGGTGTTCGGAATGGCATGGCCGGTGTTCGGCGCTGCATCCGCGCTGTCGACATGGATCGCGGCGCGCTGGCTGGCGCGCGTCAACGATCGCAAGCTCTGGTCCGCCTGTTATCTGCTGATGATGGGCGGCGTCGCGCTGCCCGCGCTGTGGCCGACGCTCACCGCGATCCTGGTCGCAGCGTTGCTGGTTGGCGGCACTTACATGGTGGTGACGATGCTGGGCTTGCGTGAGGCGCGCCGCGCGGCGGGCTCCGAAGCCACGGCGTTCATCGCGGTGATGACCGCCGCGTTTGCGATCGGCCAGATCGTCGGGCCGTTGCTGGTCAGCGCGGTCGCCCACCGGCCGCATGGGTTTGCGGCGGCACTGCTGGCCGCCGCGGTCGTGGTGTTGCTGGCGGCGGTTTCGTTGTGGCGATCGTCGCGCGATGCGTAGCTACCGACTCCGGATTTTATCCGGAGCAAGCCCAATAGCGTCCGTGGCATGCGTTGGGCTTCTCCCCGGCAAGCCGGCGATCCGTGCAACCTACACCACCGGAATCTTGCGGATATTGTTCTTCGGATCCAGCCAGAACGAATCGTTGACGAAGCGGTTGAACAGGTCGGGCGGCAGCACCGTTTCACGCTTCGGCGCCGACACCCGCGACTGCACCGTGTGCAGGCCGGGAAGGCCCAGGCGCGCGTCGAACTCGTCGGCGCGGTATTCGATGTGGTCGAAGTCGTGCTCGAACCACGGTTCGTCGATGAACCTGTAGAGCGTCTGCATCGCCGTCTTGGGATCGCGCGTCAAACCTTCGTAGGTCAGCAGCAGCATGCGGCCCGGTGAATACTGTCCGTACCACGCATCCTTGATGGCCTGAAACGAAAACCCGACCATCCCATTCATGTCGATCAGCGCTTCGGTGCGCGAATAGACCGTGCCATTCGGATTGAATTGAAAAATCTTATTGACGGTCAGCGGCTGCTTGCGCACCAGCCGTTCGACACTGTCCAGCACCCACGGCAGTTCGCGCACGCAGGCGATCACCTTGGAATTCGGGAACAGCGCTGCCAGCAGCGGCAGCTTGCTGCACCATATGCGGCCGGTATCGAACACCACGTCCGTGTGGAAGCCGCCGTAGTAGTTCTGGAATATTCCGCGCAGCACGGCCTGGCGCTGCTGGTCGGAAATCACCACCGAGAAATCGTTTTTGCCGCTCATCTCGGCGACCAGCACGCTGATCAAGTCGCCTACGGGGCTGGTCATGCCGGCGTGGAAACGCGGGTTCTGCTTCAGGATGGCGGAAAGCAGCGTGCTGCCGGAGCGCGGCAGGCCTGAAATGAAATGCAGCTTCTCGGGCGGCTTTGCCGTCTGCGCCTTGGCGGGCATGCGCGTCTCCCGATGGCCTGAAGGGGCCGAGTGTACCGAAAAAACCTTCTCCCGAAGGGAGTGGGAATTGGGAAGCGGGGCGCCTCTATAGCAGCAGGTCGGCGTACTCGGGATGCCGGCGGATGAATGCCGCCGCGTACGAACATGCCGGCGCCACCTTCCAGCCTTCGCGGCGCGCGGTGTCGAGCGCGGCGCGCGTCAATTCCGCGGCGATGCCGCGCCCGCCGATCGCTGTCGGCACGCCGGTATGGGTGATGACCATCATGCCGCCGCGCAGTGTGTAGTCGAGTTCGCCGCGATGGTCATCCACTTCAACCCGGAATTGATGCGCGGCGGAGTCGTGAATGATGTCCATGTGTCTGCCACTCCTTTCAGTGATTCGCCTGCTCAACCATGCTCGCTGCGCGCGCGCACTTGGGCGAAGCTCCAGTCGCGCACAAGTTCTCCGTTTTCCCAAACCGTTTCCATCGCGTCTTCCCAGCCTGGTCCCAACGTCGCGGCACCGCCTTCGACTGCGCCATCCGGCAGTGCGACCGTTTTGAAGGTGCCGTGCTCGCGATGCCGCGCCAGGGTCAGCCGGCCGCGCTTGGACGCCTTGGCGTGGTCGGTCACCGGATCCTTGAACACGTCCATCCACTTGCCGTCGATGCGCGCTGCCGAACATTTCAGTGCGAATTTCTGGGTGTCGCGATCGAGCTTCTGGAGCAGCGCGCCGCCCATCCCGAAGGCGATGTTGTCGGCGGAATAGCGCGCGTGGGTAATGCGTTCCAGGATCAGACGAATGGAATCGGGATTCACGCCGTCGCCCTGGATCACCCGCACGTGGTTCAGAACGCGGTAACCCTTTGCATTGACCGTGCTGCCGAAGGCGGCGTTCAACATCAAAAGCGTCTTGTGCACCACCTCGGCGGGATCGCCGGAATCCGGCCGCACCACCAGCGTCGCACCACTCTTGACCACTTCCTCGCGCAACGCGCCGCCCCACATCGCCTCGATCGCGTGGAACAGGTCGTAGCTGTCCGACACGCACGCCACCACCGCCCCGGGTTTGGCGAACTGGCGCAACATGTTGCGGTACGCGTCCAGCTCATGCTCCTGGCCCCACGCGGTGATGGTGCTGTGCTCGGCCGCGGGGATCGAAAAGCCCGCCATGGCTTCGCCGTAGTATTCGCGCGCCGCCAGCACGCCCAGGATCGTGTCGGTGCCACGAAAATTGACGAGATGCGCCATGCCGCCAAGCGCCGCCGATTCCGCGCTGGACACGCCGCGCGAGCCGAAATCGTGCAGCTTGAAGGGAACCTGCCCGGCCGCGTCGTCGCTGGTCTTGTCGAGATGTTCGCGGATCGTCTGCTTGACGTGCCAACTGATCGTTGCGACGGTGACCGGATACCACACCCGCATCAGCAATGTCTCGACGTAAGACGGTACCCAAAAACAATCGGGACAGGTGCTCTCGATCGTCACCAACGCCTGGTGCGTCGGCACCACTGTGCCTTCTGCCACCGCGCGGATACGCAAAGGGAGCTTTCCGCCATGCGCATCCACGACATGCCGCCAGCCTGCCTCGTTGAACGGTTCGCCGTGCGCGGCAAAGAATGTTTTCGCCTCGTCGACCATCGCCGCCGTCACCGGCTGCGAAAGATATGCCTTCAGGATCGACTGCAGGCCAAAGAACAGCGTGCGCTCGTACACGCCGCCACGGCTTTCCAGATAAAAGAACGTCGCATCCACACCCGGCGGATACTGCAACCAGTGGCTGGCCTTGTAGCTGTCGGTGTTGAGGATGAGGTTGCGGGCGAAGTGCATGCGCGAAGCCGCCGGTCGGCCTATTGCCGAACCCGTCATTTTAGCCGTCGAAACGAAACACGCTTCAGCGCAAAAAATTTGGCGAGAAGATTGCTCTCCTCGCCACTGTCAATATCGCTAGCAGCGACGGGGCTTGCGGCAAGTCCCCGTGCCTGATGCAACATCGCCGGCCTGCCGATTCGCCAGGAACCGGAAAGGTACATGGCCGACTCGCAGACGTACTATCACGGCACCCAAGCCGCCCTGAAACCGGGAGACCTGATCGCTCCGGGCTACGCCCAACTATGGCAAAAGGAAGCAGGCCGCATTCGTTTACCTGTCGGCCACGCTGGATGCGGCCACTTGGGGCGCCGAACTGGCTATCGGCGCGGGACGCCGGCAGGATTTACATCGTGGAGCCGACCGGAACCATCGAGGATGATCCGAACCTGACGGACAAGAAGTTTCCCGGAAACCCGACGAAGTCGTGTCATTCCCGACATCCGTTTCGCGTCGTCGGCGAGGTCTCGGACTGGCGGGGCCATTCGCTCGAACGGCTCGAGCAAATGCACGATTTCCTCGCGGACTTCAGACAGCGCGGGGTCGAGGCGATCGAAGAATGAGCCGTTCGGCGAATTGCCGCCGCACGGCTAACGAAGCACGAAGGTGGGCATCAATGGTCGTGCCCGGTTCCGTCCTGGTGGGAACGTCGCCTGTGGCGGGAACTGCTTCCGTGCGAATCGTTGCTGCGCCACGAACGGCCATCCGGGCCGCGATAACCGCGATAGCCACGCCCGTAGTCATGGCCGTAGTAACCGATGCCGATGTTGACCGAAGGGCCGTAATCGCAGCAGCCGTAGTAATACCCCGGATACGCAGGCGCGTAGCCGTAGCTGCCGCCGTAGTACCCCTCTCCCGTGTAATAGCCGCCGCCATAGCTGCCCCGCACGTAGCTATAGCCGGGATAGACGCAACCCGCGAGTGCGAAGGTCGCGACGACACTGATTATTTTCAGGGCATTTCGCATGACGACTTACCTCATGTGCGAAAGCTAGCGCAGCCGCGTTTAACCCGGCGTGAGCGAAGCCTGAATGCAATGGAAATTGCGTCCGCTCGCTGGCGTCTCGAATCCCTCGGCGACTAGCGATCGCGCGGCTTGTATCCGGGTCCGCGCAGCACCTTGCCTGGCAGGGCTGACGTCATCTTGCCGTCCGCGATCACCGGCACGCCGTTGACCAGCACGTAGGACATGCCTTGCGCAAGTTGCTTGGGTTGCTCGAAGGTGGCGGGGGCGCGAAGTTCGGCCGGATCGAAAATGTCGATGTCGGCCCACATCCCCTGCTTGATGGCGCCGCGCTGCGTGAGACCCATGCGTTGCGCAGGCAGCGTGGTCATCTTGCGGATTGCGTCCGGCAGCGTCAGTGCATGATCCTCGCGCACGTACTTCGCGATGATCCGCGCGAACGCGGCGTAGGCGCGCGGATGCGGGTGGCCATGGCCGAGTTTGCCCGTCGGTGCCTGTGCCGCCGCGTCGTCGCAGATAGACACCCACGGCTGCTTGAGTGCCAGGGTGACATCCGGTTGCGACATGCCGAACACGGCGACGTCGGTGGCGGCATGATCCTTGATCAGAATGTCGAGCAGCGCGTCGATGGGTTTTTCATGCCAGCCTTTCGCGATCTCGTCGAGGCGCTTGCCTTCGAATGGCTTGAGCGCAGGACTCTGCACGGACGTGATTTCGACCGCGTGCGGCCCGGGCACTTCCAGCCAATCGTTGCTCCACGTATCCGAAGGCGTCTGCATGTCCTTTTCGATCCGCGCACGGGCCTGCGGATCCCGAAGCCGCTTGAGCATCTCGGCATTGCCGCCGGCATGCGCCCACGGCGGAATGAACGAGGCGAGGTCGTTGCCCCACGCGATGTAGGCGTAAGTGTCGGCGCTGATGTCCAGGCCTTCGGCGCGCGCCGCATCGATTTTCGCGATCACCTTCGGCATGTCGCCCCAGTTTTCGTGGCCCGCGACCTTGAGGTGGAAGATTTCGACCGGGATGTGCGCGGTGCGCGCGATGTCGAAAACCTCGTCGAGCGCGGCCGCCTCGCCGTTGCCTTCGCTGCGCATGTGGGTGGCGTAGATGCCACCGAAGCTCGCGGCCGTTTTCGCCAGCGCAATCAGTTCCGGCGTGGTGCTGAAGGTAGCCGGCGGATATTGCAGTGCGGTCGAGACGCCGAACGCGCCATCGCGCATCGCGTCGGCGACGATCGACCGCATCTGCTTCAGTTCATCCGCGGTCGGTTTGCGATCACCATAGCCAATCACCATTTCGCGCGCGGTGGCGGCACCCACATAGGTGCCGAAGTTTACCGCGATGCCATGGCTTTGCAGGTGCCTGAAATATTCGCCCATGCTTCGCCAAGCCGGCTTCGCATGCGCGCCTTGTTCCGCGAGGATCTTGTCATTGAGCGGCGCGGCCGATTCGCCTTCGCCGGTGATCAGCGTCGTCACGCCTTGGAAGATCTTCGACGGCGCGTGGCCATCCACCAGCAGCGTGTGCCCGGACTGGTCCAGCATGTCGATGAAACCCGGCGCGACCACCATGCCGTGCGCGTCGATGACCTGCTTCGCATCGACATCGCCCAGTCGGCCGATCGCGGCGATGCGCCCGTCCTTGATCGCGATGTCAGCGGCGTACCACGGAGAGCCGGTGCCGTCGATCACGTGTCCGTTGCGAATGACGACGTCATACGGGGGGGCCGATGCCGCGCGTGCGCCCGAGCCGATGAAACCGAGCACGACAATGAAAAGCAGGCGAATCGCCGCACGCATGAAACCTCTCCTGGATGGTCGCGATGATTGCGGAGCGTGCCGGCTTCGCACAGCTTCAAGCCTTCGCCGGCTCGGGTTGCAGCGCGCGGATGCTGCGCATCTGCGGGCTGGCCAGGCAGCACAGCGCGATCGCGGTGAGGGTGAGGCCCGCGATGCCGAATAGCGCGGTCAACGAGATCACTTTCAGCAGCGCGCCGGCGGCGGCCGCGGAGAGCGGCCCCAGTCCCATCAAGCTGAACATCAGAATGCTCATGGTGCGCCCCATCATCGCTTGCGAGACGCGTTGCTGGATCCATGTGAAGATCGCGATCATCACGATCCCGCCGAGGAGCCCGGTGCAGAACAACAGCACCGCGCCGAAGTACGTCGTATGTACCAGCGTCAGCGCGGCAAGCGTCACACCGACGAGGCTGTCGAAGCACAGCACCATCACGCCGAGGTGCCCGCGCATTGCGCGCTGGGCGTAACCTGAAAGAAAACTGCCGATGAACATGCCGACGCCTTGCGCGGTCATCAGGATGCCGAGCGACGCCGCGCCGAGGTTCAGACGCGTATCCGCCAGCACCGGCAGGCCCACCTGGATCGGTCCGCCCACGAACACCGATACGAAGCTTGCGTAGATCACGAATGCGCGCAGCGGCACGTCCGCCCATACATAGCGGACGCCCGCGGCGATGCTGGCGAACACGCTGACGCTCGTCTTCGAGGATTGGAAATCCCCGCGGATGCGGATCATCGCCAGTGACACCAGCGAGAACACGAAGCTCGCAGCGTCGATGGAGAATGCAAATCCCAAACCACGCGCATCCTGCAGCGCCTGGGTGGAAGATTGATGATGCGCTCCCAGCGCGATCACGAAGCCGGCCAGCACCGGGCCACCGATCATGCTGAGCTGACGCATGCCCATGAACGCCGCGTTGGCGGCGCGCAACTGCTGCGGCTGCACCAGTTGCGGCAGGATCGCGGAACCCGCCGGATACGCGAACGCGGTGGACAGGCCGATGCCGAGCGCCAACAGGTACACCATCCACATCTGGATGGCGCCGATCAGCACCAGCGAGGCAAGGATCACGATGCAGGCGGCGTTGACCGCGCGCGCGCCGAGCAGCACGCGGCGTGGCGACATGCGATCCACCACCGCGCCGCCGATCAGCATGAAGGCCGCGCGCGGGAAGGCCATCACCGCCAGCACGATGCCCAGCGCGGCGGGATTGCCGGTGAGTTTCAGCACCAGCCACGGCAGCGCCACCAGCGTGAACTGGTCGCCGAACGCCGAAACCGAACTGCCGCCGAACAGCAAGCTGAAATCGCGGTCGGCGAAGATCGAACTGCGCACGGGCGTCGGTGCCGCGGGAGAGGCGGTGTTCATGGCGATGCCTGCCGGGTTCGGCGTGCAGTCTACTAAGTCCGCTCGTGCTGCGCGCCTGCGCTCGGCGCGCACGGGTTTCGAATACGCTGCCGTGGACGGGTTCGCCGTCTCGGCCAACCCGCCCTGCGTCACTCGCGCCGGTTACTCCATTGGTGCGAGTAGTTTCGGGTCGCCGACTTTCACCGGCCCGCCGATGGCCAGCGTCTGCATACCGGCCGCCAGCGCCTGTTTGTTGAAATCGAGCACGGCATGCCGCAACGCACCATTGAAGATGTCGAGTTTCGGCTGCAGTCCGGCTTCCTGTTGCGCGATGTACTGCCGCTGGCTGGCGTTCGGCGCCTGATCCGGCCCCATGCGCGAGACGCTGCGGTACACCCCGAAGAAGCTCATACCCCATGGCGAGAGTTGGTGCAGGTCGTCTTCCGGAACCTTGTACTGGATGGTCGGATTCCAGAAGTCCTTCGAGAAATCGCCGAGCGTTGCTTTCAATGTTTCGGCGTTCCCGTGCAGCTTGGCCTTGGCACTGCCCGCGGCGGCATCCCTGGTCGAATCGAGCACCTTGTCGAGCGCCTGCATCATCGCGTAGGTGCGGCCGATCACCGCCACGTCCGCGGCGGCTTCGCCGCGCAGCCGCATCGCGGTATCGAGCGCCGCGCGCTGCACCTCCATCGGCGGATTGACACGCGGATCGGCGACCACCTGCACGGTTTCGTTCGCGCTGTGGCCATTCGCTTCCACCTTCACCTGATAACTGCCCGGCAAGGCGAGTGGGCCCTTCGGCTGATCGTCTTCGTCGGGACGTTCTTCCGCGCGCAACGGCTTCGGCATTTCGACGCCGGTGTAGCGCATGTTCCAGGCCGCCGCGTTGATGCCGGCCTTGCCGGGCGCATGGAAAGTCGCGACCGGCTTGCCCGCGCTGTCTGTCACGGTGACGACGACCGGATTGCACTGCATGAACGACGGTTTCTTCTTCGCCGATTTGCCGTGCCTGGATTCCCCCTTCTTCTGCACATCACCCTTGGGTTGCGGACCGGCACTCTCCTTCGCCGACCCGTTGTCGTTCTGCGCTTGCTTCTCTTCCGCAGCACAACCCTTGGGAACATTGATCGCCTTGGCGAGCGAATAGACGATGGTTGGTCCGCTCGGAGGATTGGGCGTCTTGAACTCACCGGGCGCAGGACCGATGTGACGGCCGCCGAACTCGATCCACTCGGTGCCCTGCGCGCTGGGGAACATGTGGAACGAAGCATCGGCCAGCTTCGGCTGCCACTGCTCCAGCGCCTCGATGTTGTCGAGGATCCACAGGCCGTAGCCGTGCGTCGCCAGCACCAGGTCGTGCGGCGACTTGGTGAACTTCAGGTCCCACACCGCCATCGTCGGCAGGTTGCCGGTCATCGCATGCCAGTGCGCACCGTCGTCGAACGACAGGTACAGACCGCGCATGGTGCCGAGCGCGAGCAGCCCTTTCTGGTTCGGGTCTTCGCGCACCACGACCGCGGCGTTGTCGTCAGGCAGGCCGTTGGCGATGCTCTGCCAATGCGCGCCGTAATCGCTGGTTTTCAGCACGTAGGGATGTTCGTCGCCGAGCATGTGACCATCCACCGCGATGTACGCGGTGCCGGCGTCGAACGGCGACACGCCGATCTGGTAGATGCGCCCCAGCTTCACCGCCTGCGGCAGGCCCTCGGAGACGTTGGTCCAGTTCGTACCGCCGTCCTTGCTGACCCACACCAGTCCGTCGTCGGTGCCGACCCACATCACGTTCGGATCGGTATCGCTGAGCGAAATCGAAATGATGGTGTCGGTGTTTTCGGCGCTGGATATGTCGTGGAACACCGGACCGCCGGCAACCGGCTGGTGTTCCTTGATGTCGCGGGTGAGGTCCTTCGAGATTGGCTGCCAGTTCGCGCCGCCGTCGGTGGATTTGAACACCACGTTGCCGCCGATGTAGAGCGTGTTCGGACCGGTCGCCGATACCGCGATCGGTGCAGCCCAGTTGAAACGGTACTTGAGTTGCGAGAGCGGCGTGTCGCCCATGCTCGTCATCACGGGACGGATGAACTTGCGCGTCCAGTTCTTCATGTCGATGCGCGAGGTGAAACCCGTCTGCGAAGCGGCGTAGACGATCGACGGATCCGACGGCGCGGGCACCACGTAGGTGCCGTCACCACCGGACGGATTCCACCAATCCGCGCCCCAGATGCCGTCGCGTGAAAGGCTGTTGGACGGGCCGCAGGCCGCGTTGTCGTCCTGGATGCCGCCGCACACGCCGAACGGTACCGTGTTGGAAATCGCGACGGTGTAGAACTCCTCGATCGGCATGTTGTTGAACGAGCGCCAGGTCTTGCCGCCGTTCACGCTCTCGAACGCGCCGCCGTCGTTGCCCTGGATCATGCGCCTGGGATTCTTCGGGTCGATCCAGATCGAGTGGTGGTCCACGTGCACGCCACGGTCGATCACCTTGGCGGTCTTGCCGCCGTCGGTGGACTTCATCAGGTTGAACGAACTGAAGTACAGCCTCTTCGGGTTGTCGGGCGCGACCGCGAACGAACTGAAGTAGAACATCCGCACCGCGAGCTCGTGGTTGTTGCTGATGCACTTCCAGCTGGTGCCGGAATCGGTGCTGCCCCACAGGATGCATTTCTGCGTCGGCATCGTGGCGTACACGGTGCTCGGCGAGGACGGTGCGAAGCCGATCTTCACGCGATCGGTCGGATCGGTGGTCGGCAGGCCGCCGCCGATCTTGTTCCAGGTGCGACCGCCGTCGGTCGATTTCCAGATTCCGCCGTCGGTGCTGCCATTGACCTGTGTCCACGGCTTGCGTTGCTCGGTCCACATGCCGGCGAGCAGCACGTTCGGGTTGGACGGATCCATTTCGATGTCGCTGGCGCCGGTGGTGTCATTGACGTACAGCACCTTCTTCCAGTTCTTGCCGCCGTCGGTGGTCATGAACACGCCGCGTGTTTCACTGGGCTTCCACGGATTGCCGAGCACCGCCACGTACACGGTGGTCGGATCGTTCGGATTCACGACGATGTTGGAAATCAGACCCGCATTGGCCAGTCCCTTGAACTGCCAGGTCTTGCCGTCGTCCGGCGAGAAGTACACGCCGCGACCGAGCAGCACGTCATTGCGTGGATTGGCTTCGCCCGTGCCGAGCCAGATGTCTTTCGGATGCGAGGGCGCCAGCGCGACCGCGCCGATCGATGCGGCATCGCCGTGCTTGAACACGTTGTCCCACTTGATGCCATCGTCGGTGGTCTTCCACAGGCCTGCTCCGGCGGTGCCGACGTAATAGACGCCCGGCTTGCCGGGCACGCCGATCGTTACACTCACGCGCCCGCCCGATACGGCGGGGCCGAGATGGCGGAACTTCAGATTCGCGAATGGACCGGTCGGTTTGGGAGTGGCCAGTGCGGCGCCGGCGAAAGTCAGCATCAGCAGCCCGACGATGTATCGTGTCTTCACGGCAGTTCTCCGACGGCAAACAAACGTCCACCGTAGTCCCGCGCGGAAACCGCGGGGGAGTGCCGAAAGTCAGTGGCCGTGCGTGAACCCAAGATCTGGCGGCGATTTGAAGGCATGATTGGTCATGACGCAACGTACGACGAGGGAAGTCCTGGACGACCATCTGGCTTTGGCCCAGCAGGGCGACCTTGACACCGACATCGCCCGCAACTTCGATCCCGAATGCGTGCTGATGACGACCTACGGGAATTTCCATGGCCACGCAGGCGTGCGTGAAGCCGCACGTCTGCTGGAACGCCAGATCGGCCGGGGTCGTTACAACTACTTGCACGAGGAATGTCACGATCAATTGGCGTTCCTGGAGTGGACCGTCGAGACCGATCGTGCCTGGATCCCGGATGGTGCAGATTCCTACTGGATCAGGGATGGCAAGATTCATGCGATGACCATCCACTACAGCGTTCGCGAAAAAGACCATTAGCCAACCCCGCCGCGCCGCTCGATCAGGATCGTTGTGGCTGCGAGATGGTCATGGGCGTGGCCTTTTTGCTTCGCTTCGTTGATGGCTTGCTTCAGTGGTCATCGGGCAGCACGCGCGTGTCGGGGTCGGCGGTCTTCGGGTCGCCCGCAAAGCGCAACCGCTGCGCTTCATGCCCCACGATCGAGCCAGCGCAGCCACGCGGATGTCCAGCGACGCCTGCGCAACACGAGCGTACGGTTGTACGCGTCGGCGGCCATCTTGATCGCTGCAGCCTGGGTCGGGTAGGGGTGTAGCACGCGCGCAAGCCGGCGCAGTCCGATGCCAGCCATCATTGCCAGCGTGATCTCGCTGATCATCTCGCCCGCGTGGTGCGCCACGATCGTGGCGCCGAGAATGCGATCGGTATGGTTCATGACGTTTATCTTGACGAAGCCGGTCTCCTCGTCATCGGCGATGGCGCGATGCACGGTATGCATCGGTACGGTGAAAGTCTTCATTGAAATGCCGCGGGCGCGCGCCTCCCGGACGTACATGCCCACGTGGGCGATCTCCGGGTCCGTATAGGTGCACCAGGGAATCGTCAGGCCACTCAGCCGGCGGCGGCCGTGAAGCAGTGCGTTGCGTACGGCCATCCGAGCGGTGGCCTCGGCGGTGTCGTTGAACTTGTACGACAGGCACACGTCACCCGCCGCGTAGATCCGATGGTTGCTGGTGCGCAGGAAGTCATCCACGAGTACACCGTGCTCGCGGTCGTGCGCGACACCGGCGGCGCCCAAGTGCAGGCTCTCCACGTTCGACTTCCTGCCGGTGCCGAGCAGGATTGCGTCCGCGGTCACGGCGCTCCGGTAGTCGTCGGTGATCAGTTCCGCGATCTTCTGGCCTTCTTCCACGCGTAGCGACAACACGCGCGTATTGAGTCGCACGCCGAGGCCATCGCGCGCAAACGCGTCGGACAGGAGCTGGGCGGCATCGCGCTCTTCCCGTGGCAGGAACAACGGCCAGCTCTGCACGATGCTGGTTTGCACGCCGAGACGGCAAAACGCCTGTGCCATCTCGCAACCGAGCGGACCGCCGCCGATCACGAGCAACCGCCTTGGCGCCTCGGTCAAGTCGAAGGCATTCTCGTTGGTGAGGTAGCCCGCTTCGGCGAGCCCCGGAATTTCCGGAACGATCGGCCGAGCACCGGTTGCAATCAGCGCCTTCCTGAAGCGCAGGGTGACGCCATTCACCTTCAGCGTGTCGCTACCCGTGAACGAGGCTTCGCCGAAGAATACGTCCACGCCTGCAGCCGCCAGCGATTGCGCCGAGTCGGCGCGGCTGAGGCGGGAGCGGATGGCACGCATGCGCCGCATGACACGGGGAAAGTCGACGCGGATGTCCTCGGGCACGCAGCCGCCGTAGCGCGCAGCGTCGCGCATTTCGGCGTAGGCACGCGATGTGCGGATGATCGCTTTCGATGGCACCGGGCCGATGTTGAGGGTGGTCCCTCCGAGGAGGTCGCGTTCGATCAGGGCCACCCGCGCACCCAGCGCCGCCGCCGTGCGTGCCGCGGTCAACCCGGCGGTGCCGGCGCCGATGACCACCAGACCGTAGCGACGTGCCGGCTCCGGATTGCGCCAGTCCGCAGGTCGAACGCTGCGCATGCGTTGGCGTTCCAGGTACTCGTCTGCATATGGCGGCGAATCGCGAAGGTGTTCCATCGGTGGCAGCTCCGGCAGACCCCGCTATCCCAACCATCCGCCGCGAAATCCGGCGCGGCGGAGCCCATTGGTGATCCATGCACAACCGCGCATCAGCCGCCAAACCAGGCCACTGCGGTAATTCTCGATCATCATCGCGACGATTCCCTGGTCGAGTCCGTAGTGTCCGGGTGATACCCAACTCGCCCCGTCCGTATTTGCCAATCCGGGATTGAAGCTGCTGGCGTACCGGCCTTCGGGCCGCATCTCCGGGTAACGCTGATGCATCGTGCGCACCGCCTGCAACGTGATCGAGGGAGCGAACGGCAAGGATGCCAGCGGCGCCCAGCCGGCGAGCGTTCCGTCATCCGGCCCGTAGGGCACGCCGCGCGCCGCGTAGCCGAACAGCCGCGCCCCAACGTCGGCGCCGGTTGCCGTCGAGGCTTCGGGTCCGTCGCAGGCGGTCAGCCCCCAGCAATTTTCGTCGTAACCGGCGAATTCCAGCGGGTTGCGTCGCGCATATTCGCGCTGGACCAAAACCGCGCGCCGGCTGTTCTCGAAATAGTCGCTGCGATTGTCGCGCATCAATGCATCGCGGATTCCGCGGAAGTCGATCCAGGCATGCGAAAACTGGTGGATGAACAGCGGGCCGGCATAAAGGAAATCGATGCCATACAGGTTTTCCCACTGGTAGGTCGCCGTCCACGCGTCGTAGGCATCCGCCAGGAGCGGACACGCCGGGGAACCCATCGCCAGCACGTACAAGATGATGCTTTCGCTATAGCCTTCCCACTCGTAATGCAGGAACCCGCTCTCCGGTTTCCAGCCCTGCCGGATCGTGCCGTGGCCCGACCAGCGCCAATCCACGCGGAGGTACAACTGTTCCGCGATCGCGCGCAGCTCGTTCTCTTCGGCGTTGTCGCGGTCGAAGTACATCCGCGCCGTCAGGATGCCCGCAAGCAGCAGCGCGGTGTCGATCATGGAGAGTTCGCAACGCCATACCCGTCTGCCGGCTTGCATGTCGATGAAGTGGTAGTAAAACCCCTTGTAGCCCGTGGCCTCCGGACCGCCACTCTGGTCGCTGTCCCGGAAGAAGCGCAAGGCGGCAAGGCTGTATGCCAGGACCTGTTCCCGCGAGGCCCAGCCCCGCTCGACTGCGATCGGATACACCGAGAGCGCGAATCCGACCACGGCAATGCTGCAGGGTGAGCCCGCGCGGGAGGTGTCCGGAACCAACCCGTTGGCCGGATTCACGGTCTCCAGAAAGTAATCGACCGCCGCATGCTCGATGGCATCCAGCAAATCCTCATCGCTTGAACACTGGCTCGCTGGGCCTGCAGGCGCAGTGCCTGTCGATATGCTGCCCGATGCGGTCCGCTGCGTCGCCATCAATCGGCCGCGCCAGAGCCTGCGGACAGCTCTTCTGCTCTATGCCTGGCCAGTACGCCCGCAACGATGCGATCGCAGCGCTCACCGTCGAATGCAAAGGCGTCCGCCAGTGCCACGTCGATCTGGCTGGCGAGGCTCTCCCGCATCAGGGCGCGCGCCCGGTAGAAGCGGGTGCGCACGGTGGCCTCGGGAATGTCCAGCGCCTCGGCGACCTCCTTGACGCTCATCTCCTCGATCGCACGCAGCATGAACACGGTGCGAAACACCTCGGGCAAGCGATCGATACGGGCTTCGACCAGTGCGCGCAATTGGCCGCGCATCGCAACGTCGTCGGGGGGGTCGCCCGCAGTATCCCTGAGCGAGGTGCCGGTTTCACGTTCCATCATGTGCACGGCGGCGTCCAGCGGTATGATCGAAGCGTGCCGGTGGCGTAGACGCCCCAGCGCCTCGTTGGCCACGATCCGCACAAGCCAGGTGGAAAGCCTTGCATCCGCGCGAAAGTTGGCCAGCGCGCGCCATGCATGCAACCAGGCTTCCTGAAGCGCATCCTCGGCTTCCGCATCCGACTTCACGATGCTGCGCGCCGTGCGGAACAGCAGCTGGTTGTGACGCTGCATGATTGCGGCAAATGCCGCGTCCTCGCCGCCGATTGCACGCCGCACGAGTTCGCCATCCGGCGTGCCATCCGTGATCGGGATGGTCGACCGGCCTTGGGCATGTTGCATACGCACCTCCGCGAATCCATTGGCGAACCGACATCCAGGAGTTTGGGCAGCGTTCAACAATCATGGACTTCTCTCCGTGCGCATCATCGCCACCCTCGCCGCGATCGGTCGGAAACCGATGCAACTCCGGGATCCATGCGAACGCACCGAGTCCACGTAAAGTCACGCCGGTCGACCGCTTGTTTACGGGTCCTATCATGCGCTCTCTGATTTGGCTCTGCTCACCCCGAAGGGTATTTCACTTACAAGGCTGCATCGCATGCTCCGCCGGGCGATGGAGCCGATGGGTGGGTGACCGCTCCGGGTCCGTGATGGTGCGCCAGCGGCACATGCAGGGGCCCGGTGTCTTCCATGCCACCCGCGGCGAGCCAGTCGCGGGTCTGGTTGGCCGCGCGCTGGATCAACGAGTCCGTCTGCGAGAAATCGAATACGGACGCAGAGAGTGGACACAGTGGCGGGACGAGGGTGATGCGCACCTGTTCCGTATACCTCCCCACGTCCCGATCGAGCTGCCGCATGTTCTGCAGGTTCAACGCGTGCAGCGCCAGCGCAGGCATGCTCCGCGGGGGTTGCTGCATCGCGCAACTCGTGCCGGTGGGCAGTACCACGATATGTTCGGCGCCGCACGCGACCGCGCCTGCGATGGGCGTGTTGTTGCTGACCGCGCCGTCAACCAGGTAACGGCCACCTATTTCCACACAGGGGAAGACCACCGGTATCGCGGTGCTTGCCATCAGGGCGATCTCCATGTCGCCCGAGGAAAGCAGCATTTCCTCGCCACTCAGCACATCCGTCGCCACGATGTGCAGCGGAATGCGAGCCTGTTCGATGCGTTGGATCTCCAGTGCGCGATGCGCGAGTGCGCGCAGCCCGAATGGCTCGATCAGGTGGTCGCGGCCGAACAGCAGCGCCGTCAGCCCCGCCAGCAAAGTCAGTGGAAAGATGTCCTTGCGCCGCAGGCTTCGCCACAGGTCAGTCAACCGCTCGACGCCTGACGGCGTGGGATCGCAGGCAAAAAAAGCGCCATTCAGCGCCCCCACCGAAGCACCAATCACCACATCCGGAGTGAAGTTCGCCCGGCTGAGCGCGTGCAGCATGCCGACCTGGACCGCGCCGAGGCTGCCTCCACCGCTGAGTACCAGTGCTGTTCTTTTCCTGGCCATCGCACGCCTCGAACCGTACGCTCGCGACCGCGTGCCGGAGCATTACCTTCACGGCTCATTGGATGCGCCGGAGGCCCGATCCGTTCCCGCGCGGGGTACGTCCAGGCGCGTTGCCACCGCACGCCAGCAAGCAGCATGATCTCGCGGAGTTTCTGCGCCACCCATTCCGCTGAAGCATCGACGCAGCGAACACGCCTCAGTCGAAAGCCCATCGGCCAACACCCGATCCGCCGAAGGGTCGGTCGCCAAACACGCCTCATGCGGACGGTACCGCTACCATCGCGGGTTTTCACGAACCGGAATCGTCGTGGCACGCGTACGTTACCTGCATCTGGATGTGTTTGCCGCCAGTCCGGGGGGTGGCAATCACCTTGGGGTAGTGCTCGACGCTGCGCATTGGACCAGTGCGGCGATGCAGCGCTTTGCGCGCTGGAACAACCTCGTCGAGACCACGTTCCTGCTCGCGCCGACACGGAGCGAAGCCAGTTATCGCGCGCGCATCTTCACCCCCCGCCAGGAAATCGCATTCGCCAGCCATCCCAGCATCGGGAGCGCCCATGCGGTACTGGAGTGCGGCCTGGCACAGCCTCGTGACGGCCTGTTGTGGCAGGAGTGCGAGGCAGGCGTATTGCCCATCCGCGTCAACGGTGAAGACGCCTCGCGATGCCTGTTGCTGCGGCCTCCGCCGGAACAGATCGTCAGCACCGGACTCGACGCGCACCCGTTGCTGGCGGCGGCACTGCGCGACATCCGTATTGGCTCTTTGCCCCCCGCATTGGTCGAGGGTGGACGCAAGTGGTGGCTGGCGGAAATTGCGGACGAAGCCACCTTGCGAGGGTGGAATCCCGACCACGGCGCGATCGGTGCGCTCGCCCGCGCTACGGACAGCATGGGCCTGTGTGTCTTCGCGCGCCGGACATCATCCGCCCCGGCGTTGGTGGTGCGGGCGTTTCCTGCGGGCGTCGGGATCACGGAAGACCCGGCGTCCGGTGCAGCGAATGGTTTGATCGCTGCCTATCTGGCGAAAGCGGAGCCCGCGGGCCCGTTCGCGCATGCTTACGTGGTCAGCCAGGGACGCGAGATCGGCCATGACGCTGAACTGATTGTCCGGATGGAGGGCGCGGAAGTCTGGGTCGGTGGTCGCACGCATACCGTCGTCCACGGAACGCTCGACTGGGCTGCGGCCTGAGCGCCATTCGACTTGCGTTGCGAAGATGGCGTGTCGGTGAAGGACGCGACGACCATGCCACTCTGCGTGAAGCCATTGAAGCCAGCAGGGGCGCAGCCGGGAACGCGCGCGTCCGCGATAGACTGGAGCGATGCCTGTTGCCGCAAACCTCCACCTCGGCCATGCCGGCGACGCCTGCCCCGGCGCGTTTTATGCGCGCCTTGGGAAGAACCGGTTCATTTCCACCTTGCACGCCCAAGGCGCTTGGCAACCCGGTGAACAACACTTGGCGCCGGCGTCAGGACTGGTACTGGCAGAGGTGGAACGCCGCTTGCCGAGCGACAAGCTGATTTCCCGTGCGTCCTTCGACGTGCTGGGCGTGATCCACTCCGGTGAATTCACCATCGAGGTCGAGGTGGTGCGGCCCGGCAAGACCATCGAGTTGGTGGCAGCCAGCATGCGGCATGGCAACGTGACGAGCATCCGTGCGCGCATCTGGCGCCTCGCGGCCACGGATACGACGCGAGTGCAAGGCATCGAATGGACGCCCATGCCGCCGCCCGATGCCATGCGCCCGTTCGGGGTTTCATCGATCTGGGCTGGCGGGTTCATCGATTCGCTGGAGGCACGTCAGGACATGGACGCCCGGCCGGGCCGCGGACGCAGTTGGATCCGCACGCGCTATCCGCTGCTGGAGGGAGAAACCGATCCGCCTGTCGCGGGTTTCGTGAAGCTGGTCGATACCGCCAATGGGCTTGTGGTTCGCGAAGACCCCGGCAGCGTGTTCTTCGCCAACGTGGATCTCACCGTGCACTTCTTTCGCCAGCCAGAAGCGGGCTGGGTCGGCTTCGATACCCGCGTCAACTTCGGCCCGACCGGGCTCGGGGAAACGTTGTCCATCCTGAGCGATCTACGCGGGCCTGTCGGCACTGCTGCGCAAAGCCTGACGGTGCGCGCGCGCGGGAATTGAGCCGATCACGATCCAGGCGGTCTTCCGGCCCGGCCTGTGCGGCATTCGGCGCGTCAGCTGCGTGCCTGTGAGACGAGCCGTTGCGGCTGGCTGGCTATCCGGTCACCGCTGAAGAATCTACCGTGATCGCTCGCGCTGCCGTGCCGCAACACGTTGCCCCTCGCATGCCGCCCAGGTCTCGTGGCAGACCCGTTCGATGGTCGCGAGGTTGGCCGGCTTGACCAGGTGATCTGCAAAGCCCGCCGCCAGAGAACGTTTGTGGTCTTCGGCCTGGCCCCAGCCGGTCAGGGCGACCAGCCTTGGCGGACGACCACGCCACGAGCGGGTGCGCAACCGTTCGGCCAGCGCAAGGCCGTTGAGCTCGGGCATGCCGATGTCGATGATCATCAGCTCCGGTTCCAAATCGGCGCAGGCATCCATCACCGCCAGCGGCGAGTACACCGCGCGCACCTGGTGGCCCATGATCTGCAGCGACATCGCCAGCATGTCGGCCGAATCGCGGTTGTCGTCCACTACCATGATTCGCAGACTGCCCATGGCCGCCTGTGCCGGCGCGGGTTCGCATTCGCTCGAATCGGCCTTGGCGACTGCGCTCGGCAGCCTCACCGTGAAAGTGCTGCCGGTGCCGAGGCCATGGCTGCTGGCGTGGATCTGGCCGCCGTGCAATTCGACCAGCCGCTGCGACAGCGTAAGCCCGATGCCGAGGCCACTGTGCGGGCGTTCCAGCGAGGTGTCCGCCTGCGCGAACAGGTCGAAGATGAAGCGCACCTGCTGCTCGGTCAGGCCGATGCCGGTGTCGCGGATCTCGATGGCCACCGATCCGTCGCCGACCCTTGCGCGCACCGTGATCGCGCTGTCTGGATCGGAAAACTTGCAGGCGTTGTTGAGCAGGTTGCCGAACACTTGGGCCAGGCGGTGCGGGTCGGCGTCGAGGTGCACCGGTTGCGGCGGCAGGTCCAGATCCAGCCGATGCCGGCCTTCCTCGATCAACGGCTGGGCGGTTTCGATCGCTGCAGCCAGGATGTCGCCGAGCAGGACGCGTTCGAGCCGCAATTGCAGCCGCCCGCGGGTGATGCGCGAAACGTCCAGCAGGTCGTCCACCATGTGCACCAGCAACCCCGTCTGGCGCTCGAAGATCTGATAGATCGTGCCGTCATTCGCGCCGGCCTGATGCCCGAGCCGGTGGATGTTCAACGCGCTCTGGATTGGGGCAAGCGGGTTGCGCAATTCGTGCGCGAGGGTCGCCAGGAACTCGTCCTTGCGGCGGTCCGCCTCGCGCAGCCGCTCCTCGATGCGGCGCCGCTCGTCGACTTCCTGCTTGAGTTCGCGGTTGCTCTCCGCCAGCTTCACGTTGCTGTCGGTGAGCGCCTCGTTGAGTTTGTGCACTTCGCGCTCGCGCTCGATGCGCAGCGCCTCGTTGCTGCGCGCGAGGCGGGCATTGGTGTCGGCCAGTTCCCCGTTGAGCCGTTGCAGTTCACACCGCTTGCGGAACAGTTCGGCCAGCACCGCCACCTTGCCCCGCAGGATCTCGGGGATGATCGGCACCATCACGTAATCGACCGCACCGAGCTTGTAGCCCTGCAACCGATCCATGTCGCTGACGTTGATCGCCGACACGAAGATGATCGGCGTCTTCTCGAAGCGCGGGTGCTGGTGGATCAGGCTGGCGGTTTCGAAGCCGTCCATGCCCGGCATGTTCACGTCCAGCACGATCACTGCGAAGTCGGTTTCCATCACGGCACGCAACGCATCGGTGCCGGACATGGCCTCGACCAGCCGCTCGCCGAGCGGATCGAGGATCGTGTGGTAACTCAGCAGGCGCGCGGGGTTGTCGTCGACCAGCAGGACGTTGGCAGGCTCGCCATGAGCAACCGCGTCGTTCATCAGCGGTGCAACCATTGGCGCAGCAGGGACAGCAACTGGTCGGTGTGCACCGGCTTGGCGATGTAGTCGGATGCCCCGGCCTCGATGCACTTCTCGCGGTCGCCCTTCATCGCCTTGGCGGTCAGCGCGATGATGGGCAGCGAACGCAGATCCGGCGTGGCGCGGATCGCACGGATGGTCTCGTAGCCATCCATGCCCGGCATCATGATGTCCATCAGCACCATGGCGATGTCGTCCTGGGCCTCCACCAGCGCGACGGCGTCCCGTCCGGTCTCCGCGGTCAGCACCTGCATCCCGCGGCGCTCGAGGATACTGCTGATGGCGAAGATGTTGCGCACGTCGTCGTCGACCACCAGCACTTTCTTGTCGCTGAGCGCGCTGTCCGATTGGTACAGCGTCTCGAGCATCTCGCGCTTGGCCGGCGGCAGTTTCGACACGACCCGGTGCAGGAACAGCGCGGTTTCATCGAGCAGCCGCTCGGGCGAATGCACGCCCTTGACGACGATGCTGCGCGCGACGGTGAGCAGGCGCTGCTCTTCTTCCGGCGACAGATCCTTGCCGGTGAAAACCACGATAGGCACGTCCCGGGCGCTGGCGTCGGCCTTGATCCGGTCGAGCAGTTCGAAGCCGCTCATGTCCGGCAGCCTGAGGTCAAGGACCACGCAGTCGAATGCGCCGGCGTGGATCTGCTCGAGTGCCTCGTTGCCGGTTCCGGCGGGCGTGATTTCCACGTCTTCGTGGTCGATCAGGGTGACGATGCTGTCGCGTGCGGCGCCATCGTCCTCGACCACCAGCAGCTTCTTGACCGGCCGCAGCGCGAACTGCGTGATGCGGCCGAGCGACGCCTCGATGGCCTCGGCGGTGGCGGGCTTGGTCAGGTAGGAGAACGCGCCGCGCTCCATGCCGTGGTGGCGTTCGGCCTCGACCGTGATGATCTGGACCGGGATGTGACGGGTCTCCTGCGCCTGCTTCAGCCGCGCCAGCACCGTCCAGCCGAGCATGTCGGGCAGGACGATGTCGAGGCTGATCGCGGTCGGCTGGTAATGCTGGGCCAGATGCAATCCATCGCCGCCGGACGTCGCGATCAGCGCGCGCAGCCCGCTGGCACGTGCAAGGTCCCGCAGCACGCCGGCATAGCGGGGATCGTCCTCGATGATCAGCAAGCTTGGTTCGCCCGGCGCGACGACCGCACGGTCATCCTCGACTTGCTCGGACGAATGCAGCGGATGGACGGCCAAGGCTGCCGCCGGCTTGGCCTTGTCCGCGTAGCCGACCGGCGGGCCCATGTAGTTGAGCGGGATGTAAAGCGTGAAGGTGCTGCCGGCGCCGGGGCGGCTGCGTAGCCGGATCTCGCCGCCGAGCAGGGCCGACAGTTCGCGGCTGATGGCGAGCCCCAGGCCCGTGCCGCCGTACTTGCGGGCGGTGCCGGCATCGGCTTGCTGGAAGGCTTCGAAAACGATCTTCTGCTTGTCGGGTGAGATGCCGATGCCGGTGTCCTCCACCGCGATCGCCACCACCACCGGCGCCTGGTCGAGGATGGGATGACCGAGCGTCCAGCCGGTTTCGGCCACTTGCGCGTGCAGGCGCACGCTGCCTTTCTCGGTGAACTTGAAGGCGTTCGAAAGCAGGTTGTTGATGACCTGCAGCAGCCGCTTGGGATCGGTGTTGATGGCGCGCCCGAGCGCATCGTCGAATTCCACCGAGAACCCGAGCTTGCGGCGTTCGGCTTCGTGGGTGAAGCTGCGCTCGATCGTGCCACGCAGGTCGGCGAAGGCGATTTCCTCGCTTTCCACGGTGACCGTGCCCGACTCGATCTTGGAGAGATCCAGGATGTCGCTGATGAGGTTCAAAAGGTCGGTGCCGGCGGCGTGGATGGTCCGCGCGAACTCGACCTGGCGCTCGCTCAGGTTCTCGTCCGGATTGTCGGCGAGTTGCTGGCCGAGGATCAGGATGCTGTTGAGCGGCGTGCGCAGCTCGTGCGACATGTTGGCCAGGAACTCGGATTTGTAGCGCGAGGTCGTCGCGAGCTCCGCCGCTTTTTCCTCGACGGCGCGGCGGGCGTGCTCGATCTCCTGGTTCTTGCGCTCGACCTCGACGTTCTGTTCAGCCAGCAGCTTGGCCTTCAACGCCAGCTCTTCGTTGGTCGTCTGCAGCTCCGTCTGCTGCGCCTGCAGGTCGCCGGCCAGTTGCTGCGACTGGGTGAGCAATCGCTCGGTGCGCATGGTCGCGGAGATGGTGTTGAGCACGATCCCGACGCTGCCGGTGAGTTGCTCGAGGAACGCGCGGTGGGTCTCGGTGAAGTCGGCCAGCGAGGCGAGTTCGATCACCGCCTTGACCTCGTTCTCGAACAGCACCGGCAGTACGATGACGCTGCGCGGCCGAGCCTTGATCAACCCCGAACGGATCTGCACCGCCTCGTTCGGCAGGTCCTGCAGCAGGATCAACTGCCGCTGCGCGGCGCACTGTCCGATCAGGCCCTCGCCGATGGCAACGTGCTGTTCCGGGCTCGGCAGGTTGGCGTCGGCGTAGCCGGCCAGCCGGCGCAGGCGCGGCGTGCTCGATTCGACGTCGAGCACGTACATCAGGCCCTGCTGCGCGTTGACCAGTGGCGCCAGTTCCGTCAGCAGCATGTGGCCCAGCGTGATCAGGTCGCGCTGGCCCTGCATCATGTCGCTGAACTTCGCGAGGTTGGTTTTCAGCCAGTCCTGTTCGCGATTGCGCTCGGTGGTGACGCGCAGGGTGCCGATCATCGCGTTGATGTTGTTCTTGAGGTCGGCGACTTCGCCGCGTACGTCGACCTGGATCGAGCGGGTGAGGTCACCTTGGGTGACCGCCGTCGCGACCTCGGCGATCGCGCGCACCTGGGTGGTGAGATTGGCCGCCAGCCGATTCACGTTGGCGGTCAGGTCTTTCCAGATGCCGGCGGTGCCCGGCACCTTGGCTTGTCCGCCGAGGCGCCCCTCGACGCCGACCTCGCGCGCGACCGTGGTCACCTGGTCGGCGAAGATCGCCAGCGTTTCGGTCATGCCGTTGATGGTGTCGGCCAGCGAGGCGATCTCGCCCTTGGCCTCGACCGTCAGCTTCTTGCTGAGGTCGCCCGTGGCGACCGCGGTCACTACCCGCGCGATGCCGCGCACCTGGGTGGTCAGGTTCGAGGCCATCGAATTGACGTTGTCGGTCAGGTCCTTCCAGGTGCCCGCCACGCCCGGTACACGTGCCTGGCCGCCCAGGTTGCCTTCGGTGCCGACCTCGCGCGCGACGCGCGTGACCTCGGCAGAGAAGCCGTTCAACTGGTCGACCATGGTATTGATGGTGTTCTTCAGCTCCAGGATCTCGCCCTTGGCGTCGACCGCGATCTTGCGCGACAGGTCGCCACGCGCCACCGCGGTCGCGACCTCGGCGATGTTGCGCACCTGGGTCGTGAGGTTGGACGCCATCGAATTGACGTTGTCGGTCAGGTCCTTCCAGATGCCGGCGACGCCCGGCACGATCGCCTGGCCGCCCAGCTTGCCCTCGGTGCCGACTTCGCGCGCCATGCGCGTCACTTCGGCGGCGAAGCCGTTGAGCTGGTCCACCATCGTGTTGATGGTGTTCTTCAGCTCCAGGATCTCCCCCTTGACGTCGACCGCGATCTTGCGCGACAGGTCGCCGCGCGCCACCGCCGTCGTGACCTCGGCGATGTTGCGCACCTGGGTCGTGAGGTTGGTCGCCATCGAATTGACGTTGTCGGTCAGCTCCTCCCACACGCCGCTGACACCGACCACATTCGCCTGGCCGCCGAGCTTGCCCTCGGTGCCGACTTCGCGCGCCACGCGCGTCACCTCGGCAGCGAAGCCGTTCAACTGGTCGACCATCGTGTTGATGGCCTCCTTCAGTTGCAGGATTTCCCCGCGCACGTCGACGGTGATCTTGCGCGACAGGTCGCCGTTGGCCACCGCGATGGTGACCTCGGCGATGTTGCGCACCTGCGAAGTCAGATTGGTGGCCATCGCATTGACCGAGTCGGTCAGATCCTTCCAGGTCCCCGCAACGCCGGGCACGTCGGCTTGGCCGCCGAGCTCGCCCTCGGTGCCGACCTCGCGCGCCACGCGCGTCACCTCGGCGGCGAAGCTGTTCAACTGATCGACCATGGTGTTGATCGTGTTCTTCAGCTCCAGGATTTCGCCACGCACGTCCACCGTGATCTTGCGCGACAGGTCGCCACGCGCCACCGCCGTCGTGACCTCGGCGATGTTGCGGACCTGCGCGGTCAGGTTCGACGCCATCGAATTGACGTGGTCGGTCAGGTCCTTCCAGGTGCCGGCGACACCTGGCACGTCGGCCTGCCCGCCCAGGTTGCCCTCGGTGCCGACCTCGCGCGCCACGCGCGTCACTTCGGCGGCGAACGAACGCAACTGCTCCACCATCGTGTTCAGCGTTTCCTTGAGGTCGAGCAGCTCGCCGCGCACGTCCACCGTGATCTTGCGCGACAGGTCGCCGCGCGCGATCGCCGTCGCCACTTCGGCGATGTTGCGTACCTGGTTGGTCAGGTTGGTGGCCATCGAATTGACGTTGTCGGTCAACTCCTTCCACACGCCGCTGACGCCCTTGACCTCGGCCTGGCCGCCCAGCCTGCCCTCGGTGCCGACCTCGCGCGCTACGCGTGTCACCTCCGCCGAGAAGCCGTTCAACTGGTCGACCATGGTGTTGATGGTGTTCTTGAGCTCCAGGATTTCGCCGCGCACGTCCACCGTGATCTTGCGCGACAGGTCGCCGCGCGCCACCGCGGTCGTGACCTCGGCGATGTTGCGCACCTGCGAAGTCAGGTTGGTGGCCATGGCGTTGACCGAATCGGTCAGGTCCTTCCAGGTGCCGGCCACACCCGGCACCACGGCCTGGCCGCCGAGCTTGCCGTCGGTGCCGACCTCGCGCGCCACGCGCGTCACCTCGGCCGCGAACGAGCGCAACTGGTCGACCATCGTGTTGATGGCCTCCTTCAGCTGCAGGATTTCCCCGCGCACGTCGACGGTGATCTTGCGCGACAGGTCGCCGTTGGCCACCGCGATGGTGACCTCGGAGATATTGCGCACCTGCGCGGTCAGGTTCGAGGCCATCTGGTTGACCGATTCGGTCAGCTCGCGCCACACGCCGCTGACGCCGCGCACTTTCGCCTGGCCGCCCAGCTTGCCGTCGGTGCCGACCTCGCGCGCCACGCGCGTCACCTCGGAACTGAACACGCTGAGCTGCTCGATCATGGTGTTGACGATGGTCGCCGTGCGCAGGAACGCGCCTTCCAGCGGCCGGCCTTCGAACTCCAACGCCATGGTGCGGGAAAGGTCGCCCTTGGCCACCGCAGAGATGGCGCGCGTGACCTCGGTGGTCGGCCACAACAGGTCGTCGATCAAATCGTTGACCGAGCGTTCCATGCCCTCCCAGGCGCCGCCGCGACCGGCCAGCGAGATGCGCTGCCGGGTCTTGCCCTGCTTGCCGACGCCATGGCCAATGCGCTCCAGCTCTCGCGCCATGCGTTGGTTGGCCTCGACGATGTCGTTGAAGGAATCGGCGAGCTTGCCTTCCAGACCTTCCCAGTCGCCGCTGACGCGCACGCTGAAATCACCGCGCTGGACCGCCTGCATGGCCGTCAACAGCGCGTGCATGGGCGGTTCAATGGTGCCCGATGGTGCAGTCGATTCGGGAAGATGCCGGTTCTTGATTCTGGCATTCATGGTGATCTCCGCAGGGAGATGCCGCGGAAGCAGCGGGTGCAGTCACGGGAGTGGGCCCGTCGCCGGGCGCACGTATCGAAAGGGTGTGCTGCCTTCGAGGTGCCGTGCCGCAATCGCGCCTGCTGCCGAGCAGTGCATAAAAAGCTGCATGATGCTCCGATTCTCCGAGGTTTGCAGGATCCAGCCTCTTTCCATGACCCATGAGCCGAACCCGTCGGCTCGGCGCGACTTTGCTCCCCGTTCACGGTGCTGTCCGCAGAATCATTGATTGGGGTGATGACCCAGGCGTTCGCCACGGCCATCCAGTTCCATCGCCAGAACCCTTGCTCGGAGCAAAGCCCCAGATGGACTCGAAGCAGGAGCAACTGCGACGACAGACCCAGGCGGTCGAAGAACCGGCCTCGCGTTCTTCGTTTGAATTTTGGTGGCTCAGCGTCGTGGCACTTGCCTTGGCAGCGGGCGCGTACGTGGCCCTGCGGCTGCATGTATTGCCGGGTGCACCGGAGCGGGCACTCGCTTTCCTGGAAAGGTTCTCGCTGGGTGTCGGCGCGGCTGCACTGCTCCTCATCCTCTATCGGCTGCTTGACGAACAGTTGTGCAGGATTCCGGACGTCGCGCTGCGTTACAACGCACGCCGCATCGGCAAGCTGGCCCTCCTTGCGTTGCTTCTGGTGATCGCGCTGACAGTGCTGTTTGCCAACTGGTATGCCGCACTCACTTCGTTGGGCGTGATCTCGATTGTCCTCGGCTTCTCCCTGCAAACGACACTCGCGAGCTTCATAGGCTGGATCTACATCCTTGTAAAGCGTCCTTACTGGGTCGGGGATCGCATCACCATCGACGACTCCAGCGGCGATGTCATCGATGTCAGCTATCTCGATACCACCCTCTGGGAAGTCGGAGGGCCGATGATCAACAGCAAGCATCATCCGAGCGGCCGGCTGATCAAGTTTCCCAATTCACGCGTGCTGACCACCGCCGTGATCAATTCGTCCTGGGCCCTTTTCCCCTATGTGTGGAACGAGATCACCTTCCAGGTCGCCTACGACAGCGATTTGTCCTTTGTCAGCGAAGTCATGCAGCTCGGGGCCGAGGAAGAAGTGGGCGAATCCATGCGCGCGGAGATCAGAAAGTATCGCGAACTCCTCGCGCGCACCCCGGTCGATGAAGTGGAAGTTCACGAAAGACCGTCGGTGCACTTCCGCATCAATGCGAATACCTGGCTGGATGCGACGGTGAGGTACCTCGTCGATCCCAAGCAGGCCGGCAAAGTGAAGAGTCGCTTGATCGTCAAAATGCTGGAGCGACTGAATGCCGAACCCGAACGCGTGAAGTTTCCCAAGGGCGATGCGCGATAGCCCGATTCCTCGCTGTAGCGAGGTGGCCGCCCGGCATGCACGGAAACGTTGCACCCCCTGCCGTTGCCGCCGTCATTGCGTCGGTGGCTGCGGCAATTGTTTTTGTTTTCCGAGTTCGATCCGCCTCGATCGGTTCCTGCCGGCGGTTTCCGCGAAGTTCGCTGTATCAAGCTCCACTCGACCCTGCGGATCCGGCCAGGAAAGCTGGCTACCGGCTGCCGGGCAAACTCCAGATATCCAGCACGCCGCGGGTGGCGTGATCGTTGGCATTGCCCTCGGGAAGGATGATCTTGCCCTGCAGCACGATGGGGCTGTTCCAATGGCCCGGACCGGAGGGCAGTGAGGTGACGAGTCTGCCCGAGGCTGCCTGGTACACGTTCAGTCCCCCTTCGCGCGCGTACACAAACAACAGGCCGCCCGCTTCGAATGGACTGGTGCCGCTGGTGTCGTTTGCCCACGCTTGCTGGAGCTTGCCACGCTCCAGTCTCCAGGCCGCGGTGCCGCGGTTGTCGGCGGCGAAGATCCAAGTCTGGCCAGCGTGTTTCCATACCGCCGGCTGGGTGAACAAATCCGTGCCATGTGGGGTGGAAACGACCTGCGACTCGTGGCCTTTGTGGGGAGCGGCGCCGGCGATGGCCTTGCGACTGAGCAGGCGGATCTTGCCATCCTTGCCGCCTTGGGCGATCAGGTCGTCGTCCAGCAATACCGGTGATGTCGAACCAAGATCCCCGTCCTCCTCATTCAGAGCCGCGGTATCGGCCGGGGTGTAATTGCCCAGCATCTTCGTGGCACCGGCATCGAGCCAGATGACCGCATCGCCCCAGTCGGTCGCTCCGTTCCAGTCGCCGTTGCCGGTGGCGACGAAGATGTCGCCACTGGCGGGATCGATCACCGCGCCCGCTCTTCCCCAGATGGCCGAATCACTCTGCGGGCAGGAGCCAGGCTGCAACAACCCGGCGCGATCGCTGCACAGCGAATTCCATACGTGCAGCAGTTTGCCGGAGAGGCCATCGAGAATGGCGACGTGGCCCTGATAGGGAGGTTGGTCGCCGATGTAGCCGGCCGTCACGGCAATCACGTGGCCCCGAAAGAACTTCAGCGGCGAGTCCATCTTCTCCCGTTGCGGCAGCCGGGTCACGGACGTGCGCCAGACAACGCGGCCATCGCTGACGGCCAGCTTTTGCACGTAGCCATCGGGCGAAGCGGCATAGATGAATCGCCGCTCGGGATCGGCCACGGGCGTGGCGTTGGTGATCTGGCGCGTACCCGCCAACTGTCGGTAGCTGTCCGGCGTGTACTCCCACAAGACATCGCCGCTGTCGGCATCGATCGTCAGCGTTTTGCCGTAGGTCGTGGTGACGAAGATGGCGTCATGGCGCGCCCCGCGGATACTGACGCCCTGCAGGTAAATGGCGCTGGCATCCACGGTGCCATCCAGCTTGACCTGTCGGCGCGTGAGTTGGCCGACATTGTCCGCCGTGATGCCGGTGGGCATCGGATTTGCGCTGGTGCTTTCCACGTTGCCGCCGAACATCGGCCAGTCTTGCGGAGGCAAGGGTTGCGCCACTGCCGGAAAGGCCGCGCTGGTGCAAAGCAGGCAGAGAATTGCAAGCCAGTACGTCATCCGAAAAAGTATGCCACCAACGGACGCTCGGTTCCCTGCCCGGGGGTTCCCCGCTGAACCGAGGTTGCCGGTGGCTGCAAATTGAAACAAGCTCCGGTCATTCGCGTCGATGGACGGCGGGTGCGCTTCATGGGTCGGCGGTTTCGATCGTGATTTCCGCGCGCGTCATCAGCTTGTGGATCGGACAGGCGGCGACTGCGCGCCTGAGTGCGTCGCGCTGGGCGTCCGTGAGCGGGCCCTGGAAATCGAGATGCACGCGCAAGTGATATTGACCTTGCCGCTCCGCATGATCATCCCGCTCGACGCGCGTGGCCACGCGTTCCAGTGGAATGTCGTGGCGTTTGGCGTACCACATGGCGGTCAATGCCTTGCACGATGCCAACGCGGCGTCGAAGTAATCGTGCGGGCTCGGCGCTGAATCCGCGCTGCCTGCTTCGGGCCCGACGTCGGCACGGAATGTGTGCGCCCGCGTACGCAATTCCTGCGGGTAGGCACCCACGTCGAGGGTGGTGCAGTCCACGGTATTGCTGAAAGTGTCGACCATGGGATCTCCCGTTGTGAAGTGGCCAGCCGAACGACTTCAATCGACCTGGTGCGGCGCCAGGAATGTGCCGCGATCGAGCTGATTGAACGCCTCGCGTAGTTCCTCCTGGGTGTTCATCACGATCGGACCGTACCACGCAACCGGCTCGCGCAGCGGCCTGCCGGCCACCAGCAGGAAGCGCATGCCCTCGTCGCCGGCCTCGACTTCGATGGCGTCGCCATCGCCGAACACGACGAGTGTGCGGTCGCCCTCATCCGCCGGCGGGTTTATGTCGAGCCACTGGGTGCTTTGCGTCGGCACCGAGAGCGGCTTCGCGACATTGCAGAACTTGCCTTGACCGGAAAAGACGTAGGCGAACACGTGATGGTCCGCAGGCACGGGCAGCGTCACCCGGCGGCCGGGCGCTATGGACACATCGAGATACAGCGGGTCCGCGGCTACGCCATCGACGCGCCCGCGGATGCCGCGAAAACTGCCGCACACGACCCGAACCTCGCAATCCTCATCGGCGACGACGGGGATGTCGGCGGCTTTCACTTCCTGATAGCGCGGTGGCGTCATCTTGAGCGCGGCCGGCAAGTTGGCCCACAACTGGAATCCATACATCTGTCCAGCCGCGTTGCCCTTCGGCATTTCCTGATGGATGATCCCGCTTCCCGCAGTCATCCATTGGACGTCGCCGGCGCCGATGATGCCGCGGTGTCCGAGGCTGTCGCCGTGCTCCACGGTGCCCGCGAGCACATAGGTGATGGTCTCCATGCCGCGATGGGGGTGCCATGGAAATCCGGCGAGGTAATCGGACGGAACGTCGCTGCGAAAGTCGTCCAGCAGCAGGAACGGATCGACTGCAGGATCGGCTCCGGGGAATCCGATCGCTCGATGGAGGTGGACGCCTGCGCCTTCGCGCGTGGGCCGCGACTGTGACAGCCGCCTGATGGGTCGAAGGTTCATGTTCGTTTCCCGTATTCCATCATTGATGGAATCCCGATTATCGCGCCTGCGGTGAGTGCCGGCGAAGCCGAAGCCAGGTTGAAACCTCGAGCTCGAATGCTGAACCGGGCGAGAAACGAAGCCGGCGCCACGCCGCGCTAAAGTGACCCGGATGGACATTGCCAAGTCGTGGGAGAACCGCCATGAGCAACCTGCTCCCCAATGAGGAATCCGAACGCTGCGAATCCTGTCCGGATGCACGGCCGGAAATACTGAGCTACCCCGCGCGTCTTGCAGATCTCGGTGCCGGACTCACCGTGTCACGCTCGCTGCCGGTGCGCCAGCACCGGCTGGTGGGACCATGGTGTTTCCTCGACCACTACGGTCCGATGGAGTTTGCGGAGCGCAAGGCCATGGACGTTGCGCCGCACCCGCACATCGGCCTGCAGACCGTGTCGTGGCTGTTCGCGGGCGAAGCGCTGCACAACGACAGCCTCGGTTTCCAGGGCACCGTGCGTCCGGGCGAATTGAACCTGATGACGGCCGGCAAGGGCATCGCGCATTCCGAGGAAACGCCGCCCGAGAACTCGGGCCGGCTGCACGGCCTGCAACTGTGGGTGGCGTTGCCGGAAGCGGAGCGCCACCGTGAACCGGGGTTCGATCACTACACCGACCTGCCGGTGCTGGAACCGGGCGGCGGGCGGGCGCAGGTGTTCATGGGTGAACTGAATGGCACCGCGAGCGGAACCCGCGCCTACTCGCCCCTCGTCGGCGCGGACCTGCATGTCGGCGGCAACAGCACGTTGCGCCTGGCCCTCGACCCCGAATGGGAACATGCGCTCGTCATCATCGATGGCGACGTTTCGCTGGATGGCACACGGCTCGCGCCGGACGCGCTGCACTACCTCGGTACCCGTCGCAGCGGTCTTGAACTCGTCAGCAAGAACTCGGCGCACGCGGTGTTGATTGGTGGCGCGCCGTTCGGCGAATCGATCGTGATGTGGTGGAATTTCGTTGCCCGCACTGCCGACGAGATAAGCGCGGCGCGCGAAGACTGGGAGCAACATCGCCGTTTCGGCGACGTGAAGGCCTATCGCGGCCGGCGTTTGCCGGCGCCGCCTCTCGCCGGTCGACCCGTCGCAAGCCGCTGATGGGTTTGCTGCCGTGTGCGCGGTGTTCGCCGGCACGCGTCAACAGGCAACGGTTTTCGCCGCACCACTGCAATGCTTGGCCCTTGCCGTGATCTTCCCGTGGGCGTTCAGTCGTACGGTTCGGCCTGATCATCCGGCTGATCACGATCAAGCACCCTCGGTGCACTGGCCATTGCTCGCGGTCGGCTCCGTTGCTGTACCCTGACCTTCACGTGATCGCATGAGTCGTCAGAGGACGTTGTCATGGCTGTCATCGTTGAACGGACACGGTGGGTGCTTCATCCCCTCAACGCGGTCCTGTTGGCCGGAACACTTGCGTTGTTCCTCGGCGCGCTGCTGAGCGACATCGCCTACTTCCGCAGCTACGAGATCCAGTGGAACAATTTCTCGTCGTGGCTGCTTGCCGGCGCCCTCGTGGTCGGCGCGTTGGCGTTTCTTGCAGCCGTCGTGGATCTGTTCCGCGACCGCTGGCGTGTGTGGCCCGTGCTGGTCTATGGCTTATTGGTGTTGGCGACCTGGATACTGGGCTTCATCGACGAACTGGTGCATGCCAGGGACGCGTGGGCGAGCATGCCGGCCGGCCTGGTGCTGTCGGTGATCGTGGTGGCGCTCGCCTGTGCGGCGCTGTGGATCGCCTTCGCCGGAATCCGCGTGGGAGAGGCGCCATGAATCGCCTGAACCTGTCGGCAACCCTCGCACTCGCAATCTTGCTCGCCGGTTGCAGCGGCGGCGATGGGACGCCGGAGCAGTACGGCGCCAATCCGCATCTGCCCGCCCCGCAGCGCGGTCTTTTGCCCAACATGACGATCGCCAAGCCGGCCCAATGGGGTGAGCGGCTGCCGACGGTGCCGCAGGGCTACACCATCAAGGCGATCGCGACCGACCTTCGCATTCCGCGCCAGACCCTGGTATTGCCCAACGGCGATATCCTGGTGGCCGAAGGCCGCGGCGGCGCCGAATCGAAGCTGAAGCCGAAGGACGTGATCGCCGGCTATATCAAGGCCAAGGGCACGAGCCCGGTCAAGGGCGGCAATCGCCTGACGCTGCTGCGCGATGCGGATGGCGATGGCACCTACGAGCTGAAGACCGTGTTTGCGGAGGGTCTCAACGCGCCCTACGGGCTCGCGCTGGTCGGCGATACGCTCTACGTCGCTGATCAGGATGCACTGGTGAAGTTCCACTATGCCGTCGGCCAGACCCATGCGGACGGCCCGCCCGTCAAAGTCACCGACCTGCCGTCGCGGATCAATCACCACTGGACCAAGGCGCTCGCCGCCAGCCCGGACGGACATTACCTGTACGTGGGCATCGGTTCGAACAGCAACATCACCGAGCGCGGCCTCGACGTCGAGTTCGAGCGCGCGCGGGTGTGGCAGATCGACCCGCAGACCGGCATGCACCGCGCCTATGCGACCGGTCTGCGCAATCCCACCGCACTCGCGATCCAGCCCGGCACCGGCGCGTTGTGGGCGGTGGTGAACGAGCGCGATGAAATCGGCCCCGACCTGGTGCCTGATTACCTCACGTCGGTGCGCGAAGGCGGGTTCTACGGCTGGCCCTGGAGCTACTGGGGCCAGCACGTGGACAAGCGCGCGCAGCCGCAGAACCCGGAAAAGGTCGCGTCGGCCATCGTTCCCGACTACGGCCTGGGTTCACACGTGGCCGCGCTCGGCGTCGCGTTCTCGTCGTCCGCGATGGGTGCGAAGTTCGCGGATGGCGTATTCATCGGCGAGCACGGCAGTTGGAATCGCGCCAACCCTGTCGGCTACAAGGTGGTGTTCGTGCCGTTCCGCGACGGCCATCCCGCCGGCAATCCGGTCGACTTCGTCACCGGCTTTCGCGGTGACGATGGACTGACGCGCGGCCGACCGGTCGGCGTGACCGTCGATCCGCGCGGCGCGCTGATCGTCGCCGACGACCTGTCGAATACGGTGTGGCGCGTGACGCCCAGTGTGCCGTCTGGCGCTGCGAAGCCGGTAGCACCAAGCAAGGTCGGAGTGCCGTCAGCTGGCTCTGCGGGCAAAACGGAAATGTAGCGCCGGATCGATGCTACCCGCCGGCTTCCTGCTTGCGTTCTTCGCGGGTGGTCACGATCGACTCGGGAGTTGCTTCGAGCCTCGCCTGCGGTATCGGATCGCCGCTCACGTCCGACAGACCGTAAGTGCCTTCCTCGATCTTCTGCAGCGCGCGCTCGATCCGGTGCAGCCGGTGGTCGTCGACGTCATGCAGCGCCTGATTGACCTCGTGCCGCGCCATGTCTTGTGCGGCCTCCTCGAATTCGCTGGCTTCGTTCCCGCGTTCTTCCTGAAATCTCCGCTCCCGTCGGACCGCATGGGCCTCGCCGCCGAGCAACTGGTTACGCAATGTCTCCAAGCGCACACGCTGCCGTTCGACAAATTCGTCGCTCAAACCTGCATTGCGATTCGACACATTCATGTGCAAGCCCTATCAGTGCCGTTTCGGCGCGGGCGATTCGAACTAAAACCAACGCTGCGCTGGCCTCATCAATTCATCCAAGCATATTGCCGGATCCGTGAAGTCCGCGTCGTTCCTCACAAGTTCGACTCCGAGGGCGAAATACCACCCGGGCGTCATCACGCAGCCTTGACTGCGTGAGCGCTCAAATCCGGTCCGGCGCTGGATAGCCTGTCGGAATGAGGCGAGGACGCTCACGTGTCTGCCCATGTCGAAGCCGGGAAGCCTTCGAGCAAGACCGCCGGTTCGCCGTGGCGCCCCTTCCGGCACACGTCATACACGGTGATCTGGACGGCGACCGTTGTGTCCAACGTCGGCTACTGGATGTATAGCGCAGCATCCGGTTGGTTGATGACGGGTCTTGATCCCTCGCCGCTGCTGGTGGCGCTGGTGCAGGTCGCGGCCAGTTTGCCGATGTGCCTGTTCGCGCTGCCGGCGGGAGCGCTCGCCGATATCGTGGACCGGCGAAAATCCCTGATCATTGGTGAGCTGGCCGTCGCCGTGTTTTCCATCGCGCTGGCGGTGCTCGTCTGGGTACATTTCATTACTCCTTTCAGCTTGCTGCTGCTCGCGGTCTTGATTGGTTCGGCGACGGCGATGAACACACCTGCATGGCAAGCGGTCGTGCCCCAGTTGGTTCCCAAAGCCGAGCTGGCCCCCGCGGTATCCGCCAACAGCGCAGGACTCAACCTGAGCCGTGCCGTCGGCCCAGGGCTTGGCGGGGCAATCATCAGCCTCTATGGCATTGCAGCGCCTTTCTGGGTCAACGCCGTCAGCAACTTCGGCGTTATCGGCGCGCTGTTGTGGTGGCACGAACCTGAAACACATGCCTCGCGACTCCCGCCCGAGCGCTTCGGGAACGCCGTGCGTACGGGACTGCGCTACGCGCGCAACAACGCAGCGCTTGGCGCCACTCTGGTACGCGCGGCGCCGTTTGCCGTGTTCGCCAGTGCGTACTGGGCGTTACTGCCTCTGGTTGCTCGACAGCAGATCGCCGGAGGCGCGGAACTTTACGGCATGCTTCTCGGCGCAATCGGAGCCAGTGCAGTTGCAGGTGCGTTCGTTCTGCCGCGCCTGCATTCGATGTTCGGTTCCAATGGCTTGGTCGCACTGGGAACGCTAGGCACCGCCGTCGCCATGGCGCTGTTTGCGCTGGCAAGAACCGCCGCGCCGGCAGTGATCGCAAGCGTGATTGCCGGTGCTTGCTGGATTGCAGTGCTGTCGAGCCTCAACGTTTCGGCGCAGGTCGCCTTGCCCGACTGGGTGCGCGGTCGCGGGCTGGCGATGTTCGTCATGGTCTTTTATGGCGGCCTGACTGCCGGCAGCGCGATCTGGGGCCAGGTCGCAAGCGTCATCGGACTGCCATTCGCGCTCTGCATTGCGACGGCGGGTGCCTTGGTCTCCATTCCGCTGACGTGGCGGTGGAAGCTCGGGACGGGGGCAGCGTTGGACCTCACGCCCGCGATGGATGGATCAACACCATTGTTGACCGGCGACATCGAACCTGATCGCGGGCCGGTGCTGGTCACCACGCGATACGACATCGATCCGAAAAATCGCGAAGCATTCCTGGGTGCACTCGGCAGGCTCGCACGCGAGCGTCGCCGTGATGGCGCCTACCAGTGGCGGGCATTTGAAAACCCCAACTGCGACGGACAGTTCTTCGAAGCCTATCTCACCGACTCCTGGCTCGAATTTCTGCGCCAGCACGTTCGGATCACCAAGGCAGACCGCCCGCTGCTGAAAGCCGCTTGCCGCTTTCAAATCCATGGCGCGCCAAAAGTGACTTGTCTGATTGCCTCGGACACCGCCACACCAAACGCGCGGCGGCAATCCGATTCGGGCGCAGCGCACGCAAGGCATCCATGAAAATCGCACTGATCGGCATCAGTGGACGCGTCGGGTCCCGCATTTTTGCAGAACTGCTCAGTCGCGGACACACCGTCACCGGGATTGCCCGGGACACAGTCAACGTGGCACCGCTGCCGGGGCTGGAGATCAAAAGCGCGGACGCGGCCGATGCGGCGCAACTGGCGCCGCTGCTCGTTGGACATGACGCCGTCATCAGTGCATCGAAGTTCGTGTCATCGGACGCGACGGCGTTGATCGCGGCGGTCAGACAAGCTGGCGTGCCGCGGCTTTTGGTGGTCGGCGGGGCCGGCAGCCTGGAAGTCGCACCGGGCAAGACCCTCGCAGACACACCGGGATTTCCCGAGAGCTACAAAGCGGAAGCAGCCGCCGGGCGGGCATTCCTCGAGACATTGCGTTCGGAGCGGGATATTGATTGGGCCTTTGTGTCGCCCTCGGCCGAGTTTGCCCCTGGCTTGCGCACCGGAAAATTCCGGCTGGGTGGCGATCAATTGCTCGCCGATGCCCACGGGAAAAGTTGGATATCGATGGAGGATTTCGCCATTGCCCTGGTGGATGAACTCGAGACGCCACGGCATCCGCGGCAACGCTTCACCGTGGGCTATTGAAGGTTCTGCCCGGAGAGAGTCGGGCCGCTGCGACATCACGGTCGAAGCATCGGCTCACCAGCGTTTAAGGCGGCCAAGGGTCTCGTCCCAGAGGCCGATATCAGAACGTCACCTGGGTATAAAGCCCGAACACCAACGCGTTGCGGATCGCGCCGGTCGCCCCCGGCCGGATGATGTATTGGAGATTCGGGCGCAGCGTGAGCCAACGCGTGATCACCGCGCCGTAATCGACCTCGACGACGCTTTCGTAGGTCTGGATGCCGACGTTGCCAGGCGCAATGCTGTCGAGTTCCTTCTGGTAGCGGGTCAGGCGCGGATTGGTGCGCGCATACGCCGCCATGAACGCGATGAAGTCCTGGTCGCGGCCGGGAAAAGTTCCTTGCCACACGCCGCCCGCAATCCAGAAGTAGCTGTAGCGCGCTGTCGCTCGATCGCCTTCGCCGGCCATCACGCCCAGCCTCAGGTGCCGCGGTGAATCGGGATCGGGTTTGGAGACGGTCTGGCTGGCGATGGCATACGCGCCGTAGCGGCCGTTGTGTTCCAGGAAAGCCGCGCCCGTGAAGGCCGCGGGCATGCCGTTGACGTCGTCGTACACGTCGGGCGTATGGGACGAGTTGTAGTACGCGCCGAACTTGTAGTCACCGGGAAGGCCGCCATCGCCACGCCCGGTTTCCCAGCCGAGTTCCACCGGCACGAACGCGCCGGTGCTGTCGAAGCTGAGGTCGAAGCCCTTGTCCTTGTCACCGGCATTCGGGTTGACCTGGAATACGCCGGTCGTGATGTAGAAGTGCGGCACCGGATACGCGGTGATGCGTGCGCCCCATTGCGCGGTGGGGAAATTGTGCGCGCCGCTGTTGGTGGTCATCGCGTTGGCGTGCCCGCAGATCACGCCGTTCTGGAACTTGCAGAAATCCGGAAGCCGCGCCAGGTGATCGCCCAACGGCGACCAGCCGAGTTCGATCTGGATGCGGTGGTCGTCGAAATCCTGCTGGTAATTCAATTCGGCCAGCCGGAAATTCTGGCCCGCGCCGTACAGTTCCTGCACCGAGAACTGGTTGTACAGCACGTCGTTCGTGAGGCTGCGGCCGAACCGATCGGTCAGGGTGAACTGGACGTGTGCATCGGGAATGCCGGCCAGCTTGTCCAGGTCGAACAGGGTTTCGAGATCGAGCTGGTGCGTGTAGCGGCCGGTGCGATACGGCCCGCCCGACACGATCGCGGCGCCTTCGGAGGTGTAGCGCGCATTGAAGGTGATGCCGCGGTTCTTGAGCCGGGTGCGCAGGCCACCCCAATCGCCGGTGAGCGTGGTTCGCGAAGCGGGCGTGGAGGCCGGCGCGCTCTGCGCAAACACCGGCGTGCCCAGGCAAGCCGCGAGCCAGGCCAGCCATGCAGGCGCAAATGACAGGACGTGATGCTTGCGCACGGAGGTGGCTCCGACTCAATCGCTCGGCAGCACGCGATGGCGGCGCCGCATCCACGCCCGGACGATCGCCACGAGGATCGCGATCAGAATCACGATAGCGATGGCCAAGCCGATCCGCGCGAGCAGCACCAAGTTCGAGGACGGCCCACCGGCACGCAGCATCCGCACCTGACCGACAGTGACCGTCGCGGCTGGATCCCCGAAATGCTGCGTCAGGTAAGTGCCGAGCGTCGCGACTTGCCGATCGGAAAGTTCCGGCGCGAAACCCGGCATGCGTACACCGGACCCATCCGTACGCCATGCGATGCCGTCGAGGATCACCATCACGAGGTTGTCGGTGTTGCGGCGGCCGGTGGCGGTGTTGTGGGACAGTGGCGGCAGTCCGCCATCGAAGCTGCCTTGGCCACGATCCTGATGGCAGGTGGCGCAGTACGCGTCATAGAGTTGCGGGCCAGTCATCTGATCCGGATTTTTCGGCAACGGCTTGCCGCGGATGCTGGCGAGGTCCGCATACGGTCTGCCCCATGTATCCACGGCGCGGGTGGCCTTCGGCTCGCGTCGCGACGGAATCGATCCCAGATACACCGCGATGGCGGCCAGGTCGGCCTCGGTCAAATGCCGCAGGCTGTGATCGATAGCCTCGGCCATCGGACCGGCGGCCTGGCCCTTGCCGGGCGCGGATCCGCGTTGCAGGTAATCGATGATTTCCTGATCGCTCCAATTGCCAATCCCGCTGTCGGCGTCCGGCGTGATGTTCGGCGCAAACCACGTGCCGAGCGATGCGCCCGCCAATGCGTGCGAAGGTTTCTCGGCCATCAAAAAGTTTCGCGGCGTGTGGCAGGTGCTGCAGTGGGTCAGTCCACGCGCCAAGTACGCGCCACGATTCCACTGCGCGCTTTTGGCTGGGTCCGGCATGAAGGGCCTCTTGTCGAGAAACATCACGTTCCAGAATGCCATCGACGCGCGGATGTTGAATGGAAACGGAAGCTGTGTTCGTGACGGGCGGGTGTCTACCGGTTGCACGCCGTGCATGAAATACGCATACAGCGCGCGCACGTCAGCATCGTTGAGTTGCGCGTACGCGGTGTAAGGCATCGCGGGATACAAATGCTTGCCGTCCTGGCGAACGCCCCTGCGCAGTGCGTTGCTGAATTGCTGCAAGGTGTAGGCGCCGATGCCGTCGATCCTCGAGGGCGTGATGTTGGTGGAAAAAATCGAGCCGATCGGCGTCGCGACCGGAAGGCCGCCGCCGTAGGCCTTGCCACCGGGTGCGGTGTGGCACGCTTCGCAATCGCCCGCAAGGGTGAGGTAATGGCCGCGCTGTACTTCTGCCGCGCTTGCGGCACTCGCTGGATGGGTTGCTGTTGTTGCCATGGCGTGCATGGCCGCCAGCGGCAGCAGCATCGCCAGCAGCAAGGTTGATTTGCGAATCCGCGCGTTCATGGCGATGGCTCCGCGCCCGCGGCGGAGCTGCTCTTCCCGCGGCTCGGCGGGTGCATGTGATCGGCGGTGCGCAGCGCCAGTGCGACCGCGGTCAGCGTCGAATTCATCGTCGCCGCGGTCGGCATCACGCCGGTGCCGCAGCAGAACAGGTTCTCGTGGTCGTGCGTGCGGCCGAAACGGTCCGTCACGAATTTCGCAGGGTCATCGCCCATGCCCAGCGTGCCGGTGATGTGCTGGTTGTTGGCGAACTGGCCATCGGGGCTGTAACGCAAGCCGGTTCCGCCCATCATCTGGGCAATCCTGGCGAAATCTTTCTTGGAGACATCCGCACCGCGACGGGTGTAGTCATCGATCGAGTAATGCGCCTCCGGTTTGGGAATGCCCAGCGCGTCTTTTTCCGAGGCCAGCGTGATGCGGTTCTCCGGATGCGGCAGCACCTCCAGCACATTCTTGACGTTGACCTGGCGCGCGGCACGCCAGCGCAGTTGCTTCTCGAATTCCGCGCCGTACACGCCTTCGGCGATCAGCGCTTCGGTGACGCTCAGCACCTGCGAGATGTTGGTGAAGTCGAGCCGGTAGGCCGCGTGCCGGGAGCGGAACGCGCCATCGCGCATGGTGTTGATGGAACTCGGACTCTGCGGGCCGCGGCCCAGCCACACTTCCTCGTCGGCGTAGAACGTGAGCGAACTGCTGGGATGATCCATCAGGTTGCGTCCGACCATGCCCGAACTGTTGGCGATGCCATTCGGGAACCTGTCGCTGGCGGAAAGAAGGAGAAGCTTGGGGCTCTCGATGCCGTTGGCCGCAAGGATGAATTCCTTGCCCGCGGCGCGGTAGCTTTTTTTGTTCGGGTCGTAGTAGTGCACCGCGACGATTCGGCCCTTGGCGTCGGGTTCGATGCGGTACACCACCGCATTGGGAACTACCCTGGCGCCGGCGGCTTCAGCCGATTCCACCGCATTGATGCCGAGGTACTGCGCGTTGACGGGGCAGATCGGCTGGCAACTGTTGTTGCCGACGCAGGCGGGCCGTCCGTCGTAGCTTCGGCTATTGCGCGCGACGGTGTTGGCAACCACGGGATACGCGGGCGCCAATCGTTCGCGGAAGCGCCGCATCGACCAGGGTTCTGCCACGGGTTGCATCGGGAAAGGGTGCTTGCGGGGCGAGCCGGTATTGTCTGCGCCCGCCACGCCGAGAATCTCCTCGGCTTGTTGGTACCAGGCGTCCAGTTCGTCGTACGCCATCGGCCAATCGACGCCGACGTCGTAGAGCGTCTTGATGCGTACATCGCTGGGTACCAGTCGCCAGGCCTGCGCCGCCCAGTGCCAGGTGGTGCCACCGACGACGCGGATATATTCGGCGGGATAGCGATAAGGGCCCGCCTGGATCAGGTACCCGTTGTCCTTCGGGCTGTAGTCCGGTTGCGGTGCCCATGGCGAAAATGGATAGGGCGACATCCAATCGCTTTTGCGAGGCGAGTTGCGGAACGCGGCGACGACGCGAGCACGATCGATCCGCGGTCCCGCTTCGAGAATCAGCACCGAAAGGCCTTGCTGCGCCAGCCGATACGCCGCCAGCGCGCCGCAGATCCCCGACCCGACGACGACGATGTCAGCCGACGTAGACGTGGTCATGGTCCCCCGTCTCCCTTGGCGGGCGGTGGTTTCGACCAACTTCCATATGGGCCGTACGCATAGGTCGGCGGTTTCAACACCTCGGCCACCACCACTGCGTTCAATGCGTTCTCATAGGCAATGCAGCGTGCGGCCTCGCCTTCGCCGACAAGGCCGAGGCACCACGCGCGCATGATCTGGCGCGGCAACGGCGCGAGCGGCGAGTGGGATGCGTCGAGGGTCGCCTGCAGTCTGGCGGGATCAACGTGCTCGCTGTCGATCAGCTTCAGCAGTGCTTGCGCGTCGGCATCGAAGCGCGGCGATTCGGTCATGAGCGCCGCATGCAATCTGCCGCCCAACTCCGCATCCAGCGCTGTTTGCCCGACCAGTATCGCGGACAGCGCGAGGAAGGTTCCTTCGTTTAGACTCGCGACCGGTGCCGCCAAAGCCCACGGAATCAGCGAGGCCGTATAGGCGGTCAGCATCCCGGCCAAGACGCGCCGACGCCCCGCATCGACCACGTCGGATTCGACAACCTCGTTCATCGGCATCCTCCTGCACGTGCGCAAGGGTTACCGTCCTGGCAGCACCACCTTCCGGTGGTTGCTAGGAAAGTGCGGTCTTCACGCGCGTGATGAACGCGCTGAACTCCATCATGTAGTTCCGGAGGAATTCCGCTGTGGCGTCGTTGGTCACTTGGCCATCGTCGTCGATCAAGCCCGGGGTGAACTGGATGTAGGCCTCGATGGCGTTCATCAGTGGCGAGTTGCAGAAACACAACACGCTGCGCAGGCTTTGTTGCGCGATCGCGGTGCCGATCGCACCGGGAGAGGTGCCGATGATCGCGGACGGCTTGCGCGCGAACGAGTTCCTGCCCCACGGGCGGCTGGCCCAATCGATGGCGTTCTTCAATCCGCCCGGTATCGAGCGGTTGTATTCGGGCGTGACGAAAAGGATCGCTTCGGCGTCCGCGATCTGCTGCTTGAACGCGCGCGCGACGGGCGGGTAATCGGCGTCATAGTCGTAGCTGTACAGCGGAAGGTCCTTGAACGGGATCTCCGTCATCGACAACTCCGGCGGCGCCAGTTGCACCAGCGCTTTCGACAACTTGCGGTTGAGCGATTGTCGCGCCAGGCTGCCGACGAAATAACCCACCTTGTATGTCGCCATGTCAGTACCTCCCTCAAAAATCGCGTGATCAGCGTCTCTCGATCAGTCCCGCAATGGCGGATTCGAGTGCTTCCGTGCCGCCATCCACACGGTATCCGTCGAGGAAGAAACAGGGCGTGCCATTGACGCCGCTGCGCACACCACCCATGAAGTCGGCCTGGATGCGCGAATCGATATTCGGGCGACGGAGGGTTTGCGCCACTTCGGATTCGTCGAGCCCCACCTGCCGCAATCCTGCTTCCAGGCCCTCGGCACCGTAAGCCGTCCATTCGTCCTGGTTTTCGTACAACCAATCGTGCATGGGCCAGAATCGATTCCATCCGGCTGCGGCCTCGGCAACCTCGGCTGCCGGGCGAGCCAGTGGGTGCACTTCCGTCAATGGAAAGTTGCGAAACACAAAGCGAAGGCTGCGGCCGAATTCGCCCTGCAGGCGCTTGACCTCCGGATAGGCCATGCCGCAGGCGGGGCACTGGTAGTCGCCATACTCGACCAGCGTCACCACGGCGCTTCCGGGCCCTTGCACGTGATCGCTGGCCGAAACTGGAATCGCGAGTTCGGGGGATTGACCGTGCATGGCGTCAACCCGCCATCGCCTTGTTCTTGCCCAGGCGTTCCAATGCCTTGAGGATGCCATCCGCTCCGGGATTGACTCCCATCGGCGACAGATAGCTCCAGCGAATCACGCCACCGCCGTCAACCACGAACAGCGCACGTTCGGCGACCCCGTCCTTCTCGTCATAGGCGCCATACTTGCGCGCCACTGCGCCTTTCGGCTCGAAGTCCGACAGCAACGGAAAGTGGTATTTGCGATCGCGCGACAACGCGGCATGGCTCCATGCGCCGTCCACGGAGATCGCCAGCAATTGCGCGTCGTACTTTTCGAACTCTTCCAGCAATTCGTTGTACAGGGCGAGCTGATCGCCGCAGACCGGACTCCAGTCGGCCGGATAAAACGCCAGGATCACGTTGCGGCCGCGAAACTCGGACAACGAGACGGTCTGGTCGGGCGTCGAATGCAGCGTGAAATCCGGCGCGGTGCTACCAGCAGGCAAGATGTTCACCGCGTGCCTCCGGTCAATGCCAGCTTGCGCCTTCAGGGGAAGGACGCTTGTCCGAAAACAGGTGACAAGGTCGCGCGAGCATACTCTTTTCGCTTGTCACGGGTGCGTGAAAGCTGCAGGGCACGAAGACGCATTGACCCCTGGACGGAGTTTCCCGAGAGCGGGGCCGAAATACGCGCGAAAGATTCCCGCCCACACAGGACGCACGCGGTTACAAAACGCCCGGTAACGAAACGCGTATGATGCGTTTCGTCGGGGGCATCCGCCGCATCGCGGTTGTGGATGCTCCCGGCCACCGTACGACCCGAAGCCCGGAGTCACACCAGACGAGAGGGAAAGGCCATGCGCTACACCTTGTTCGAGAGCCGCAAAGACGAGTTGCTGCTGGTGGCACGCATCCTGATGGTGATCCTGTTCGTCTGGGGTGGGTGGGGCAAGCTGATCGGGTTCTCCGGAACCGTGGGGATGATGACGGGACTGGGGTTGCCAATCCCGACGGTTGCGGCGATCGTGGTGGTGATCATCGAGTTCTTCGTCGGCATCGCGGTCGTCCTCGGTTTCCTGACGCGGCCGCTGGCACTGCTGTTGGCCGTGTACACGCTCGCCACGGCGTTCATCGGGCACCACTACTGGACGATGACAGGCGACGCGCAGGTCGCGAACATGATCAACTTCTACAAGAACGTCTCGATCACGGGCGGATTCCTGCTCCTGTGCGTCACCGGGCCGGGCCGTTATTCGATCGACCGCAAATAGCGTAGCTCGACTTGTTGCGGTGATTGATCGTTCCTGAAACACCGTTGCGCACGGTATCCAGCCTGCCACCGCTGACGTCGAACTACTCGTCAGAAGTGGCAATGCACAGAGCCGCATCGACCAAGTGGGTGCTTTCGCGGCGCGCTGCACCTCACTCGAACGCGTTGGGTGCCAGGTGAAACCTATGTCGCTCAAGCAACGACCAGTGACGCTGCATGGCAGCTGCCATTGCAGGCAGGTCAAAGTCAAATTCACGACTCTCCAAGAACCAAGAGAAATAATTCCGCGCGCTTGCGACTGCAGTTTCTGCAGAAAGCATGGGGCTGCATACATTTCAGGCCCTACGGGCCAACTGCGGATTGTCGCCAGCGACCCGGGCGTCTTGCGTTCATATCGCCAAGGCTCGGAGACCGCAGAGTTTCGGTTGTGTTCTGAGTGTGGAGTGTTGGTGGCCGTTACGTTCGAGCATGGAGGACGTCTCTATGGTGCGGTCAACGCCGCTTGCCTTGATGGCGATTTGGGTTTGGGTGGCAGCGTTCCCGCATCTCCGCAAGCCCTCAGCCCGGAGCAAAAGGCGGCAAGATGGTTGCAGGTCTGGGTTCCAGATGTGCAACTGTTGTTGGCAGGCACCCGCTAAATTCAACCGTTGGCCGCAAAAGAATGGATGCATCGCAAACAGACGTTCGCGGGCAACGCGCCTATCACGGCTTCTGGCCGAAGATCGACATGTGCGAGCCCCTCCCGACGATCGCCCGGGGCAAATGGGGTTCCGGACGCGCTGCACACGTAGAATTCGCCGGTGGTCCCTTCAGTCATTTTTGATCTCGATTACTGCCTGTGCGCCGGAGATGAAGTCGGGGCGACGTTGTACGAGCCCGTTTTCGCGTCCATCCGGCGTGCGAATGCCGGTGCCCTGACGGAAGCAGCCCTCGCCGAGGCGTTTGCCGCATGCATGCGGTTTCCTTTCGACGCTGTGGCGGAACGGTTCCACTTCAGTGCCGACATGTGCCGCGCGGGCGTGCAGGGCTTCGAAGCGACGGAGGTTGCCACTCCGATGCATGGCTATCCCGATCTCCACGCGTTGCGCGAGCTTCGGGCGCGGCGTTTCCTGGTGACCACGGGATTCCCGAGGCTACAGCAGAGCAAGATCACGGCACTCGGTATTCGTTCTTGCTTCGATGCAATCTACATCGATTCGATTGTCGACCATCCGCGGCGCGGAAAGCAGGCGATCTTCGCGGACACCATCCGCCACCACGCGTTGGTGGCGCGGCAAGTCTGGGTAGTCGGCGACAACGGCGAATCGGAAATCGCTGCCGGCAATCAGTTGGGGATGATCACCGTCCAGATGCTCCGGCCCGGCGTCGAACGGTGCGATACGGCGCGCCATGCCGTGAGCAACTTGATCGAATTGAAAGCGTTGATGAATCGCTCGGTTGGTCCGTGACCCGGCGGACAGATCATGGAATCCAGAACGCCGATCTGGCATCGGCTGCATGAATCTTTTGCTGATGGCGTCAGCCGCAGGATTATCGCGCGACGCTATAAATGCGATCGCAGGTGGCGGCAGTTCATCACGTTCCCGGCGCTGATGCGGCGCGAAGCGGGGACTGACCGGATGTCAACATCTCGTATGCATCGCTGCAGGTTCGCGCACTCCGCCAGGACGCGCTTCAAATCATCGCAAGAAGGTTGCCGGTCAGCGGCTCGTCTCGCCTTCATCCGCTCCGGTTTCGGACGGATTGGCGGCCGGCACGCCTGCCACGCCTTGCCGCCGGTCGCGTTCCAGCGCGGCGCCCGCCAGCAGCATCAGGGAAATCGGCGTGGTGATGCTGACGCACACCCCGATCAGGATGATGTGCAGCGCCGGGCAACCCGCGCCCGCCCAGAAGAACACGATGGTTCCAGCCAGCACCAAGTACATGCCGAGCGTGGTGCCAAGCGTCGGTGCATGCACGCGACGGTAAAACGTGGTGAGGCGCAGCAGGCCTGCCGAACCAATACACGCCAGCAGCGCGCCGGCGAACACCAAGACGCCGATCACCAGGGCGACCCACGAAGGCACGGCGGCGAACGCGTTCATTCGATCACCTCACCGCGCAGCAGGAATTTCGCGAACGCGGCGGTGGCCGCGAAGCCGAGCAGCGCGATGATCAGCCCGGCTTCGACGTACAGGATGCTGCCGGTGCGGATGCCGATGGTGAGCAGCAGCAGCATCCCGTCGATGTATAGCGCGTCCAGCGCCAACACCCGGTCCTGGGCGCGCGGGCCGCGCACCATCCGGACGATGGCCATGCCCATGCCCAGCAACAGCAGGAACTGGGCCGCGAGGATGGCGGCGGTCGCGAGGCTGGCGGTCATCGAGAGGGAAGTCATCGGAAAATCTGCAGCAACGGCTGTTCGTAGCGACGCTTGATGTTGGCGATCCAGGTGGCTTCATCGTCGAGGTCGAGCACGTGGATCACCAGCACGCGGCGTCGCGAATCATGGCTGACCCAGATGGTGCCCGGCGTCGCGGTGATGATGCAGGCCAGCAGCGCCAGTGCGTACGGGCTGGTCATCTCCAGCGGGATCGTGACGAACCCGGAGGTGACGCGCGGCCGGGGCGAGACGATGGTCTTTGCCACCGCGATGTTCGAGCGAACGATGTCGCCGAACACCCGGGCCAGCAGCATGAGCAAAGTCCCGACGCTGCGCACGCGCACCCGCGGCAGGTCCAGCTTGCCGAGCGTCCAGGACAGCGCGAGGGACAGCACGATACCGAGCACGATCGTCGGTGCGGCGAGGCTTTGCTGCAGCAACAGCCAAGCCACCAGCAGGCACAGCGCGAACCACGGATGCGGCAGCCAGCGCGTCATGGTCGAGCCTCCGTGGCCTGGCCCATCACCGCGTGGATGTAATGTTCGGGCGCGTGGATTTGTCGCGCGGTCGCCGCGAGGTAGTTCCACGGGGCGGCGACCACGAACGTGAGCACGAGGCAGATGCCGAGCAGTCCCATCACGGAAATCGTCTCGCCCGGTTCGACGCGCGGAAATTCCCAGTCCGCGTCGGCCCAAAAAATCTGGATGCCGGCGCGCGCCATCGCGATCACCGTGCACAGCCCCGCCGCGATCGTCAGCGCGAACAGCAGGATAGCGCCCGTGCCGTGGTCCAGCATCGGCGCCAGCAGCGCGAACTTCGCAATGAAACCCGAGAGCGGCGGCAGTCCCGCCAGCAGCAACCCGCAGGCGAGGAAACACGCAGCGAGGATCACCACGGGCGCCGGACTCGTCACCCGTCTTTCATCCTCCGCGGCGAACAACGCGTCGATCGCGGGATCGTAGGGTTCCAGTTGCGTTGTGCCTTCGGGACCCTCGCGCGGCGCGACGAGGCCAGCCAGCAGGAAGAACGCGGCGATCCCGAGCACGGAAATCACGAGGTACGCCAGCGCGCCCGCCGTCACGGCCGGACTGTGCAGCGCGATCGCGCCGAGCAGCGTGCCCGACGACACCAGCACGCAGTACGCGGCGAGCTTGCCCAGTTCCCGCGCGCCCAGCATGCCGATGCTGCCGACCACCAGCGTGATGATGCCGAGCCACAGCAGCCACTCGCTGCCGAAGTGCATCGACGCCGCACCGGCATCGACGCCGAACAACAGCAGGCTGAGGCGCAGGATCACGTAGATGCCGAGCTTGGTCATCGCCGCGAACAGTGCGGCGACCGGCGGGATGGCGGCCGAGTACGTGCGCGGCAGCCAGAAGCCCACCGGCCAGACCGCCGCCTTGATCAGGAATGCCAACCCAAGCAACGCCGCACCCGCGTGCATCAGCGCGCGCGGCGTGCCGGTGAGTCCGGGGATCAGGTGCGCCAGCACCGCCATGTTCAAGGTGCCGGTGACGCCGAAGATCAGGCCGACCCCTATCAGGAACAGCATCGAGGCCGTGAGGTTGATCGCGATGTAGTGCAGGCCCGCGCCGACCCGGCGCGCACCGGACCCGTGCAACGCCAACCCGTAGGACGCGGCCAGCAACACCTCGAAAAACACGAACAGGTTGAACAGGTCGCCGGTCAGGAACGCGCCGTTGTAGCCCACCAGCAGCAACTGCACCAGCGGCTGGAAATGCGGACCCATGCGCTGCCAGCGACCCAGCGCGTAAGGCAGCACGGCGAGCGCCAGCACCGCGGTGAGCAGCAGCATCAGCGCCGACAGGCGGTCGACCACCAGCACGATCGCGAATCGGGCAGGCCAATTGCCGAGGTTGTACACCAGCATCGTGCCTTCGCCGTTGGGCGCCGACGCCGACATCATCAACATCGCGGCGACCGCCACCAGCGAGAGGCACGACAGGAAACTCAGGCTGGTGCGGAGGCGCCCGAAGCGGATGCCAAGCAATACCTGGATCGCCGCGACGATGAGCGGGATCAGGATCGGTGCGATCGCGAGCGCGCCGTTCATGGCGTGCCGTCCTCGCCATCGACATGGTCGTTGCCGGCGAGGCCGCGCGAGGTCAGCAGCACCACCAAGAACAACGCCGTGGTCGCGAAGCCGATCACGATGGCCGTCAGCACCAGCGCCTGCGGCAGCGGGTCGGCGTAACGGGAAAGATCGGTGGCGCCGCCGACGAGCACCGGATCGGCGCCCACCTGAAGGCCGCCGATCGAGAAGATCAACAGGTTGACCGCGTAGGAAATCAGCGTCAGGCCGATGATCACTTGGAAGGTGCGCGGCCGCAGCAGCAGCCATACGCCCGAACCCGCGAGGGCGCCGATCGCGATGGCGAGCACGACTTCCATCAGGACTCCGCCTCATCAGCGCCGCGCGGCATCTCGGGCGCAGGGATCACGCGGCGCAACGACTGGTGCGCCAACACCACCAGCATCAGCGCGCTGGCACCGGAGACGACGGCAAACACGCCGAGGTCGAACAGCAGCGCGCTGTTGAACGGAACGTGGCCGAGCACCGGCAGGGACCAATGCCCGTGGTACGAAGTCAGGAACGGATCGCCGAGCACGACCGCGGCCAGTCCGGTGGCGATCGCCAGCAGCAGTCCCGCGCCGATCCAGCGCACCGGCGCAACCTTGAGCCGCGTCTCCACCCAGCGCGCGCCGCCGGCCATGTACAACACGATCAGCGCCATGGTCACGGTGATGCCGGCGACGAATCCGCCACCGGGCAGGTCGTGCCCGCGCAGGAACAGGTGCAGCGCGAATAGCACGATCACCGGTGCGACCAGCAGGATCAGCAGTGCGGGGATCGCCAGTTGATCAGCCAACGCGGCTCGTTGACGGTCGACGTGGACTTCGCCCTGCACGGCTGCGACATCGCGTTTGCGCGGCGAGCCGATGCTCTCGACTGCCGGGCGAAACCGCCACAGCAGTGCGAACACCGCCAGCGCCACGATCGCGAGCACCGTGATCTCGCCGAGCGTATCCAGCGCGCGGAAATCCACCAGGATCACGTTGACCACGTTGCGCCCGCCGCCGCCCGGCAGCGCCTGTTGGAGGAAGAAGCGCGACGCCGAATCGGCGACCAGGTGAAGCATCACCGCGTACGCCAGGCCGGCGAGGCCCAGCCCGACGCCGATTGCGATGACGGCGTCGCGGATGCGACGGTAGCGCGCGATGCGGCTCAGCGGCGCCCGCCCCGGAATGCGCTTGGGCAGCCAGCGCAGCCCCAGCAACAGCAGCACGGTGGTGACCGCTTCGACGAGGAGTTGCGTGACCGCGAGGTCCGGCGCCGACAGCCACACGAAAGTGATGCACACCACGAGGCCGGTCCCGGCCGTGAGGATCAGCGCCGCCATGCGATGGAACTTGGCCTGGGTGGCCGCGCCGATCGCGCAGGCGACGCCGAGCAACCACAGCAGCGCGAATGCCGGGTCGATCTGCGTGCCCTGCACCGCCGTTGGTACCGGCAACGGCTGCACGGCCAGGAAACCGACGATGCCCGCCAACAACACGACCAGCAGCAGTTGCGCCTGCAGCTTCCGGCCGGGAAAGATCTTCGCGTGCAGGTCGGGCAGGGTGGTGGTCAGGAACGCGAGTACGCGTTCGAACGCGTGCAGTGCATGGATCCGGTCGATCAGCGGCGTGCTGTCGCGCGCGGCGATGCGTCGCCGCAGTGCGACATACAGCGCGCAACCGGCGGCGAACGCGATCACGCTCATCAGCACCGGCATCGTCAGGCCGTGCCAGATCGCAAGGTCGTAGGCCGGCAGTTGCGGGCCCAGCACCGACCCCGCGGCCGCGTGCAGAAGCGGCCCGACGACCCGCCCCGGGAAGATCCCGACCGCAAGGCACGCCAGCGCCAGCAACCCGATCGGGAACCGCATCCAGCGCGGCGGCTCGTGCGGTTCGCGCGGGAAGTCGTGCCGCAGAGGCCCGAAGAACGCGCCGCCCACCAGCCGCAGCGAATAGGTCACGCCGAGCGCCGCCGCGGCCACCGCAACCAGCACCGTCAGCGTGTCCAGCGCCAAGCCGTGGTTGGCGCCCAACGCCACGGCAAAAAACATTTCCTTGGACAGGAAGCCGTTGAGCAGCGGTACGCCGGCCATCGCCGCGCCGGCAATCACCGCCAGCGTCGCGGTGATCGGCATCACGTGGCGCAAACCGCCCAGCCGCCGCAAGTCGCGCGTGCCGGTTTCGTGGTCCACCGCGCCCGCGGCCATGAACAACGACGCCTTGAAGGTGGCGTGGTTGATGGTATGGAAGATCGCCGCCACCACGCCGAGCGTGCTGCCGAGTCCGGTCAGCATCGTGATCAGGCCGAGGTGGCTGATGGTCGAATACGCCAGCACCGCTTTCATGTCGTGCTGGAACGTGGCGGCCCAGGCGCCCACCAGCATCGTCGTCAAGCCGACTCCCCCCACGATCCAGAACCACGCTTCGGTGCCGGCCAGCACCGGCCAGAACCGCAGCAGCAGGAACACGCCGGCCTTGACCATCGTCGCCGAATGCAGATACGCGGACACTGGCGTGGGCGCCGACATCGCCTGAGGCAGCCAGAAGTGGAATGGCACCTGCGCGCTCTTGGTGAACGCACCGAGCAGGATCAATATCAGCGCGGGAAGGTATAACGGGCTCTGCCGGACGCGGTCGCCCGCGGCGAGGATGGCGTCGACGTCATAGCTGCCCGCGATGTGCGCCAGCGCCAGCACGCCGGCCAGCAGACACAAGCCGCCCGCGACGGTGACGATCAACGCCGTGCGCGCGGCGTCGCGCGCCGATTTGCCGTAATGCCAGTAGCCGATCAGCAGGAACGAGAACAGGCTGGTCAGTTCCCAGAAGAACACCAGCTGGATCACCTTGCCGGACACCACGATGCCCAGCATCGCGCCCATGAAACCCAGCAGCAGCGAGTAGAACCGCACCAGCGGATACTCGCGCGGCATGTAATAGGTCGCGTAGATGCCGACCAGCAGGCCGATGCCGCAAATCAGGATCAGGAACAACCAGGCGAGTCCATCCACGCGCAGCGTGAAATCGAGACCCAGCGCCGGCGCCCATGCGAACGTCTGGCGCAGTACTTCGCCCTCGGCAATGGCGGGGAACAGCAGCGCCGACAGGACCAGGCACACGCCGGCGGTGCCGGTCATCAGCCACGTCGTCCGCCTGCGGTTGCCGCGGCCGATCAGCGGGGTGGCCAGCGCGGCGGCGAACGGCAGCAACAGGATGACGGTTGAGATCCAGCCGTAAGGCATCATCCGGACGATCCAGACCAGGGCTTCCGGGCCTACGGCGACGCCGTGATGCCCGTCGGACTTCGAGTCTACAGGGCGGTTGCCGCATTCGGCGTCGGCTGCGCTTGCGCCTCTCGCTCATGCCCGGTGACAGTTGTACTCGTGTACGCCGGATCGATCGCGGCATCGGATAGACGTGGGCGAGGCTGACGCCATTGCGCGGCCAGTGCAAAGCATCCTGCTGGCCCCCGGATGCCGGCTTCACGCTGGTGCACGCGCTCGACATCCCGCATCGGTCGCGCGTGACGGTGGTATCCGTCTGACACGAGCAACGCGTGCCGCGACAGGTATCTCGTGCACGCCGTGGGTGAATCACGGTGCTGGTATGATTGCGACGGTCACCCCGGGGAATAGGCGCGTGTCCGCGGCTAGGGCTGTCAGCTTTTACTTCGCGCCGCTATGTGGTTTTGGCCGGCCGGCGGCCGGCGCCAGTCGGCGGATCGGGGCATGACGACCAAAAAGAAAATCCACCCGGCCGTGCGCATGGACTTCATGGTGCGCGTTCTGACGTGCCCCTTGGCCGCGCTCACAATGTTCTCCCTGTTCTGGAACGGGCGCATGCCGCCACTCTGGCTGGTGGCTTTCGGGGCGTCCTACGGTGTGTTGTGGCCACCGCTGGCTTATGCCATTGCGCGCAATAGCCGCGATTCGAAAAACGTGGAGCAATGGAACCTTACCGCCGACTGCCTGTTCATCGGCGTATGGATCGCGAGCACGCAGTACAGCCTGTGGCCAAGCTTCCTGCTGTTTGCGGCCTTGCACGTTTGCAACATCTTCTTCGGCGGCACCCGGCTGGCATTGCGCGGCATCCTGGCACTCACCATCGGCATCTTGTGCGTCGGATGGGCGATCGGATTCAACCCGCAATTCCAATCGCCGCTCCTGACCACGTGGTTGACCATCGGCACTTATTTGCTTTTCACCACCGCGTTCGCCTACCAGATGCATGCGAACCGCAAGCAGCTGACGCGCAATCGCCTGGGGCTTGCCGCGCGCAATGCCGAAATTGAGGACAAGAATGCGCAGCTCGCGCAGGCCCGGGACGAGGCAGATACCGCCAACCGCGCCAAAAGCATGTTCCTGGCCAACATGAGCCACGAGTTGCGCACGCCTCTGAACGCCATTATCGGCTACAGCGAATTGCTGACCGAGGAAGCCGAAGACACCGGCAACCGCGCGCTGGTTCCGGACATCGAAAAAATCCGTACCGCGGGCAAGCATCTGCTGGGCCTGATCAACGAGGTGCTCGATCTGTCCAAGATCGAGGCTGGCAAGATGGAGCTGGTTCCCGAGGAGGTGGATGTCGCGGAGTTGATCGATGGAGTGCGCAGCACGGTCGAACCGCTGGTGCGCAAAAAAGGCAACACGTTCAGCGTTGAGTGCGGAGCCCTGGGCAGTATGCACGTCGACGTCACCAGGCTGCGCCAAGTACTGATCAACCTGCTTGGCAATGCGGCCAAATTTACCGAAAACGGAAGAGTGACCTTGCGTGCGAGCCGCGATCATGGCGACGAGGGCGATTGGCTCGCGTTCGAAGTGGCCGACACCGGCATTGGCATGACGCCTGAGCAACAACAGCACGTGTTCCAGCCATTCGCTCAGGCCGACGCCTCGACCGCGCGCAAGTACGGCGGCACCGGTCTCGGGCTGACGCTGAGCCGCCGTTTCGCGCACATGCTGGGCGGCGACATCACGCTGCAGAGCAGCCAAGGCGTCGGCAGTACCTTCACCGTCAGCATTCCCGCGTCCGGGCAGGCAGCCAAGCCATTGCAGGCGGCAGAGCAGCCGCTCACCGAGGGTGAAGCCGTGGGTGGCCCCACCATCCTCATCATCGATGATGACGGTGGCGGTGCCGCCGTCATGAGCCGAATATTGGCGAAGGAAGGCTACCACGCGGTACCCGCGACGAATGGCGAAGACGGCCTGCGCCTGGCGCGCGAGATCAAGCCCGCCCTGATCCTGCTCGATGTGCTGATGCCGCACGTCGACGGCTGGACGGTGCTGGCGCGCCTGAAGGCAGACGCGCAATTGGCCGAAATCCCGGTGGTCATGATCTCGGTGACTCCGGACCGCCGCTTCGGCGTGACGCTTGGTGCGGCCGATTACCTGGTCAAGCCGGTCGAGCAAGCCAGGCTGCTGCAAACGCTGCGCAAGCACATCGGGGATCGAGGGGAACATTCCGTCCTGGTCATCGACGATGACAAAACCACCCGCGACATGCTGCGCCGTATGCTCGAGCGCGAGACGTGGTCGGTAGTCGAAGCCGCCGATGGCCGCGAAGGCCTCGCACAACTGGACAAGCACCGCCCCGCGGCCATCCTGCTGGACCTGATGATGCCGCAAATGGACGGCTTCACGTTTCTCGATTCGCTGCGGCAACGCGGTGATGAAATCGCGGTGCCGATCATCGTGCTGTCGGCCAAGGAATTGTCGCGCACCGAACTCGCGCGGCTGGAGAATCAGGTGCAGAAAGTGATCGAGAAGGGGCACTTCAGCCATCATCAGCTCGAACAGGTGCTGCACAGCGCGCTCGCCTCGCACAAACTGCGCACGCAGGGTGAAGCATGAAGATCCTGTTGGTCGAAGACAACGAGATGAACCGCGACATGCTCAGCCGCCGCCTGCAGCGGCGTGGCCATGAAGTGCTGATAGCCGTGGATGGTGCCGAGGCATTGCGCGTCGCCGGCGAGGAGCAGCCCGAACTGGTACTGATGGACCTGAGCTTGCCGGTGATGGATGGCTGGGAAGCCACTGGGCGCATGAAGGCCGACCCGCAGACCGCATCGATCCCGATCATTGCCTTGACTGCGCACGCCATGGGCGCCGATCGGGAGCGCGCGCTGGCGGCCGGCTGCGACGACTTCGATACCAAGCCGATCGACATGGAGCGACTGACCGGCAAGATCGCCGCGCTGGTTCCGGATGGCGCCACGTGAACGATGGACAGCCAGTGGCCACCGAGTTCCACGCCCGATCGATGCGTGAACTCGGCGGCGTACTGGCGTTCGTCGACCGGACCTGTGCCGGTGTCGAGGCGGACACGGTATTTGCGGTCCGGCTGGCGGTCGAGGAAGCTTTCACCAACATCTACAAGCATGGCTATGCAGGTGGTGAGGGACCGGTGACAGTGCACGTCGATGTCGCGCCGCGGCGGATCATCGCAACCCTGGTCGACGAGGCACCTGCGTTCGACCCGGCTGGCGCACCGGTGCCCGATCTCGACGCGCCTTGGGATCAGCGCCGCAGCGGCGGACTGGGTTGTCACCTGCTGCGGCAGATGATGGATGAAGTGAAATATGCGCGGCGCGAGCGCGACAATGTCTTGACGGTTGTGAAGACGCGCTCATGATGGACGCGTGAACTGAAGAGGCCGATTGCATGAACGTCGAATTCGATACGCATGGCAACGTGTCGGTGGTTGTCATCAGCGGCAGCGTGGACGGCCTGACAGCCGATGACTTGATGAAACGCCTGCAGGGGTACGTCGCGGAGGGCAACCTGCTGCTGGTCGCCAACCTCGCCGCCGTCGAGTACACCTCCAGCGCAGGCCTGCGCGCGCTGCTGGCGACCGTGAAGCAGGCACGCCGCGGCGGCGGCGACCTGCGCCTGGCCTGCATCAACGGCAATGTCCGCAAGGTGCTGGAACTGAGCGGCTTCACAACGATCATGAAACTGTTCGACAGTGTCGATGCGGCAGTTGCCAGCTATGCGGTATCCGTTGGTTCCTAAGCCTGCATCTTATCCGGAAGGGGGGCGTGGCGATGAATGCAGCAGCTGCCGGTGTTGCGCGCACCAGCCGCAAACGCGTCGCGTTGGTGATCGGCGCCGGCAGCGTAAAATGTGCCGCGGCCCTCGGCCTTTGGAAGGTACTCAAGCGCGAAGGCATCGCCCTCGATCTGCTGGTCGGCTGCAGTGGCGGCAGCATCTATGCGGGTCTCATGGCGCTGGGCCACGATGTCGATACTTGCGAACGGATGACGCGCGAATTGTGGACGCCGGCGATCACGCGCAAGCGTGATCTGCGCTCGGTCTTCAGCGCATTCTTTCCGCGCCTGTTCGGATTCAATGGCCGGTTCGGCATGCTCAGCGATGATCCGCTGCTGCGTGCGCTCGACGTGCCGCTTGCCGGCAAGACCTTCGCCGACACGCATATTCCGCTGCGCATCGCCGCCACCGACCTGCACAATGGCGAGCGTGTCATCCTCGACCACGGTTCCATCCGCGACGCGGTGCGCGCCAGCGTTGCCATTCCGTACCTGTGGAAGGCGTGGGAGATCGACGGGCGCTGGCTGCTCGATGGTTGCATGTCGGACCCGTTGCCGGTCGATATCGCCATGCGCGAAGGCGCCGACCTGATCCTCGCCATGGGCTTCGAAAGCCCGTACCCAAGCCGTCTGCGTTCGGCGACGCGTTACGCCTTCCAGGTCAACAGCGTGTATACCAACAATCTGTTGAGGGCCAATTTCGCGTTCCATAACCTCGCGCACCACGCCGAAATCATCCCGATCCTGCCGGAATTCGAGCGGCCGATCCGCCTGTTCGACACCGACCAGATTCCCTACGTGATCGAACGAGGCATGCATGCTGCCGAAGCGCAACTCGATTATATGAAACGTGTTCTGACGGCCGACGATGCCTGATCTGCGCCCGCCCACCGCGCAGGAGCAAGCAAGGGCGCGTGGTGCCGTTGCGCTGTCTCGAGCGGCGGATGGCCAACCACACGACGCCTTCGGTGAACGGGTCATGCGTCCGGCCACCGACGAGCCGGCGCGCATCCTGGTGGTCGACGACAACGAGGCGAACCGCGACCTGCTGGTGCGCCGGCTGCAACGCCAGGGACACCAGATGGCGACTGCGGAGAACGGCCGCATCGCGCTGGACATGCTCGCGCAGGCCCGCTTCGACTTGGTTCTGCTCGACATCATGATGCCCGAAATGAACGGCTACGAAGTGTTGGAGCATCTCAAGGCCGATGACGCGCTCAGGCACCTGCCGGTGATCCTGATCTCGGCACTGGACGATGCCGAAAGCGTCACCAAGGGCATTGCCTTGGGTGCCGACGATCACCTGCCCAAACCTTTTGACCGGCAAATTCTCAACGCACGGGTGACGGCGAGTCTGGCCAAAAAACGCCTGCACGATCGCGAGCAGCTGTATGCGCGCAGCCTGGAGCGCGAGATGGACATCGCGCGAGAGATCCAGGCAGGCTTTCTGCCGCGTCGGTTGCCCATTCGCGAAGGTTGGGATCTGGCGGCGTGGTTCGAACCGGCACGTCGCGTCGGCGGTGACTTCTATGATGCCTTCGAGCTTGCCGGTGGCCGTCTCGCGGTGGTGCTGGCCGATGTCTGCGACAAGGGCGTGGGGGCCGCGTTGTTCATGGCGCTATTCCGTTCGCTGACGCGTGCACTCAGCGAGCGCTTGTTGACGCCAGGCGGTGACACCGAGCGCGAGGCATGCCAGTTGATTGGCGACGTCAACAACTACATCGCGCGCATCCACGGGCGTGCCAACATGTTCGCGACGATGTTTTTCGGCACCCTTGACCTTGCCAGCGGAGAACTGGTCTGCGTCAACGCCGGGCACGAGCCGCCCCTTATCACCGGTAAGCAGGGCGTGCGGGCGCGCCTCACGCCTACGGGACCGGCAGTCGGCATGCTAGCGGACATGGATTTCCAAGCGACCAGAGTGGTGCTCGGCAAGGGCGAAGCACTGGTTGCCTTCACCGATGGCGTCACCGATTCGCACAACGTCGACGGCGCGTTGTTCGGCGATGTTCGCTTGCGCGAACTGGTGACGACGCCGGCCGATTCGGCGCAAGCCATGGTGCAACGCATCCAGGCTGCGGTTCAAGCGCATGCGCGCGATATGCCCGCTTTCGACGACATCACCTTGCTGGTAGTGCGGCGCACGCCCTGACCTCGTGGAAAGAACGAGGTGCGGCAAACACCCGTCGCGGTGTTACATGGCACGCTCAACTCAGTTGTTTGGATCGCCCGACAAGCATACGCCCCGCGACTGTGCTGATGGTGTTGGTCTGCACCTCGTTGCGAGCGGATCGTGGGGCGCGCCACGTTTTTTCAGAACGCCACGCCCAACAGCAACATGGTTTCCCCATGATTGGGCTTGTGAAAATCATTGTTGGAAATGTGCCGTACCATCACTTCCCAGTGATGTTCCTGCCATCCGAGCGTACTGACGAATTCATAAGGCGTGCTGAGCGCGTCCGTCTTGCCATCGGTCAGTGCACCCTGGAATCCGAAAAACGCATTGCGCCACAGGTACAGCCGTGCGCCCACCGCGCCCACCCACACGTCATTGTCCAGCCGGATACCCGGCAGGTCGGGACGGGCATTGAAATGCCCCAACCCCACGTCGGGGGCCCAATGGAGGATCCATACAGGCCTGCGCACGCCAACCCACTCGGCAAAGAACACGGTGGTCCACTCCTGGTGGGTGGTTTGGCTGCGGCCGCCTGAAAGCTCCACGCGTGCAGCCGCTGGGAGCGAAAACACCAGCGATAGCATCAAGCCGAGGACGATGCGTCCGCGCATCTGCATTCCTCAGGAACTTCCTCAGGAACCGAAAAGATACACCCCATTATGACAGTCGGCTACAGAGGCGGTTGCTCGTATTCCGGCACCGCTCTCACTCGCGTCATCCCGAAAACGACATGTATCGTTACCGGATTCAACGGTCGTGCGAAAACACTGGTACGGGCCGGTTGACGTTGGTTGGAATTTTGGGAGGTTTCAACGCATCGCGAGATTGGAGCGACGCATTTCCCGGCTACAGCGAACGGGGCGAAGTCCGACCCCTTGCGACCGTTCGACCCATTGGCCGCTCCCATTACCGGCGGACGGTCGCTGTGCGTCGAATCACACGCCTCACGAAGGTTGCAATACATACAGCAACACCGCGAAGAAGTGCAGGACGCTGCCGGTCAGCACAAACGCATGCCACAGTGCGTTGTGGTAGCGCAGCCGGGTCCATAGATGGAACGGCACCCCCAACGTGTAGGCGACTCCACCGGCCAGCAACAGCGTGGTGCCGCCGGGATGCAAGCGTGCCGCCAATGGCGTGAACGTGATCATGCCGAGCCAGCCCATGATCAGGTACAGCGCGATCTTCAAGCGGTGACGATCACGCAATGTCGAAAATTGCAGCGCGCTGCCGAATGCTGCCAGAATCCAGATTGTTCCAAACAGCCACCAGCCGCGTGTGCCGCCCAACGCGATAAGAGCGAACGGCGTGTAAGTGCCGGCGATCAGAAAATAGATGGCGATGTGATCAAGCTTTGACAGCACCCGTGGCGCAATGTGCTCAGGAATTGCGTGATGCAGCGTCGAGATCGTGTACAGCAAAACCAGCGCCGCTCCGAACACTGCACAAGCGGTGACATCCAGCGCTCCGCCTTCGACCGCCGCGAACGCGACCAGCGTGGTCAGACCGATGATGCTGAGAAGGATGCCGAGGCTCTGTACTACGTTGTTGGCAACTACTTCCGTGAGACTCTGGCGTGCGGTGCCTGGCCAGGCGGCGGCGATCATGGGATGTCTCCGATCGAGTACCAACGCGAACGCAGCGCCAGATTCTAATGGTGATATCGCCGAATCCCTGCACGCAGGTTCAGGCGCGAACCGATCCGGGCCAGCAGCACATTGAACTTGGAGTTCATAGAGTGGCCAAAGCGGACACTTTATGGGTTCCTGCACAAAATGGTCAAACTGGCAGAAAGTGGCGCGGCCAGCAGGCAAAAGGTGTCACAAGTCAGCCTGGAATGACAGGAATTGCTCGCCGGCAAACCTGTAATGTGACATAGGCATGGGTGGATCAGGTTCGCGCCGATGCGTTGCTGCGAGTGGCGACTGCCTGGATCGGAGATGGGTGCCAGTCGGGACTTCGATGGTGCGTCAAAGCTCGGTAAGACGGCGTCTACGCATCAACCGCATCGGCGCTCCTGACCCCGACTGGCGCAGTGCGACCCTAAGCGTTCCTTCTCCGCGTTTCAGCGAGTGATCGCTTCGTGACCCACAGCCGCGTGAACGCGGACGCCGATTCTTACGCGTTACTTCGGAACCTTGAGCGGCACCTTCTCTGTCGCGCGACCAAAACATCCCTGTCGCAACCACGTCACGTTCGTCATCCATGCTTTGGGGACTCGCGGGCGCGCTCTGTTGGGTCCGGGCGTTCTCGCGTGATTGAGGAATAGCAACATGAACATGCAAAGACTCATCGCCATCGTCGCCGCCATCGCGATCAACGTCGCGGTGCTTGCGTCTTTTCACAACTCGAGCGCTACCGTAGTCGCCAATGCGATCTCGCCGCGACGCGCGCAAAAGGTGCTCACGCTGCCGGTCATCACCGTGCGGCCCAGCGCGCAGCAATGTCACGAACTGCGGCGGACGCCTGCTCCCGCCGCATCGACGTAGGTCCGCGACACGCCGCTCAACGTCGCGACCAAGAGCGACGCGACGCTTCGATGTCCCCTCCCTTCGGGGAGAGGGGATCGCAGGCCGAGCGCGCAGCGCTGAAGTGAGGATCCAGTTACTACGGATCCTGGTGGCCGCGGCGTGCGCCTGACAGGTAACGTGGGCAATTCCGCCCGTACGTTCGCACAGGGGCACGCCACGCGACATTGCACCCTCGCCGCCGCGGTGGCGGACAAGAGGGGATGAAAGCGTGATCGCCGTTTTTGACCAGATGACACCCATGAGCGAATTCGAATGCCGCGTCGGCGGCATTCAGCATTGTCACACGCGCGTCATCTTGGTGCATTGGAATGCGCGTATCAGATCCCTCACGCAGACTGCATTGATGCACAAGCGCATCCTCATCGTGGAAGACGAGGTCTCGATCCAAGACCTCATCGCCTTCACACTGCGCAAGGCGCACATGGAGGTTATTTCTGCCTTGGACGCGAACGCAGCCTTGCTTGCGATTGCGGAATCTCCGCCCGATCTGATTTTGCTTGATTGGATGCTGCCTGGGATGAACGGGCTCGATCTTGTGCGCCGATTGCGCCAAGAAACGCGCACCAAGGAGTTGCCGATTATCATGTTGACGGCACGAAGCGAGGAGATGGATCGTGTCAATGGTCTAGAAGCCGGCGTTGACGACTACATCGTAAAGCCCTTTTCGGCTCGCGAATTGATCGCCCGCATTAGGGCTGTCATCAGGCGTAGCCAAGGCGATGATGGTGCGGGCTCGATCGAAATAGGGGGGGTGCGCATCGATGGACCGGCACATCGGGTGTTCGCCGGACCCTCCGAGGTCGCTGTCGGGCCAACTGAATTCCGATTGCTGCATTTTTTCATGACGCACGCTGAACGTGTTTATTCGCGTGCACAGTTGCTCGATCAGATATGGGGCGGGAGCGTATCGGTCGACGAACGCACCGTGGACGTGCATGTGCTTCGGCTTCGCAAGTTACTTGAGCCTTGTGGTCTCAGCGATCTCATTCAGACCGTACGGGGCACTGGTTATCGTTTTTCAACAAAGCGATGAATGCGGACTTTGCCAGAGGAGGCGCTTGGCTGCTGAATTGCGCGATGTGCGCGGAGCCGCCGATGCACTGCCGGATGCGCTCGTATTGCTCGATCATCGTGATCATGTGAATTGGTGTAACCCAGCGGCAGATCACCTGCTTGGCCTATTGTGGCCCCGCGACCAAGGTGTCGCACTCACGGAACGGTTTGAGGGGCATCGGCTCGCGACTTGGCTGCCCGAGGGCGTTGGCGAAGTTGAGGACGTCGTTTCACCGATCGATGCGAAACTACGACTCCAGCTGGGCCTGCTCGCATATGGCCTTCATCAGCGATTGTTGTTTGCCCGGGACATCAGCCGTTTAACGCGACTCGAGCAGATCCGGCGCGATTTCGTCGCCAACGTCTCGCATGAATTGCGTACGCCACTGACCGTGATTCACGGATATCTCGAGCTGATCGATCCCGACGAAGCGCCTGCATGGGCACCTGTTGTTGTCGAGTTGCGTATCCAGTCCCAACGGATGCGCCAGATCGTCGGGGACTTGCTAACCCTCTCCAGGCTCGAAATGCAGCAGCACGCACCAGAAGAGCGTGTTGAAATGAAGCCTCTGTTGAACACGCTTTGGAAAGAGGGCTTGGCGCTGAGTCAGGAACGTCACCACGTAGTACTTCAAAATGACGCCGATTACGACTTGCTTGGTTCCGACAAGGACCTCCATAGCGCCTTTTCGAACTTGCTAAGCAACGCGGTACGTTACACGACTGCAGGCGCGCATGGTCGCACGCGAGAATACCCACTGATCGCGCCAGTCTCGTAACACCCGTTCTTCGTTGGAGTTGGATTTTCCGCACCGCAAGCCAGTGGGTGTTAACGAATCCGCCGGTCTACACCTACTGCCAACGAGGCGTGTGTCAATCACCTTCCGTCACGAAATCGTCTGATTTTGTTCAAAGCCATGAAATCTCGCAAGCGTAGGGTCGCAGGCACCAATTCCTGCAGAGATTCTTATGTCGCAATTTTTGCGCAAGTTCGGCTTTGACTGCCTTCTGTTGCTGATCTTGGTCATCATGTTGTCAGGCATTGCGAGACTTGCTCTCGCAGCGCCATAGACGCTGATCTGACAGACGCTCGCGCAGCACATCCAATCGCATTGCCATACACGTACATTCCGTCGGGACATGCAATCAATTTGAGTCGCCTGCGGTTGACCCGGCGGTTGCGAACAGGCGATCGAGCACGTCCAGCCCGGATGCGGCTCACCCGTAGCATTTCAAGGGTCGGCAGTCTGGTCGCGGCGGGTACGAGGTTCGTTGAGTGTTTCGCCGCGCACGACGAACCAGATGTTTTCGGCGACATTGGTCGCATGGTCGCCGATGCGTTCGATGTTCTTCGCGATGAACAGCAAGTGCGTACAGGCCGTAATGCTGCGCTGATCCTCCATCATGTACGTGAGCAGTTCGCGGAACAACGTGGTGTAAAGGGCATCGAGGTCGGCGTCGCGTTCCCATACGGCGTACGCCAGGTTGGCATCCTGCGCGGCGTAGGCCCGCATCGCATCGCGGACGAGCCTGCAGGCCATCCTTGCCATGGGGTCAAGGCTGCCCACCAGCGGCACCGGCGCCGAAAGGTTCAACGTCATCGAGCGCCGCGCAACGTTGGTGGCATAGTCACCGATCCGCTCGATATCCGATGCAATGCGCAACGCAGCGAGAACCTCGCGCAAATCGCGCGCCATCGGTTGGCGCAGCGCCAGCAATCGCAACACGTCGCCGCTGATCCGGCGTTCCTGGTCGTCGATCGCATCATCGTTGTCCGCGACGCGCTGGGCCGCCTTGCTGTCGCGCTTGCCAAGCGCGTCCATCGCCGCTTCCAGTTGTTTGGCCGCGAGTTCTCCCATCGCGGCGATCTCGCCCGTCAGGCGGGACATTTCCTCGTCGTAGCTTTTCACGAGGTGGTCATGGGAAGTGGTATTCATGTGATTTCCCGAGTCATCTCCAGAGGTTCAATCTGCAATTGTTGGTTCGTCATACCGGCGAAAGCCGGAATCCAGTTGCATGTCATCGGATCAATCGCAATCCCGAGCAGTGTTACTAAGCTGGATCGTCCTCATCTCGCCAGGTGGCTCCGGTCCTCGCATTCTGCTCGGACGTTCGTTGCCGCGCGCGATGCGCCACCCCGCATCAAGCAAACAGGCAACTCACCCAAACCTTCCCGAGATGTAGTCTTCGGTCTGTTGTTTGGCGGGTTTGGTGAAGATCTTTTCGGTCTCATCGAATTCCACCAGTTCGCCCAGGTACATGAACGCGGTGCGGTCCGACACGCGCGCGGCCTGCTGCATGTTGTGGGTGACGATCACGATCGTGTAATCGTGCTTGAGCTCTTCGATCAGTTGCTCGATGCGGCCGGTGGCGATGGGGTCCAGCGCGGAGGTGGGCTCGTCCAGCAGCAGCACTTCCGGCTTCAGCGCGACGCTGCGAGCGATGCACAGTCGCTGCTGCTGGCCGCCCGACAGACCCAGCGCGCTGCGCTTCAGCTTGTCCTTCACCTCGTCCCACAGTGCCGCGCGGCGCAACGCCTGCTCGACGCGCACCTCCATTTCGGACTTCGAAAGTTTCTCGTGATGGCGGATGCCCCAGGCAATGTTCTCGAAGATCGTCATCGGGAACGGTACCGGTTTCTGGAACACCATGCCGACCTTGCTGCGGAGCTTGTGAAGGGGGTAGCCGGTGTCCAGGATGTTCTCGCCGTCCAGAAGCACCTCGCCCATGGCACGCTGCCCGGCATACACCGCGTAGATGCGGTTGAACACGCGCAGCAAGGTGGACTTGCCGCAGCCGGATGGACCGATGATCGCGGTGACACGCTTCTCCGGTATATCCAAGGTGATGTTTTTCAGCGCCGGGGAGTCGCCGTACAGAAAGTTCAGGTTGCGCACCGCCAGTTTGGGCGGCGGCACCACCACTATGGGGGGAGACGCGTGCACAAAGGCAGGAGGTGGATTGCGCAAGGTGGCATTCTCAATCATGGGTAACCTTGTGGCGATGCAGGTACCAGCGTGCCGACAGACTGAGCAGCAGCACGAACAATGTGATCAGCAGCGCGCCGGCCCAGGCAATGGCGTGCAGCGCCGGGTTGGGATCGTTGGTGTACTGATAGATCGCCACCGGCACACTTTCCATCTTGTTGAGTGGATGGAAGGCCATGAAATTGTTGCCAAAGGCGGTGAACAGGAGCGGCGCGGTTTCGCCGGCCAGCCGCGCCAGTGCCAGCAATACGCCGGTGACGATGCCCGAGACCGCCGCGCGCATCAGCACCTGCACGGTCAACTTCCATTGCGGGATGCCCAGTGACAACGCCGCCTCGCGCAGGGTGCCCGGCACCAGTTGCAGCATCTCGTCGGTGGTGCGCACGATCACCGGCAGGCCGATCAGCGCCAGCGCGATGGCCCCGGCCAAACCCGAGAACGACACCGCGCCGTGGGTGAGGTTCGACATCGGCAGTACCACGATCACGTAGACGAACAAACCCAACACGATCGATGGCGCCGACAGCAGGATGTCGTTCAAGAAGCGGATGATGGCGCCCAGCTTGGTGCGGTTCGCGTACTCGGCGAGGAAGGTGCCGGCCAGCACGCCGATCGGCGCGCAGAGCGCGAGCGCGATCAGGTCCATCACCAGGCTGCCGACAATGGCGTTCGACAGGCCGCCCTCGGCACCATAAGCGGTGATCTTCGTGAACAGCTTGAGGTCCAGGGCGCTGAGGCCGTTCTTCACCGTGATCCACAGGATCCAGACCAGGAATGCAAGTCCCACCGCGGCGGCCAAACCGCTGAGCACCATGGCCACCATGTTGACGGCGCGCCGGCGGACATAGATGTCGATGGCCATCACGCGCCCTCCCGTCGCGCGAGCTGGCGCAGCATCAGGCGCGAGATCAGCAGCACCACGAAGGTCACCACGAACAGCAGGAAGCCCAGCGCGATCAGCGCCGAGCGGTGCGTGCCGACTGCCTCGTTGAATTCGTTGGCGATGGAAGAGGAAATCGAGGTGCCGGGCATCAACAACGACGACGTGATGTTGTAGGCATTGCCGAGCACGAAAGTGACCGCCATCGTCTCGCCCAGCGCGCGGCCGAGCCCCAGGAAGATGCCGCCGATCACCGCCGAGCGCGTGTACGGCAGCACGATGTCCCAGACCACTTCCCAGGTGGTGGAGCCCAACGCATAGGACGATTCCTTGAGCCGGTTCGGTACGGTCTGGAAGACCTCGCGCATCACCGAGCAGATGAACGGCAGGATCATCACCGCCAGCACGATGCCCGCGGTGAGCAGGCCCAATCCAATCGGCGGACCCTCAAACAGCCTTCCGAGCAACGGGATGCGGCCCAGCGTGGCGGAGAGGGCAGGCTCGATACGCGCCATGAACGGCACGAACACGAACAGGCCCCACATGCCGTAAATGATCGATGGAATACTGGCCAGCAGCTCGATGGCGGTCGCCACCGGTCCGCGCAGCCACGTCGGCGCAATCTCGGTGAGGAACAGCGCGATGCCGAAACTCAGCGGCACCGCCAGAACAAGGGCGATCACCGACGTCACCAGGGTGCCGAAGATGGGCGCCAGCGCACCGTAATCATCGGCGACCGGATTCCATGCGGTGCTGGTCAGAAAATGCAGGCCTTGCCCGAACAACACCTCGCGCCCGCCCCACAGGGTCGAAAGTGCGGCGCCCAGCAGCGCGGCCAGCACCAGTAGCGCGCACACCTTCAGCAGGCGACGGAACCATGCGTCGTGGCGCGCGTCGCGGCGACTGTGGCGGTCAGCGTCGCTGATGTCGTTGAGGGCGGGGTTCGATGACATGGTTACCGTGGAAGGCGATGGCTGTTCCTATTGCTCCGGAACGAAGGGATCAAGGGCGCTTTGTTTCCCCCTTCGCCACGAGGCGGAGCGAACACGCACGAAGCGTGAGAGGGGGATGGCTGACGCCGCTCGAGACATCGCCCCGATACTGCGCATCGACCCCCTTCACTGTGGAAGGGGGTGATCTTTGCGTTTGACCGTTCCAACGGCTACTGCTGAAGCTTAAACTGGGTCTTCCAATAGTTCTCGACCTGGTTCACGAGGCTGGCGGGAAGCGGCACGTAGTCCAGGGCCGTGGCCGCGGCCTTGCCGTCGGTATACGCGTAGCGGAAGAACTCCAGCGCCACCTTCGAGTTTGCGGCATTCTTCGGCTGCTTGTACATGATCACCCAGGAAGTGGCGGTGATCGGCCACGCATCGGCGCCGGGCGCGTTGGTCATCAGCAGGTTGAAGTTCTTCGCATGCGCCCAGTCGGCGGTGGCCGCCGCGGCTTGGAAGCTCGCGGTGTCGGGCGCGACCACCTTGCCGGCGGCGTTCTTCATGCGGGCATAGCCCAGCTTGTTCTGAACGGCGTAGGCATACTCGATGTAGCCGATCGAATTCGGAATCTGCTTGACGTAGGCCGACACACCCTCGTTGCCCTTGCCGCCGATGCCGGCCGGCCAGTCGACCGCGGTGTTTTCGCCCACCTTCGATTTCCAGTCCGCGCTGACCTTGGAAAGATAGTTGGTGAAGTTGAAGGTGGTGCCGGAACCATCCGAGCGATGCACCACGCTGATCTTGGCGTCGGGCAGTTTCAGGCCCGGATTGAGCGCGGCGATCACAGGGTCGTTCCAGTGCGTGATCTTGCCCAGGAAGATGTTCGCCAGCGTCGGCCCGTCCAGCACCAGCTTGCCGGGCGCCACACCCTGCACATTGAAGGCCGGCACAATGCCGCCGATCACGTCGGGAAACTGGCCGAGTCCATACTTGGCGAGCTCGGCCTCGTCCAGCGGCTTGTCGCTGGCGCCGAAATCGACGGTCCCGGCCTTGATCTGAGCGATGCCGCCACCCGAACCGATCGACTGGTAGTTGACGTGGTTGCCGGTTTTCTCGGCGAAAGCTGCCGACCACTTGGACATCACCGGATACACGAAGCTGGAACCTGCGCCCGTGATGTCGGTGGCGTGCGCCGTGCCCAGGCCGAACGCGAGTGAAGCGGCGACGGCGACAAGGCTGATTGTGCGGGGAAAGCGAATGTTCACGTGGGTCTCCTGTCGGATTGGTCGAACCACGCGCATTCTCGGCTGCGTGTGTTGCCATTGAATGAGAGAAATGTTTCAGCTTGATGACAGTGCCGGGTTGGATCCGGAGGGCTGAACTGTCACGGAACCGTAATGGTCGGGACAAATTCACGTAACACACACGCGGCATAGTGCGCCGCAGTGATCCTTCACCCAACACCAGGAGACAAAAGTGCGCATCAAGATGCTCGCGGCGACGATCGCCGCCGGACTGACACTCGCCAGCCTCGGCGCGCAGGCGCAAACCGCTGACGACTCGCAGGAACTCGCGCAGCTGCGCGCGCAACTCGCGACCCTGCAAGCCAAGGTCGATGCGTTGCAAGAACGCACCGATGCGCAATCCAGCATCAACGTCAGCACCCAGCAGAACATCGAAGCGTTGCAGCAGGCGCCAACCAAGTCTGCCTCGTCATGGGCCGACGACACCAAGGTCAGCGGCACGATGTTCACCGATTTCACCAACCTCGATCAGACCAGCAACGGCAAGAAAACCGATGCTTCGGGCACCGGCCTCGACGTCAAGCGGTTCTATCTGTCGATCGATCACAAGTTCAACGACATCTGGTCGGCCAACCTGACCACCGATTTCAACTACGTCAGCAATGACGGCGAAACCCAGTTGTTCGTGAAAAAGGCCTACGTGCAGGGCGCGTTTTCCCCGCTCGCCACGCTGCGCGTCGGCTCGGCCAACATGGCGTGGATTCCGTTCGTCGAGGATTGGTACGGCTATCGCTATGTCGAGAACACGCTGATCGACCGCATGAAGTACGGCAACTCGGCCGACTGGGGTCTGCACCTGCTGGGCGACAACGGCATGTTCAATTACCAGGTGTCGGCCATCAACGGCGGCGGCTACAAGAATCCGTCGCGCTCCAATCACGTTGATTTCGAGGGCCGCGTCGGCCTGCAGCCGGTCAAGGGCCTGGCGTTCGCAGTCGGTGCCTACGACGGCGATCTCGGCAAGGACACCCAATCGTCACCCGCCCTGCACAGCGCGCGCCGTTACGACGCGATGGCCGCGTGGAACCGCGACGGCCTGCGGCTGGGCGCGGAATGGTTCAAGGCCGACAACTGGAAGAACATCACCACGCCCTTCACCGACACAGCGTCAGGCTATTCGCTGTGGGGCAGCTATGACTTCACCAGCGCATCGGTCTTCGCGCGCTACGATCAGGTCAAACCCAGCAAGGACCTCGACCCCTCGCTCAAGGACACTTACTGGAACGCGGGCGTGGCCTTCCCCGTCACCAAGGGCGTGAAGGTTGCGGTGGCTTACAAGGACGAACGTCTGCGCAACGACACGACCACGGACATCCACTCCCGCGAGATCGGCGCGTGGGCCGAGGTGAAATTCTGATCCAAACGTTCGGCTCTCGGCGATTCCAGCGATGGCGGCGGGCGAAAGTCCGCCGCTTTTTTTCTGCCTGAAGGTACGCACATTCCGATCCGGGCATGGAGAAAGCGAGGCTCATTGATCAGGATGGCCTGCATCGTGACAGTCCGGCCGCGGTGGGCAGGACTGGAATCGCCGGCGAGTAGCGGAGCGACCAGCATGAGGCTGACCGAGGAGCGCGTGGCGGGACTCGAACACAACGAGACCAAGCTGCCGGCCTTTCGGCCCTTCCTCGAGCGGTTGCGCGATCTGGGTCGTGCACGCTGGCACGGCAGGGTGATGCACTTGGTCTCCACTCGACACTGGACCTGCACCGTTGATTCGGCTGATGCTCGCTCAACCAGTGGCCGACATAATCGCCGCTCAGTGCGCGGTACGACCGCGTTTGCATCCTCCAATATACGGTTCTATGGCGATGCCAGGTCGCGCGAGCCCTTGCATGCTGCCCACGGCCACCGCGCATCGACCCGGCGTGCGCCAAGATTGACGCGCACGATGCGGGCCCGGCGCTCGATCCGGAGATAAAGCATGCCGTTGCCATGCGACCACAGCACCCGGGGACTGCCGGCAAGCGACACATCCCCAACCACCGTGCCCGCCGCGGAATCGATCAGCCTCACGTCGCGTGCGCTCACCGCCGCCACGGTTCCCGCCGCGGCATCGAAAAACATGCCATTGGGAGAATTGGCGTTCGGGATGCGTCCAATGACTTCAAAGGAGTCCAAGTCGAAAATCCTGATCGCGCCGGTCGTGCCGTCAATGTCGCGGATGCGGCCGATGGGCGCGCCGCTGCGCGCGTTCCAGACGTCGATGCCGCCGTCGCGGGCCACGTAGATGCGGTGGCTGGCGCGATCGAGGAACGCGAAGTCGATGCCATCGCGTGTGCCGAGCGCCACGCCGTGGGCCGACAGGCTGCATGACACCGATGCGGAGTCTGGCAATTGCCGGCAACCGCAAGGCATCGCGAGCAGCGCTGCGGCCAACAGCCATCGGCGCGTTGGGTTCATTTGGGGCATCCCGCCGATCAGCAACGTGGATTTGGTGATGCGCGCGAACTTGTTTGTCTCCCGACGTGCCTGGCTGTAATGCCCCATCAGGCCCTGGCCAGGAATGGCATCGAACAAGACCACACCGATAGCGCTCCGAGTGCGGTGCCGATCAGAGCACCTGCCAACACGTCGGTCGGATAATGCAGGCCGAGTGCCACCCGGGAAATCGCGACGAGTACGGTGAACACGATCAGCGGCAGCGTCAGGACTGGGAACCAGCCAACGGCGACGATGGTGAAGCTGACCGCGTGCAAGGTGTGACCCGACGGGAAGCTGAATTCATCCAGCGCTGCTGCCCTGGCGATTACATCAGAGTGTGCGCGGAACGGGCGCAGCCGGCGTGTGTGCAGTTTGAGGGTGCGATATACCAACCACGCCACGAAACCGGTTACCAGCATTTGCAGGGCGGCAACGATACCGCGCGTTCCGCCGAACGCGGCCAGCACGACCATCAGTGCGTACCAAAACCAGCCATCGCCGAGGCGGCTAATGATGCCGAAGAAGCTTCGGACCCCGCGCCGGGAGGCCCAGCGGCTGGCAATCCGACACAGGCGCGGATCGAATGCCCGCAGCGTTCTCCAGCTATGCAGCGGCGCCGATGGGATCATGACCGTGCTCCCGCACCAGGACGTGCAGCAGTTTGTCGAAATCGGCCGTTACCAAGTCCCGTGCACATTGCTGGGCGACGATTCTTGCGTTGAAACCGAGCATCCTGCGCGTTTCGACGTCCATGCCAAGCTCATAGGCCGAGGTGATGAAGCCTCGTTCATCCGATGCTGGGACAACGAGTCCGGAGATGCCGTTGGCAACGTGTTCTTGCGCCGCGGCGTGGTCGAATGCGACCACCGCCAGCCCCGATGCCATCGCCTCCAGCACGACATTGCCGAAGGTTTCGGTAAGGCTCGGAAACAGGAACACGTCGGCGCTGGCGTAGTGCGACGCCAATTCCTCACCATGCTTCGTTCCGGCAAAGATGACGTCCGGATAGGCGTCGGCGAGCGCGCCATGCTGCGGCCCCTCGCCGACCATCACCATGCGCGCGGCCGGAATCCGCGCCTGCAAGGCCCGGTATGCTTGCAACGCCAAACCAAGGCCTTTCTCGGCCGCGAGCCTGCCTACGCACAGCATCACCGGTATATCGCCGGATACGCCCCAGCTTTTGCGCAAGGCAGGGTCCCTGCGATCCGGTGTAAACAAATCGGTGTCCACGCCACGGCGCAGCTTGCGCACATGCGGGATGTCGGCTTCGGTCAGCTCCTCGACCAGCGCACGGGTAGAAACCAGTGTCAGCTGTGCGCGTCGGTGAAACTGAAGCAGCCGCGAACGCACAAGGGGAGCCAGCAATCTGAGACCATAATGCGCGGCGTAATCATGGAATCGTGTATGAAACCCGGTCACGACCGGGATGTCCATGGCATTCGCCACGTGCATCGCGGAGACGCCCAGCAAACCCTCTGTTGCGACGTAGACCGCGTCGGGGCGCCGTGCGCGCCAACGCTTGCGAAACTCGCCGCCTTGGGGGATGCCCACCTGCAGCCCCGGATAGCGCGGCAAGGGCACACCGCGTGCCGAGAGCACTTCCACCTCTCCGTCGTTTTCATCCGGCCCGGGGCGAACCACTTCCACTCGGTGCCCGCGGGCGGCCAACCCGAGGGCCAGCGCCCTCACCGTGAGTGCGACGCCGTTGACCTGCGGCGGCCAGGTTTCAGTGACGAAGACGATGTGCATATCCAAGGTCCTGTTGGGCTCGGGCACATCGTCGCATTCCAATGTTGCACACTCACGACCGCGCTATGACCCCTTGGTTACACAGGTCCGGGGGTCAACACACACTTCCTGAACTTCATGCCCGTAGTACCGGAGAAATAAATCGAGGGGCAAAACTCGCAAGCAGACGCACGCGAGCAATCTGCATATGCCCGCTCCTGGCCGCGGAGCGGCCAGGCCGATCAGGTCGCAACACGACCCAAACGTGCCGGACGCTGATGACCGGTATGGGTAAGCCCATTTCCCCGTCAACCGACATTCAGCGGTTTCGGACCGCTGACTGTGTTCCGGTCTGAGAGGAGGTGGCTTGTCGAGTCCAGTAAGTGGGGAACGCTGTGAGTTGGGCAAATCCGGATGGGTTGGTACTGCTAAGTTTCAAAGTCAGCGTCCATCCCAACATGATCGTGGCGTTGACGAGCCCGGGGTACCGATTGTTCGGGTGAATGCCGCGCTCGAGACCTGCTTTGCTTGAATCGCGACGAGCTGATCGGTCGTTCCTGCCGCGAGGTCTGGGGTCCGGCGGATGGCTCCGATGGCATCGACTTGCATACGTTTTCTGATGCTGTTCTGACCTAAAACAGTGTGCAGAAAACCATAGATTGGCCGTGTCTCGAAAGCATAGTTTGGCCAAATCGAACTTTTTTGCTTCAAAAAGTATACGCACACCGGGCCAAACACATAGGACCGACGTGGCATAAGACGGCATGATCGATTTTCGGATTGCGCGCTGACGCAATCGCCCAGAAAGTGACAGTGTAATTCTCGTTTTGCGAGACGATCGCGAAGGACACTATCCCGCTCGAGCAGCGGGAGTTCCTCATGACCATACCAGTTGAAAGGACACGGGCGATGTTGTGGGCGGGAGGCTTTCTGATCGAGCTTGCCCGCGACGATAGCCTGCCCCTCGCTATTAGGCAGCAAGCTGTCGCGATCGCACGGCATTTCCCGACGATTGAAGACGTGGCGTTCATGGCCAGGTTTCGACATCCGACCGGCCTCGGTGTTGGGTTATCGACTCCGGAGGAAGCAGGCCCATGGGCTGACGATTGCAGGTTTGGGCCCCTGCGCTACTCCACACGCCTTGCTTGGCCCGAATAACCGGATGTGACACTGAACAGCGGCGCTGGAACCGAGTAGTGGCGAGTCCGCTCGTTGCTTTGAGCCGTGACTTCTATCAAGCGTCGACCGGCTCAAACCGACCCCAAGGAGTCATTCGCGACTGTCTGTTTTGGGGACCGATGATCAGCGGCGAGTCTCGACGTCGGCGATGGCACTGCGCCGGATGGTCGCAAAAGTCCTGTAGGTGCCCGCAGCCGGTTGCCACCGGCTCGCATGGGCTGCTGCGCGAGTACACTCCGCCCCACTGCGGGTCCACGCATCCAACCAGGGGCGATCGCTTGAAGGCGGGGGCGTTTTTCAGCGAGCTCAAGCGCCGCAACGTGCTGCGCGCGGGAGTGCTGTACATCGGCGCTTCCTGGGCATTGGCGCAGGGCATCGCGCAGCTGACCCCGGCCATCGGATTGCCGGATGTCACGACGCGCTGGTTCCTGGCCGCGGCGGTCATCGGATTTCCGTTTTGGGCCACGTTCGCGTGGTTCTACGAGTTCACACCGCAGGGATTGATGCGCGAGTCTGAAATAGCGCCTGGCGATTCGGTCGCGCATTCCACCGGCCGCAAGCTGGACAAGTGGATCATCGCGGTGCTGGCGCTTGCGGTGGTGCTGCTCTTGACCAACACCTTCGTGTGGCGCAAGGGCGCAGGCTTGTCGGGTGACGCGGCCGCGAGCGGTGCGAATATTCCACGGAAATCCGTGGCCGTGCTGCCGCTGGTCAACGAGAGCACCGACAAGAACCAGCAGTACTTTTCCGACGGGCTGTCGGAGGAGATGATTTCCGCGCTGGGACAGGTGCATGACCTCAAGGTGATCGGCCGCAACTCCTCGTTCCAGTTTCGCGGCGACGCGCAGAACGACAGTGCGGGGATCGGTGCCAAGCTCGGCGTGGCGACCGTGCTCGAAGGCACCGTGCGCAGACAAGGGGACCAGGTGCGCATCGTGGCATCGCTGATCAAGGCCTCCGATGGCAGCCAGATCTGGTCGCAGACGTACGAGCGGCAACTCAAGGATGTATTTGCGGTACAGAGCGACATCGCCACCTCGGTGGCGAGTGCGCTGAAGGCCGGCGTCTTCGGGCAATCCATCGAGGCGACCGACAAACCGCCCAGTGGCAACCTGGCTGCGTACGACGCCATGCTGCAAGGGCGCTATTACGCCGAGCGCCGCACCCGCCCGGACTACGTCAAGGCGGAACAGTATTACCAGCGCGCCATCGAACTGGATCCCGATTACGCGCTGGCCTATGCCCGCCTGGCGATCGCCGAGCAATGGTTCAACGATTGGGAAGCCAATACAGACGAACGCAAGATCGCCAGTGCCAGTGCCCGCGCCCATGCGCACATGGCCGTCGAACTTGCACCGCGCTCGGCGCTCGCGCTGGGAGCCCTCGGCATCAATCAGGCATGGTCCGACTTCAACTATGCCGCCGCAGAAGCGACACTGAAGAAAGCGGTCGCGCTTGATCCTTCCAATGCGGAAGCGCTCTACCAACTTGCCGATGTCACCGCTTCCCTCGGCCGCGTGGAAGAAGCCATCGGCATGATGCGCAAGGCCTTGACCATGGAGCCGCTGAACGCTTCCTTCCACTTCTACACCGGCCAGTTTCTGAGCGCGGCAGGCCAATATGCCGAGAGCGAGAGGGAATCCCGGCGCGCACTCGAACTGCAACCTGGCGCCGATGTCTTCGGCTCGCAATTGGCCTTGGCGCTGATGGGACAAGGCAAATTCGATGAAGCCCTGGCGGCGGCAAAAGCGGACCCGGACGAAGTGGATCGGCTGCAGGCGCTCGCCTTGATCTGGTATGCGCGCGGTGACAAGGCGCAAGCACGTTCGGCACTGGATGAGTTGATTCATTGGGACGGCAAGAACGGATCGGGCCTGGTGGCCGAGGTCTATGGCTACGAGGGCGATCTGGATCAGGCGTT
>DATFGT010000128.1:0-5792 GCA_035249175.1 Rhodanobacteraceae bacterium
TTCGGCGCGGCGCACGACGTCCTCGATCATGGACACCAGGCCCATGTGCATGCCGTCGTTGGGGTGGTAGATGCGCTCGACGCCGTAGTCCTGCAGCTCGCGGATCTCCTCGGGCGTGATCGTGCCGCCACCGCCGCCGAACACGCGGATGTGGCCGGCGTCGCGTTCCTTCAGCATGTCGACCATGTACTTGAAGTACTCGACGTGGCCGCCCTGGTAGGACGACATGGCGATCGCGTCGGCATCCTCCTGCAATGCCGCGCGCACCACGTCCTCGACCGAGCGGTTGTGGCCCAGGTGGATCACCTCCGCGCCTTGCGACTGGATGATCCGCCGCATGATGTTGATCGCCGCGTCGTGGCCATCGAACAGGCTGGCGGCGGTGACGAAGCGCAGCGGCGTGGTGTCGGGCCTGGCTTCGCTGGACGAAAGATCGATGGCAGTTTGGCTCATTCCCGCATTCTAACCCGTGCTGAATGGGGCCTGTTCACGCTGCGCCATGTGGCCACGCCGAAACCCGACGCGATCTGAATGAACGCGCGGTAAAAGTGCCACGATGGGTGGAGTCGTGCGTTACCCTCAAAGCGAGGCCAAATTTCGGCCGATCACGACGGAGGTGCACTGTGCAAACACGCAAACTCGCATTGCTTGCCGCGCTCGCCATTGCAGGGGGCGTCACCGCAGGTTTTGCTCCGACGGCATCCGCGCAGGTCAGTTTGAGCGTCAGCGTCGGCACGCCGCCGCCACCACCGCGCTATGAGGTGGTGCCGGCACCGCGTCCAGGCTACGTGTGGGCGCCGGGGTACTGGAACTGGAACGACGGCCGCTACATCTGGGTCGGCGGCGTATGGCACCGCGCACGCCCGGGCTACGTCTATTACAGCCCGCGCTGGGTGCGCAGTGGCAACCGCTGGGTGTATCACCAGTCGCACTGGAACCACGACCCGCATTGGCGCGGACGCCACGACAATGGTCGTCACCGTGGCTGGGACAAGCGTCGTGGCGATCGAGATCATGATCATGATCACGGTCACGGCCATTGATCGCTGGTTCTGAAACGAAGCCCGGCGCACAAGCGCCGGGCTTTTTTGTGGACACGGAATTTCGGCGCGTGCGCCGGGGCTATTCGGATTTGGACTCCGGCCCTCTGCTGCGGTAACGGCGCTCAGCGGGAAACCTCATGCCGGCGGAGGCCGGCATCCAGTGATAGCGAAGCCGGCGTGTGCACGTGTTCCCGCCGCAAGCCGTAACCGAACAGCCGCGCGGGGATGTGCCGCACGGCCCGGAAGTGCAAAAGAAACCTCAGCAGCGCCGGTACGCGCGGCGGTTCGCCGGACTGTTCCAGCACGCGCGAGATCAGGCGTTTCTGCATCGCGATCTGCACGCGCTGCACGACTTTCACCGGCCATTCGCGGCGCTGCTGGATTTGTGCGAGCAGCGACTCGTCGATCGCACCGCCTTGTCGCAACGGCTGGGTGAGCGCGTTGGCCGCAGCCACCGCATCCTGGATCGCGAGATTGATGCCGACGCCGCCGATCGGCGACATCGCATGCGCGGCATCGCCCATCAGCAGCAGCCCCGGTTTGTGCCAGCGTTCCAGCCGGTCCACCTGCACCGACAGCGTGCTGACCTTGTCCCAGGATTCGATCGCTGTCCTTCGATCGGCCAGGAACGGCGCGAGTTGCGCCACGGTTTCGCGCAGCGCATCGACCGAACGCGCTCGCAAGGCCGCGTCGCTGCTCTTGGGCACCAGGAACGCCACTTGCCAATAATCGGTCCGATTGAGCAACACCATCATGTGGCCGCGATCGACGATGCCGAACGTGTCCTGCGGATCGGATTCGCTGCGCGGCATCCGGAACCACAACACGTCCATGGGCGCACCGTATTCGCGCGCCTTGAGGCCCGCGGCTTCGCGCAAGGTCGAGCGGCGGCCGTCACAGGCGATCACGAGATCCGCGCGCAACGCGTAGTCGCCTTCCGGCGACTCGACCCGCACACCGATCGTGCGATCACCCTCCTCGATCAATCCCGTCGCCTGATGGCGCATGCGCAAGTCGAACGTGGGCAACTTGCGCCCGGCATCGACCAGCATGTCCAGGAAATCCCACTGCGGCACCAACGCCAGATAGTCGTACGGCTTCAGGCCACGGAAATCGACGATCTGTTGCTCGCGTCCCGCGACGATGCCGGCGAGGTGATCGACGCGTCGCTGCGGCAGCTTCTCGAATGTATCGCGCAGACCGATCTCATCGAGGATCGCGAGCGTGGACGGATGCACCGTGTCGCCGCGGAAATCGCGCAGGAAGTCGCCGTGTTTTTCCAGCACCGCCACCGGCACGCCGGCGCGCGCCAGCAGCAGCCCCAGCATCATCCCGGCGGGACCGCCACCGACGATGCAGCAACGGGAGTGCGCGTTCATCTCGGGCATTGCGTGCTCCAGGCGCCGGGAGTGCGGATCGTGCAAGGGCATGGCGGGCTGCGCAACCGCGGGGCCCGACGTATTCCGCAATACACGCGAGATGCTGCGCGCAAAGGATTGATCTGTCTGGCATTCACACCCCCATGCCGCGCCAGCTACAATAGGCGGCTGCGAACGCTGGACCGGGCCATTTCGAAGCCCCGCCAGCGTTCGTTTTCCATCCGCGGCGCCGTGCGGCGCCCCCTTTTCGACACCCGCGCCGAGTCGTGCGCAACTGGAGCAAGCCCCGATGCTTTTCGAAACCATCGCCACCACAGGCCACGAGCAGGTCGTGTTCTGCCAGAGCAAGGATGCCGGCCTCAAGGCCATCATCGCGATCCACAACACCGTGCTGGGCCCCGCGCTGGGCGGCCTGCGCATGTGGCCGTACAAGACCGACGAGGAAGCGCTGAACGACGTGCTTCGGTTGTCGCGCGGCATGACCTACAAGAACGCGGTGGCGGGCCTGAATCTCGGCGGTGGCAAGGCGGTGATCATCGGCGATCCCGCCAAGGACAAGTCCGAGGCGCTGTTCCGCGCGCTGGGCCGCTTCATCAATTCGTTGCACGGCCGCTACATCACGGCCGAGGACGTCGGCATCGACGTCAACGACATGGAATACGTGTACCGCGAAACCGAATTCGTGACCGGCGTGCACCAGGTGCACGGCGGTTCGGGCGACCCTTCGCCGTTCACCGCGTATGGTGCGCTGCAGGGCGTGATGGCGACGCTCAACTACAAGCACGGCAACGAAGACATCGGCAAGTACCGCTTCGCGGTGCAGGGCGCGGGCCACGTGGGCAGCGAGTTCATCAAGCTGTTGCGCGAACAGGGCGCCAAGGTGTTCGTCACCGACATCAACAAGGATGCGGTGCAGCGCTGCGTCGATGAACTCGGGTGCGAAGCCGTGGGCATCGACGAAATCTACGACGTCGATTGCGACGTCTACAGCCCGTGCGCGCTGGGCGGGACGGTGAACGAGCAGACCATCGACCGCATCAAGGCGCCGATCATCTGCGGCATCGCCAACAACCAGCTTTCCACCGACGCGATCGGCGACGAATTGATGAAGCGCGGCGTGGTGTACGCACCCGACTACGCGGTCAACGCCGGCGGCGTGATGAACGTGTCGCTCGAAATCGACGGTTACAACCGCGAGCGCGCGATGCGCATGATGCGCAGCATCTATTACAACGTCGGCCGCATCTTCCAGATCGCCGACCGCGACGGCATCCCGACCTACAAGGCCGCCGACCGGATGGCCGAGGAACGCATCAACGCCATCGGCAAGATCAAGCTTCCGACGATGGGCAACGACGGTGCGCGGTTCCTCGGCAGGATGCGGGGGCAGTAGGACTCGGGACCCGGGAAACCTTATCCCGGCCCTTTGTCGTCATTCCGGGGCGCCCCGAAGAGGTGAACCCGGAATCGGTTTTAGCGCCACAAATGACCGATTCCGGGTTCTGCCCGCGAGCGACGCGGGCAGCCCCGGAATAACGAAGTAAAGTTGCGAGCGACGCGAATGCGGCACAATGGATCGCCCATTTGCCGGATTGACATCACAGGGAAAATCGAATGCAACCATTCCAACTCGGTGAAGACATCGACCTGCTGCGCGAAAGCGTGCACGCCTTCGCCGAGAAGGAAATTGCGCCGCGTGCCGACCAGATCGATCGCGACAACTTGTTTCCGGCCGACCTGTGGAAGAAGCTCGGCGGCATGGGCCTGCTGGGCATCACGGTGCCGACCGAATACGGCGGCAGCGGGATGGGCTACCTCGCGCACGTCGTCGCGATGGAAGAAATTTCGCGCGCATCGGGTTCGATCGGATTGTCCTACGGCGCGCACTCGAATCTCTGCGTCAACAACATCTTCCACAACGGCAACGAGGCGCAGCGCGGGAAGTACCTCCCGCAATTGTGCTCGGGCGAATTCGTCGGCGCGCTGGCGATGAGCGAACCCGGCGCGGGCTCCGACGTGGTTGGTTCGATGAAGTGCAAGGCCGAGAAGCGCGGCGACGTGTGGATCGCCAACGGCAACAAGATGTGGATCACCAACGGCCCCGACGCCGACGTCGTGCTGGTGTACATGCGCACCGCCGACCGCACCGCGGGCAGCCGCTGCATCACCGCCTTCATCGTCGAAAAGGGCATGAAGGGTTTCACCACCGCGCAGAAACTCGACAAGCTTGGCATGCGCGGCTCCAACACCTGCGAACTGGTGTTCGAGGATTGCGAAATTCCCGATGAAAACCGCGTCGGCGAAGTCAACGAAGGCGTGCGCGTGCTGATGGGCGGCCTCGACACCGAACGGCTGGTGCTGTCGGGTGGACCGATCGGATTGATGCAATCGGCCATCGACGTCACCCTGCCCTATGTGCGCGAACGCAAGCAGTTCAACGCGCCGATCGGCAGCTTTGAAATCATGCAGGCCAAGATCGCCGACATGTACACCGCGCTGCAATCGGCGCGCGCATACGCGTACATGGTCGCGCAGCAATTCGACGCGGGCGTGAAGTCGCGCATCGATCCGGCCTCGTGCCTGTTGCTGTCCTCGCGCAACGCCGTGGCGGTCGCGCTGGAAGCCATCCAGTCGCTGGGCGGCAACGGCTACATCAACGAATTCCCCACCGGCCGCATCCTGCGCGACGCCAAGCTGTACGAGATCGGCGCCGGCACCAACGAAATCCGGCGCATGCTGATCGGCCGCGAGTTGTTCTACGGGAACGCTTGATCACGGCGTGCTTCCGTGGGGCGGGTGACAATCCGCCTTCGGGAGCTGCCTCGCACCGGCATCGTTCCGCAAAAGGTTGAAGCCTTTGAACGGCAACCGCGCTCCCGCAGTCAGCGATCTCTACGAGCGGTTCGCTCACCAGTACATTTCCGATCGTTCACGCGTACCTTGGAACGAGCAACCTTGGCTCGATCGCTTTGTGGACGGCTTGCCAGAAGGACGACGCGTTCTCGACCTGGGTTGCGGCGCCGGCGCCCCGATCGGCAAATATCTGTCCGACCATGGTTGTGTCATCACCGGCATCGACACGTCTCCGACGCTCATCAACCACTGCCGCGAGCAATGCCCACAAGGCAAATGGCTTGTCGCTGACATGCGGGGCCTCTCATTGGGAGTGCGATTCGACGGGCTGATCGCGTGGGATAGCTTCTTTCACCTGACGCACATCGACCAGCGCGGCATGTTCCAAATGTTCGACGAGCACGCCGCGCCCAATGCACTACTCATGTTCACCAGCGGAACAGAGCACGGCGAAGCAATAGGCGAATATCACGGTGAGCCGCTGTATCACGCCAGCCTTGCTCCCGAGGAGTACGAA
>DATFGT010000129.1:0-2401 GCA_035249175.1 Rhodanobacteraceae bacterium
TGCGAGCGCAGTGAGCACGGCGCCGAAGAACACCAGGTATTTGCGGTGTCCGAGCCGGTCCGACAGCCATCCACCAAGAACGCTGCCTATGGTCAGTCCCCAGAAGACCAGCGCGATCAGGCTTTCGGCCGTCACGTGCGAAAAGTCGTGGTCCTTGACCAGCTCAGTGGTGCCCCAAAGGCCCGCGTACACATTGATCGGCACGTAGTACAGCAAGCCGATGATCGCGATAACCCACGTTCGCGCGTCGCCGATGACGGCCCCGAGATTCCGTCGCACGTGAATGGTGAAACAGGACGTCGATGTCGCGGCGGGGGAAGCAGGTTCACGCAGCAACAACAGGGCCACCACGAACAACACGATGCCGCCCGCAGAGGTGGCGAAGAACACCTCTCGCCAGCCGTCGGCGGCAATCAGGTGCGACAGCGCCACGCCACCGATCGCGGTGCCAAGCATGCCCACCGCCGTCACGCTGCTGGAAAGCAACGCAAAGCGCGTGGGCGGAAACCAGTGATTGACCAGCCACAGCGCCGCGACGAATGCAAGGGATGCCCCGAAGCCCGTCATCAGGCGTCCAGCACCGGCGACCGCGGCTTCGCCGGTCAGCGCAAACAGCAGCACGCCACATGCGCAAAACACGATACCGAGCAGGACGAAGCGCCGCGCGCCGTAGCGATCGAGCAACAAACCCACCACGATCTGCATCGGTGCGTAAACCCAGAAGAACAGGCTCGACAAGGTGCCGAAGCGCGCGTCGGAGAGGTGATAGAAGTTTTCGATCGACTGCGCGGCGAGACTGGGTTCGATCCGCGTCATGAATTCGTATAGGAAGAACGATGCCGCGATCGACACGGCAATCCACGCGGCTGCGGAGGCCCTTCGGTCCGTGGCGGATCTGCCCGGCTCAACCGAATGATGCAAAGAGGACATGTCATTGGTCATGTGCGGGGTCCAGCCAAGGAAGGGGCTGATTCGCGCCATATGTCGGCAAGCCCCTTCATCTCGTCATTCCGGGGCACCTGCGGCTTCATCGCAGGTGAACCCGGAATCCATGTTGCCGTTGGGCAAAGATCAAGATAGATAGACTCGCGCCATCCTTGGCGCTCGCCCTCCGGGCCGCCTGCGGCGTCCGCGTTTGCAGTCCCTGCAAGTGCAGTCGGGTTACGCCCGCAGGCAGCGCGGGCCACGGAATGACGACGATTCTTTGCTGCTACCAATCGGCCCTTGCATACTCCGACTGTGCGAGCCACTCGAGATACCCGCGTTTGCCGCGCTCGGCGGTTGCTTCCGGAAGCAATACGGATTCGCTGACGACGGCGCCGAAATACGGCGCGCCGGGATCGGTACGCACGTCGTAGGGTGCTTCCATGTCGGTGACGTTGCGCTGGATGAGCTCGGACATGCGCTCGCGCTCGGGACCCGCGATCTCGATCGAGCCATTGACGGGCGCGCCGGCGGCGACCCGCGCGATGGTCGCCGCGACGTCATCCGAAGCCACCGGTTCGATGTACGCGGGCGACAAGCGAATGCTCTGGCCGACGACGGCGCTGGTGATGATGTCGCGGAGGAACTCGAAAAACTGGGTCGCGTGCACGATGGTGAACGGAATGCCGGACGCCGCGATCAGGCGTTCCTGCAAGGCCTTTCCGCGCAGGTAGGGGCTATCGTCCAGGTGTCCGGTTCCGACCACCGAAAGCGACACATGGTGTTTTACGCCCGCGCGTTTCTCGGCATTGAGAATATTGAAAATCGCTGCCTTGAAGAATTCGAAGGCTGCGATGCCCTCGAACTCGGGTGAATTGGTAACGTCGACGACGACATCCGCGCCGGCCAGGCTTTGCGCCAATCCTTGTCCGGTGACGACGTCGACGCCGGTCCTGCGGGACGCGGCCGATACCTGATGCCCCTCCGCGCGCAATCTTGCGACGGCGTTGCGTCCGACCAGGCCACTGCCGCCCAAAACGATGATGTTCATGTCTGCCTCTCGGTTTGCTGCGGGACACGGTGCAGCGCGGCGTCTTCCCTGCACCTGCATCCTGTGCGGCCGTTTCGTCGCCCGGTAGGCGCGGGACAGTCACCGCAGTGCTTCCCCCACTGCATCACTGCGGGTTCGAGCCTCGGTGGCTCGCGATCAATGGAGCAGCGGTACTGGTTGATGGCTCACCCGGCCAGCCAAAACGCGACGTTGCAAACATATTGCTGCGTTGAACGCAGTGCTTCCGGAAATCGTGCGATCGAATCGCCAGCGGGTTCGCTCACGAATGAAGGGCAACCGGCCGTCGAGTCCCAGTTGTAATCGGTGAAATGGTGGAAGCTCGACTGGGCAATGGCGCGTCCGCCGCGCTCCGCACGCTCGAACGCCACGGCGATATTGAAGCGACGCCCGGATGCCAGACCCTCC
>DATFGT010000130.1:0-15865 GCA_035249175.1 Rhodanobacteraceae bacterium
TCGGTGAAACGCACCGCATCGCGCGTGGCCAGGTGCGACCACTCGGGCAGCCAGAGGCCCTGCAACTCCGGATGATCCTGGAAGTGCACGCCGGGCGCGCCAGTCTTCGCCAGCAGCACGTCCCATGTCTTCGTGCGCGGAAAGACCTTGTCCTCGAAGGCCAGATAACCGCCGGCGCTCGGCGTGCGCACGAAGATCACTTCCACGTTGCGCTTGCGCAACTTGGCAACCGCTTTCGCGGCGCGTTCGATCTGCTCGTCGGCGCCCTTGTGCAACTCCTGCAACGTCGGCATGCCGGGACCGAGTGCAAAGTGTTGCGCCCAGATGCTCCGTGCCAGCGCCGCATAGGCCGGATCTTTTTCGAGCTTGTCCCAGATATGACTGGCGCGGTCCGGCGCCGTCACCACCATCAGCTTGCGCACGTCCTTGCGTGGGTGCAGGCCGGGCCGCACCGGCCACCAATCCTGCCGCTCGAGCACGGTGGGCAACGCGTAATCAGGGTCGTCGAAGGCCAGAATCGGTTCGACGAAGTGCATGGACAGCCACTGACCCACGCGTTGCGAGGGCGACTGCTTGCGGGTGTACTTCAGCACATCACCGCGATAGGCGAACCCGCTGAAGAAGATATCCGGCGCCACGCCGACCAGCAGCCGGCCGTTGCGGAAATCCGGATCGTCCGCCAGATCCTCCAGCGCAAACATCGGCGAGGTGCCTTCCAGCGCGAGCTGGATCGGCCGCTTGCCAGAAAGTTTCTGCCACACCGGGAGCTGCAGGTCGAACAACATGCGCGACGAACCGATCAGCACAGTCGCGCCATTGCCTTCGCCATGATCGATGCGGCGGCGCTGGGTCGCCCACAGCGCATCGCTGTTGGTGATGCTGGGTTCCACGCCGAAGCTGCGCCAATGCCACTCCCACGCGCCCAACATCAACAACGTCATCACCAATGCCGCCAGCAAGATCGCGCCCCAACGCCGATCGGGAATGTCGCGCTCGGGCACCGGTTGCGCCTGGCCCGGGCGATCGGCAGCCGTCTGGCGCAGGCCCGGACGCAACGCGATCCGTGCCTCGGCGCTCGCCGAGCGCTCGACAACCAGTTCCGAACCGGCCGATTCAGGGAATATCCTGTCCTGACTCATGGCGATGGGCTCCGAGCTTCAGCCCCTTGAGTCAAGGGAGCGGAAACCGTTGCGAAGCGACGGTTTTGGGGGTTGTGGAGGCATGACGCCCTTGAATACGCGGCGCCCGCCTATTTCTTTAGAACTGAAAATAAATAAATGCATTGCCATTGCCTTGTGTCGCAATGATCGCGAACGCCATGACAGCCCAGGTACACGACAGCATCGTCGCCGGCGCGCGCGCCAGCACCGATTCCAGGGTGCGGTTGCGCATCAGCCAGTGCGTCACCACCAATCCTGCGATGATCGCCGCAACCACGACCAGCGATTCGGTGCCGAGCAGCGGCACCGGACTGGCGTTGCCACCGAACATCCCACGCAACACCGTCCACGCTCGGGAGAAGGTCTTGGCGCGGAAGAACACCCAGGTCACGTTGACCAGCGCGTAGGTGATCAGGCCCAACGCGAGCAGCGCCCAGACGTTCGGCCGGAATCCCGCGAAGCGCTTGCGCAGCCAGCGTTCGACGGAGAGATAGATGCCGTGCAACCCGCCCCACGCAACGAACGTCCAATTGGCCCCGTGCCACAGCCCGCCCAGCAGCATCGTGGCCATCAGCGCGGCGTAGGTGCGACGCGGGCCGTGGCGATTGCCGCCCAGCGGGATGTACAGATAATCGCGCAACCACGATGACAGCGTGATGTGCCAGCGCCGCCAGAAATCGGAAAATCCGATCGCCGCGTACGGAAAGCGGAAGTTGTCCGGCATCGCGAAACCCAGGCACATCGCCACCCCGATCGCGATGGTTGAGTAACCCGCGAAGTCGCAGAAGATCTGGCCGCTGAAGGCCAGCGTGCCCATCCACGCATCCAGCGCGCCGGGAATCTTGTCGCTGTCGTAAACGGTTTCCGCCGCATGCCCGAGAAAGCCATCGGCCAGCACGACCTTGTTGAACATCCCGACGGTCATCAACGCCAGGCCGAAGAACAGTTGCTGGGCGTTCGCCCGGCGCGGCTGCTCGAATTGCGGCACCAGTTCGGTCGGCCGCATGATCGGACCGGCGACGAGGTGCGGGAAGAACGTCACGAACAGCGCGTAATCGAGGAAATTGCGCGCCGGCAACGCACGCCGCAGGTACACATCCAGCGTGTACGACATCGTGGCGAACGTGTAGAACGATATGCCCACCGGCAGCACGATGTCCGGCGCCGGCGCGTGATAGACCACGCCGACCGAAGCCAGCAACGCGGTGAAATTCGCCAGCAGGAACCCGCCGTACTTGAAGTAGCCGAGCATGCCGAGGTTGGCAATCACCGACAGCAGCATCCAGGCCCGGCGCGCCATCGGGCGTTGCGCCCTGACCAACCCTTGCGCGGCGTACCAATCGACCACCGTCGAGATCCACAGCAGGATCACGAACGGCGGATTCCATGCGGAATAAAAGAGGTAGCTCGCGATCAGCAGGTTGACCTTGCGGACCTTCCATGCGAGCGGCAGCGAATGGATCGCCAGCACGACCGCGAAGAACGCGATGAACGTCAGCGAGTTGAAGACCACGCCCGGCCTCCCTGCCCGGGCGACACGCAGGCCCCAGGGCGGCGGGAGTATGTCACAACCGGCTTGGCGCGCCAGTGCCGGGCCAGACGATCGACCAACGCATCGCTGGAACCGCCCTGGAGGCACGTGTTGCGGCCACGCGAACCCGCTACCGTGGCACGATGCTCGCTGTCCAGCGTCCCCCTTGCGACGAAGGCGTTATCCGCAGCCGGCCATGCGTCGCTCCGCCGCGACGTGCGCATCCGGGGCGCGCGCTGGCGGCCAGCGTGCTCGGCTCCAGCATCGCTTTCATCGACGGTTCGGTCGTCAACGTCGCCTTGCCTACGCTGCAGCGCGAGATGGCCGCCGGGCTGGCGGCGATGCAATGGGTGGTCAACGCCTACCTGTTGATGCTCGGCGCGCTGGTGCTGGTGGGCGGCGTGTTGGGCGACCGCCTCGGCCAGCGCACGGTGTTCGTCTGGGGCCTCGCGCTGTTCACACTGGCCTCCGTGGTCTGCGGCCTGGCGCCGGACGCCGGCGTGCTGATCGCGGCGCGCGCGGTGCAAGGCATCGGCGCCGCGCTGCTGGTGCCGAGCAGTCTGGCCATCATCGCCGCCGTGTACCCGGAAGCGGAGCGCGGCAAGGCGATCGGCATCTGGGCCGCGGCGGGTGCGATCACCACCGCGATCGGTCCGGTGCTGGGCGGCTGGCTGGTCGACGCCGTGTCGTGGCGCGCCATCTTCTTCATCAATGTACCGCTGGCGATCGCCGCCGTGATGCTCGCGCACAGTGCCGTGCCGAACCAGCACAACGGTGCCGCCGAACGCCTCGACTGGCCGGGGGCGACATTTGCCATCATCGGCTTGGCCCTGCTGACTTGGGCGTTGATCGCATGGCCGGACCGCGCTTCGAATGCCATCATGATCGACGCCGCGCTGGCGCTCGGCGTCGTTGCGCTGACCCTCTTCGTGGTGGTTGAGGCGCGCAGCCGCGCGCCGATGGTACCGCTCGGGCTGTTCCGTTCGCGCGACTTCTTCGGTGCCAATCTGGTGACGTTGCTGCTGTACTTTGCGCTGGGCGGTGCGCTGTTCTTCCTGCCGTTCAACCTGATTCGCGCACACGGTTATTCGGCGACGGCGGCCGGCGCCAGCCTGCTACCGTTTTCGATCCTGATGGGCGCCCTGTCTCCGACAGCGGGCGCATTGGCGACGCGCTTCGGTGCGCGCCTGGTGTTGACCGTGGGCCCGGCGCTGGCCGCGTTCGGCCTGGCATTGCTGGCCATGGGTGCCGCCACCGCCGACTACTGGCGCGGCACGTTTCCGGCCATCGCCGTGCTCGGCCTGGGCATGACCATCGCCGTGGCGCCGCTGACTTCGACCGTGATGGGCGCCGTGCCCGCTGCCCAAGCCGGCGTCGCGTCGGGCGTCAACAACGCCGTCGCGCGCATGGCCAGCCTGCTGGCCGTGGCGGTGCTGGGTCTGCTGTTTCGCGCCCCGGCCGATGCGGCGACGCAGACCGGAACGATCGCCGGCTTCCGCGCCGTCGCGACAGGCGCCGCACTCTGCGCGCTCGCGGCAGCGTTGTGCGCACTTGCGATCATCCGCCCACCGCCGCAGAGGAAAAATCGGCGCGCTCGGGCCGGGCGATCACGACACGAATCGTGAGGGCGCCCGGCCCGTCGTGCATGCCGTCCTTATTGCGCCGGCTTCTTGAAGCGGTAAATGAACTGGCTGGTGTGGCCACGGATCGAGGGATCAAAAACCTTGCTGTCCAGGGGATCCTTGGGGTTCATCAGCACATCGCTGGAGCCATCGAGCACGAAGCCCGCGGATTCGACTTCCTGCTTCACCACTTCCGGATCAATCCGGTGCAGCGTATCGGTGTCACGGATGCCGGAACCTGCCGGTGCGACATGGTCGATGACGATGAAGACACCGCCCGGCTTCAGCGCGTCGAACACTTCCCTGTCGAACTTCTTCATGTCCACCGGACCCATGAACGGGTCGTGGTAGTCATGGTAGTTCTGCGAGGTGAACACGACGTCCACCTTCTGTGGGACGCTCAACATGGCCGCCGGCTGCTTCAGCAGGCTCACGTTCTTGTAAGTGCCTTTCACGAGCCCCTGCCAGTTCGCGAAACTCTTGGCCGAATACTTCGCCATCTCGTCGGGCCACACCGTATAGACGTGGCCGCCTGGACCGACGATCCGGCTGAACACGCGTGTCCAGTATCCTGAACCGGGATCTAGCTCCAGCACCTTGTCGCCGGGTTTTACCCCCGCAAAAGTCATGACCGCCGCGATCTCGCGGCGCGCATCATCCTTCCTGTCGGCGGCGCGTGCCGGGTCGTTGATGGCCTTGGTGATGTAGGCGGGAACCTTCGCGGTCTGCATGGATGCAGACGCAGGCCCGCTCGATTGCGCACTGGCCGCGAGCGGCAGCACCACCGCCGCAAGCAGGACGAGACAGTTCGTTCGCATGACGTTCTCCGGATGGGTGGGACCGCCATTGTGCTCCCAAATCACGCCGCGCGGCGCGACGGCGTCGGTCGGTCACGGCGACGGCGTTTCCCGCGATGGAAGCCTGCCACGTCGCCCGAGCAGCCAGTCGAGCGCCTGCGCCTCGGTTTCGAACACGTTGCTGCTGAAACCCGCGTTCATGCCCGCGATGACTCCGAAGCGATCGGGCTCGATGAATTCCGGCCGCACGACAATGGCAGCACGCACGCTGCTCCTGCCTGCCCTGGCCCACTCGCCCATCAGCCAAAGGCGAGCATTCACGCCCGGGGGTTCGACGCCGGTAATCCCGGTGATATCGACCAGCAGCTTGTCGATGCCGGATTCCTTGGTGCGCACGATCGCATCGGCGATCTGTTGCACGCCGTCTTCCAGCGCCTGCTCGCCGGTCAGCCGGAACCGGGCCACTTCCCCGATTACTTCGTACGAAGCCTCACCCATGGCGCACCTGCAGGCGCATACCGGGAAAGTGCCGCGGATGGTAGCACTGCGGCAATGCAGCGGGCTTCGGGCCAGTCGAATGCAATAGCGCCGGGAGAACCAATGGCGCCGGCCCGGTGAAAGGTGTGTCAGCCGGCCACCACGAACTGGTTGCGTCCGCCCAGCTTCGCGCGGTACAGCGCGGCATCGGCGTCCTTCACCCAGTCGCGGGCGTGGCGCATGCCGGGCCGGGCCGGCGCAAGCCCGATGCTCAGGGTGCAGCGCAAACCGTTGGCGTATTCGAACAGCGAGCACGCCGCGGCCGAGCGGATTCGTTCCGCCACCGTCGCCGCGGCGTGCATGTCGACACCGCACAGCACCACGCCGAACTCGTCGCCACCATAGCGTCCGGCAAGATCGCCCTCGCGCAAACTGCCGCGGATGATCGCGCCGACCCTCCTGACCACTTCGTCGCCGGCGGTATGGCCGTGCTGGTCGTTGACGCGCTTGAACTGGTCGATGTCGATCAGCAGCATCACGGCATCGTCGCAGCAATGGCGGACGAGGGCGGCGTTGACAGCGGATTCCCAATGGCTGCGGTTGAGCAATCCGCTCAGGCTGTCGGTGCTGCTCAAGCGACGCAACTGCCGGTTCTGCGCGCGCACGCGCCGGGCAAGCCCGCGCGAGATGGCGCTCAGCGTCATCGGGAATACCACGAGCAACGGCAGCGATGCCAACAGCTCCACGGTATCGGTCGCCGGTGCGAAAGCGAGGCCGTTTGCCGCTGCGGCGACGCAGCACGCCACCGCCAGCGTAGCCATGCCGCGCAGCAGCAGCCAGCGACCGCCGATCGCGATCAGGGTGATCGCAAACATCGTCGCCAGCAGCACGCTTGGCAACAGCGCGAACTGCATCAACGCGATCCAGACACCGCCCATCGCGGCGTCGCCCACGAAAAATCGCTGGTCCAGCGCAACCGAGTCGACACTGCGGCGCAGGATCAGCCGGGCGACGTGCGGCCATGCCAATGCATACACCGCCAGCAGAACCCACGCTGATGCGGGCACGCCGCGCCGGTACAGCACCGTGCCCACCATGATGCCGCCGAGCGCCATGCCCAGCGTGCGCAAACCATGCGAACGCCGCACGACGCCGCGCGCCGCACCTTCGGCGGCGGAGGCATCAGCGGTTGGCATTGTTTGGGGGAACATGGCACGGGAAGTTGGATGACTTCAGACGTCTTGAGCAAGACCGATGCCATACCGTCACCCACACCGACGCGCGTCACCGATTTTGACCGATCCCGTGATCGGATCGTGACGCAATGCGCATGTGGAAACACATATTCACGCCGCCGGCGCGCGACGCTCAGGCTTTCAAACGCCAACCCGTCCGGAAGATCCACCACACGCCCGCGAGGCACAGCGCGAGGAATGCCAGCGTCGCGACCACGCTGATGCCGACGTTCACGTCGGCGAGCCCGTAGAAACTCCAGCGAAAACCGGAGATCAAATACACCACCGGATTGAACAGCGTCACCTTCTGCCAGAACGGCGGCAGCATGTGGATGGAATAGAAACTGCCGCCGAGGAAGGTCAGCGGCGTGATGATCATCAAGGGCACGACCTGCAGCTTTTCGAAATTGTCGGCCCATATTCCGATGATGAAACCGAACAGGCTGAAGGTCACCGTGGTCGCCACCAGGAACAACACCATCACCGCCGGATGCGCGATCGAGTACGGCACGAACAATCTTGCAGTGCCGAGGATGATCAGGCCCACGACGATGGCCTTGGTCGCGGCCGCGCCCACGTAACCCGTGATGATTTCGAGGTACGACAACGGCGCGGAGTGCACCTCGTAGATCGTACCCACGAATTTCGGGAAGTAGATGCCGAACGAGGCGTTCGACACGCTTTGCATCAGCAGCGACAGCATTACGAGGCCCGGGATGATGAAGGCCGCATAGCTGACGCCTTCGACGCTGGTGATGCGCGAGCCGATCGCCGAGCCAAACACCACGAAGTACAGCGAAGTGGATACCACCGGCGACAGCACGCTCTGCATCAGCGTGCGCCCGGTGCGCGCCATCTCGAACTTGTAGATCGCGCGGATGCCGTGGATGTTCATGCGTCCTCCTTTACCAGTTCGACGAAGATCTGCTCCAGCGTGTCCTGGCGCGTACTCAGGTCCTTGAAGCCGATGCCGGCGGCGGCCAGATCGCGCAGCAGCGCGGTGATGCCGGTGCGCTCGCTTTGCGTGTCGTAGGTGTAGATGAGCTCGTCGCGCTTGCCGTTGAGTTCCAGCCCATAGGCGGACAACGCTTCCGGCAAACCGGAAAGCGGTTCGTGCAGTTGCAGCCGCAACTGCTTCTTGCCGAGTTTCTGCATCAGCGCGGTCTTTTCCTCGACCACGATCAGCTCGCCCTTGTTGATCACGCCAACACGATCGGCCATGTCTTCGGCTTCCTCGATGTAGTGCGTGGTCAGGATGATCGTGACGCCCGATTCGCGCAGCCGCCGCACCATCGCCCACATGTCGCGGCGCAATTCCACGTCCACGCCCGCGGTGGGCTCGTCGAGAAACAACACCGTCGGCTGGTGCGACAGGGCTTTCGCGATCATCACCCGACGCTTCATGCCGCCAGACAGCATCAGGATCTTCGCGTCGCGCTTGTCCCACAGCGACAAATCCTTCAGCAACTGCTCGAGATAGGCGTCGTCCGGCGCCTTGCCGAACAGACCCCGGCTGAAACGCACCGTGTTCCACACCGTCTCGAACGCATCGGTCTTCAATTCCTGCGGCACCAGCCCGATGATCGTGCGGGTCCTGCGCCAGTCGCGGATGATGTCGTGGCCGTCTACCGCCACGCTGCCGTTGCCGGGATTGACGATGCCACAGATGATGCTGATCAGCGTGGTCTTGCCGGCGCCGTTCGGACCCAGCAACGCGAAGATTTCGCCGCGTCGCACCGTGAGGTCGATGCCCTTCAGCGCCTTGAAGCCGCCTTCGTACGTCTTGTCGAGCCCGCGCACCTCGATCACGGCAGTGCCGTCCGCGTGCATCACATGGGTGGATTCGTTCATGGTGGCCGCCGCTTGGGTTCGAGGCTAACTAAACCGCTCGGTATGGTATTTAGCGATACGGTGAATGGCAAGCGAAAACACATCCACCACCGCGACGAAGCAGCACTCCCGGATTCGACAAGTTCGCCCTTGTGTCCGTGCAACCACACGATTGCGCTTTCGTTCGAGCCCGCGTAACATGCAATTGGCACGTTGCACTTCAATCCATCGGGACTACCCATGAACCCGAATACCGATCGCATCGAGAAACAGGTTGTATTGAAGGCTCCGCGAGAACGCGTCTGGCGCGCGCTCAGCGAAGCGGAACAGTTCGGCATCTGGTTCGGCGTCCGCTTCGACGGTCCGTTTGTCGAAGGCGAGCGGCTGACCGGCAGGATCACGCCCACCCGGGTCGATGAAGAAGTCGCCGCGATGCAGGCGCCTTACGAGGGCACGTCGTTCGAGTGGATTGTCGAACGGATCGAACCGATGCAACGCATCGCATTCCGCTGGCACCCTTTCGGCATTGACAAAAGCGTCGACTACTCGCACGAGCCGATGACGCTGATCGTGTTCGAGCTGCACGATGCGGCTGACGGGATTCTGCTGACCGTCACCGAATCGGGCTTCGACAAGCTGCAGCCCGAGCGCCGCGCCAGGGCCTTCGCAGCCAATGAAGGTGGCTGGACGCACCAGATGAAACTGATCAAGAAGTATCTTGCCCTGCACTGACGCCAAGCGATGCCAAAATTGCGTCCAACCAGCCTTCAGAAAGCCGCGCCGGTATTCGCCGCGTTGGGCGACCCGACACGATTGCGCCTGATCGCCGCGTTGTGCGCGGGCGGCGCGCTGTCGATCGCACAATTGACTGCCGGCACCACGATCACCCGCCAGGCCGTCACCAAGCACCTGGAAACATTGGCCGGCGCCGGACTGGTGCGCGACATTCGCCAAGGTCGCGAACGGCTGTGGGAGCTGAAACCCTCACGTATCGACGATGCCCGCCGCTCGCTGGACGCGATTGCGGCGCAATGGGATCAGGCGCTGCAACGATTGAAATCGTTCGTGGAGAAATAGCTCAACGCCTCGCGGACGCCAACTTCGACAAGCTCAGTACCAACAAAGGGTTCTTGGGTTCCGTTCGTGGCGAGCTCGTCGGGCCATGAACAGCAATGGGCAAAATGGAGTCCCCTAACGAAGCTGGCTGTCCTTGCTGCCCCTCCGGTTATAGCCGCTGAACACACCCTCTTCGCGGTCGCGTTCGGCCTGGCATTTCACGCATAGCCGCACGCCCGGCACGGCCTTGCGCCGTGCTGCGGGAATCACGACACCGCATTCTTCGCAATGACTCAGGCCCGGCCCCTTGTGCTGTTTGCTGCGCGCACGCGCCACCGCGTCGGCGACCGTCGCGTCGATCTGGTCCTGGACCGCATCATCGTTGACGAAACCCTTGGCCATGTGGAAAACGTAAGGCCGGGGATGCCGCGATGCAAGGCTTCGCGCAGCGGCTATTCAGGCGCGAAGTTCCCGCGGCGGCGACCGGACAACGGAATGCGGTGTCGATTCCGCCCACGGCCGTTCGTCGCTCCGGCAAGCCCACCGCTGGAGCGCGCAATGCAACTTTATGGCCACCCCTTTTCGTCCTATACCCAGAAGGCGCTGACCGCACTGTACGAAAACGACACCCCTTTCGAATTCCTGACCCTGTCGCCCGACCATCCCGACATCTACGCGGAATTTGCGCAACGCTGGCCGATCCGGAAATTCCCGTTGCTGGTGGACGGCGAGCGTCAGGTGATGGAGGCCACCAGCATCATCGAATATCTGGATATCCATCATCCGGGGCCATCGCGGCTGATTCCGGTCGACGCGGACAAGGCCGTGGATGTGCGCATGCTGGATCGCTTCTTCGACAATTACATTTCCGGTCCGCAACAGAGGGTCGTGTTCAACCAGTTGCGGCCGGAAACCGACCGCGACCCGTATGGCGTCAACGAAGCGCGCCTCGCGCTGGACACTGCCTACGCATGGCTGGACGGCTACATGGCAGGGCGCAAATGGGCCGCCGGCGGCAGCTTCAGCCTCGCCGATTGCGCGGCCGCGCCGGCGCTGTTCTACGCCGACTGGACGCATCGCATCGGCGAATCATTCCTCAACGTGCACGCCTATCGTGCGCGTTTGCTGCAACGGCCCTCCTTCGCGCGCTGCGTCGAAGGCGGCCGACCCTATCGGCCGCTGTTCCCCTTGGGTGCACCGGATCGCGATTGAACGACGACACAGGCACAATCGAGGCCACTGACCCATCAAATGCAGGAAACCAGCCATGGCTGACAAGAAGACCCCCAAGACCGGCAAGTCATCCGCGGGATTCACGGCCGACGAACGCGCTGCCATGAAAGAACGCGCGCGCGAATTGAAAAACGCGAAACGCGGCACGGATGGCGAGAAGGACGTGCTGTCGGCCATCGCCAGGATGCCGGAATCCGATCGGGCGATCTCCGAACGGTTGCACAAGCTCATCAGGGCCGCCGCGCCGGCGCTGTTGCCCAAAACCTGGTACGGAATGCCCGCCTACGCCAACGCAGACGAAAAAGTCGTCGTCTTCTTCAAGCCCGCATCCAAGTTCAAGGATCGCTACCTGACCCTCGGTTTCAATGATGCCGCCAAGCTGGACGACGGCGCGATGTGGGCGACATCCTTCGCGCTGACGAAGCTGACCGCCGCCGAAGAAAAACGCATTCGCGGGCTGGTGAAAAAAGCCGCGGACTAGTGTGGTGTTCTTTTAAATCGTCATTCCGGGGCCGGCCGAAGGCCGGAATCCGACTGCGGAGGCAGGAATGCCGTAGCGAACATCGGCGAAGCCGATGGCCCGCAGGGCGAGCCACATGGATGTGGCGAGTTTATCCATGTTGATTTTCGTTGCGCAAGGTCAAAATGGATTCCGGATCGCCGCTATGCGGCGTCCGGAATGACGAATCAAACGGCACAAGCCTCTGCCCGGCATCTCGGCATCCGCCTCCGCTCTTGCTCGTCATCCCGGAAATCGTCGGGACGACAAGTAAAATCATTTTTCTCCGGGGGAGAACGTGGCCTTGAAAACCGTCAATTGCGCATCGAAAGCCCGCCTGTACGCGGGCCGGGCTTCACCGCGCGCCACATACGCGGCCAGCGTCGGAAACTCGTCCAGCATGCCCGATGGTTTCAGCCGAAGCAGCGCGTGCACCATCATCAAATCACCGGCGGAGAATGCGCCGTCGAGCCAGTCGGCATCGCCCAGGCGCGCGGAAAGTTGTTGCAGCCGCTGGCGGATGCGATCTTTGACGAGCGGCAGACGCTCCCCGGCCCAAGGCTTGTCGCCCTCCAGGATCCTGACGGTCACGAGTTCCAGGATCGGCGGTTCCACCGTGTTGAGTGCGGCAAACATCCAGGTGATCGCGCGCGCACGCGCATTCGCATCGTCCGGCAACAAGCCGGCGTGCTGCTCCGCGATATGGAACACGATCGCGCCCGACTCGAACAGGGCGAGATCGCCCTCCTCATAGGTCGGAATCTGCCCGAACGGATGCAGCGCAAGATGCGCGGGTTGCTTCATTGCCTCGAAGGAAACAAGGCGGACGTCGTAGGGCTGACCCGCTTCTTCGAGCGCCCAGCGCACGCGCATGTCCCGCGCCAGTCCCTGGCCGCGGTCGGGCGATCGTTCGAACGCCGTGATAGTGGGAGTCATCGGGACGCTCCCGCTACCCGCACGCCGGAACGATCTGCCGCAGCTCGCATTCCACGTCCCACTCGTCGCCGTGCACGTCCAGAAAACACTTGGTCAGTTGCAATGCGTGCTTCATCGAGTCGGCCTTGAGCAACGCGTAACCGCCGATCACTTCCTTGGATTCGGTGAACGGACCGTCTGAAACCGACTGCTTGCCATAGGACAAGCGCACGCGTTTGCCTTCGGAGGTCGGCCGCAACCCGGCGGTATCCAGCAAAGTGCCGTCCGCGGTCATTTCGGTGATCAATTGCGTCATATCGTCGACAAGTCTCTGGTCGGGCTTCTTGCCGCCGCTTTCATTGAATCGAACCAGGGAAAGGAATCGCATCGTCGTGTCTCCTCGTGGATGAGCGGAGCCGCGGCCGGCAAATACCTGCAGCGTCGCGCTCCCGTCATGGCGACGAGCGAGCAACGCGGAAATCGACAATGCGCAGCAATTCAGTGCGTCGATGAACCCTGCTGCGCCTCGAACGCCCGCCGCGCAGCCGGATCGAGCGCCTCGATCTGGCGTTTAGGCTGCAAGAACGCACGCTGCCCTTCCGGCAACTGGCAGTTGCGGGAAACGGCGTCTGCGCCCTCGGAAGTCGTGGCGGTCACGTCCTGCACGTTAACCACGACGGCCAAGGTATCGCCCAGCGGATCGAGTGCATCACACACCCGATCGATCATGGCCATGTTGCGATAGACGGCCCCTCCCACCATCACGAGCAGATTGTTATGGTCCATCCAGGCGACCGAGCGCACGCCGGTCAAAGGTCGTATTGCTGCGCGGGCCGCCTCATGATCGATGGGACGTGCCGGGTCCGGGATGCGGGCATCGTGCAAAATATCCTTGGTCATGCCTTGCACATTCTGCGCGACTGCCTTCTGGTTTCCCAGCAGCGCACCGGCGCGAACCGCTGCGACGTGCTCCACTACGGACAATGACGTCGCGCGGGGCGCCTGCCTCGCCTGTTCGCGCGACGTGGCGTCACTGGTCTGCGACTGGCATCCCGCCAACGCGAGTGCCACCGAAAAGCACGCAGCCGCGATCGACCATTCAAGATTCCGCATTTCCGCCTCCCCTGCTGCGGTGTCAGGAGAATAGCCGCTCGGACCGCTCATGGGCGGATTGCTGCGGCACCGCGCCCCATCGGCTCGTTCGCGCGAAAAGTGCAAGGTGCGCCTTCTCGTTACAGCCCAGCGGCATCGGCAGTCTCCGATGAATGGCGAGGATGCGACAAACGCCATGTCGGGACTGCTTCCGCGATCCGCATCGAGCCGGGAGCCAACATTCCTTCCTCGTCATTCCGGGGGCCGTGCCGGCGCCATGTTGCGGTCACCCGACTGCGTTTGCAGGATTGCAAACTTGAGCGCCGAAGGCGGCGCGTAGCGCGAGCGCTATGGATGGCGCGAGTCAATTCAGTGCTCTTCAATCCTGCAGAACGAAAGCTGGATTCCAGTTCCGCCCGCAAACAGCGCAGGCGGCCCCGGAATGACGAGGGAGGTGGGTGATGTGCGGAGGTGCATCACTTCCTGCTCAGGTACTACCGGAGAAGCACCGCACAATTCCGCGTGCCGACACGCTTTTCTGTTCATTTTTCCATTCCCATGCGGCCGATTTGGCGGTACGCTCGACCCTCCCCTGACCCAACCGGAGCGCTGTCATGGCCCTGTGGAAAGAACCCGCCAAATCCCCTTCGTCTTCACTGCCAAATCCGCCCGACGTGGCGCGCTTCGACATACCCGACCCGCTTGAACAACCCACGCCCGCAGCGAAGGCGCCGGCGTTCAGCGCCGAACCCGCCCCTGCGCACGGGAAGTCGGGTTCCGAATCGCACATCGCGCCCGATCTGGTGATCGAGGGCAAGATCGAGGGCGCCGGTCACGTGCGCATCGCGGGCCGCTTCAAGGGCGACATCAACGTGCGCGGCGACCTCACCATCGAGCACGGCGCCAAGGTCAACGGCAGTGTGCGCGCCGAACGCGTCACCATCGCGGGCGAGCTGACCGGCAATATCGAAACCGCGGCCCACGTCGAACTGATGCAGACCGGGGCGCTGACCGGTGACGTGAAGTCCACCACTTTCAGCGTCGCCAAGGGTTCGCGCATGCGCGGCCAGGCCGAGTTCGGCTGGGACGACGGCAAGGGCGGCTCGTCGGACACGCAAAAGAGCAACGGGCACGGCAACGGCAACGGCCAGAAACAATGACCGCTCCGCACGCGGGTGCGGGGGGCGCCACGCGCACTTGCCCGCACTGCCGCGAGACGATCCTGGAGAGCTCGCAGGTTTGTCCAGCGTGCAACCACAAGCTGCGTTACGGAGGCCCGGCCGGTGATCTGGCCGCACCGGCCACGCTGACGCCGCTGCGCGTCGAAGGCAGCTTCCGGAATCCCTCCGACAACGGCGCGTGGGAATACTCGATGGTGCTGACGATCCGCAACGAGCGCGGCGAGGAAATTGCGCGGCGTCTGGTGGGCGTCGGTGCGATGCAGCCCGGCGAACAACGCACGTTTGCTGTGAGCGTCGAGATGAATCCCGCCAGCGGCAAGCGCACGCGGCATTAGAAGCCTTGGATCGATCGTCACCCCGGAATACTCGCGCCATCCATGGCGCTCGCGCTACGCGCCGCCTTCGGCGTTCGCGTTTGCAATGGCGCAATCGCAATCCCTCTTCGCGGGAATGAGCACGGTTTTGGTAATTTTCGTTTCCGGTCCCCAAGGTCAGCGACGGCTGCGCGGGTGACGCGTCGGAGCGGCGCGATGCGTTTGACGCGATGGACAATTCGGACCCTTCGACGCAACAGCAAGTTGTCGCCGGAATTGCTGTAGCGCAGCACAAACGCCGTGCGAGTTCGGCGTTGGGCATCGCAAAATATCCATGTAAGACAGGGCAATCACGGTGGCCTGCATGCGGCTCTATGCGTTTGGTGCAGCGCAAATTGACACCGGTGTCATAGCTGACCAAACTTGCAGGTGTTCACCTTGCGTGGGGCGTCATGGACGCAATGGTCCATCAACCGGGTCGGCCGATGCATGATTCGGCGCAGCCATTTCTGGCGGCCGACGTGGGCGGCACGCATGCGCGCATTGCGCTGGTGCGGGCTTCGGGTGCCCACGCTCATGGCGTCGAAGTGCTCGCCTATCACAAGTTTGCTTGCAGCGAGCATCCGACGCTCGGCGGTTTGCTGCAGGCGTTCATCCAGGCCGAAGCGGCCGGATCGGTGCGTGGCTGCGTGTTCGCCTGCGCCGGACACGTGGTGGGCGACGACGTGATGCACGACAACCTCGCATGGCCGATCAGCCTGTCGCGCCTGCGCGGCGCGTTGGGCTTCGACGAGCTGATCGTACTCAACGATTTCGAGGCGCTGGGGTACGCGCTCGCCAACGCGCAGCATCCGGATGCGCGGTTGCTGTGCGGACCCGATACACATCGGGCGGGCCCGACGCTGGTGGTCGGGCCGGGCACG